>CAYUPL010000011.1:0-82395 GCA_964446655.1 uncultured Desulfopila sp.
CGGTGATTTCATGGAGCATATCCGTGCTAGTAATACGATAATGCAATGAAATACAAAAATGATGGAGTTAGGCGCTAACGAGGCTTTCAATAATTTTCTTGACAAAAATATGAGCCTTCATTAATAGATCATAACGTATAAAAACCAAAATAATGGAACCACTTCAGGTTGCATTATAAGGATATGTAAATTAACCTAATTTTTGGAGGTGTATTATGTTTGAAGTAGTTGTAGATAAAGATAAATGTACCGGCTGTGAAGAATGTGTAGCGGCCTGTCCTGCTCAGGTTTTCGAAATGGAAGACGGCAAGTCCGAGCCGGTGGAAGCGGAAGAATGTCTCGGTTGCGAAACCTGTGTTGAAGTATGTGGTGACGACGCAATTACCGTTACTGAGATCTAAATACTTCGGTAACCAGTAGTTCTGATAAGCCCATCTCCCTGCGGAGATGGGCTTATCTTGTTTGGAGGAGCCGGTTTCCCAGGCAGGAGAAAATCGGGCCGGTCCACTACTCCGGAAATGCTATGTCTCTATCGACGTTGTTTTCGCGCCTTAAACCCGGCGCATCTCGAAATGCTCATCTGTTTGCCGCGTCACTGCTCTGGACCTGTGTCGGTACAGCTTTGCTGGTGCGTGGCAGCCTGTGGCTGGTAAGCCAGAAGAGTATCATTGTTTTTCTGGGCGCGCTGCTGTTTGGTACCTTGAAATCACTCTTTATTCTTGATAAATCAGCGAAAAAGAGTATAGACCGGATATTGCGGCTGGCCGACGGTTCTTGTCTCGGTGGTGTCTATTCCGTTACAACATGGGCAGTGATTGGTTGTATGATGCTGATGGGCTATGTGCTGCGTCACTACTCTGTACTGTCGATTGAGCTGATGGGCTTTTTGTATGCCGCCATTGGCTGGGCACTTCTCTTTTCCAGTCGGAAAGGATGGGCCGTATGGTTGGGAAAAAAGTAAGACACTATTCCAGGTAGAGCATAAATGATTCCTTCTTCGTTTAACCGTGTAAAGATAGATCTTGCTGCATTGCGTCACAATTATCAGTTATTGCGGCGCCACGCCGGTCAGGCTTCGTTGCTGGCTATGATAAAGGCCGATGGCTATGGCCATGGTATGCTCGAATGTGGAGAAGCTCTGGAGCAGTCGGGATGCCGCATGTTTGGTGTTGCCGAATTGCGTGAAGCCATTCTGTTGCGTCAAGCCGGTATTTCGGCCAAGGTTATGGCAATGGTCGGGTTTGCTGTGCAGGATGCGGCCTTATTCTGCCGCCATGACATTACTGCAGTAGTGTACGACGAAGCCTCTCTTGAAGCACTGTCACAGGCTGCGGTTGCGTCGGGGAAACAGCTCTCCGTGCATCTCAAGGTCGATGTCGGTATGAATCGGCTCGGTGTAACGCCGGATGGACTGCGGAAGTTACTGCAATGTGTTGCGTCTTTACCGGGTATTTCCCTGGGAGGAATAGCCGGGCATTTCCCTTGTGCCGATGATCGTGCGTCGAGCAGTACGGCTGCTTGCCTGGCAAAGTTTGCGGAGTTTGAGGCATTACTGCCGGATCGGCAGGAGGTCGTTCGCCATGTGGCGAACTCAGGCGCGACTCTCTATCATCCCGAATCTCACCGCGATATGGTGCGTTGTGGTATATCTCTTTATGGTTATTATCCTGAGGGACGTATCCGAATCGAGCCTGATGGTTTACGGCCGGTCATGTCGTTTTCCAGCCGGGTGCTGCAGCTGAAGAATATTAAGGCGGGGTGCGGTGTGAGCTATGGTCACACCTATGTTACTAATAGACCGACGATCCTGGCGGTGGTGCCGGTGGGCTATGAGGACGGCTTTTCGAGAAGACTGTCCAATTGCGGCGAGGTACTTATCCGCGGTCGGAGAGCCGCTGTTCGCGGCAGAGTCTGTATGAATTTATGTATGGTTGATGTGACCGATATTGAAGGAGTTGCGGTAGGCGACGAAGTCGTCATACTGGGCAGGAGTGGCGACGACTATATCAGTGCTGACGAGATAGCCTCGCGGATCGGTACCATCAGCTATGAGGTTCTCTGTATGATAGGAAATAATAATGAAAGGGAATTTGTGCGGGGTTAATGTAACGACACGCTCCTTGCAAAGAGTTCTCGGCCTGATTGGCGGGAATGTATGTCCAAACTTATACTTTATGACGTGCAATGATACGATCAAAGCTCAAAGAAATAGTGGATGACTGCTTCGCCAGGGGTGTTGCCGAAGGGAAGTGGAGCAGTGCGGGCGCAGGGAAATATACCGTGGAGGTGCCCAAGCGTGACGGACAGGGTGACTTTGCCACCAACATCGCCATGGTGCTGGCAGGCATCGAGAAAAAAAATCCACGTCTGCTCGCCGCGGAAATACAGACCTACCTTACCGAGGACTCTACCTTTGTTGAACGTGTTGAGATCGCCAGCCCGGGATTTGTGAATATTTTTGTTTTTTCAGCCAGATGGCATGAGATCATCTCCGCCGTTATCGGTGCGGGTGACACCTTCGGCTGTTCCTCGGTTGGTGAGGGCCGGCGTGTCATGGTGGAGTTTGTCAGCGCCAATCCCACTGGTCCGCTGAGCATTGGTCATGGCCGTCAGGCCATTCTGGGCGACAGTATTGCCAGGCTTCTGGAAAAAACCGGGCACCAGGTCTATCGCGAGTATTATTATAATGATGCCGGCAGACAGATGCGGGTTCTCGGTGAATCGACCAGGGCGAGATATCTGGAAGGACTTGGTCTGCCCGCCGCCTTTCCGGAGGATGGCTATCAGGGTGAGTATATAAAGGAAATCGCCGCGGCACTTATTGCGGAGCAAGGCGATGCCTTGAAAGGGGTCGACGACGTCACGCCGTTCAAGGAAAAGGCCGAGCAGCTGATTTTTGTTGATATCTCTACTACATTAAAGCGATTGGGGATAGTATTTGACAATTACTACAACGAGCAGTCCCTCTACCGGGAAGGACATGTCGATGCAGTGGTGGCTGAGTTGCGTGACAAAGGGCTGGTCTACGAAAAAGAGGGGGCCACCTGGTTTAAAACCACGGCATTCGGCCATGAAAAAGACAGGGTCATCATCAAGTCCAGCGGGGAGCCAACCTATCGTCTTCCCGATATTGCCTATCATCGGGAAAAATTCCGCAGAAACTTTGACTGGCTCATCGACATATTCGGGGCGGACCATATCGCCACGGTTCCCGATGTTCTTGCCGGGGTAAAAGCTCTGGGGTATGACGAGTCCAGGGTAAAGGTACTTCTGCATCAGTTTGTAACGCTGACCCGTGACGGCAAACAGGTGAAAATGTCCACCAGAAAGGCGACCTTCGTAACCGTTGACGAGCTGCTCGATCTGGTGGGCGAGGATGTTGCCAGGTTCTTTTTTATGATGCGCAAGGCCGACAGTCAACTTGAATTTGACCTGGGGCTGGCGACTGAGCAGAGCCAGGAAAACCCGGTCTATTATGTCCAGTACGGCCATGCCAGGCTCTGTTCCATTCTGCGCCAGGCCGAGGAAAATGGTCTTGTTGTGCCCGAAGATCGGCAGATAGACCTATCCCTGCTCAGGGAGCCTGAGGACCTCATTTTACTGAAAAGTATGGCGGCATTTCCGGGCATGATCGAAAATGCCGCCCTGGAGCTGGAGCCTCATCGTGTCATTTTCTATCTTATTGAGCTTGCCGGACAGTTTCATAGCTATTATAACAAACATAAGGTAATCTCAGAAGATATTGCGTTGAGCAGGGCGAGACTTACCCTGGTTGCAGCGTTGCGGATAGTTTTCGGTAACGGACTCCGATTCGTCGGTTTGTCCGCACCCGAGCAGATGTAGGAAAAGGCCGATGGCCGCAGGAAAACGAAAGCAGGTAAAAAAATACAGGTTTGAGCTTACCAGGGGCGCGATCAGCGGTATTGGGGTTGTCTGTTTCTGTATATTCTTGTGGATGTTTCTGCTGGGGGTCTGGGCGGGCCAGTCTCTGCTGATGCCTTCCAGCCTCGATCCCGTCGCCGGCAACGGTGAGAGTTTACAGCAGATCGTTAACTTGACCGAACAAAAAAAGCAAAAACCCCAGTGAACAGAAGCGATATCCGGAAAGAAAGCTGAAAGGCGGCAGGGAGCGGTCAGAGTACTCCGAGCCCGCTTTATATAGAACTGTCTTATTGACGGTTTTTTAGGAAGAAGGAATGATACGATATGCCAGAATGGAAGATGTGAAGGAAATTCATACGCTTCTGAATTATTATGCCAAGCAGGGACTGCTGCTTGCCTGTTCCATCAGCTCTCTTTATGACCGGTTACGCGATTTTGTCGTGTATGTCGATCGGGAAAATGCTATCCTAGGTGTTTGTGCCCTGCATATTACCTGGGAGAATCTTGCCGAAATACGGTCATTGGCTGTCCGGCAGGAGTATCAGGGCAAAGGTATAGGTGCCAGGCTCGTTAACCAGTGTCTGATGGAAGCCGACATGTTCGGCATATCAAAAATTTTCACTCTGACCTATCAACCTGATTTTTTTCGTAAGCAGGGCTTTCGTGATATTGATAAACGTGACCTGCCCCACAAGATATGGAGTGACTGCATCCATTGTCATATGTTTCCCGATTGTGACGAGGAAGCATTGATGTATGACCGGGAAGCTTGATCTGCTCAGATCCTGACTATTACACTCTTTTCATAAATATTAACTTACAAGAAACGATATGATCGGAAAAGTCCTTACAAAAGTTTTCGGCAGCAAAAACGAACGGGAGCTGAAAAAGCTCCAGCCTGTGGTCGAAAAAATCAATGCGCTCGAGGAAACCGTCGGACCTCTTGATGATGAGGAACTGGCTGCGCAAACCGTTGAGTTGAAAGAGCGATATACTCAAGGGGAAAGCCTTGATGAGCTGCTGCCGGAAGCCTTTGCCGTCATGAGGGAAGCCGCCCGGCGCATTCTGGGTGAACGCCATTATGATGTGCAGCTCATCGGTGGTATCATTCTGCATCAGGGTAAAATTGCGGAAATGAAGACGGGCGAGGGAAAAACGCTTACCTCTACCCTGGCGGTTTATCTCAATGCCTTGACCGGCAAAGGCGTTCATGTAGTTACCGTCAATGATTATCTGGCGAGCCGTGATGCCGAATGGATGGGGAAGGTGTATCGTTTTCTTGGTCTTACCGTCGGCAAGATTGTTCATGCCATGGATGACGCGCAGCGCCGTGAAGCCTATGCCGCCGATGTCACCTATGGTACCAACAATGAATTCGGTTTTGACTATCTGCGCGACAATATGAAATTTGATATGAAGGATTTCTGTCAGCGCGACTTTCACTACGCCATTGTCGATGAGGTGGATTCCATACTGATCGATGAGGCCCGTACACCGTTGATTATTTCCGGTCCGGCCGACAGTTCCACGGAGATGTACAACGTTGTTGATAAGATCATCAAGAAGTTCAACAAGGAAGAGCACTACACCCTTGACGAAAAGACCCGCCAGGTTTCCCTGACGGAAGAGGGCGTCTCCCTGGGCGAAAAATTACTTCAGGTCGACAATCTGTATGATCCCAGTTCGATAGAGTATCTGCACCATCTCAACCAGGCTCTCAAAGCCCATGTGGTTTTTAAAAAGGACGTCGACTATATCGTCAAGGATGGTCAGGTGGTCATTGTTGATGAATTTACCGGACGTACCATGGAGGGGCGGCGATACAGCGACGGCCTGCATCAGGCACTGGAAGCCAAGGAGAAAGTCAAGGTCGAGAGGGAAAACCAGACCTACGCCTCCATCACCTTTCAGAATTATTTCAGGATGTATGCCAAACTTGCCGGCATGACCGGTACGGCCGATACCGAAGCGGCGGAGTTTAAAAAGATCTATAATCTCGATGTCTCCATAATTCCCACGAACATGGAGATGATCCGGATTGATTATGCCGATGTCATCTATAAAAACGAAAAGGCGAAGTACCGGGCCATTATCAGAGAGATTACGGAAAAACATCAGGCTGGTCAGCCCGTACTGGTCGGCACAATATCGATAGATGTTTCCGAAAAGATTGCCGCTATTCTGAAAAAGGAGGGTGTCCCCCATGAGGTGCTCAATGCCAAGCATCATGAGCGTGAGGCGGAGATCATCGCTCATGCCGGCCAGAAAGGCAAGGTGACGATAGCAACCAATATGGCGGGGCGTGGTACCGATATCAAACTGGGAGAAGGGGTGACGGATGTCGGCGGGCTGCATATTCTGGGAACCTCCCGACATGAATCCAGGAGGATCGACAATCAGCTGCGTGGTCGTTCCGGCAGGCAGGGAGATCCAGGTTCTTCCCGCTTTTTTCTTTCTCTGGAAGACGATCTGCTGCGTATCTTCGGTTCAGGTAAGATTTCCGGTATCATGGAAAAGCTGGGTATGGAAGAGGATGAGCCCATCGAGCATACCATGATCAGCAAGGCCATTGAAAATGCCCAGAAGAAAGTGGAAGGCCATAACTTTGATATTCGAAAACATCTGCTTGAGTATGACGATGTCATGAACAAACAGAGAGAGGTTATCTATCAGCAGCGTCGTGAAGTACTCGGCAGTGAGGACGTCAGCGAGGTGGTGGCGGACATGCGGGAAGAGCTTGTCGACAACGTCGTTGCCGAGTTTGCTCAGGATAAGCTTGAGTCAGAGGATTGGAGCTGGGATGGCTTTGAAGAACGTATGATGGAGTATTTTCATCTGCAGCTCAACTGGTCTGATGATGATAAAAAAGATCTCGACAGCGAGTCCTTCCGCCAAAAAATTATCGAACTGGTGGAAAATGGGTATGCCGCTCAGATAGAGAGAAACAGTTTTGAGGCTCAGCGTCATCTCGAGCGGGTAATTCTGCTGCAGATGGTGGATAACCATTGGAAAGACCACTTGCTCTCCATGGATCATCTCAAGGAAGGTATCGGCTTACGCGGATATGGTCAGAAAAATCCTCTGGATGAATATAAGAAAGAAGGTTTTGACCTTTTTCATACCATGATCGACACCGTCAAGGTGCAGACAGTCTCAACATTGATGCGTGTCCGCGTAGTGCAGGAGCAGGATGTCGAGAAGTTTGAAGAAGAACAGCGCCGTAAAAAAGAACAGCAGATGCGTCTCAATAAAGGCCCGGCCGGAGGCGATGACAATGAGCCGCATACCATTAAGAGGGAAGGGGACAAGATCGGCCGGAACGATCCCTGCCCCTGCGGTTCCGGGAAAAAATACAAGAAATGTCACGGCCGGGCATCGTAGGTGGGCCTATCTGGCCGGGATAAGGTTGGGGTGAATGGAATGAAGCCCAACGCTATTATTTCAGCCGAAAAGGTTGGAGGGTTTCATCAGATTTTCTTCCATATGCTTGAGTTCATCAATGCCGGAGACGATGATCTTCGGGTCGGGCTCGAGTTCTTTAGCCGGGAGTTTATCGGTATACTGCATGTTGCTGAGCAGGTATTTCATACAGTTGAGGCGGGCGAATTTTTTATTGTCGGATCGGACAATGGTCCATGGGGCCATGGTCCTGTTGGTTTCGGAGAGCATCTGGAATTTGCGAATGGAATACTGATCCCAGTATTTCTGTGCCAGATTGTCCACCGGAGACAATTTATAGTGCTTCAGCGGGTCGGTTTTACGGGAATCGAAACGGCTTTTCTGTTCATCCTTGGAAACCGAAAAGTAAAATTTAAACAATTTGATGCCGTCTTTGACCAATAATTCCTCCAGCATCGGCACATCTTTGAGAAAACGTTTGTTCTGCTCATCGGTACAGAATCCCATCACCGGCTCAACCATGGCGCGGTTATACCAGCTGCGGTCAAAGAGAACAATTTCTCCGGCCGAAGGCAGATACGGCACATACCGCTGGAAATACCATTGGGTGCTCTCCGTCTCGTTAGGCTTGGTGAGGGCAACCACATGGGCATAGCGGGGATTGAGATGCTCTATCAGCCTTTTTATGGTGCCGCCTTTGCCTGCAGCGTCACGCCCCTCGAACAGGGCCAGGACCCGTTCGCCTGAATTTTTCATGTGGGTCTGCAGTTTCATGAGCTCGATCTGCAGCTTTTTCAGCTCGATTTCATAGGCCAGGTGCCACTCCTTTACCCAGACAGCTGTTCGTTTGTTGCCCTCTTCGCGTTCGAGATTCTTATAGGCCGTGCCTTCCAGCAGCCTGACGTCTTCGGGCAGTGCATCCTCGGCTTTTTTCTTCTTTTTTGCGCACATTGGCTCTGTCCTGGTTAAGGTTGATAGTTCATAAGAGATCCGGGCTAGCGTAAGGCGGTACCCAGTTTCCATTGTAATAGAAGATCAAATATTTATGCGATAGTAGCAGGGAATGGGGGGGAAATGCAATTATTCATTGTATCATGCCGGATTTTTCTGTTCATATCCTGCCGTCAGTTGGTTTTTCGCCCCAACCGGTACATTTCGGTGTAGAGAGCAGGCAGTGCGGCCCGGCGTAATGCCGTGATGGTTTTTTCGATGTCATAGCTGATGCGATGGTGGTGCACGTGGAAGGAATCGGCTTCGAGATGGAGCGTCGCACAGGATGATTGGGGATTGCCGTCAAACATGCGTCCGGCACTGCCGGGGTTGATAAAATGTGTGGTGTCGCAGATTTTATGGAAAGGATCGTGGGAATGGCCGCAGACGACGATATCCAGCAGGGCTTGCCGTGCCAGTTCTCTGAATCTGCTGTCCGGTGTTGAGTTGAACAGAAACTCATGGTTTCTGGCCGGGCTGCCGTGAAATATGCCGAGTTTGTAGTGTCTCTCCACCTTTACCGGGCTTGATGATGTTACATACAGCAGTTCTGTTTTCTTTTTCGGTAGCGACTGGAGATAGCTTTTCCAGCTGGGGCTGAGTTGTTCGGCGGTCCAGGTGTACATGATTCTTTTGTGAGGATCAGCCGGTTTAACAAAGGTTTTCCCCTGGAGTAGTTTTATCACTTTTTTATCTGTGTTGCCCAGGATGGAAATCGCTGCTTTTGCTTTCAGCCAGGCGAGTGTTTCGTTGGGAAATGGTCCATAAACAACGGAATCGCCACAGTTGATGACAAGGTCGAAATTCCAGGGAGTAAAATATTGCTCCAGAGCCTGTAGTGCAGGGAAGTTAGCATGAATGTCCGCTACAAGAAGTATATTCATTTCAGAGCAGTGGCCCGATGAGAAGTGCCAGGTTTTCTTTGAACTTCACGATCAGGGGACGTTTGGAGATGTCGTTTGGATGGAGGTGACGGGACTGTTGTTCGTACTGCTTCTGTTTGTCACGTATCTTTGTCGTAAATTCATTGCTGTAGATAAAAAGAGATACTTCAAAATTGAGCCAGAAACTGCGCATGTCGAGATTGACGGAACCAAAGAGAGAGAAATTGCCGTCAACGGTAATGGTTTTGGAGTGCAACAGTCCGCCTGTAAAGAGAAAGATGTTGACCCCGGCTTTCATCAGGTCTTCAAAATGGGACTGACTGGCAAACTGGACCAGTTTGGAGTTGTTTCTCCAGGGAAGTATGAGACGCACATCCACTCCTCTTTCAGCGGCTGATTTAAAGGCAGTGAGCAGCGCTTCGTCCGGAACAAAGTATGGTGTCGTCAAGATGAGTTCCTGTTGGGCCGAATAGACCGTGGTGAGCAGCAGCTTGTGGATGGCATCGGGTACCAGGGCAGGGTCGGAGGGTACCAGCTGGACGGGAATATCGCCTGCTTTCTCACCCGGATAAATATCTGCTATGGTGCGGATAAGCTCAATATCCTGCCGCAGGGAGCGCATCTTGATTTTGTCCGATTCTGTTTCCAGGAACCAGTCGTTGATAAATGTACCGGCCATGCTTTCTACCACGGGTCCCTGGACACGGACCATCATATCTATCCACTGGCCGACGCCTTCGTCCTGTTTGAAAAACGTGGGATCGACCATGTTCTGACTGCCGGTATAGGCGATTTTGCCGTCTATGATAACCATTTTTCGATGATTGCGGATGTCTATACGGGCAAAAAAAGCCTTTATGATGCCGGCCGGCAGCGATTCGAGTACTTTGACGCCGGAACGCCGCAGGCGGAGCACGCTTTCACTGCGGAGAAACTCCCGGCTGCCGATGGAATCAACCAGAATTCGGCAGTTGACACCACGCTGGGCCGCGTCGATGAGGGCATCAACAATCTGCTCGACGATCCCCCCATCCTGCCAGATATAAAACTGCAGATGACAGGTGGTCTTTGAATTTTGGATATCAACGAGAATGGAACGCATTATTTCCTCAGGGGAAGTAATAAGTTCGAGGTTATTATGATTCATGGCGGGAATGCCGATGAGCCTGGTGGCCTGCCTGTTTAAAGGTCTGCAAACTGGTGAAACCAGATTCCAGTCCACCGGGGCGCGACTGGCCAGCGACCGCAGCCATTCCTGATAATGCTGCAGGGATGTTCTGGCGCGTAAGGCCCGTTTTTCAGAGATTCTGTTCTCGCCGAAGAGCAGATATATCGCACCTCCGATAAAAGGGAGCAGCAGGATGACAATGAGCCAGGCGATCGTTACGCCATAGGGACGTTTCGTGAATACCGCACGGGTCGAAAGAGTGATACGGATGGTTATATCAGCAATATAGAGAATTGTTGAAACCATAAAAAGAGCAGATCTCCATGGGCAATGTGTTTCCGGGTTTCCAAAATGGACAGGGGTAAAAAAGCAGCGACCTCTGTTGTAGTAGTGTTGCAGAGGGGCGTATATGGAGATAGACCGGAAATGTTGCTTGTCGTTTTTGTTTCATATTGCCTCAGAATAGCTCTTTTGCACAATTATGGCAAAACATTTCAGTATCTTCAGTCGGCCGTGCCGATAGCATACCGGTAGTGTTGTCTGGAGGTCACCTTGAACAGACCACCGCGTTTATGAGGCAGGGCGTCGGGGAAGCCTGACGGAATATGTCGTATTTGTAATTATCACTGGAAAATGAAGAGAAAAAGATGGTAAGCTGTGTGCTGACTTAACGTATCCGGATTTACGTATCCGGGTTTCTCATGAGGGGCAGCAGTATGCAGCCTTTATGGTAAGTAACCTATAGCTTGGTATTAGTATGAAAATAGAGGGGTTTTCAATGGCGGCAGTTGCTGCCGGGATAAAATATAAGGACAGGCTGGACCTCGGCTTGATTTTTTGCGACGAACCGGCAGTGACGGCCGGAGTCTTTACAACCAATCAGGTGATTGCCGCGCCGCTTGTTCTTGATATGGAGCGACTGAAACAAGGACGTGCCCAGGCTATTCTGGTGAATAGCGGTTGTGCCAATGCCTGTACCGGAAAACAGGGGATGGATGCCGGCGTCGAAACCGGCAGGATGGTTGCGCAAGAACTTCACATCAAAGAGGATATGGTTCAGCTGGCGTCTACAGGCGTTATTGGGGAACAATTAAACATTGCTGTTTTCGAGGAGGCCGTACCTCGATTGGTGCAGAAATTGGGGCCCGATAATTTTGAAGATGTGGCCGAAGCAATTATGACCACCGACACCGTCAAAAAGACGGTATACCGTACAGTCGATATAGGCGGCAGGAAGGTCAGTTTTATGGCAATGGCGAAGGGGTCTGGTATGATCATGCCCAATATGGCTACGATGCTGGCTTTTGTCCTGACCGATGCACAGATCGGTTTTGTCGAATTGAACAGTGCTTTGCAAAACAGTGTTGCCACCACTTTTAACCGTATTACTATCGACGGCGATACCAGCACCAATGATATGGTTCTGATCATGGCCAACGGCAAGGCGTATAATCCCTGGATAGAGGATATGGCCGGTGCAGACTATCTTCTTTTCAGCCAATGCCTGCAGAGCATCCTCAAAGAGCTGGCCCTGATGATCGTTGTTGACGGGGAGGGCGCCACCAAGACCATCACGATTCGAGTAAGCGGAGCACGAGAAAAGGAAGAGGCTCTGCAGATTGGCCGCACCATAGCAAATTCAAACCTGGTAAAAACGGCTTTTTTCGGAGAAGATGCCAACTGGGGCAGGATATTTGCTGCTATGGGGCGCTCCGGAGTAAAATTCAATCCGCAGAGAGTGGACATATTTTTCGACGATGTCATGATTGTTAAAAACGGCCTGGCTCTGGGAAAAGAGGCCGAAGTCGAGGCAGATAAGGTGCTGAAAAAAAGAGATATTCGTGTAACTGTGGATATGAAGGAAGGAAGTGCCTCTGAAGAGATATATACCTGTGATTTTTCAGTTGATTATGTCCGTATCAATGCCGATTACAGATCGTGAGGAAAGGACTTGAAAAAAGACTACAGTAAAGAGTTTTCCGGTGAAGATGAGAGTAGAATTGCCGCTGCCCTGGAGAAGGTAGGACAGTCCTATCTGCTCGGTGATAAGCGCAGACAAAAATTGAATGAATATTATTATGATACCTTCGACTGGAGTTTGTATGCAGCCGGCTGCCTTTTAAAAAGAAGAGGGGGACGGTTTTCCCTCAGTTTGCCGGATGGGAGACGGGTGATAGCTGCAGGGGCGCTGGTAAAGCAATGCTATTTCCGCCGGCAATTGCCGGGTACTGAGCTGAAGGCAGCCTTGCAGTCCGTGGCCGGGATCAGGGCGATTTGTGAAATTGTTGCAGCAAAAATCACCAGAAACAGTCTCGATATTCGTAATAGAGACAGAAAGACGGTAGCCCGTCTGCAGATTGATGCCACACAGGTCCTGGGAAACGGCAGAGAAGAAAACCTCTCTCCTGTTGTACGCCTAGAGGCGGTGAAGGGCTATGAGAAACCATTTGCCAGGGTGGCGCGGAAATTCGAAGATGCGGGTCTGGTGGAGCTGCCCGAAGATATGTCCGAGCTTCAACGACTGCTCGCCGCGGTAGGAAGAGAAGTGCTCGACTATTGCTCTAAATACGATTTAACGCTGTCTCGGGACGTAACGGTGCGGCAGGCGGTCTGCTCTATCTGTCTCTATTTACTTGATGCCATGGCGAAAAATGTCGCCGGAGTGGTGCATGATATTGATTCTGAATTTCTGCATGATTTTCGCGTTGCCATGCGCAGGACCAGGTCGCTCTTGTCGCAGTTGAAAAACTATCTGCCGGCGGAGACAAGCCGGCATTTCCAGAATGAGTTGAAATGGCTGGGTTCCCTGACGGGTCCGGTCCGCGATCTCGATGTATATCTGTTGCAAAAAGACGAATATGCCTTGATGCTGCCGCAACAGCTTCATGGCGGCTTGGAGGCTTTTTTCCAGGATCTGGCCGAGAGCAGAGAGAAAAACCTGACTCTTTTGCGGCAAGGGTTGTCCTCGGAGCGTTATACAACCTTCCACCGATCCTGGAAGGAGTTTTTGCAGAAGGAAGCAGGCGGGCAAAGCCGGACCATGGCCGAGGAGGAATGTTTTCCCATTGCCCGTCGTATAATCAGAAAACGCTACCGGAAGATTCTGAAAAACGGCGAAAAACTGGGGGCGCACAGTCCTGATGAGGAGCTGCATAGCCTCCGTATTCAAGGGAAAAAACTGCGCTATCTTCTGGAATTTTTCTCATCGTTTTTTGCTGAAGAGGAGATCGGGCATTTTCTGAAGCAATTAAAAAACCTCCAGAATAACCTCGGCGATTTTAACGATGTTTGCGTGCAGCTGGAGATGCTGGAGAGTTTTCGAACCTCCATCAAAAGCAGAAACAGGCGGTCGGTGGAAATAGCCGCCGCGCTCGGCGGTCTTGTGACCCATCTGGCCGAGGAGCGCAAGAGTATCCGTTCGCAGTTTGAAAGCACCTTTGCAAAATTCGCTTCGCCGGCAAACAGGAAAAGGTTTAACGTTCTGCTGGAGTAAATACTGTTTTCAGTAACTTCCTGCCGTGCGGACCTGTAGTGCACCTGATATGGCCATCATTTATTTATGGAATTAACATGAAGATTATCGCAGTCTACTGCAGCAAAGGCGGAGTTGGAAAAACCGCCACTTCTGTAAATCTCGCCTATACCGCGGCAAAACAGGGATATGCCTCCCTGCTCTGTGATCTCGATCCGCAGGGAGCTTCCTCCTATTATTTCCGCATTCGTCCAAAGAAGAAATTCAACAGCAAACAGCTTCTGCATGGTAATCTGTACCACTTTATTCGTGGAACCGATTTTGACGATCTTGACCTGCTGCCGGCTCATTTTTCCCATCGCAATATTGATCTGCTTCTTGACAGGAAAAAGGAAAAGACTCCGCTATTGCGGGAGATATTGGCATCGCTGGATGGTGACTATGACCTTATATTCCTTGATTGTCCGCCTAACCTGACGCTGTTGTCGGAGAATATTATTGCCTCTGCCGATATGGTGATAACACCGGTTATTCCAACCACTCTATCGGTTCTGGCCCTGCAGCAGCTTCTCAAATTGTGTAAAAAAACCGGTGTGGCCAAAGAGAAAGTACACGCCTTTTTTTCCATGGCGGAACAGCGGAAAACCATGCATCTCGATGTTATATCGCAGTACCGCAAATATGCAATATTCATGAAGACCATTATCCCCTACCTGGCCGAGATTGAAAAAATGGGAGTCACCAGGAAACCGGTCGGCGCCATGCAGCAGAACTCAAGAGCGGGCCTTGCCTACGAGAGGCTTTTGCAGGAGGTTGAAAAGAGAGGACGGTTACGATGAAAAAGCTGTACCTTATCCGGCATGCCAAATCCAGTTGGAGTGATACGACCGTCTCCGATTTCGAGCGTAAGCTGAACAAGCGCGGCAAAAGAGATGGACCATTTATGGCAGGTAAACTCGCTGAAAGCGGCGTTCAGCCCGATTTGATCCTGGCCAGCCCTGCCGTACGAGCCGGCAAGACAGCCATGTTCATGGCAAAGGCGGTCGGATACGACCCTCAGCAGATAGTATTTGCGGAGGAAATATACCATGCTTCCTCGGCGGACCTGCTGGCTATCCTGCAAAAAATTGATGACGACCTGACCCTGGTTTTTCTGGTGGGTCATAATTATGCCATCACCGACCTGGCGGAGGAGTTGAGTGGTGAAAGTCTTGGGAATATTCCTACCTCGGGTATTGCCGCTCTGCAGTGTGATGTGCAAAGCTGGACTGATGTTGTCCCTGGATGTGCCCGGCTTTTCCTGTTTGACTATCCCAAAAAGTACAAGGAGTAGTAATGAAGTGATGCTTGCTTCAAGATAGGTGATTGGTACTCTTCCATCCTTGTCGTGTGGGAGTTTGGCAGAGATCTTTTTGCCGAGTGTGTCGGCGTGAGTTTGCTGTTCTCCTTCATTGTCCAGACAGAGGACATTTCCGGTTGTTACTCCCATTTTTCAGACGTATGTTCCGTTGTCATGCTCCGGGTATTAAAATGATGCAAAAAATGCCGAATTGTTATAGATGCTTGTATTTTTATATTACTCATGATAGAGCCCGTCCTTACGGCTGTCGCGGTATGCGTTTTAAGTCGCGACAGTTGCCGGCCAGGGTGGTTTTCTTCGCCTCCGGCGAGCATTGTAAACTTTTTACCTCCAAAAAAAAGATGTAGGGAGAAGGTGGAGTGCAGCTGATCGACAGGTTTGCCATACACGTTGTACCGTTCCTCAAGGGTCTTGTCAGGGATACCGCCCTTACCAGCTGGGAGTTGCTGAAGATCACCATTCCCGTTGTTATTATTACCAAGATACTGGAAGAGCTCGGCATGATCACGGTGTTAAGCACCATGCTGGAGCCGGTCATGAATGTCATCGGTCTGCCCGGATCCATGGGGCTGGTCTGGGCAACGGCACTTCTTACCAACCTCTACGGCGCCATGGTCGTCTTTGCTGCGCTGGTACCGGAACTCGACCTCTCCGTGGCTCAGGTGACCGTTATCTGTTCGGTCATGCTGGTGGCCCACTCTCTGCCGCTGGAGTTGACCATCACTAAAAAAGCCGGTGCGCCATTTACACCTATTGCCCTGTTGCGGTTGACGGGCGCCTTTATCTATGGTTTTGTTCTGCACGCATTAAGCTCTACGTTACAGTTCTGGCAGGGACCGGCAACCATGCTGTTT
This sequence comes from uncultured Desulfopila sp., assembly GCA_964446655.1. Taxonomy (GTDB): domain Bacteria; phylum Desulfobacterota; class Desulfobulbia; order Desulfobulbales; family Desulfocapsaceae; genus Desulfopila_A. Next base: position 16,010 of record CAYUPL010000011.1, read on the forward strand.
ACAGCTGAGAAAAAGGCCGAAACATTGTGGAGCTGGGCCGTTGGACAGCTTGAAAATTGTTTGCTGATTATCATTGTGATTTTCAGCATTATAATAATCATGAAAATTCTAAGAGTTACAGGTGTTCTGGGCCTGTTTGAAAAGATACTGGAACCGGTTTTGCCTCTGTTCGGCATGAGCAAAAGAGCGGCTCCTGTGACGGTTGTCGGCATGGTGATGGGAATCAGCTATGGTGGCGCACTAATTATACGGGAGACGAACAGCGGCTCCATGACGCGCAGGGAAGTCTTTTTTTCCCTTGCCCTGATGGGACTGAGTCATGCCCTGGTGGAAGATACCCTGCTGATGATCGCACTGGGCGGACATTGGGCAGGGCTTCTGGTCGGTCGTGTTCTTTTCTCGCTTGTGGTTATTTACTTTTTGGCTCTGCTTACTCAAAAAATGAGACCCGGCAAGCTTGAACCGGTATAAAGCAGCCCTGTACACGGCTTTATTGGTCGTTTACTCTGTTGTGTAAAAAGAAATTGGAATCGAGTAAAAATGATATATTCAAAGTTTGGTAATAAATTCGCGCAAGAGGCTGGAATTCTTTCCCTAATGAAGGACATGGGGGATGCTCTTGCGGGTGCGGAGGGTGACTGTATTATGATGGGAGGCGGTAATCCGGGCCATATCCCTGAGTTCCAGCAGAAGATGCAGATGAGGCTCCAGGAGATTGCTGCAGATGATGCGTTGTGTAAACGGCTTTTGGGCTTGTATTGTGCTCCACAGGGAGAGGCGGAGTTCCTTGCCTCGCTGGCGGGGCTGCTCCGTGATCAATATGGCTGGCCGGTTGGGCCGCAGAATATCTGTCTGACCAATGGCTCTCAGTCCGGTTTTTTTCTTCTTCTTAATATGTTTGCCGGGGAGTATGACGACGGGCGCAGCAAAAAGATTCGTCTGCCTCTGGCCCCGGAGTATATCGGATATGCCGATATCGGCTTAAGCCGGGATTTTTTTGTGGCAACCAGACCTAAAATAGAACGATTGGAGGAGCATCTCTTTAAATATAGAGTCGATTTTAACGGCATAACCATCGGCAGCGAAACAGGAGCTATCTGTGTTTCACGGCCGACCAACCCCACAGGTAATGTCGTCACCGACCAGGAGGTGGATCGGCTTGACCGGCTTGCCCGGGATGCCGGTGTTCCGCTGATTATCGATAGCGCCTACGGCGGGCCTTTTCCGGGTATTGTCTTTTCCGATGCGACCCCGTTGTGGAATGAAAATATAATTCTCTGTCTTTCCCTGTCAAAGCTTGGTTTGCCGGCCGTTCGTACCGGAATTATAATTGCTGCTGAACCAACCATCCGAGTCCTTTCCGGCATGAACGCCATAATGGCGCTTGCTCCAGCCGGTTTTGGCGCCATTCTGGTGCAGAAGCTGGTTGAGAGCAGGGAGATCCTTGAGTTGAGCAACACGGTTATTCGCCCCTTCTACCGGAAAAAGGTGGAGACGGCCGTTGGGCTCCTGGCCGGGGAGCTGGCAGGAATATCCTATGGAATTCACAAACCCGAGGGAGCAATTTTTTTATGGCTCTGGTTTGAGGGGTTGCCGATCTCATCGGCAGAACTGTATAAACGTTTGAAGAAGCGAGGCGTTCTGGTCATCAGCGGCCACCATTTCTTCCCGGGTCTTGAGGCGGATGACTGGGATCATAAAAAGGAATGTATTCGCGTAAATTATTCTCAGGATGAAGGACAGGTCAGACAGGGTATAAAGATAATCGGCGAAGAGGTCAAAAGAGCCTATAGTGCTTCATGATATCTCTTTTCCGGTGAGATAGACTTTTTTTTGTGGAGATTGACCGGCTATGAAAACACATCATTACCTCTTGCTGCTTTTTCTCTGGGGATTTTCCCCTGCGGCATATGCTTCTCAATGCCTTGAAGGTGATTGCCGAAATGGTACGGGATCACTTCTTCATGAGGATGGGAGACGGTATACCGGGGAATTTAAAGATGGCGTTATTCACGGTAAGGGCACTCTTCGCTATCCCGACGGGGCTGTCTATGAAGGCGAAATGAAAAATGGCCACATGGATGGCTATGGCATACTCGTCGGAGCCGACGGCAGGCGCTATGAAGGACAGTTTAAAGAGAATGTCATTCATGGTGATGGGACGCTGGCCTACAGTGACGGAACCAGATATATAGGAGAATTCTCTTTTGGCCGTTATAACGGCAACGGTGTTTTCCATTACCCCGATGGCCGTCAATATCGCGGTGATTTCAGGAACTCCATCATCCATGGTAAGGGAAAACTGATCTATCAGGACGGCACCTGGTATGAAGGGGATTTTCGTAACGGTCAGCCCTCCGGTGAAGGAGTCAGAGTTTATGCTGACGGCAGTCGTTATGAAGGTGGAATGCATCATACCGTTCGTCAGGGGGAAGGGGTATATACCGATGTCTCGGGTGAAGTTTATGAGGGAATGTTTGTAAACGACAAGTATCACGGGAAGGGAACGTTGACCTTCGCGGATGGGCGACAGTATACCGGCACCTTTAAAGAAAATGTCATGCATGGCTCCGGCAGAATGGAGTATCCCGACGGCGGCCGTTACCAGGGTGAATTTGCCTCTGGTTTGCCGCACGGAAGAGGGGAGATGGATTATAGCGAAGGGACCCGGTATCAGGGCCAGTTTAGCCATGGCCTCCGTCATGGAAAGGGCCTGTTTGTGTTCCTCAATGGGGATATATACGAAGGAGAATTCAACAACGATATCATAGAAGGTCTGGGAACCTTGACCAGCAACGGAAAGGTTGTCCATACCGGCTCTTTTGCCGACGGCAAACCTGTTCTTGCCACGGAACAGGCTGGTGTGGTTTCGGAAAATGTGGTTGTAGCGGCAGATCCGGACAGCGGCAGCGATACCATCCCGGCGGAAGGCGGCATGACGGAGCTGCCGGCCGCTGATGATGGTCTTCTGGTCTCCGACAAGATGTCTGCTACACCCTACACGGGAATTGCCGTCCATACCTTCGAAAACGGAGCCGTGTATCAGGGAGAAGTGCACAATGGTCTTATCCGCGGCCAGGGCACAATAACCTTTGCCAATGGGGACGTCTATACCGGAAACTTTGAAGATGGGAAGATGCACGGTACCGGTACATATGTTTACCGGGATGAAAGGAGCTACGAAGGGGAGTTTGTGCTGGGAGTAAAAGAGGGCGAGGGGCTATTCAGATATTCCGATTCGAGTCAGTACCGAGGCACTTTTCGTGATGATCAGTTTCATGGCGATGGAGAGTACATTTTTGCCGATGGCAGTAAATATATCGGCGAGTTCAGAAATGGTAGCTTCAACGGTCAAGGGCAATTAGAATATAGTGACGGTTCCTTTTACAAAGGCGCATTCAAGGATGATTTACCCCACGGAACCGGAGTGTTCAGGTCTTCCGATGGAAGTGTGTATGAGGGGAATTTTGATAAGGGCAGAAGAAACGGTATGGGCAAGCTCACGCTGGCCAATGGTGCCGTATACGAAGGCAGCTTTAAGGATGATGAGCTGATTTCTGCTCAGTAAGCCCCAGTCAGTTTGACAGGAAAAAGGAGAAAACTTGATGCGCTGGTGTTATAAAACAGTCCATTATGCTTTAAAAAAGGAAGGATTCCTGGGCAGCTCTTTTCTCGATGAGGCAGAGGTAGAGCAATCGCTAAACGAGTATGGTCAATCCGGTTGGGAACTCGTCTCCGTAACTGAAACCCAGGATGGTATTATTGCGATTTTCAAACAGCCGCTTGACCCGGTTGCCGAGCCGATAACTCTGGGCAGGGCTATTCGGGAGGACGATCCGTTTGATGATGAACTGGAAGAGATCATAACGGAAAATGATATCATCGACAATGAAGAAGAACAGGTGGATGAGAGGCCGAACCCAAATCATACCAATGGTCTACGTTCCATCCGCATTGAATAATCAACTATGTATGACATTTACCAAAAAGCACCATTTACCCTTAGTTCTGCTCGGAGGGAATGGATTCGTGATATTCGTCGGCATGTTCATGCTCATCCGGAACTGAGTTTTCTGGAGAAAGAGACAGGACGTTTTATCCAGGACAAGCTGGCGGAGATAGGTCTCGATTCCCGGGGGGGAATTGTCGGTACGGGTGTTACGGCCATTCTGACCGGGGCTGCCGGCCGTCACCAGGCAGTAGCTCTGCGGGCTGACATGGATGCTCTGCCGGTACAGGAGGAAACTGCATTGCCCTTTATTTCCACTCGTCAAGGGATAATGCATGCCTGTGGCCATGACGGCCATGTGGCTATGCTCCTCGGAGCTGCAGCACTGTTGGCCGAAAAAGATCTGCCTGGACCGGTGAAGTTGTTGTTCCAGCCTGCCGAAGAACATGGCAATGGTGCTCAGCACCTGATAGGCGCCGGTGTTCTGGAAAACGTTGCGGCAATTTTTGCAGGTCATATCGATACCCACTATCCTCTGGGAACAATAACAGTAGACGGCGGTATCATTTGTGCCTGGGCCGATCCGTTTGTGATCCGGCTGCGAGGCAGAGGTGGACATGCAGCGAGGCCACATGAGTCCGTAGATGCCGTGGTTGCTGCGGCAGATCTGGTCCAGTCTGTGCAGAACCTCATTTCCCGGGGTGTCGATCCGAACAGATCCGCCGTCATAACCATAGGCTGCATGCAGGCAGGCAGTGCGCAGAATGTTATCGCGGAAAATGCGCTGCTGAAAGGGACCATCAGATCAACTGATTACCAGACCCGTACCAACGTCATTGCCGGGCTGAGGCGGATTGTGGAATCTATTGCTGCTCTGCATCAGGTTGAAGCCGAGCTTGATTTTCATGAAGCGGTTCCAGCCGTCATAAATGAGAGCAGGGCAGCTGAAACAGCTAGAAACGCAGCTGTACAAACCCCAGGTGTGCTGACCGTAAGCAGCCAGGGTGCTGCGAGCCTCGGTGCAGAAGATTTTGCCTTCTATCAGCATAAAGTTCCGGGATGTATGGTGCGTTTTGGTGCTGCACTCGAGCAGGGAGCGGGAGTGGCGCATAGCGGACTGTTTGATTTTAACGAAGATGTGCTGGCAATTGGTGCCCTGTGGTATGCCAATGTCGCCTGGCAATGGCTTAAGGATCGATATGCAAAAATACCATAAGGCCATTGTGGCATCAGGCCATCAACTGGTCAGCGAAGCTGCGGCAGTTATACTGCACCAGGGAGGAAATGCCTTCGATGCCGTAGCGGCAGCCGGATTTGCCTCGGCGGTGGTGGAACAGACCCTGACCAGCCTCGGAGGTGGAGGGTTTCTCCTCGGGCACAGTGCCTACCATGGCCGGGATCTCTTTTTTGATTTTTTCGTTGATACCCCTGGTCGCGGTAGAAAAAACAAGGTGGAAAACCCCGATTTTTTCCCGGTTACCGTCCAGTTCAGCGGTGCCCCGCAGGTCTTTCATGTCGGTTTAGCATCCGTTGCGGTCCCTGGGATAGCCAAGGGACTGCTTCATACCCACAAACGGTTGGGCCGTATGAGTCTGAAGGAGGTTATAGCCCCGGCAGTCACCTATGCCCGTGGACATGTGCTGAATAGTTTTCAGTCCTCCTTTCTGCGTCTGCTTTACCCCATTATGACGCAGAGTAGTGTCGGCAGAGAACTGTATGGCAGCGAAGACCATTTTGTGGGCTGCGGCGATCAAATTATCAATACGGCCATGGCTGATTTTCTGGAAAGGCTGGCGGAAGATGAGGGTGATGGTTTTTATCGGGGCGATATTGCAGCGGCTATGGCATCCGACATGGAGGAAAAAGGAGGACTGCTGACCCGTGAAGACCTGTCCGCCTATCGTGTTATTGAACGCAGCCCTCTACAGGTAGACTATCGTGGCGCCAGATTTTGTACTGCTCCGCTACCATCCGTGGGAGGGTCATTGATAGCTTTGTCGCTATCGCGCTATTCGTTAGAGGAAAAACCATCTTACAACTGGGGAAGCAAGGACTATCTGCACCGAACTTTGGCGGTTATGAAGGAAGTGGAACATCTTCGCCGTCAGGGCATAACCGGCTTTGCCGACCTGGAGGAAGAGTCGGCCGGCGGTACCGTAGAGGACATTGCCGACCTGCGGCTGTTCTCCCGGGGAACGACGCATATCAGTATTGCCGACCGAGAAGGAAATTGTGCGGCCATGACCTGCTCAAATGGTGAAGGCTCGGGATATTTTGCGCCAAATACCGGCGTAATGCTCAATAATATGATGGGAGAAGACGACCTCCATCCGGCAGGATTTCATTGTTCTCCGCCCGGACAAAGGGTTGCTTCGATGATGTCGCCATCGATGCTGATACGCGATGGTGTGGTTGAGCTGGTCATCGGCAGTGGCGGCTCCAAACGGATACGCACTGCCATCGCGCAGGTGCTTCATCAGGTTGTTGACTTCGGCAGAGGGCTGCAACAGGCGGTAACGGCACCGCGCCTCTATCTCGATGAGCATTGTTTACAGGTGGAACCGGGTTTTACCGCGGATGCTCTCCAGGACCTTGCGGTTGATGTCAATGTATGGCAGGATCTTGATGTCTATTTCGGCGGTGTCCATGCAGTTATTCCCGGCAGAGAAGGAGCCGGAGATCCTCGTCGCGGTGGCTATGTCATAGAAATCCGGGAAAACCCTTGATAGTCCCTTTTTCTCTCGTATTGGTGTTGTAGAATGCGGGAATAAGATTGCAGCCGGCAGTCTCGTTATTACAGGACGATTGGTAAGTATAGGTGACCGGCCTGATCGGTGGTACCGGGCTGTCGTATCTGAAAAGGACATGGCCATGCAGAAACTTCGACGAGTTGATAAAAAGAGATTTAAGGAGTTGACCTACCCCCACCTGCTCTTTCTTTATAATGTAGCGTTGAAATATTCGGGAAAACCCTATGATGCGGAGGATCTCGTCCAGGAGACGATGTATACCGCCTACCGCAAGTTTTCCCAGTTGCGCGATGAGGAGAAATGTCGCTCCTGGCTCTTTATGATTTTGAGAAGCCATTTCCTTAAGGAAAGACGCCTGGCGATCAGAAGGCCCTCTCTTGATGATGGTGATGGCTATTTGAAAAATATCAGCGCCGGCAGTGAAGCAGAGCTGGCGCGGATATATGAAAAAAAGATTGATAAAGAGGAAGTACAGAGGGTTTTGCAGCTTCTGCCGGAAAAGTTCAAGTCACCTCTTGTCTTGTATTATATGGAGGAGTGCACCTATCAGGAAATTGCCGAGTATCTTGACATTCCTATAGGTACGGTAATGTCTCGTTTGTCTCGTGGAAAGAAATACATGAAAAACGAGTTGTTGCGTCGAACCCAAAAGGAGTCGATTGCTCGGAAAATACTTTCGATAGCAGGTTTTTTCGGCTGGGGAGGGTGGTAGTATGAATTGCCTGGAATTTTGTAAATGGCTCGAGAACAGAGATATTCATGATATCTCGGAAGCGGACCGCGCTTTGAGACATGCGGCCGGCTGCCAGAAATGTGCGACCCTGATTCGTATGGATGAACAGCTGGATACCCTTATACGTCAAGCAATGCAGCGCGTTGATATGCCGGATGGGTTGTCCGGCAGCATCGATCTCAGCCTGGAGAGAATGTCGGACCGCTCAGGCGGCAGGAAATACGCTTTTTATGGTATATGCAGTGCAGTAGCGGCTCTTATGGCCATTGTTTTTATCGCTTTTCTTTTCTCGCCGACGCTTCCCTCCCTTGATGATATGGGTCGTTACATGGTGGTCGACCATCGATCCCATGATGACTCTTCGCTGACAATAGATCGTCTCGATGAGATTCATCTACTGGTTGATCTGAATATAGATCATAGCCAGGTCCAGGGCGAAGTCCCGGCAGGCTCCGTCTTTATCGGGGGCCGACTCTGTCCGCTGGGGAAGAATTGTCTTGCCCTTCATCTGGTCTTCATCCATCAGGGTAAGAGAATTTCTCTCTATATCATCGAGGAGAAGGATGTAGCCTTTCCCCGTTCAGCAGAACGCTACCAGTTGGTGAATGAGGGAGGCGAGAACATCAGGTTCTGGAAAAAAGGACAATATGTCTATGGGATGATCGGGTAAAAATTACCCAAGGTGAACCCCGCGGCTGAGGATTTCTTTTCCGACAGCCGCCGGAGGGTTGTGGTGCAGGAATAGAGTTTCTGTTCGTAAAAATTTGTATTTATTCGGTAAAGTCCGGTTTGTCCTGGTTGGGCATGAATGTTGTATACATTGTAGTGTTCCTCAACCATTCTTCTCCTCCCCGGATACGCCCTGCATAAGTTCTTTTGCAGGGCGTATCGTCTTTTGTGGGAAATCAGGGTTCAGCCAAGACCGGCCAGAGTACCGATTTGAAAAAACAGAACGGCCAGTATAAAGGCAAAGACTGTGTTGAAGGTCACGGAAAAGGCGGCCCATTTCCAGGAAGACTCTTTGGCAATACAGACCACTGTCACAAAGCAGGGTGCATAAAACATGATGAAAAGCAGGGCGGTGATGGCAACGGTCTTGTTCCAGTTGGGATCGTTCTTCAGTTTATCACCAAGAGATTGTGATTCTTCCGCATCGATTTCACCAAGAGAGTAGGCTGTACCAAGGGTGGAAACTATGACTTCCTTGGCGGCAAATCCGCCGACCAGGGCTATGTTTGTTCTCCAGTCAAATCCGGCATAGGAAGAGAGCGGTTCGAGGAAGGTCCCGATCCTGCCGGCGGCGGAATAGCGTAACGCTTCTTCCTGTTCCTGGAAGCTCAGAGCGTTGAGGGTCTCTGTTACCGGTTCGGCCAACTGCCTGTCGGACTGTTCCTCTTTTGTTGTGCCGGCGCCGTCGGCAACGTCGGCATAGAGCAGCTGGTCGCGCTGCTCGTCGTAGTAGGCCGATCGTTCTTCAGGAAGGCCCGGGAAGGTCATAAGTGCCCAGAGAAGAATGGATATGCCTAATATCACAGTCCCGGCTTTTTTGATATACAGCCAGGTTCGCTCCCAGGTATGGATCAACAGGCCGCGGATCGTGGGGAGTCGATAGGGCGGCAGTTCCATGACAAAAGGCGTCGGCGTTCCCTGCAGCACCGTTGCCCGAAAAAGTTTTGCTGCAAAAAGAGCAACTATCCAGGCGATCAGCGTAAAAAGGAACATATACTGTGCTTTATTTTCACTGAAGAAGGTGCCGATAAGAAGTGCCAGTACCGGCAATTTTGCACCACAATTCATAAAGGGCACTGTCAGCAATGTTGCCATCCGCTCCTTTGGTGAACGTAGCGTTCTGGTGGCCATGACACCTGGTACGGCGCATCCTCCAGCTATCCCGCCGGAGACGATAAACGGCATAACCGAGGAACCATGCAGGCCGAACAGGCGAAAAACCCGGTCCATCATATATGCTACACGAGCCAGATAGCCGGTGTCTTCGAGGATAGCTATGCTGAAAAACATAAACATGATAAGAGGTACAAATCCCAATACTCCGCCGACACCGTCGATGATACCGGAGATAATCATTGACTTCAACAGACCGTCCGGCAGGGCAGCGTCGGTCAGGTCACTCAGCAGACCGAACAGGTTTTCCAGCCAGATAACCGGCAGCTCGCTCCAGGCAAAGGTGAACTGGTACACACCGAACAATACGGCCAGCATGACAATGGGTCCGAGAAGGCGGTTGGTGAGTACTTTGTCGATTTTGTCGGAGGTGTAGAGTCTGTCCGAGTCGAAGGTGTGGGTAATAACACCTTGTTTGAGTAATGACTTGATATAGCCGTAGCGATGATCGGCTATAATTGCCTCTGGATGCACATCGAGTGTTTTCTTGGTATGATCGTTCAGCTGAGTGACTATGTCCTCCAATTCATCGGCTATCGATGGTTGTGAGGTTCGGCCGAGGCCCAGTATCTGTTCATCGTTTTCGAGATATTTGATGGCCGTAAAGAGAGGCGGGTAGGTTTCGGTGAGAAAATCAGCCTTTTCTATCTTGCCGGTAAGGCGTTGCAGAGCCGCATCAAGATCATCACCGTAGGATATGCGGGCGGCATCTGCCCGGAGGCCTTTTTGAGCCGTTTCCAGGGCCGTATCGAGAAGCTCCTTCATGCCTTTGCCGGACCTCGCTATAATGGGTATAACCGGTATCCCTAAGAGTTCGGTCAGCTTGTCGGGCTGTATTGCCATTCCCCTGTCCTGTGCCACATCCATCATGTTCAAGGCAATCACCAGGGGGACACCCAGTTCAATGAGCTGACAGGTGAGGTAGAGGTTGCGTTGCAGATTTGAGGCATCGACGATATTGATGACGACTTCAGGTTTGTTCTGCGTCAGATGATCTCTGGCGACAATTTCTTCCATTGAGTAAGCGGTAAGAGAATATGTGCCGGGCAGATCGGTAATTATTAAGTCGGTACTATTATGCGTTGTCCGACCTTCTTTAAAGTCAACGGTGATTCCAGGATAGTTGCCGACATGCTGTCGGGCGCCGGTAAGTTGGTTGAAAAGTGTGGTCTTGCCGGCGTTGGGGTTCCCCGCCAGAGCGATGGTGTATGTTTGTTTCATCGGAATAATAAGTTGTAAAATTAGTTGTTTAAAAGGATATTATGCGTGTGCTGTTCCACTTTTTTATGGTGAGGAGAAGGATTCTCGTAGCGCATAAAAGGAGGTCAGTTTAAAGGCGTTATTACAATATGGTCGGCTTCATTGTTTCTCAGGGTTATGGTGCAGTCCATGACCTGTATGGCCACAGGGTCTTTCAGGGGGGCTCTCCCCTGTATTTTAATCTTTGTTCCGGGAACCAGACCCATCTCCATCAATCTGCGGCCCAGTTCCCCTGATGCCTTGACAGAGGCAATAATACCTGACTGACCTTTTTTCATCTGACGTAATACTATGTTTTCCACTGTTACATTCCCCTCTCTCATTATTTTTTTGAACCTTTGCCTGAAGAGCAGCAACCGGAGCAATCTCCACTACAGTCGACTGTTCCGTCGGCTTTGCCGGCATTTTTAAAAAGCTTGTAAAATCGCCTCCCAACGGTGAGGAGGCATAGTGCAATAATTACAATAACGATAACGTTTTCCCACATATTCGTCACCTTGTATAAACTTAGTTCAAGCTAAAAAATAACATAAAAAATATCCCGGTATATCCATAGACACCGGGAGGAGTATTATAACGATTCGACTAAAATATTATCGATGGTTTCGGCATCAAGGCTGACGGTACCATTTCCGACACGTAAAACGCACTGCGAACCATTATGGGCGCAGAGCAGTTGCACCTCTTCACCAGGATAGACACCCATAGATGCCATACGGGCACACAATTTCCGGTCACCGGTGATTTTGCAGATTTTCTTTCTGCCGGCCGAACAATTTTGCGAAAGAGGTGAGATTGCCCGACAATTTTTTCTCTTTTCCCCAAAAAAATTGAAAGGCTCAATCAGACAGCGCGGTTTATCTTTCCATATTCTCTTCATTGTATCCTCCTTCGTAGTACCGTTACAGTATTTAGGTACTCCAAACAATACTACAAGTCAACAAAAAAATAAACTGTAAGTCAAAACATTAGGAGGAGCTAATATTGATTACCGGCAAAAGAGATGTACTCCCGGCAAAGCGGGAGGGAAGGGTCCTTTTTTTGCGGCTCCAAATCAGCAGCGTCACACCGCTTTTCCTTGGGTGGATGAAGTTTTTTACTGCTGTGCCTTGGCCCAGGAGTCGCGCAATGTGACGATACGGTTGAAGACGGGATGGCCGGGCCTGGAATCTTGCGTGTCTATGCAGAAATAGCCTTGCCGTTCGAATTGAAAACGTTCTCCGGGCTCCTGGGCCGCCAGGCCCGGTTCTACCCTGCAGTTTTCCAGACTGACGACGGAATCGGGATTGAGGTGGCTGAGAAAACCGGTTTCCTTGTCGCCATCAGGATTTTCCACCCCGAAAAGCCTGTCGTAAAGCCGTACCTTGCAGGTTATGCTGTGAGGCGCCGAGACCCAATGGATCGTTCCCTTGACTTTTCTGCCGTCGGCCGAAGAGCCTCCCTTGGTTTCCGGGTCATAGGTGCAATGTATTTCCAGTACCTCTCCGGTCTTCTCGTCTTTGACCATAGAGACAAAGGTAATGTAGTATGCGTAGCGTAGCCGGACTTCGCGGCCGGGACCGAGGCGGAAATACTTCCGTGGAGGATCTTCCATAAAATCAGAACGTTCAATATAGATTTCCCGGGAGAAGGGCAGGGTCCGTCGGCCCATTTCCGGTTTTTGAGGATGGTTTTTGGCTTCCACTTCCTCAACTGAGTCCTCCGGGTAGTTGTCGATAATCACCTTTAACGGGTCGAGGATACCCATTACCCGTGGTGCGATTTCGTTGAGGTCCTCCCGGATAGCGTTTTCCAGCACACCCATGTCTATCCAGCTTTCCTTTTTGCCGATACCGATGGTGTTGCAGAATGATCGGATTGATGCAGGAGTGTAGCCCCGGCGCCGTAAGCCGGAGATGGTCAGCATTCTCGGATCGTCCCAGCCGCCGACGTACTTGCCCTCCACAAGCTGGAGGAGTTTGCGTTTGCTCATGACGGTATAGCTCAGGTTCAACCGGGCAAATTCTATCTGGCGAGGATGGCAGTCTGTTTCCAGTGTGTCGAGGACCCAGTCGTAGAGTGGACGGTGGTCTTCAAATTCCAGGGTGCAGAGCGAATGGGTGATCCTTTCCAGGGCGTCGGAGAGGCAGTGGGTGTAGTCATACATCGGATAGATGCGCCAGGTATCCCCGGTGCGATGATGCGCCAACTTCATTATGCGATAAATTACCGGGTCGCGCATATTGAGATTGGGAGAGGCCATGTCGATTCTTGCTCTGAGAACATGACTTCCCTCGGCGAAGTCTCCGTCTTTCATCTTTTCAAACAGAAGAAGATTTTCTTCGACAGTGCGTTCCCGGTAAGGGCTGTTGCGCCCGGGTTCTTTGAGAGTGCCCCGATACGCTCTGATTTCCTCACCGGACAACTGACAGACATATGCTTTGCCTTTTTTGATCAGTTCCACGGCAAAGAGATAGAGGTCGTTAAAATAGTCAGAGGCAAAAAAGAGATTTTCACCCCAGTCAAATCCGAGCCAGGCGACATCTTTTTTGATGGATTCAACGTAGGTGTCTTCTTCTTTGCTAGGATTGGTATCATCAAAACGGAGGTGGCAGGGGCTGTTGTTTTCTTCGGCGATGCCGAAGTTGAGACAAATGGATTTGGCATGGCCGATATGAAGAAAACCGTTGGGTTCCGGTGGAAATCTGGTAACAGGCTGCTCGTGCTTGCCGCTTTTAAGGTCCTGATCGATGATCTGCCGGATAAAATCTAACGGTTTGTCCTTTGGTGTATCAATATTTTCCATAATATTCTCAATAGCGTGTTGATAGCAAATGTGTAGAATGTTTACTGACCGGACTGTTCTTTGAATAAATCTCCAGCAGACTGCAAGCGCTGCACTACTTTTTCTTTTCCCAGGGCCATGACGATATCGAACAGGGATGGCCCGGCCAACTGTCCGGTTAGTACCGTTCGCATGCCATTGATAATAATACCGGGTTTGATTTCCAGTTCATCGGCCATGTCCCGCGCAATGCGTTCCGTCTCTTCCAGGGTGAAGGGTTCCAGCTCGTCATAGCGCTTCGCAAGCCGGGGCAGCCACTGTGCCAGGTCCGGATTGTTGAGAAGGTTTTTGCGTCGCGATTTGTCACAGATGGGGTAGTTATCGGCAAAATAGGCCCTGCCCACAGCGGCAAAATCATTCAGGGTATGGAAACGTGGCCGGATGAGATCGAGGGTATTGAGAAACCATTCCTTCCTGGTTGTGTCATAGTCCTCCTGCCATAAACCTTCCTTTTTGAACTCTTCCTTGACGTATTCCCCTATCAGGGCGATATCCATGGTGCGGAGATAGTGTTCGTTAATGGCAATAGCTTTGGGATCCGTAAAGAATTTGGGATCGTTTTTGCGGTAATTGAAAATAGAGTGCGACTTGTTGATTCTCTCCAGAGTGAACCTTTCTATCAATTCTTCTCTGGAAAAAATCTCTTGATCATCTCCGGGAGCCCAGCCGAGCAGGACGAGATAGTTGTTCAAGGCCCAGGGCAGAAAGCCATGTTCTTTATAGAACTGCACGGCCACCACTTCACCATGGCTTCTTTTGGAGATCTTTGCCCTTTTGGTGTCCATGGTCAGGGGCATATGCGCAAAAACCGGCAGTGGCGCCTCCAGCGCTTCATAGAGCAGAACCTGTTTAATGGTATTAGTCATGTGATCCTGCCCTCTGATGACATGCGTTATGCGGTCCCGGATATCATCAACAACATTACAGAGGAGATAGAGCGGTTTGCCGTTGGAGCGCACGATAACAAAATCATCAATCTCTTTATAGTTACACTCTATTTTCCCCAATACTTTGTCGTCATAGCTGAGAGAACCAGGGCGCTCCGGTACTTTAAAGCGGATGACAAAGGGGAGGCCTTCTTTTTCTTTCTCAAGAACCTCATTTTCACTCAGATGGCGACAGGTGCCGTCATAGCCGAGGCTGGTTTTGGCACCGAGTGCGGCTTCTCTTTTCCCGTCCAGCTCCTCTTTGGTGCAGAAACATTTATAGGCCCTGTCGTTCTCGAGAAGGCGAGCAGCCGCTTTTTCATGATCAGCGCTGAATTCCGTTTGGAAATAAGGACCTTCGTCCCAGTCTATGCCAAGCCAGGTCAGGCCTTCAATGATTCCAGTGATTGAATCCGCAGTGGAGCGTTCGGTATCGGTATCTTCGATGCGAAGAATTAGTTTTCCCCCGGTTTTTTTGGCGTAGAGCCAGTTGTACAGTGCTGTTCTGGCTCCTCCTATATGAAGATAGCCTGTTGGGCTGGGCGGAAAGCGTAATCTGGTTTCATTCATTGCTGCTCCTTTAATCTTGTTGCGCACGTTTCTGCAGTGAAGGTGCAACAGAATATTGTAACACTATCGTTGCTAATAAAAAAAGGGGTTTTCGAAATGCGCAGTTTTTTGCGGAATCGGTGACATTGATAGTGAGGAAGCTCCCTAAACTTCGGCTTGAGGGAGTAGAGCTGTTCGTGTCTAAAAATCTTTTATATATCTTTTTCTGCAGACAACTTCAACAGGTATGTCGCTGAACCTTGAAATATTTTCATCATCAGCCACTAAAAAAGGTTGAGAAACAACCTTTTGAGAATCACGATCTTGCAGAGAAAAGGCGCAAACCGGAGGACGGACGGCACAAATCATTTTTCTCTCAAGGACGGGCAGGTGCATATTGAAGAAGGTCAGGTATTTTTGTTGTTCTCCATGGGGATTAGCGTTATATTCGATCGTTTCATAAATGATGAATTCGTAAAAACCGCATTTCCATCGATAGAGAGTGAGAGGGATTTGCGGCAGTGACGCTTGGTAATGGAACAAAGCATCCGGAGAAAACGCGGCGGGTGCCTATGGTAACGCATTTAAGGAGCAGAGATGAAGGTACTAATTAGTGACAGCTTGGCCCCGGTCGGAGCGGAAATTCTGGAAAAAGCAGGAATTGAAGTCGATGTCAATACCGGTCTGGCACCGGAAGAATTGAAGAAAATTATAGGTCGGTATGATGGCCTTATCATCAGAAGTACTACCAAGGTCACCGTTGATATCCTTGAGGCGGCCACTAAATTGAAGGTTGTCGGCCGTGCCGGTATAGGTCTGGATAATGTTGATATCCCCGCTGCCAGCCAGAAAGGCATTGTCGTGATGAACGCTCCTGACGGTAATGCTATCACTACCGCGGAACATGCCATTTCCATGATGATGTCGTTGTCACGTAATATTCCTCAGGCTACTGCTTCCATGAAGGCCGGTAAATGGGAAAAGAAAAAGTTTATGGGGCGGGAAGTTACCGGCAAGACATTGGGAATTGTCGGGATCGGCCGTATCGGTGGAATCGCCGCTGCCCGGGCGCAGGGATTGAAGATGAAGACTATTGCCTATGATCCCCATATGCCGAAAGAGACCGCCGAAAAAATTGGTGTTGAGCTTGTCGGCCTGGAAGAACTGGCCCGGCGTTCGGATTATATCACCGTTCATGTGCCCATGACCAAAGAAACAAAAGGACTTCTTGCCACGGAGTTTTTTCAGAGCATGAAAAATGACGCCATGTTTATTGATTGCGCCCGTGGTGGAGTCTGTGATGAAGATGCCCTGTACAAAGCTCTGAGTGAAGGGTGGATAGGCGGTGCCGCTCTCGATGTTTTTGCCGTGGAACCCACTACTCTGAAAAACTGTCCTTTACTGGGGCTCGATAATTTTATCTGTACCCCTCATCTGGGGGCATCAACCAGTGAGGCCCAGGAAAATGTTGCCGTTATTATTGCCGAGCAGATTGCTGATTATCTCAACAAGGGTTCGGTTACCAATGCCGTTAATGTGCCTTCCGTCAGTGACGATGTTCTCACTCAGGTGGGTCCGTATATTACCTTAGGCGAGATGCTCGGTTCTTTCCAGATGCAGATAGCCAAGGGGGGTGTTGAGGAGGTATGTATCGAATATAGCGGTGAGTTGGCCGAGCTCAATACCAGCCCCATCACAATTGCCTTTTTGAAAGGACTGTTTACGCCCATACTGAAAGATGCGGTTAATTATGTCAATGCACCCATTATTGCCAAAGACCGGGGGATTAAGGTCGTTGAGTCGAAATCAGAGCGTTCCGATGACTTCATCAATGTCCTCTCGACCAGGGTGAGAACCAGTGAGGGGGAAAATGTTCTGGTCGGCACAGTCTTTGGAAAGAATGAGCCACGACTGGTCCGTATCAACACCTTCCGCCTGGAAGCGCTGCCGGCAGGACCTATGTTGCTCGTCTATAATAAGGATGTCCCCGGGGTTATCGGTTCTTTAGGCACCACGATCGGCAAGGGTGGCGTCAATATATCCAGAATGACCGTCGGCAGAGAAGAGGCCAGCCGCCAGAATATTATTGTGCTTTCGACGGATACCCTTATTCCGAAAGAGCTGCAGGAGAAAGTCTGTGGTCTTGATAATATTACCGATGCCGTGGTACTGGAGCTTGCCGAATATAATTGAGTGTGGAAAAGGTGTTTAACCGCCGGATCGCCATTTGACAACAGGGCCTGAGAGCTTATTTTTCCCGGAGGTGGTCTCATAATATGGTGGTGACTTTTTCCGTCTTGAGGCGTTTTATATCCATCCTGCAGGAAAGATCGGAACGCCGGCAGCCGGAGGTATGGCCGCTTGCCGGTTGACTGTCATTGTGATACCGCGTCGGGGAGTTGGAGGGGAAATGCAACTGCCGGGGAAGCGACAGCAAACGAAGAGGAATCAGAGGGAGAGAAGAATGGTAGATGAGAAAAAGGATAATTGTGCGTGTGAAGAGGGTAAAGTGCCGGATAAACAGGGACGCTGTGTTATGCCCGAAGTTACTTTTTCGGCCTTCGTGATGTCACTGAATACTTCAGTATTATATCACCTCGGGGCAATAGGAGACCCGGTCACAGGTGAAAAAACCATAGATCTTGATCTGGCCAGACACGGTATTGATACACTTACGCTTATCCAGGAGAAAACCAAAGGCAACATCTCCCGGGATGAAGAAGAGATGCTGAAGAACATTCTGTATGATTTGAAAATTCGATTTGTGCAAACAGCTAAAAAGTAATGGCTCCGTTACGCAATCGGTCACAATCCTGCCACCTGATACAGTGAATAGCTTCGACCTGCAATTGTGGGCTCCAGCAAAAATAAATCTTATTCTCAGGGTCTTGTCGCGAAGAGAAGACGGTTATCATGAGCTCGAAACCTGGATGAAAAAGGTCGGGCTCTATGATGAGATTTGGCTGAAAATTACTGAGCGGCAAGGTATTGAGCTGCGTTGCTCAAGCTCTGCAATCCCGTCTGATAAAAGTAATCTGTTATGGCAGGCTGCCGCACTCTTTTTTAAAACCAGTTGTCGAGCCGCAGGCAAAGGAGTATCGCTCTATCTGGAAAAAAATATTCCCATAGCCGCGGGTCTTGGCGGGGGAAGCAGTGATGCGGGCACTCTTCTGCGAGGTTTAAACCGACTCTTCGGCAATGAGTTCGATGACGAAACGCTTATTAAGATGGCCCGATCTTTGGGTGCGGATGTGCCCTTTTTTGCCATAGAGGCCCAAAGTGTACTGGCAACAGGGGTAGGGGAAAAAATGATCCCGGTTGCTGCTCCCGCGGGCTATACCTACCTTTTAGTGAATCCGGGAATCGCAGTTTCGACTGCAGAGATTTTTGCAAAATTTGCATTGACAAGGATAGATAAAAATTCTACATTGACGGGTTCTCGAAAGTTGGATCCTGATGATCTGAAAGTGATTGACCTTGAGAATGACCTGGAAAGAGTGACCATTGAGCTGTTTCCGATCATAACGAAAATCAAGGATCAGTTGCGACTGTCAGGCGCTGATGGTGTGTTGATGTCCGGTAGTGGTCCTACGGTATTTGGTGTATTTTCCGGGACAGTTACGAGTCGGAAGCAAACTGTTACCGATGCGGCAATCGCACTGCGCCGAAAATTTGGAGACCAGGTTTATATAACGGAATAGAGGGTTGGGGTGTAGCCAAGTGGCTAAGGCATCGGGTTTTGATCCCGACATTCGTAGGTTCGAGTCCTACCACCCCAGCCATTTGATTTGGGAAAGCTCACTTTCAGAACTGCAAGGAAATCATGGCCAATATAATAAAATTATTTTCCGGGAATGCCAATCGAGAGATGGCACATGAAATTGCAGGGCATCTGCAGTTGCCGCTTTCCAAGGCCGAAGTTAGAAAATTCAGTGATGGTGAGATTTTTGTCGAAATCGGCGAAAATGTACGTGGTACGGATGTTTTTATCGTGCAGCCGACCTGTACACCTGTAAATGACAACTTGATGGAGCTTGTCATTATGGTTGATGCACTGCGGCGTGCCTCAGCACGAAGAATCACCGCTGTTGTGCCTTACTACGGGTATGCCAGGCAGGATAGAAAGGTTGCACCGCGGGTCCCTATCTCGGCCAAGGTAGTCGCTGAGATGTTTATGGTCGTTGGGGTACGCCGGGTACTTTCCATGGATCTTCATGCAGGTCAGATTCAAGGGTTTTTTAATATCCCGGTTGACCATCTGTATGCCGCACCGGTACTGCTTCGCTATATTGCCGAAAAGTTTGATGATCTTATCATGGTCTCTCCCGATGCCGGTGGTGTGGAAAGAACACGTGCATTTGCCAAAAGATTGAACTGTGGACTGGCCATTATCGATAAACGACGTGACCGCCCCAATGAGTGTGAAGCAATGCATGTAATTGGAGATGTTAAGGGGAAGACCGCAATTCTACTGGACGATATGGTGGATACTGCCGGTACACTCTGTAATGGTGCCGAAACACTTGTTCGCGAAGGAGCTAAAGAGGTTCATGCCTGCTGCTCCCATCCCGTGTTGTCCGGCGCTGCCGTTGAGAAAATCAGCAATTCCGTTATAAAAACCCTTGTTGTCACCAACTCGATACCTCTGCGGGATGAGGCGAAGGCATGTGAAAAGATAGTGGTTCTTTCGGTGTCTAAGCTGCTTGCCGAGGCAATTGATAGAATACACAATGAAGATTCCGTCAGCTCGCTGTTTGTGTAGCCGGATCATATAAAGAGCAGACAATCATGTAAAAACGCAGTGTTGCTGCTGAAGAGCGGCATTACATTGGGCGAAGGAGAAAGATAATGTTAAAAATAGATATGGCCGCATCCATCAGAAAAGTAACCGGTAAAGGAGCAATGCGGCAGTTGCGCATCAAGGGAATGACTCCTGCAGTGGTATATGGCGGCGGTGGCGAGGCTTTGCCTCTGCAGCTTGAAACGCAGCCCTTCTTTCAGCAACTTCTTAAAATTCATCGAAAAAATGCCATTATTTCCCTGAGGTTGGATGACGGCTCAACCAAACATGTCCTGGTGAAGGACGTTCAGACCGACCCCATCAAAGATTTTTTGCTGCATGCCGATTTTATCGAGATTGATGTTGATAAGCCCCACTCCTTCGAAGTACCGATACGATATGTCGGTGAGGCGAAGGGATGTGATCTCGGCGGCATGTTGAATGTCGTGAATGAGACACTGGCCGTGGAAGCCGCACCTCTTAACGTGCCTGATGAGTTTGTCGTTGATATCTCCGCCTTGAATATCGGTGATTCGATACGGATAGAAACGATCGATATTCCTGAAAAAGTAACACTTTTAGCCGATCCCGAGGATGTCTGCGTCAGCGTAATCTCTTTGCAAAAAGGACCATCCGAGGATGAGTTCGCTGAAGAAGAGGCGGCTGAAGCTGCCGAAGATGAAGCCGCATCGGCCGATGAGACTACCAAAGAGGATTAACAGCTTCGCGCAGAGAGTCTCAGAGAAATATTCCGGCAGAAGTGGTCGGGACTGATCCGGCGGAAAACATGTGTTCCGCCGGATTTTTCTTTTGTAAGCCGTACACTTCGCCTCCATTCTATACGATTATTAAATTGCTGTAATGTCATCTGATACCTTTATCATAGCCGGTCTGGGCAATCCCGGCGAACAGTATAGAGACACCAGACACAATGTTGGTTTTGCCGCAGTTGATGAATTAAACCGGCTGGCGGGAGACAACATTTTTCTGCAGAAATGGGATGCCGCAACGGTCAAAGTCTCACTGTGGGGAGTAACGGCCCATCTGGTCAAGCCCCTTACCTATATGAATCGGAGCGGCAGGTCTGTTGCCCGGTTTGTCGATTTCTTCAAGATCCCGCCTGACAGGCTGATTGTTATTCATGATGACCTGGACATGAAACCCGGCCGCTTGAAACTGGTATTAGGGGGAGGCAGCGGTGGGCATAACGGAATTCGTTCGATCGTCGAATGTCTTGGTGAAAACCGGTTTTATCGACTTAAGATAGGGATAGGCCGCCCAGGCGGTGGCTCCGCACCCGCTCAAATACCCGTTGAAAAATTTGTGCTTACTGCGTTTCAAAACGAAGAAGCGGAAATCATAGCAGACAGGTATGTCGAGATCACCAAAGGACTGCAAATATTTATCGAAAACGATCCTCTCCGGGCAATGAACTATATCAATAGTTTCAAGTGAAGGCTGATGGCGTCGTAAAAAGCCCGATCTCCCGCGTTGCAGGTTTTTAGCAGACCTTCGACATACTACCTGTATAGTCGAAGGCCTGCTAAAAACACTGCGCCTTGTATATCGAACTTTTTATCTAGCCATCTGACATCGTGGCAACTTTTTACGGGATTATCAAGGCTGGTATTTGCCCCTCGAAAAAGTCCCCTCTTTTTTTTCGCTGTTTTCCCAATCCGTACCATTCCCGGAAGGTCGGTTTTGATCGCAGGTCAATAAGCAACGCTATATTACAGCAACAGATATAGAGATTTGTTCTAAAACAAGGGCATTTTTCGGAGGAATATGTTATAGTCTTTATGTTGTCCTGAAAGTTACGTTGTTTTTGTTTACCAGAGAAGCACGCCTGCAATTTCTGCGGAAAGGTTCGATAGGGTCATTAAAGATATACCGGTAGAGATCCGGAATGGCCTCCGATTGTGTTGCTCCGGTTATGAAAAATGAGGAGATTGTAGTGTTTGCAAAAGGTGATATGGCTGTATATCCAGCCCATGGTGTTGGTGTCATAAAGGCTATTGAAACGCAGAAAGTCGGAGGTGTTGATCAGAAGTTTTATGTATTGCAGATACTTGACAACAATATGACAATAATGATCCCGACGGTCAGCAGCGCCAATGTCGGCCTCCGAGCTATTGTCTCAAACAATGAAGTAGATACGGTGCTGGACATTTTAAAAGATCGTGCTATCGAACTTGGCTCCCAAACATGGAACAGGCGTTACCGCGATTATATGGACAAAATCAAAACCGGCTCGGTACACGAGGTTGCCGCCGTTCTTCGTGATCTCTTTCTGCTCAGTGTCGACAAAGACCTCTCCTATGGCGAGAGGAAGATGCTGGATACCGCTAAAGGACTGCTGGTGAAAGAGTTGTCACTTGCGAGAAAAGTCGATGAGCGGAATATCAGCAACGAGATTGAAACAATCTTCGCCTAGGAGTTTGTCGGTATTGTAAGCGGTTCAATATCTTCCTTAATAGAAACTCGCTTCATGGGAACAGAGGGCTGTTCATTGCCACAACCGCAAAGCGGTAGAGTGCCGGTATCTTTTACCATTCTTCCAGAAAATGCAGGTCTGAGACTGGATCATTTCCTTGTTGAGCAGTTGCCGGGGCTTTCACGATCGCAACTGAGCAGCGCAGTCAAAGGCGGTACCATCCAAGTCAATGGTTCTGTCGCCAAAGCAAGCCGAAAGTTGCATCAAGGAGATGCGATACGGGGATACGTGGAAGACGCTTTCCCTCAATTAACGGTGGCGGCCCAGCGTATCGACTTTATACCTCTTTTTGAAGATGAGCATCTTCTGGTGTTGTCTAAGCCGCCTGCCGTGGTTGTTCATCCCGCCAACGGCAATCCCGATAATACTCTTGTCAATGGTTTGCTGTATCATTGCCGGAACATTGCCGATGTCGGTGATCCGTTGCGCCCCGGAATTGTGCATCGACTGGACAAGGATACCTCAGGAGTGATGGTAGTTGCCAAAACCGCTGAAGTGCATCGCCGACTTGTGGAACTATTCAAATCCCGGCAAGTCCAAAAAATCTATCATGCACTTGTCGTAGGTATTCCGAAACATGCATCCGGCCGCATAGCGGCGCCCATCGGCAGGCACCCTGTTAACCGAAAAAAAATGGCTGTCAGGGAAAATAGTGGAAGATTTGCCGTTACCAACTGGCTCCTGCAAAAGTGCTATGGTGATAAATTTGCCCTGCTCGAGTTGGTTATAGAGACGGGCCGGACGCACCAGATACGTGTTCATCTGGCATCCATCGGCCATCCCGTTGCCGGAGACAGGGTCTACGGTCCCGGGAGGGCTGACCCTCTGTTCGGCAGACAAATGCTTCATTCTTCTTCCTTGCACTTTGATCATCCCGTAACCGGAGAAAAGATTGTCGGGGTGGCGTCAATATGGCCGGATATGCAGGAAGTACTTGGTCGGTTGGAACACTCTGAAGGAGATTGTCTGTGATAGTTGCAGTGACAGGTACTATCGGTTCCGGCAAAAGCATGGTCGCCCGCTATCTTGCTCTTCTTCTGCAGGCTGAACATTGCGACGCTGACGCGCTTTGTCGGCAGTTGCTGGAAAAAGAACACGCCGGCTGGCAACAGGTGGTTGCCCGGTGGGGAGGCGTGTTTCTTAATGGGGACCGCTCTATTGACCGTGTAAAGTTGAGAGAGGCTGTTTTTAATGATACCGCTGTTCGTAAAGAGCTCGAAGCGATTCTACACCCTCTGGTATATTCTCACATCACTGCAATCAAAGAAAAATGCCGACAAAACGATACAGCCTTTGTTGTTGAAATACCACTGCTGTTCGAAACAGGGCGACAAGAAGATTTTGACTACGTCGTTACGGTTTTTGCCCGCCCTGAACGCTGTATTGAAAGGGTTATGGCCCGGGATACGGTTTCCAGGGAACAGGCGACCAAAGCGCTCGATGCCCAAATGGATATTGACACGAAGGTCAAGGGTTCTCATTATGTAATTGATAACTCCGCATCTCAGGCTCAAACTCGTATACAGGTTGAAGATCTTTGTCGAAGACTTCAAGCGGAGCAGCATCAAAATAATCGGTGCTGATTAGCTCCAAAAATACTTGACAGCTGAGTAGGGAAGCCGTATAAGAAGACAACAGCCGGAAAGACTCTCCTGCCTCTGACTGAACATAGAATCTAAACCGCAAAATGACAATCAGACTTCTTGCCCATTACCGGGTTAAAGATTAGACCTGTTTCGTAAATAACTCATTCTTCGCCAATCTGAATAAACATCCAGTTCTGACCATTGCATCAAGTGCGTTGCTCCTCTGATCGACGTGCTATGCCAACTGCAGCTACAGGTACGGTTCGTCGTGCGTACCTGCTGCAAAAAAAGACTACCACTGTGTACATCCGTAACGCCTAAAAGGAGAAAGTGACAAATGAATTTGGCTGAATTAAAGGTCAAAAAAATCGGTGATCTGGTAAAGCTGGCCCGTAAATTTAAAGTCGAGGGATATAGTTCCATGCGCAAGCAGGAGCTTATTTTCGCCCTGCTGCAAGCCCAGGCTGACAAAGAAGGGCAGATGCGCGGCAATGGGGTACTTGAGATTCTCCCGGATGGCTTTGGATTTTTACGTGCTCCCGACTATAACTATCTGCCGGGGCCGGATGATATCTATGTTTCTCCCTCGCAAATCAGGCGTCTTAATCTCCGTACGGGTGATGTCATTGAAGGTCTGGTTCGCGCTCCCAAAGAAGGAGAGCGTTACTTTGCCCTTCTCAAGGTTGAGAGCGTCAATTTCGATCCACCTGATGCAGTTAAACAAAAGACCATTTTTGGCAACCTCACTCCGTTACATCCTGAAGAAAAGTTTACCCTCGAGTGGCAGCCGGACAATTATTCCATGCGTTTGATGGATATGTTTGCCCCTATTGGCAAAGGGCAGCGAGGCCTGTTGGTTGCACCTCCTCGTACCGGTAAAACCGTTTTGATGCAGAAGATAGCTAACTCCATTGTGCGCAATCATAAGGAGGTGTATCTCATTGTTCTGCTTATCGATGAGCGGCCGGAAGAGGTAACGGAGATGTCCAGGAGCGTTAAGGCGGCCGAAGTTGTCAGCTCAACCTTCGATGAGCCGCCGCAGCGACATATTCAGGTTGCTGAGATGGTTATAGAAAAAGCCAAACGGTTGGTGGAGCACAAGAAGGATGTTGTGATTTTGCTGGACAGCATAACCCGCCTGGCTCGAGCTTATAATACAGTCACTCCGTCAAGTGGAAAGATTCTGTCTGGTGGTGTTGAGGCAAATGCTCTACACCGGCCCAAGCGTTTCTTCGGTGCCGCGAGAAACATTGAAGAGGGCGGTAGTCTTACCATACTTGCCACGGCCCTTGTAGAGACAGGCAGCAAGATGGACGAAGTTATCTTTGAGGAGTTTAAAGGCACCGGCAATATG
Organism: uncultured Desulfopila sp.; assembly: GCA_964446655.1. Classification (GTDB taxonomy): domain Bacteria; phylum Desulfobacterota; class Desulfobulbia; order Desulfobulbales; family Desulfocapsaceae; genus Desulfopila_A. The sequence continues at coordinate 41,117 of CAYUPL010000011.1, forward strand.
GAGTTGATTCTTGATCGGAAAATGTCGGATAAACGAATTTTTCCGGCGATAGACATAAAACGCTCCGGTACGCGAAAAGAAGACCTTCTCCTTGATAGTGAACTCATCAATCGCATATGGATTCTGCGAAAGTTGCTCTCATCAATGAATCCGGCGGACGGTATGGAATTTCTTATCGATAAGCTGAAGCATTCCAAGACCAATGCTGATTTTCTGGATTCAATGAATACCTGATCCGGGCAGAGAGTATACCGTGGTAATCCCGGCCAAGGCGGCTCATGTGGGGGATGCTCTTTTCTGTTGAAAATTCTACTGAGCAGGATTATACTGTAAGACTTGTACTTTTGAATTAATTGAGAATGCTGCGTTGCTCAAATAATTATAGGCAAAATCGTCGAAGGAGTCTGGAAAAAATGAAACCCGATATACATCCGAAATATAACAAGATTACAGCCGTCTGCGCCTGTGGGAACGAGTTTGAACTTGGTTCCGTCAACCAGGAGATTAAAGTTGAGATCTGTTCTCAATGTCATCCCTTCTTTACCGGAAAGCAGAAACTCATCGATACCGCCGGCAGGATCGAAAAATTCAAGAAACGTTACGCCAAACATTTCGAGAATCAGAAGGCATAAGCAGACTTGCTCGCCTGGGGCTTTCCCATGCTGATTGCAATGTTTTAAGTCCACAGCACATTATTATGCTGTGGACTTTTTTGTTTCAACTTCGTCGGACTGATCAAAAGAAGGTTTGTATACTTTTTTATAAAGGTTTCTCCATCTCCTCTACTGCAATGGCGGGCTCTGTCGGCTGAACGGACAGAACGTCGCAAAATTGAGACGATCATAGCAACATTACTCTATTTTTGGTACCGGATTCATTATGTATGATAAGTTCGAAGATCTTGAAGACAAAATTTCCCATCTGGAAGGGCGGCTCTCTGACCCGTCATTGATGGATGATCAGAAAAAATATCAGGAAGTTGTGCGGGAACATACTCACCTGAGCAGATTGAACGACATTTACAGCGCCTACAAAAGAGTTGAAAAGGCCTTAAGTGACAATCAGGCAATTCTCCATGATCCGAAAGAAGACAGTGAATTTCGTGAACTGGCTCGAGAGGAAAATGAAGAATTACTGCAAAAAAAACAGGATCTGGAAAAGAAAATGCGTATTTTTCTGCTTCCGAAAGATCCTAATGACGACAAAAATACCTTCCTGGAAATACGTGCCGGGACAGGAGGTGATGAAGCCGCACTTTTTGTGGCCGACCTTTTCAGGATGTATTCACGATTTGCCGAAAATGAGGGCTGGCGTGTCGAGGTGATGAGTTCAAGCCCTGCCGGTGTCGGAGGTTTTAAAGAAATAATAGCTCTGATCAGCGGAGAAAATGTCTATTCCAAGCTGAAGTATGAAAGTGGCGCTCATCGAGTGCAGCGAGTACCGGAAACAGAAACACAAGGACGAATTCATACTTCGGCTGTGACTGTTGCCATTTTGCCGGAAGCGGATGAGGTTGATCTGCAAATCGATATGAATGAGCTGAAGTTTGATGTGTTTCGATCCTCCGGTCCGGGCGGGCAAAGCGTCAATACAACCGACTCGGCTGTACGTGTCACCCATCTGCCCACCGGTCTTGTGGTGATCTGTCAGGACGAAAAGTCCCAACATAAAAATAAAGCCAAGGCCCTGACCGTATTGCGGGCCCGCCTGCTTGACAAGATAGAACAGGAACGTCAAGACAAAATCAGCCTGGATCGTAAAACCCAGGTTGGCAGCGGTGATAGAAGCGAACGGATCAGGACGTATAATTTTCCTCAGGGAAGGCTGACCGATCACCGCATAAACCTCACCCTTTATAAACTTGATCTTATCATGAACGGAAAACTAGATGAAGTGATCGATCCTCTTGTCGAACATGATCAGGCCGAAAAGCTTAAACGCATCCAATAGCCAGGCAGTTCACTCTGGTCTGTTTGTTCCGGGAAACATCAAACATGTCCGGTTCCACAGAGAAAGATCAGAGAGTATTTCCCGTTGTTACTACGGTAGAAACCACAATAGCAGCCGGTATGTATTCATGAAGATAGCCCAACTTTTGCGTGATGGAGAAATGCAACTGCGGCGCAGTGGTATCCAACATGCCGGCCTCGATGTGCAGCTGCTTCTTGGCCATTGCCTGAACATGAGCAGAACCGCGCTGTTGCTGCACGGTTTCGAACCGGTAGATAAAGAATCCTGCAACAGATTCCTTGCATTTCTCGACAGGAGAGCTGCTCATGAACCCGTTGCTTATATCCTGGAGGAACGAGAGTTCTGGTCATTGCCGTTTTATGTCAATAGAGATGTCCTCATCCCCCGTCCCGAGACCGAGTTTCTGCTCGAGATGGTTTTGCAGCAGCTTGCAGAAACCAAAACGGTGGTTAATGAATGTGTTGATCTCTGTTGCGGCAGTGGGGTTATTGCCGTTGTGCTGGCCCGGGAACTTGGATGTCTGGTAACGGCCGTGGACTGCTCTGCAAAAGCCCTGGCTGTTACCGCGATAAATGCTCAACAACTCAAGGTCGCAGAACTGGTCAAACCGCTTCGCTCAGACCTTTTCCAGGCCTTACCCCGAGATGCTGTTTTTCCCCTGATTGTCTCCAACCCTCCTTATGTCGGCAGTGCGGAAATAAGAGAAGAGCTTGAGGTGGACGTGTCCGGATTTGAGCCGCATCTGGCCTTGGACGGAGGGCAAGACGGGCTCGATTGTATTCGTCGGATGGCACGGCAGGTTCTCAACCATCTTGCTCCGGCAGCTCTGTTCTTTATGGAGTTTGGAGCTGACCAGGCAGAGGAAATACAGCAGCTGTTTTCCTCCAGCTCTATCGGGAAACGGTTTTTTGAGACAATTACGATATATCAGGACTACAGTGGAAGAGACCGGGTTCTTGCAGCCCGGGTGAACCGCTATGAAGAGCATGAATGTAAATAAGCATCTCTACGAGACCATATATGGAAAAGTTGATTATAAAAGGTGGTATTCCTCTGCAGGGAGAATTGGCCATAAGTGGCGCCAAAAATGCGGCCCTGCCCCTTATTGCCGCAACCCTGCTTGCCCCGGGAGAACATATCCTGCGCAATGTTCCCGACCTGCGCGATACCAGAACTTTTCTCCGGCTCATGGAAAACCTGGGAGTAATCTATCGCTATGACGGCTATACCTTGCGAATCGACAGTACCAGGCTGAATTCTTCTGAAGCTCCCTATGCTCTCGTGAAAACCATGCGGGCATCGGTTCTGGTTCTGGGACCTTTGCTGGCACGATTGGGCAGGGCGAAAGTTTCCCTGCCGGGAGGCTGCGCCATTGGTGAGAGGCCGATAGACTTCCATATACGCGGCTTTGAACAGATGAATGTCGATGTCGCTCTGGAGCAGGGCTACGTTGATGCCGAAGTGATTGGTCGGCTGGAGGGAAATGTTGTCTATTTCGACATTCCTTCGGTGACCGGTACGGAAAATATTCTGATGGCGGCAACCCTGGCGCATGGCACAACGGTCATAAAAAATGCGGCAAAAGAGCCTGAAGTCGGCAATCTCATAGATATGCTTGTGGGCATGGGGGCAAAGATAGAAGGAAAAGACAGCGACAGATTAACCATTCAAGGGGTCGCGGAGCTAACCACGGCGGATTGTGACATTATCCCAGACAGGATAGAGACAGGCACCTACCTCATTGCCGTTGGCGCAACCGGCGGGGAAGCTACCATTACCAACTGCAGACCATCACATCTGCCATCGCTGCTGGAAAAATTACGAAAAACCGGTTTTCGGATAGATGAGGACGAGAGCAGCATCCATATTGCGCCTGGAAAAGATCGGAAGGACCGGTTTCGTATCGGCAGTGCGGATATTAAAACAATGCCCTACCCCGGATATCCCACCGACCTGCAAGCCCAGTTCATGGCCTTGATGACCTTGAGCGACGGTGTTTCCATCGTGAACGAGACTATTTTTGAGAACCGATTTATGCATGTTGCTGAATTGCGCCGGCTGGGGGCCGATATTCAAATTGACGGCCATACTGCGGTCGTCAAAGGTGGAGGGGCCGCCGGGCTTCTTGGCGCCCCGGTCATGGCAACGGATTTGCGGGCCAGTTCGTCCCTTGTTATAGCCGGACTTGCTGCTTGCGGCACAACAGAAATATCAAGGATATATCATCTTGAGCGCGGCTATGAAAAACTGGTCGATAAATTGAGTAACCTTGGAGCGCGGGTCTGGAAGGAAAAAGAGTAACTCTTTTGTTGCAGAAGGAGAGAACTGCCGCTGCGGAGCTTGTGTGCCGATCTTTTCGTATCGCGTGGCTGCAATCAGGAAAGCGGCACTATTATCGTAAATTTTGCTCCCCCGAGTGAGGATGATGATAAGGTGATTGTGCCTTTATGCTCCACTATGATCTGTTGTACTATGGCAAGTCCCAGTCCGGTGCCGTCGGCTCGGCTGGTATAGAACGGTTCAAAAATTTTTTCGCTAATCTCTTCCGCCACTCCTGTGCCGTTATCTTCTATGGTGATGATAATAGACATGTTATCGTCATCTTTATCTTCTTTGGCCTCGATTCGTATGATCTCTTTGCCTGGTGGACAGAAGGGAATGCTGTTATGAATAAGATGGCAGAGCAGGGTAAAAAACTGTCTTTCATCGGCCCACATATCCGTGTGGGGCGCAAGGTTGAGCTCGATGGTGCAGGTTGAGGGCCAATCCGGGGCGGCCCTGCAGACTTGGAGCACTTCTGCAACACAATTTTTCAAGGAAAACCATTGCCGCTCCGCTACATCAGGGCGGGCAAATTTGAGAAAGTCGGCAATTGTACTGATAAGTCTGTTGGATTCACGCAGAATGATATTGGTCAGGAGAAGATTTTCCGAGTTAGTCGCAGAGTCGGCAGAGGAAAATTCTTTGGCAAGTATCTGTGCCGAGCCGGAAATGGCGGTCAGCGGATTGCGGAAATCATGGGCAATGCCGGCACTCATCATACCGATTGCCGCCATCTTTTCTCCCTGGCGGATTTGACTTTCCAGCTTTTCGATCTCGCTTATATCCTGAAGGGTTACCAGCTTGCTGTCGTTCTCGAATTGAGCCGATATTGCCTCGGAAGTATTTTTCTGTGCCGGCATGTGCAGCGAGGTGATCGAGTAGCCTATCCTTATCTTGGTACCGTCTTTTTTGACAAAGTCCGTCGATTGTCTCGTCGCCCGGCTTGCCGTATCAAGATGGGGGAACACGTCGGACAGATTGGAGCCGATCAGATCTTCCAGGGGGAAGCCGGTAATATCGCGGGCCGCGTTATTAGCAGAGGAAATGATGCTCTTGTCATTGGTGGTGATGATCCCTGTGGTAATATTGTCGAATATGGTCTTATACAGGTGGGAAAGCCTGTCGAAACTGTGGATGGTGTCGGACAGAATTTCTTCCGTCGAGCGCAGCCGATTGCCGAACATGGCACTCAGTACCGCGGCAAGGAAAAATGTTAATCCTTTTGCGGCAAAAAGATTGACGAGTTCGGGAATTTTCTGTACCGGCCTGAAGTCAAAGGTTCCCAGATATCCCGGAACCATGCCCTGGTATTCTAAAAAAAGCAGAGCAGCGTAGGACAGGGTGGCTGCCGCGGCTGCTATCAGCCCACCTCGGCGAGGCAGGATTAAACCGCCGGTGATGATGGAAAAAAAATAGACCGAAGAGAAAATCGAACTGGATATGCCGGTGTAATAAATCAGCGCGGCAGCAAAGAGAGTATCGAGAATGCTTTGAAAAAACCCGAATTTCTGCAGATTTTTCTCAAGTCTGAGGAGAATGAGGGCCGAGATGATGGAAATTGTGTAGACCAGAAGGAGTAGCAGTGTCAGAATAGAGTTGGGCAGGATGATTACGCTAAACTCCAGTTCACTCATGACATAGGTTATGCCCAACAACAGCGTATAGAGGATAACGCGCAGGAGTAGCATCCAGAGCAGCTGCCGACGCAGGATCTCGGTTACACTTTTGCTTATGGAGAAGGAGAGACCAAAGAGTTTGCTAAGGTATGGCATGCGTCAGTCTATTTCATATTTTTTAATTTTATACCGGAGAGACCGGAAACTGACCTGCAGTAAGTCGGCTGCTTTCATTTTGGAATTGCCGGTTTTTTCCAGTGCGTGTTGAATAAATTGTTTTTCGAGGCGGGCCATTACATTTTCCAGACCGGTACGATACAGTTCTTCCGCACTCTGTACTGCCTGAAAACCCGAACTGCTGTTATCCGGAGTCCGTTGTTCCTGTTCCGGCCGCATTCTGCTGTTCAGGCTGAGGCTTTCCGGTAGAATAATATTAGTGCTTGCCAATGCAACGCCTCGCTCGATTATGTTCTCCAGCTCTCTGACATTGCCGGGGTAGTCATAATTCATCAGTACCTCCAGAGCATAGGAGGATATTTTCTGAACCTCTTTACCGAGCTGTCGTGAATATTTTTCCAGAAAAAAATCGACCAACCGGGGCACATCACTTTTACGCTCGCGCAACGGAGGTACTCGGATCGGCACTACTGCCAGACGGTAGAACAGGTCCTCGCGAAAGCGGCCTGCTTTGATTTCTTCTTCTAATATACGATTGGTGGCGGCAATGATGCGGACGTTGATGGACTTGATGGTGGTTGCACCAACCGGCTTGATTTCTCTCTCCTGCAGAACCCGGAGCAATTTGGTCTGAATTATGGGGGTAAGTTCGCCAATCTCATCAAGAAAAGCCGTGCCGTTATTGGCCTCCATAAACAGCCCTGTTCTGTCGCTGATGGCGCCGGTGAACGATCCTTTGATATGTCCGAACAGCTCACTTTCCATCAACTCTTCCGGAATGGCGCTGCAGGTGATGGGGACGAAGTGGTTGCGATCAACGTTGCTGTTCTCATGGATTGCCTTTGCTACAAGTTCCTTGCCGGTACCTGACTCTCCATAAATCAGGACATTGGCTGGAGTTGGCGCGATTCTGCGGATGAGATCAAAAATTTTCAACATTTCCTTGCTGCTTCCAATAATGCCCGGAAAAGAGTCGGCCAGCTGTTCCCGAGACTGAGAACTCTTTTTTTGTGAAGTGGCGGACTCTATGACGGTTTTTATTTCGTCGACATTAAACGGCTTGGAAATATAGTCGAAGGCACCGTTTTTCATGGCGGAAACAGCATCGTCCGGCGAGGCGAAGGCGGTAATCATAATGACCGGGAGGTCGGCATAGGTTTCCTTGATTCTGGCGAGCAGGTCAAGACCGCTCATGCCGGGCATGCGGATGTCACTGATAACCAGATCATAGGTGTCTTTCTGCAGTCTGTGCAGAGCATCATCGGCGTTGGCACCGGTCTCCACACTATAGCCTTCTTTGCGCAGCAGAATTTTGAGGAAATCGCGCATACTCTGTTCATCGTCTACGATCAGTATAGTTGTCATCGTAAATCAGTTCCCTAAAAGATGAGAGAGATCATACTTCTCGATCTGCTTTGTTATGCTGTTGCGGAGACAAGTGAGGATAATACTTCTGCATGCTATGTAAACAGCCATAGCAGGAAACAGACCCATTTTGTTTAACCATACCTTATCACAATAAAAAAACCAACCTGGAATTGCTGTCATCCTGGGAAAAAACGTTGTGCTATTAAGACTTTACTTTGGCATCGGTACAGCGCATGAGATCATGTTTGCGGCGCACGGAGAGTTTGCGCAGTTGAGCTTCCCGTTTGAGGGCAACCGATCTATCCGCACAACTTTCGTGATAAACAAGGACAACAGGCTGTCTGCCTCTGGTATACCTCGCGCCTGCTTTGGCGCTGTTGTGCTGATTGATTCGTCGATGAAGATCGTTTGTTATTCCTGTATACAGGGTGCCGTCGGCGCAGAGAACCATGTAGACATACCATTCTGCCGGTTTTTCATTCATAGCGGTGTTGAGTACAATCCGTAATCGTTCTGTCAAGGGTATATCAATATTGCAAATAGAGCCTGCAATTGGTAAACAGGATGAGACCTTTCACTCACTATGTGACCATTACAAGATACGATACAACAATATGAATGATTTAAAGACCGACAGTCAATTTGAAAACCAGGCTTTGACCGACCATTTACGCGAGTTGCGGTCATGCCTCATAATTGCCTTCTCTGCTGTTTTTGCCGGCTTCTGCATATCCTATGCCTTCATAAAACCGATTGGCAGCTGGTTTTTTCGTCCTTTAATTGAGGTATTACCACAGGGAACATCGCTGATATTCACCTCATATCAGGAAGGGTTTTTTTTTATCTAAAGCTTGCCATTGTCTGCGGTATCCTCCTGGGCTCCCCTGTTATCTTCTCACAAATTTGGCGTTTTGTCGCGCCCGGTCTGTTTAAGCATGAGAAAAAGGTACTGATTCCATTTTCGGTCCTTTCGACGGTCTGCTTTCTCAGTGGCGCGGCGTTCGGCTATTTTGTGGTTTTTCCACCTGCTTTCAATTTTCTGGTGGGGTATAATAATGAATATCTTACCTCACTTCCAGCTGTCAGTGAATATTTTTCTTTGTCACTGCGGCTTCTTATTGCCTTTGGGGTGATTTTTGAAATTCCCATTTTAATGGTCTTTCTCGCCAAGACAGGGGTTGTGGATGTTGCTTTTTTAAACCGCAATCGCAAATATGCTATACTGGTTAACTTTATTATTGCAGCCATTCTGACCCCAACACCCGACATCGTCAACCAGCTCATGATGGCCGGGCCACTGATCGTACTCTATGAAATAAGTGTGGTTGCCGTGTGGATTTTTGGTAGAAAACAGTTTAAAGACTTCGAAAAAAAGGCAGCAGGTGGAGTGGATTAGTGTCACTTGGTCCGGCGCGTTACTTATGCCCTGCTCTGCCGGTTTTTTATTTCGGTTTAGCAGGAGTAAGGCACTGTATACGAATGTCTACTGGATTTATTCAGGTTCCTGCATTATACAGTATCTAAAATCATGCTCTTGTCGCAATGACATACGTTAATGCTCGTTATTAAATATCCAGTCGGATTGACGTCAACCTGAAATCGGAGGTTTGTATGAATGAAAAGGACTTTTCCAAAGTACTTGAAATCGGTAGACCACCCAATATTCAAAAACTTTTCCCCCATTCCAGAGCTCTGCTGGTAAGCGGCAAAGTTATAGACAGGGCCATGCTTGCCAAGGGCAAGGCGATCTCAATTGCTGCCAATGGGAGATCCCATTTCGTATTGCGCGGGGCCCTGCAGGCCGCGCAACGGGCAAATTCCGCCATTATTGTGGAAATAGCGAGATCGGAATGTACCTATTGTGCAGTCAATTTCTGGAACATGGCCAGGCAGGTCGATGCAATCTGCAACGAACTGGGTATTACCGTGCCGGTGGCAATTCACGCCGATCACTACGGCATAAAAAAGGTGGAAGATATCGATCCGGCAAAGGTGGAAATTCCCTCCATGTTCGACGCGGGCATCACCTCGATTGCCATAGATGCCTCCCATATGCCGGACGCAGATAATCTTTTGGCAAATATTGAGTTATATCAGTATGTACCCAACTGGGCGGCATTGGAAACAGAAGTTGGGGAGATAAAGGGTGAAGAAGGCTTGTCCACCGTTGATGATGCTTCGTTTTTAATACAGGGCTTGAACGCTCATGGTATTTTCGCTGATTGGATCGCCCTGAATAATGGTTCCGTTCATGGCATTGAAGCGAGCGGACAGGGTATCCAGGTTGATCTCACTGCTGAAATTCACCGTCATCTGCAACCTTATGGGGTTTCAGGCGCGCAGCACGGTACCTCAGGCAACAGTTCTGATCGTCTGCGGGAAATTGCGGCGCAGACCAATACCACCAAAGCCAATGTCGCCACCGCGTTGCAGATGATCTCCTGGGGTGTTGAGGTAAATGACTACGGCAATGCCATCCTGGATAGCAGCGGAAACTTTAAAAAGATAGAAGGCGAGGGTGTCGCCGAGGAAAACTGGGATAAAATGGTTGCCTATGCCAGGGAGAAGGGCTGGAATAGCGGGAACTTCAAGAAATTGAATCTTCCTTTTGAAAATATTCTTCTCGGTCAGGCCCAAGAGGTGCGCCACCGCATGAGCAAACGAGTCGAAGATTTTGTCTACACTATGCTTACCGGCGTTTTTAATGCCGCCGATACAGCCGATCTGGCAAAAGAAATTCTCCTGAAGGCCGGTTCATATGATTTAGGCGGCAAGGTAGAGCGAATTGAAGATCCGGACCAGTGGAGCCCGGAAAAGATAAAAGAAAGAGCCAAAGGCTTGAATATCAACGTCGGTCCTGAAGGTGATTTTGATGATTGAGCCGAAGGAACTCCCATTGAAAATCATTAAAAAACCATTAAAAACTGTAGCAAAACGGCAGCGTTGACTTGAAAAAAATTCTGAAAATGTCTCTTAGGAGCGGTATCAAGGGACAGGTTCGGCAGATTGACATAGCATCAGACTCATATATCCATCATGGAAAAAATTCTCATAACCGGTGCCGCCGGCTTTATCGGCGCCCATTTGGCGGCAAAGCTTCTTTCTAACGGCGTTGAAGTTGTCGGACTTGATAATCTGAACGATTATTACGATGTGCAGCTCAAAAAAGATCGCATGGCGGCTCTTGCCGAGGGTCGGCATTTTACCCATGTCAACATTGACATTGCTGATCGCCAGGCCATGGAAAAACTGTTTCAGCAGCATAAGTTTGATGTTGTCGCCAATCTGGCGGCACAGGCAGGCGTGCGATATTCTCTGATTAATCCGCACTCCTATGTCGACACAAACCTGGTCGGATTTGTCAATATCCTTGAAGGTTGCCGCCATTCAGAAGTAAAACATCTGGTCTACGCCTCATCCAGTTCGGTCTATGGCGCCAACACGCGTATGCCTTTTTCGGTCCATGATAATGTTGATCATCCCGTCTCTTTATACGCCGCCTCGAAAAAGGCCAATGAATTGATGGCGCATACCTACAGTCATCTGTTTGGCCTGCCGACAACGGGGCTCCGGTTTTTCACGGTCTATGGTCCATGGGGAAGGCCGGATATGGCTCTTTTCCTCTTCACCAGAGCCATTTTGGCAGGACAGCCCATCAATGTCTTTAATAATGGGAATATGGAGAGAGATTTTACCTATATTGACGATATAGTCGAGGGAGTTGTCCGGGTTATGAACAGAGTGCCGGAGGGAGATTTTTCCTGGAAGAGTGAAGCACCCGACCCAGCCACCTCCTACTGCCCCTACCGCCTCTACAATATCGGGAATAACAGCAAGGAACAGTTGCTCCGCTATATCAGTGTTCTGGAAGACTGTCTCGGCAAAAAAGCCGACAAGAATTTTCTGCCGATGCAGGCCGGAGATGTACCGGCCACATTCGCTGATGTTGCTGATCTTGTCCGGGATTTTGACTATAAACCGAATACTTCCATTGAAGCAGGCATTGAAAAATTTGTGAGCTGGTATAAGAAATATTATCATATAGATTGAGCAATAATGCCAAGGGCCTTGTCGGAAGAATTGCAGGATAATCCTCTATGAGAGAAAAGAGCTCACGCAGCAGACGCCAGTCACTGAGATTTCCCGTAAAAGAATATTCGTTGCGTTTTAAAACCGAATTTGAAGAAGGGCTGGGTTTTTGCGAAAACATCTCCGGGGGTGGCTGTGCGGTTCGAGCGGTAACTGTGCCCCTGGCCCTGTGGGAGAAGGTGCTTCTGCTGCTGCCTCTTGAGCACGAAGAGGAGTATGTTGAAATCGGTGCTAAAGTTTTGAGAATTGAGGGAGATATTGTATCTTTTCAGTTTGTCTGCCTCAGTGAGGAGGATAAGCAGAGGATAGTGAAGTTTTTTGCCGGAAAACAGCGCTCGGTTTCCTGAAGCACATGGACTTTTATATAGCCCGTCAACCTATTTTTAATATTCATAAAAAGCTGCATGCCTATGAATTACTGTATCGGGGCTATAAGCACTACACATTAGCGGATGTCAGCGGCAATAAAGCTACTACCAGTCTGCTCAGTTCTGTTTTTCTTACCGAAGGAATCGGGGTCATTTCCGGATCACGGCCGTGTTTTATCAACTTTACCGAAGAACTTATCCTAAAGAAAATTGCCTATTCCTTCCCAAAGTCCCAGGTGGTCATCGAAGTCCTGGAGAATGTTCGGCCCAGCAAAGAGGTGCTGCGTGCCCTCCGTAGCCTGAAAGCGGACGGCTATACCATAGCCCTGGATGATTTCCTCTATAGCGGTACAATGGCCCCGCTGGTCGAAGTGGCCGATATAGTAAAAATAGACGTCCGCCTGACACCTCTCCACACCATTGAGAAAACCCTTCATGCCCTTTCCCGGTATCCCGTCAAATTGCTGGCGGAGAAAGTGGAAACAATGGCAGAATTTGAAAAAGCCAATAAATTGGGTTTTCATTATTATCAGGGTTATTTTTTCAGTAAACCCGAAAGAATTCTCGTCAAGGAACTCGCCTCCACAAAATTAACGCTTTTCAGCCTGCTGGCTGAAGTAGGGAAAAAAAGCACCACTCTGGAAAGACTTCATCATATCGTCTCACAGGATCTTGCCACAAGCTACAAACTGCTGCGCTTTCTCAACTCAGCCTATTTTTACAGGTTGGAAAAGGTTAAAAGTGTCAAGCATGCTATAGCTTATCTTGGAGAAAAGGAGTTAAGGCGTTTTATCCTTCTGGTTATCGTTTCCGAGCTTGCCACGGAAAAACCGACGGAACTTGTGCGTCAGTCGCTGGTGCGGGCCAAGTTTTGTGAGCTGCTTGCCGGTAAAAGTTTTCTGGCGGAGTATGGTTTGGAGATCTTTATGGTCGGCATGTTTTCCTTTATGGATGCCATGCTGGACATAGACATGAAAAGTGTCATGGAGAGACTCCCGGTGACGGATACGGTCAAAAGTGCCCTGGTTGATCGTACCGGCATGTTCGCGCCTTTTATCAGTGCGGTCGAGGCCTACGAGAGAAGGCAGGGCGATCTTTTTCGAAAGCACCTGGAAGAGTTGAACATTGATTTGGACTCGGTGCCGCAGCTTTATCTGGAAGCGGTGAAATATTCCAACGGTATGGTGTAATGGAATATGTCCGTGATCTTGTCTAGAGAGATAACACCGCAAAGGATTTATTTCAGGAGTTTGATGGAGGCACGAATGATAGCCGTTGTGTCTAAATTATTGTTTTTCAAAAGTATATCTTGAGGACCATGCTCGATAAACATATCGGGATGTCCTAATGAACAGGTCGCAATATTACGGAGGCGGCGTCTACTGAACAGCTCTAGAACGCTGCTGCCGAATCCTCCCTGTCTGCAATTGTCTTCCACCGTCAGCACCCGTTTGGTTTTCTCCGCCCAGTAGCAGATGAGATCTGCATCAAGAGGCTTGAGGAAGCGGGGATTAATGACAGCGGCGCTGATACCGACCTTTTTCAGGCCGGGTAGAGCCTCCAGGGCGGGGTAAACCCTGTTGCCCACCGGCAGAATCAGGATGTCGTCTCCCTCGCGGAGAACCTCTCCTTTGCCTATCTCTAGCTTTTCCGGATTTTTACCGAGTTCTACTCCAGGTCCCGCCCCCCGGGGATAGCGTACGGCTGTGGGTCCGTTATGCTGTATGGCGGTGAACAGCATGTTCTGCAGTTCACGCTCGTCCTTGGGCGCCATCAAAACCATATTGGGGATGAAACGAAGGTAGGAAATGTCAAAAACACCGTGGTGGGTTGAGCCGTCGTCACCGACTACTCCAGCACGGTCAATGGCCAGGGTCACCGGTAGATTCGGTATGCAGACGTCATGGATGATCTGGTCAATGGAGCGCTGAAAAAAAGATGAATAGATGGCGACCACCGGATGGAGGCCTTCAGTGGCAAGGCCTGCCGCAAAGGTTACAGCGTGCTGTTCCGCTATGCCGACATCAAAAAAACGGTCGGGATACAATTGAGCAAACTCGGCAAGACCGGTGCCGGCCACCATGGCCGCCGAGATTGCGGCTATACGCTTATCGGTGGCTGCCAACTGCACCATGGTTTTGCCGAAAGCCTCAGTATAGCTGATGGCAGAGGACGATTTGAGCGGCTTGCCGCTTTCTATATCAAAGGGGCCCAGGCCGTGATAGATTCCAGGATTGCTCTCTGCCGGTGGATAGCCCTTGCCTTTAGTGGTCAGCACATGGATAAGTACCGGGCCGGAGATATTATCACGCACCGTCTCAAAGGCCTCGATGAGGTCGGCAAGCTGATGTCCGGGTATCGGGCCGATATAATCAAATTTGAAGGCTTCGAACAGCATGCCCGGGGTAAAAAAACTCTTAAAACTTTCTTCGCTTTTTTTCAGGACGTTCAGAATATTTTCACCGACGTTGGACAACGCCTGCAGTCGTTCTTCAAGGTGGTTTTTAACGCGCCGCATGGTACGTCCACTCAATTTACGGCTGAGAAAGCTTGAGATAGCTCCGACATTGGGAGAGATGGACATTTCGTTATCGTTAAGAACAACGATCAGATTTTTATTGAGATCGCCGGCATGATTGAGTGCCTCAAAGGCCATGCCCGAGGTCATGGAGCCGTCTCCGATAACGGCAATTGCCCTGTTCGTGCAGTTTTTCAGGTCCTTAGCCATGGTCATGCCAAGTGCGGCTGAAATAGAAGTGGCGGCGTGACCTGTCTCGAAGGCGTCGTATTCACTTTCCTCTTTTTTGGGGAAACCGCTCAGCCCTTTGTACTGCCGCAGGGTGTGGAAATCGTTCTGTCTGCCGGTGATAAGCTTATGGGCATAGCTCTGGTGTCCGACATCCCATATCAACTTGTCATCAGGGGTATTGAAGACATGATGCAGCGCCAGGGTCAGCTCAACAACACCGAGGCTCGGGGCGAGGTGCCCACCATTTTTGGCAACGGTGCTGATTATTTTGTGACGAATCTCGTCGGCCAGAGCGTTAAGCTGTTCTATGGAAAGGTCTCTGATATCCTTCGGAGAATGAATGTCTTGTAGCGCAATGGTCTTAAGCCCTGTTGTTTCTGGGTAAAGCATACTAATAAGTCACCTTGTTATTTGCTGATCTGGAAGATCAATTCACACCTGTCTTGTATAGCTATAAGATTGATTGGCCAATATTGAAAGCAAAAAATCCGGAAAAGCCGGAAACCCGGAAGTACATGAGCCTGACAGATTAATGCGAGCGAGCGTTTATATAGTGGGCCAGATCTCGCAACGGTTCTGCCGTGGCATTGAAGCGGACCAGGGCCTCGATGGCCTGTTGCGTTGCCTGTCGAGCCTTCACCCGGGTTTCCTCAACACCGAAAAATGCCGGGTAGGTGGCTTTTCCGAGAATCTCGTCGCTGCCGGCTTTTTTACCGAGTTTTTCCGTTGTGGATGTTACGTTGAGAAGATCGTCGATTATTTGAAAAGCCAGACCGATACTCTCGCCGTAGCGTCGCAGAGACGCACGTTGGCCGGGATCGGCACCGGCGCCGATTGCACCGGCTTCAACGGAGGCGGTAATCAGCGCTCCGGTTTTGCTGCGATGGATTGCATGCAGCATTTCGAAGGGGTACGCACTTTTTTCATGCGCGATGTCCAGAGCCTGGCCGCCAACCATGCCGAACGAGCCTGACGCCGCGGCTACAACATGGATAATCTCCAGCTGCTGTGCAGCTGTCAAGAGCGAGTTTCCAGGAGTACTCATTAGTTCAAAGGCAAAGGTTAACAGTCCGTCACCTGCCAGTATTGCGGCAGCTTCGCCATATACCTTGTGATTCGTCGGTTTGCCCCGGCGAAGATCGTCATTGTCCATTGCCGGCAGATCATCATGAATGAGAGAATAGGTATGAATGCATTCCAGAGCACAGGCGATGGGTAACAGGCTTTCCAGGGTGTCCTCTCCGGGTCTTACTGCTTCCGCGGCGGCAAGACAGAGTATCGGTCGTATCCTTTTTCCTCCTGCCTCGAGACTGTAGTGCATGGACTCTATATGGTCGCCGAAAGGTGGGGCAGGTTCGGGAATATAGTGGCGCAGCCCATTTTCAATCCATTTCCTGCGGTTATTCAGGTAACTCTGTATTTCCACTCTCCCCCCCGCTGAAAGGTTGTGCCTGCAGTTTGCCATCTTTTTTCAAGAGGATTTCCACTTTGGCTTTCGCTTCCTGCAGCCTGGCATTGCAATAATCGGCCAGTTGTATGCCTTCGTCAAACTTTTTCAGACTATTTTCCAGGCTCAGCTCACCTTCTTCAAGTTCCGTGGTGATTTCTTCCAGTCGGGCAAGGGCTGATTCAAATGTTTTTTTTGGCATTATCATTGGTCTGGGTAGAGGTTGCTTTGAAAAATCAATCGTGCAATATATTACACTATACAGCAACCTTGCAAGTGTTCACTACATATAGTACGCATTAATCAGCTTCGGCGGTCCGGGGCCGCTGATTTTTACGGGACTATTACAGTCCGCTTCTCATGAGCAATCCGGGTTGATATTATAATACAGGTGCAAATGAAAAGACATACCGATATTTTTCAGCGCTGGCTGGCTGTGGAAAAAGGCTACTCTTCCCATACTGTTGACGGGTATTTACGTGATATTGCCGAGTTCATCGTCCATACAGGCGAGGATGTCCCGGTTGAGCATATAACTTCTGTGGAGATACGCTCATTTGTGGTCAGTCTGCACGGCAAAAACTCCAGTGCTTCAGTGGCGCGTAAGCTTTCGGCACTGCGGACATTTTTCAGGTTTCTCAAAAGGGAAAATATCGTCGCCACAGACCCGATAACCGGCATCAGTTCACCGAAGATCGGCAAGACCATTCCGGTTTTCCTGACGGTTGACGAGGTCTTTCAGTTGGTGGAAGAGCCTGGTGCAAAGGATCGTTTCATGTTGCGGGACAGAGCTATTCTGGAGCTTCTCTATTCCACCGGAATACGGGTGGCGGAACTTGTGTCGCGCAATATTACCGACCTTGATTTTACTACTGAAGTGCTTAGCGTGAGGGGCAAAGGAAGTAAGGAGCGGCTGGTGCCCGTTGGACGGCCTGCCCGGGAAGCTGTTTTCGCCTGGCTTGCCCAGAGGGAAAAACTGATGCAGGACCGGGCCAAACGGGGACGTGATGTGGAAAGAAAGGCCCTCTTCCTCAATGGACGCGGCAGTCGTTTGACCGTGCGCAGTGTGGAGCGGCTGGTGCGTTTCTATGGTGAAAGGTCCGGTATAGCTCAGGCAATAACACCGCACGCATTGCGGCACTCTTTTGCTACCCACCTGCTTGAGATGGGGGCTGACTTGCGTTCCGTACAGGAACTGCTTGGACATTCAAGTCTGTCGAGTACACAGAGATATACCCATCTGAACCTGGACCATCTCAGCGAGGTCTATGACAAGGCACATCCCCTGGCCGGCAAGGATCCGGAATGATAAGGAATTGTGTTAAAAGAGAAGAAGAGAGATTATGAAAGTACGTGCAACCACCATAATTACAGTTCGTCATAAAAATGAAGTGGCGCTGGCCGGAGACGGCCAGGTGTCCCTTGGCAATACCGTGATGAAGCACAATGCCAAGAAAGTTAGAAGGCTTTATCAGGGCAAGGTCATAACCGGTTTTGCAGGAGCGACGGCCGATGCGTTTACCCTGTTTGACAAGCTGGAACAGAAGCTGGAACAGTACAACGGCAACCTGATGCGATCAGCTGTTGAACTGGCCAAAGACTGGCGTATGGATAAAATGCTCAGAAGACTCGAGGCCATGCTGATAGCAGTTGATAAAGAGCATTCTCTGCTTCTTACCGGTACCGGTGATGTGATAGAGCCGGACTCCGGAGTCCTGGCCATAGGTTCCGGAGGGCCGTATGCTCAAGCAGCGGCTTTGGCCTTAACGCAACACAGCAATCTCAGCGCAGAAGAAATATGTCGGATATCCATGGATATTGCCGCATCAATATGCGTTTATACAAATAATTCAATAGTTGTCGAAAAAATATGAAGAGTCCGCACTCCTTAACACCCCAGGAAACATTAATTGAACTTGATAAATATATCGTCGGCCAGGCTGATGCGAAACGATCAGTGGCTATTGCCCTGCGTAACAGGTGGCGGAGACGTCAAGTTCCCTCGCCACTGCGTGAAGAGATAGTTCCTAAAAATATCATTATGATTGGTCCTACCGGAGTCGGCAAGACTGAAATTGCCAGGCGGCTGGCCTCGCTGGCCCAGTCGCCGTTTATGAAAATAGAGGCTTCAAAATTTACCGAAGTCGGCTACGTCGGCCGTGATGTCGAGTCAATGATCAGAGATCTGGTGGAAATCGCTGTCAATATGGTCAAAGACGAGGAGAAAAAAAGCCTGCAGGGTCTGGCTGAGGTGAACGCTGAAGATAGAATTCTCGATATTCTGTTACCACCAAAACCGACCAGCGGGAATTACACCGAAGGACCTGATAGGCCCAACTCTTTTACTCTGCAGCAGACAGAGACATTGCCCCGCCGCACCGATGACAGCACCGGTGGGTCCACCAGAGAAAAGTTCCGCCAAATGTTGCGAGACGGCAAACTCGACCAGAGAGAGGTGGAGTTGGCCCTGAAAGAATCCCGCGGCATGCCCATGGTAGAAATTATGACCACCGGCGGCATGGAAGATATGCAATCCAACCTGCAGGATGCCTTTTCGAAACTTTTTCCCCAGAAAACCAAGAACAGAAAATTGAAAATTCCTGATGCCCTGGCAGCTCTGACCAAAGAAGAAATGGAGCGTCTTATCGATATGGATAAAGTCAGGAAGGAGGCTCTTAAACGAACAGAGGAGTCCGGCATAATTTTTCTTGATGAAATTGACAAGATTGCATCGCGCAACGGCGGGGGGAGTCAGGGACCCGAGGTGTCCCGCGAAGGAGTGCAGCGTGATCTGCTGCCCATTGTAGAAGGATCAACCGTTTCCACCAAATACGGCATGGTCAAAACAGACCATATTCTTTTTATCGCCAGCGGCGCTTTCCATGTCAGCAAGCCGTCTGACCTTATTCCCGAGTTGCAGGGCCGCTTTCCCATTCGGGTGGAGTTGCATTCTCTGGGAAAAGAGGAATTTATCCGCATTCTGACGGAGCCCGAAAATGCCTTGATAAAGCAATATGTTGCTCTTATGAAGACCGAGGGAATCGACCTCGTTTTTGAAGAGAGTGCCATTGATGAAATTGCCGGAATTGCAGTGGCTGTGAATGAGAGGACCGAAGAGATCGGAGCTCGGCGGCTGCATACCGTAATGGAGCGGGTCCTGGATGAACTTTCCTTTGACGCAACGGAAAGAGAAGAGCAGAAGTTTGTGGTTACGGCCGAATATGTCCGCAAACAACTAGATGATATAGTTCAGGATCAAGACCTGAGCAGGTTTATTCTGTAAGTCGATGCCGGCAGTACTGGAACCATATTTAAAATATTGTCCGGTCTGTAACTGCGAATTTACACCGGATGGTCCCAGTTGCCCCGATTGCGGCCTCTGGTTTCTTTAAAGGCGGTGAGATCGGGACTATTCGGGTTAACCGCCATTTCTGCCGTTATGACCGTTTTTACCGTTCCATTTCTTCTTTCCCTGTATTTCAACAGGTCTCTTCCGGTAATGGAGGGCCTGATACCCCAGCAACTGCTCCACATCGTCGGAGAGTTCCCGGCAGGGACGGATGGTGAGATCTTTGAGAACGTCGATATCGACTTCGCCTTTGTTGCTGAAATGGAGGGTGAGCAGCAGGGGGCAGTTGCCATGAAAGCTATAGAGGATTTTTTTGAGAGCCTCAAGTCGCTGCCTGGTGATCTTATCCGCATCCAGCCGTATCCTGATCAGTTCGGTGAATTTCTCCCTGGCCTCGCCGAGGGGTAGAATGGTATCAGCGATAATTTTGGCGCCGCGCTCATCTTTCTGCACCGTTCCCTGCACAATAACCGGTTCCGTTGACCTGAGAACTTCATAGCACCTGCTGTACGTATCCGGAAAGACGACCACTTCAACTGCTTCCATGGTGTCTTCAATCGAAAGAAAGGCCATGGGGTCACCTTTCTTGCTTTTCAGCTGTTTGCAGCTCTTGATCAACCCGCCGATGCGAACGGCCTGTTCGTCGCTGCTCTCGGAGAGGTCATGGATCTCCAGATCAACTATGGTTTTGATATCGGCGATGGTATCATCGAGAGGATGCCCCGTAATATAAAAACCGACTGTTTCTTTCTCGAAGGCGAGCCGTTGCCGTTCATCCCACTCCTTGATGTCGGGCATCGTGATTGTCGCGACATCGGCGGCGGTGCCGGCAGGAGCTACCGCGAAAAGAGACATCTGACCGCTCTGCCGGTCCCGTTGGATGGCCTTGGCCTGTTCCATGGCCTTGTCTATGGTGGCCATCAGTTGTGACCGTTTGAAGCCTAAAGAATCAAAGGAACCGGATTTGATGAGACTTTCTATAACCCGTGAATTGACCCTACGTGAGTCGACCCGGCTGCAGAAATCGCTCAAGGAGGTGTATTTGCCGCCGCCGGCGCGTTCCTCGATGATGGAATCAAGGGCCGAGCCGCCGACGTTCTTTACCGCAGCGAGTCCGAATCTGATGCGATCATTGACGACGCTGAAATCTTTGACGCTTTCGTTGATGTCGGGAGGGAGAACTTCTATCTTATGATCCCTGCACTCGTTGATATAGCGCACGACCTTGTCGGTATTGTTCATATCACAGGAGAGCAACGCGGTCATGAACTGAGCAGGGTAGTGAGCCTTCAGGTAAGCAGTCTGATATGAAATCAGTGCATAGGCGGCAGAGTGTGACTTGTTGAATCCATAACCGGCGAATTTGGCCATCAGGTCGAAAACATGCGCGGCCTTGTCTTCCGGAATATTGTTTTCTTTTGCTCCCGCCATAAATTTCTGGCGTTCCTGGTCCATAACCTCCGCAATCTTTTTGCCCATGGCACGTCGCAGAATATCGGCATCACCCAGAGAATAGTTTGCCAGGATGTTGGCAATTTTCATGACCTGTTCCTGGTAGACAATGACGCCATAAGTCTCTTCCAGGACGGATTTTATCTGCGGCAGCGGGTAATGTGGTGTCATGCGACCATGCTTGGTTTCCACAAAATCGTCAACCATTCCCGAATCCAGAGGTCCGGGACGGTAGAGTGCCACCAGGGCGATGAGATCGGTGAACTGTCGTGGAGCCATTTTGACAAGGAGTTCGCGCATGCCGGAACTTTCCAGCTGAAAAACACCAAGGGCGTCTCCACGGCAGAGCAGATCATAGGTTTTGACATCATCCATGGAAATGGCATCAATATCGAGATCTTTGCCGATATCGGCCTTGATATGCAGCAGGGTCTTGGCGATGACCGTCAATGTTTTCAGGCCGAGAAAGTCGAATTTTATAAGACCTGTCATTTCAGTATGTTTCATGTCATACTGCGTCAAGGTCTCATCCTTGCTTCCCTTGCAGGTGGGCAGATATTCCACCATTGGTTTGGGAGAGACCACCACGCCGGCGGCGTGCGTGGATGTGTGTCGGGCCAGTCCCTCAAGCGTCTGGGAGACCCGCAGCAATTCGGCTATGCGGGGGTCCCGGTCGGCGGCATCCTGCAGCTTTGGTTCCTCCTTTATTGCCTTTTCTATGGTCATCTTCAGCTGGTCGGGGATGAGCTTGGCAATTTTGTCCACTTCGCCAAAAGGGATATCCAGAGCCCGGCCGACATCACGGATTACACCTCGCGCCTTCATGGAGCCATAGGTGACGATCTGGGCCACATGTTCAGCACCGCCATATTTTTTGCGGACATAATCGATGACCTCTCCCCGTCGATCCTGGCAGAAGTCGATATCGAAGTCCGGCATCGATTTTCGCTCTATATTGAGAAAACGCTCAAAAATCAGGCCATATGGAATCGGGTCAATATTGGTGATACGCATACAGAAGGCGGCAAGGCTTCCGGCGCCGGAGCCTCTTCCCGGGCCGACGGGAATTCCCTGGTCCTGAGCCCAGTTGATAAAATCGGCCACAATGAGAAAGTAGCCGGGAAAACCCATGGTGTTGATGACATCAATTTCCTTTTCGAGTCGCTCCGTATAAATTGCGGCCTTTTCTGTCGAATAGGTTCCCGCCTTCTGCATTGCGGCAAAACGTTGTTTCAGCCCTTTGCGGCAGGTGGCGGTGAACATCGATTCCAGTGTTTCTCCTTCCGGTACAGGAAACCTGGGAAAATGGTAGTCATTGAAGTCGAGTTCGAGATTACATCGTTCTGCAATCTCCATGGTGGTGGCTATTGAGTCAGGACAATAGGAGAAACTCTCCTTCATGTTCCGTGGAGATTTAAAATAGAACTCGTCGGTGGCAAAACAGAAATGCTTGGGATCGGTTATGGTTTTCCCTGTCTGGATGCAGAGCAGAACTTCATGGGCATGAGCTTCTTCCCGGTTGAGGTAGTGACAGTCGTTGGTTGCCACAACTTTGATACCCAGCTCTTTACCAAGCTGCATCAGACCATCGTTGACGCCGCGTTGCTCGTCTATACCGTTCTCCTGCAGCTCGAAATAGAGCCGATCACCAAAAATATCCTGCATTTCCAGAGCTTTTTGCCGGGCGCCGGCCATATCCTTCTGGCGGATGAGCCAGGGGATCCAGCCATGCAGGCAGGCGGTAAGGGCGATAACACCCTCGCTGTGCTCAGCCAGGATTTCCATGTCAATGCGCGGCTTGTAATAGAAACCTTCAAATTGGGCAATGGAAGCCAGTTTCATCAAATTCTGGTAGCCTGTTTTGTTCATTGCCAGCAGGATAAGGTGAAAGGACGTAACACCCGATACCTGTTTTTTGTCACTTCTGTGTCCTGGCGCCAGATAAAATTCGCACCCTATGATGGGTTTGATGTTAGCTTTTTTAGCCTTTAAGTAAAATTCAAGCGCGCCATACATTGCACCGTGGTCGGTGATGGCCACACTATCCATCTCATATTCTTTACATTTAGCTAAGAGATCCGAGATTCGAATGGCTCCGTCGAGGAGACTGTATTGGGAATGGACATGAAGATGAACAAATCCTGCGCTCATAATTGCGTACCGATAGAGAGAATATGCATGGTTGTAAGTGAGGAAGGTCGATGGTTTGCGATCATAACGGACGGTGGGAAGACGACCGTTTCTGATACAAAGGCCAACTTAGCATAGCAGAATAGTTTTTGCACCCGAAAAAGCAGAACGGCTCCCCTGCCTCCTGATGAGAAAATTCCAGGTAAAAAGAGTATTTACATGCTGTTATGCGATGTCGACGGAGGGTTCCCGCAGGCTGGAAAGCAGTGGTTCGCCCATGGTTGGTGCGGCAGAGCTGATGTTGAATCTTTCTTGTATTTGGGTGTAGGAAACATATTCTTCAACCCTTTCGGATGGGGTAAGAAAGGAGTCCAGTTTTGTTTTCAGGATGACGGGATTTATTTCTGAATCAATGGCGATGATGCCTTCTGTGATAATTTTCTGGAGAAGAAGTTCATGGTTGGTTCTCTCCTTCAGGTTGGCTGCAAAGGGAAGGAAAAAGAAATTGGAAAAGATCAGACCATAGAGAGTCGAGGTCAGGGCTATCGGTACGGCCTTGAGAATAACAGCGGTATCGCCGATTCCGCTGAGCATGGTGATGAGACCGACTACGGAACCGATGATGCCGAAGGTGGGGAAATAGTCGGCGATGGTTCTGACGACACGTTCGATATCGTCCCGGCGTAATCGGAAAAAATGCATTTCCGTGTTGAGAATCTCGCGTATCTGATCGGCTCTGTAGCCATCCACAAGACAGCCAAGGGCCCGATGGAGAAACATTGTCGCGGCCTGATCCTCATCTTCCTCCAGGGAGAGAATACCTGCCATTCGAGATTTTACGGAAAGGTCTATCAGAGCCTGGACAATTTCTTTCTCGGTTGTGCGGCGATGTCGGTATGACGAACAGATTACCCGGGCGGCGATGGCAAGCTGCTGCCGGCGAAAACTCAGCAGAGCAGCGGCGGTCGTACCGCCGATGACGATGAGCAGCCCGGAGAGGTTGAAATAGAGCGACAGGTTGCCGTTAATAAAAAAACCAAACAGAAACAGAGCGACGCAGAGGACAAGTCCAATGCTGTTTTTAAGTATCATAAGGCAGAAAAAGATAGAGTGCTGGGGGAGAGTATGGCGATATCCTGTTGTACCGGAGATCGGGAAATTACAATTTCAACACGCCGGTTTGCAGCTCTGCTTCGTTCCGAAGTATTGGGAGCGACCGGCTGATAAGAAGAGTATCCGCTGACGACGAATTGATGGGGATTCATGCCCATATCCTTGATGAGAAACGAGGCAACCGCATTGGCACGGGCCACGGAGAGTTCCCAGTTGTCGGCAAAACGTTCTGAAAAGATGGGAACATTATCGGTGTGTCCCTCAACATGAACCCTGTGCGGGGTGGAGTTGATTACCGCGGCAATCTTTTCGAGGGACTGAATTGCTTCTTGGGACAGGTCCGCCTGACCGGTCGGGAAAAGCAGATCACCGGTAAGGACGATATGGACCGCTTTGTCCGGCACCAGCTCTATTGAGGCAAAGGCGTTCAGATTAAAGGTGTCGAGGGTGTGTCTGCTCTGGGCAAAAAGTGTGTTAATGGCGCTGTTGTCGTTCTGTGTCGCGGCAATCCGGAGAGGCTGCTGCTGAACCAAGTCTTGGTCGGCGATTGCCGGCGATGGCGCCGATTGAGCGGATCGGTCCGACACGGTCGGGGGAAAGATCGGTTCGGCGGTTGCGGGGATATCACGGGCCAGCTCCGCCAGGGTTTTGTCAATATCGGCTTTGGAGAAAGTAGCGTCGAGGTCGACCTCCTCAAGATCCATGGGGGCAACTTTAGGAAGCGTCCCTGCGGTTATAAACGGAGCGGCAGGCTTTATCACCTTGAAAGGAAAGGAGGCTTTACCCTGTTCCTGCACCTCTATGGCCTCCACTGTTCTTCCAGCGACTACCTCCGCTGTATCGCTGCCGAGAAAATCCTTATGAGCAGCCTGATAGACAAAGAGGGAGAGAAAAAGAATAAACATCGTCATCATCAGATCGGACCAGGCTATGGACCAGTGCGCGCTTCTGGAGGAAGAAGGCCTGATGGTCGGGTCCTCCCAATTATAGAGCGCAAACCTTCGTTCGGCACTTAAAGGGGGATGTGACTGCCCTTGATGTCCGGCGTAGCCGGGGTGATCAGGTTCGGTCGCCATGCGGGTCGATGTTTGGTTTTGCAGTGGGATTTTTGCAGTCATTTTTGCCGAAAGAAGTACTGGTGGAGGAGTTGCCTCGCTGGAATACTCGAGACAGCGATGTTTCTCCGGTTGTTCTTCTCTATCGGTTGACTGGTGGAACGGCATAAGAAAAAATATGCCGAATGAGAAAATTCTTTCTGGTGTTGCCTGGGTAAGGCACGAGTCCGGCGGGGCCATGGACGAGGCATGAGGGTGGTAAGAAAAGCAGCCTTGTCGTATCGGTTTTGTTTTAAAAAACCGGTTTATAATCAAAGAAATGGGTGGTCTCGAGTTTGCGGTAAGTGTAGGTTTCTCCGCGGGCAATGAATGAGCTGGTAATGGCGCCGTTGGGGGTAAAGCGAACACCTTCGAGAAATTCACCGTCGGTTATGCCGGTGGCTGCGATGGCAACTTCCTTGGAACTGATAAGATCGTGGGCACGGAAAATTTTTTCGAAATCATGAATATTATGCATCATGGCTTCGTCGCGGTCGCGGTCGTTTTCGTAAAATATCTTTCCTTCAAAATAGCCGCCCAGGCAACTTATTGCCGCTGCCACCAGCACACCTTCCGGGGCAAAACCGTAACCCATGTAAATATCAGCTTTTTCACCAATTATGGCGGCCAGACATCCGGAGATTTCACCTTCTTCAATCAGCTTGATCCTGGCGCCGCAACTTCGTACCTCTTTAATAAGCTTCTGATGTCGCGCCTGATTGAGGATGCAGACCGTGACATTGTCGGTGTATTTTCGCAAGGCCCTGGCGACACGTTTGACATTAACGATCGGCGGTTGGTTGATGTCAATGACGGCGCCGACCTTTGGTCCCACCACGATCTTATACATACTGAGGTTGGGGACGGACTGTATCGAATCTTTCTGGGCGATGACCGCGTATGATGTGGCATTGTTACGTCCATCGGCGGCAGAGTGGTGCGCCTCGAGGGCGACAGCCATCAAATCCATTTCCGGGCCCCCTGCACCCAACCGTTCTGGGATTTTGATGGTGGCCGCTCGTTTGATGAATCGATCGTTCACCAGGTGCCCTTGGATATCCAGCCGGTTCAGGGTTTTTATAATTGCCGCCCTGGCAGTGTTGAGAATGTCGTCTTCATTACCCTGTCCTTGAATTCGAGCTGCGGTCAGAGCTGCTATCTCGGTGGCCCGAACTATTTCCATGCCGTAGTTTTTGTTCATAGGGATATGCCGGTAAAAGGTGAGCGGATTATTGTAAGGAGTAGTTGCGGATAATTCTCAGGAGTTTATCTCGCTCCTTCTTGATGATCTTTCCTTCCACTGTGTCTTTCTTTTTCATGGGTTGACGAAATTCATCAATAATCTCAATGGCCAGAGGGGCTGACTCAAGTTTTCGTTCCGCTTCTTTAATTTCATCGGGGGTCGGCAGGATGATGCCGTAGATCTGGTGAGGGGTATGTACCAGAGCGTGGCCGCGGTTGTAATATGCCGCGGCAAAGCCACCGTCGACATTTATGGCGACGCCATCTTCACTGGCCATCTGACGCCCCTTAAGGAAGTCCACCGGAGTGTGACCGTAGACCACTCGCTGCACGCCGAATTCCTGCTGCAGTTTCTTTTTGAAGGCGTCGCTCTTCAGATTCTGTTTCCAGTAGAGGGAGCGTTCCTCATGGGTCTGTTTGTCTTCAAGGAAGTAGCGTTCGAAGGTTTTCATGGCATGTTTGCCGAAAAACGGGGATTTCGGACCACACCACAGATAGAAGAAGAGCGCCTGGTCTTTGGGATCCTGGGGAGTGTCGTCCAGGTAGTTTTTGCCGACCCGCCGTATGGTCTTCTGGATAAAGTCCAGCAGGACTTTGCCGCGGCGGCCCTGAAATTCTTCAAAGTCACCATCCAACGTCGAGGGAACCAGGGCATGAATATTGAGTATGTTGCTGTGTATACTGTATGTTTTTCCCTGGGTGAAAAAATACTTCAGCAGTCGTTTCAGCTTTGTGTTATGCCTGAACTGATCTTCCAGATCATCGATGACAAGCTGCTCTTCTTCGGTAAGCCGGCCGGGATCATCAAGATCCAAGGTGGGAAAATAGGTGTCATTGAGCCCTGCCGTATCTCCGGAACTAAGCAACTTCGCCAGTCGGTCGAGCCAAAGGCGTGATTCCATTTCATAGTCCGGGTAGTCACGGATGGTCTGTTCTTCCAGTTTAAACTGGATAATTGCCAGGGCCTTTTCCATGGAGCGGCCCATATCCGTTTTGGCCTTGAAGTTTCCGGTGACCTTGTCCGGTGGGTAGGTTTTTGACGCAAAATCAGCCAGTTTTGAGGTGTCGAAGCGAAATCGTTCCATCAGCTCGAAATGGTCGTATCTGCTGGTTATGCGGATAGTCTCGGCAATGAGGGATTTATTACCCGAAGCGGCGCCAAGCCAGAGGATGTCATGGTTGCCGAACACATAAGCAACCATGTCACGATAATACACGGAAGAGAGAATACGGATAATTTTATCCGGCTGCGGGCCGCGGTCGAAAATGTCGCCAAGCACGAGAATACGATCAAGCAGAACAAGGCGGATGGAATGGGACAGATGGGCGATGAGCCTTTCTGAGATGACGGTTTCCTCGAAAATGGGATCAGGCACCGGTGCGCCGGAAAGAAGTCTTTTAATAACATCGAGAAATTCCGGCAGAAAGATGTCGTCGGTGCGGTAGCGGATATTGGTCAGCTTGTAGCGGAGAATCTGGACAAAACAGAAGATAACATCCTGTCGGTCCATCTGGATATCTTCATCCTGAAAAAAACGTTGTTTACGGATGATGGAGACCAGATGTTGGATTTTGTCCGAGCTGAAGGTATTGGGCAGTGCTTCCCGGCAGGTTTGGTAAAGCAGACCGAAGCGACCTCGCAAAATTGATTTGAATCGGTCTCCTTCACCATGCAGGTCGCTGATCCAGAGAGTAGTCGGAATGTTGCAGTTCAGGTCAATCTCCATCTGCAGGAGCTGGCTGGCCAGCTTGTCGATTTCACTTACCTGAATATCGGCATAGACGTCTTGACTGAATGATTGTTCGGCGGCGGTTGTGTCGGCGCTCATAGGAGTTTCTTCCTATACTATTGGCAGAGTATTAAGAGTGAATTCATTATTGTATCGGCAGTCTAGCTGTTTTTTATGGAAAAGCCAGTAAAATTCACTGCAACGTTGCACGAAACGAAGAGAAGCCCGCTCTTACCTGTTACGAGCCTGTTATAACAAAAATACTGTATTCTTATAGAAAAATATCGCAAACAGATTGCAAAATCAAATGAAAGTGAATAACAAAGGACTACCGCCGTGTTTCCGGATAACTTATCATGGACATCATCACGCTGTTTTTTGTGGTAAAAGAGATGTTATTGCAGTACTAGACGGGCGGGCCTAAACGAAAAAAAATATGGAGCGATACCGTGCAGGAAGATCAGCTGGAGAGGGATTATACAAAAATAGTCGTACCTTTTCTTCGCGACCATTTTGAGGAGTTTACCTTCACAGGGGTGCGGAAACAGGAACTACGCGGTTTACGACCGCGACAAGAGGGGCGGGAGGATGCGCTGCTGATTCTTGGTGGGAGAACGGAGTTTGCCGAAAAATACGCCGAGCTTTTCTTTGACCTGCAATCGCTGGGAATGGCGATTTAC
Organism: uncultured Desulfopila sp.; assembly: GCA_964446655.1. Lineage (GTDB taxonomy): Bacteria > Desulfobacterota > Desulfobulbia > Desulfobulbales > Desulfocapsaceae > Desulfopila_A. The sequence goes on from CAYUPL010000011.1 coordinate 70,014, forward strand.
AGTTATGATCATCGTGGTCAGGGGCTGTCGCAGCGGCCCCTTGCCGATCCCCACAAAGGACATGTTGAAGATTTCGGAGACTATGTCGAAGACCTGAAGATTTTTCTCGATGAGGTGTTGGGTCAAAGGCACCGCAGGGTTTTTGTTCTGGCCCATTCCATGGGAGGTGCGGTTACTGCACTGTTTCTGCAGAAACATCAAGGCTATTTTGCCGGGGCAATATTGAGCTCGCCCATGCTTGGCATCAACTGTCATCCTTTACCTTGCCGTCCTATGAGATGGATGGCAAACCTGGCCGTATGGGCCGGCCGCGGAGAACACTATGTTCCACAAGGTGGACCATATCAGGGGGCATCACCATTTCTCAACAATGTTTTGACGTCGAGCAGGGCGCGCTTTGTCATAAATTTTTCTCTTGTAGTGCAAAACCCGGCTCTTGCTCTGGGAAGCCCGACTTTTTTGTGGCTCCGCCAAGCCCTGTATGGTTCGGCCAAGGCGGTAGCCGGGGCCGGCCGGATTGAGATACCTGTGCTTCTTTTACAGGCCGGTAACGACAAGGTCGTCACTGCCGCAGCTCAACGGAAATTTTGCCGTAACGCTCCACAGTGCCGCCTCCATAGCGTTGCGGGCGCTCGCCATGAACTGTTAATGGAAAAAGACCTGCTGCGGGATGAAGTCATAAATATACTACAAGAGTTTCTCCTCAAAGAATAGCGGCCACTTCGGCAGCGTGTCTGACGGCCTTTTTGGCATCCAGTTCCGCCGCTTCGAAGGCGCCGCCGATCAGATGTACCGATCGGCCCGTATCTTTGAGTTCCAGCCACAATTCCTGCCGGGAAAGCTGACCGGTACAGAGGACAATAGTGTCTACTTCAAGAATTCGGCTGTTGCCGTCTTTGTGAATGTGAAGACCGGCATCGTCAATTTTTTCATAGGTAACTCCACCTATCATTTCCACCTTTCTTTTTTTCAATGCCGCCCTGTGGATCCAACCGGTGGTGGGCTGCAGGCTTTTGCCGAATTTGCCGCTTTTGCGCTGCAGCAGGTAAACGGTTCTGGCGGGCAGTGCTTTATGCGGTTTGACTCCTTCCACGCCACCGGGATGGGCAATGTCGGCATCGATTCCCCATTCCCGTAACCATAAATCGATATGGAGGCTGTGCGAAGGTGGCTGCTCGCATAAAAATTCACTGACATCGTAGCCGATACCGCCGGCGCCTATGACGGCAACACGGGGTCCGGCTACTTTTTTTCCTGCCAGGATTTCCTGGTACGTTGCGACCATGGCATGGTCAATACCTTCTATCTGCGGGATCCTGGGACTAACGCCGGTTGCCAGCACAATTTCATCATAGGCAGAGGCGAGCAGGTTACTGCTGTCTTGCCGGGCGCCTAAGCGGACATCGACGCCAAGCAACTGCAGCTTGGTAGTGAAATAGCGCAGTGTTTCATTAAACTCTTCCTTGCCGGGTACGTTTTTCGCGAGAAGAAACTGGCCCCCAAGTTCCGCGGCGCCTTCAAACAGAGTGACGTGGTGGCCTCGCTGGGCTGAATAGGCAGCGCAGGCCATGCCGGCCATTCCTCCACCGACAACCGCGATCTTTTTCGGGGTAACAGCCTGGGGAAAGAGCAGTTCCGTTTCGTAACAGGCCTGTGGATTGACCAGGCAGGAGGCCCGTTTATTGCGAAAGACATGATCGAGACAGGCCTGGTTGCAGCCGATGCAGGTATTGATCTCCTTTTCTCTGCCCGATGCCGCTTTGGCGGGAAAATATGGGTCAGCCAAAAAGGGGCGGGCCATGGAAACCATGTCGGCCCGGCCTTGTGCCAGTATTTCTTCCGCCACTTCCGGAGTATTGATGCGGTTGGTGCTGATCAGAGGAGTCTCAATCTCTTTTTTCATGCGCTCGGTGACCCAGCTGAAGGCTGCTCGCGGCACACTGGTGGCTATGGTCGGGATACGCGATTCATGCCAGCCGATACCGGTATTGATCAGAGAAACCCCGCGTTCTTCCAGTTTTTTGGCCAGCAGAACGATCTCTTCCCAGGTACTGCCCTTTTCCACCAGATCGAGCATGGAGAGACGGAAGATAACGATAAAATCGGGGCCGACCTTTTGGCGGACCGCAGAAACGATTTCCAGGGCCAACCGTATGCGGTTTTCATAGGATCCACCCCATTCGTCATCTCTTCTGTTGACACGTTTGCAGATAAACTGGTTGATGAGATAGCCTTCCGATCCCATTATTTCAACACCGTCATACCCGGCTTTTTGGGCAAGTGCCGCAGTACCTGCAAAATCGGCAATGGTTTTACGGATCTGGCGCGGCGACATCTGTTTTGGTTTGAACGGATTGATAATTGCTTTAACCGGAGAGGGGGCCACGCTGAAAGGGTGGTAGGCGTAACGGCCAGTGTGGAGTATCTGTAGACAGATTTTGCCGCCCTGGCTGTGTACTGCCTCGGTAACAAGTGTGTGCTTACCGACCTGCCAGGAGAAGCTCAACTGGCAGCCGAATGGTGCAATGCGTCCTCGGAAATTGGGAGCAATACCACCCGTGACAATGAGGCCGACACCACCTTTGACTCGCTCGCTGTAAAAAGCCGCCAGTTTTTTAAAGCCGCCCCGTTCCTCTTCGAGCCCGGTATGCATGGAGCCCATGAGAATACGATTTTTGAGACTGGTAAAGCCCAGATCAAGACTTTTGAAAAGATGAGGATAGCGAGATGTGGTCATAAATGTTTCACCTGAGAGAAGGTAAGGGCAGCGTGGAAAAGCGGTGTATTCAAAGTGTAAATTACCGTTGCAGCATACCAGAAGATTGACGGACACGGCAACCTGTTTTGCAGGTACTGCGGGTCGGAAAAAAGGATAGAGAGTGTACAACAGCACAGTGTTGTTCAAGACGAGAACGACACTGCTCCGGGCAGCGAAACTATTTTTTTGATAATGTAACCGGTAGTGTTTACTCTTTTGTCAAAGATTACTCTGTATTTACCACTTGATGGTTTCGGAGGAAGGTTGATCCGGGTGGAGCTGATATTGTCAGGCTCTGTGGTGGGATGCTGACTCTTGACGATACCATCGCATTCAACAGGGAGGGGACATGAAAATATTTATCACCGGTGGAACGGGATTTGTCGGAACCAATCTGAGTCGCAGATTGCTGCAACTGGGGCATGAGATTACCGTGGTCGGCAGCAGTGGTACAACACACTTGGACGATTCTCCTGCCTTGCACGTTCTTAAGGCAAACACGACAGTGGAAGGCGCCTGGCAGGATAATCTCGGCTCCTTTGATGTAATTATCAATCTGGCCGGTCGATCGATTTTCAACTACTGGACCGAATCCTATAAAAAGAAAATGTACGCAAGCAGAGTAGAGACAACCAGGAATATTGTCAAAGCATTGCCCGACACAACCGAGACGGTTCTCCTCAGTGCTTCGGCTGCCGGCTATTATGGCGACAAGGGGGAAACGCCGGTGGATGAGAGTGGTGAAGGAGGATTCGATTTTCTTGCAGATGTTTGTAAAAGCTGGGAGCGTGAGGCCATGCACGCAGTAAAAAAAGGAGCCCGGGTGGCGACGATGCGTTTTGGCGTGGTTCTCGGCAAGGCCGGCGGTGCAATCGAGACCATGAAAACGCCCTTTAAATTTGGCTTGGGAGGTCCCATCGGCGATGGTAAACAATGGTTTCCCTGGATTCATGTGGATGATCTGGTCGCTGCAGTCATCTTCCTCATGGATGGCAGCAGCCTGGAGGGACCGTTTAATTTTACATCCCCGGAACCTGTCCGGCAGAAAGAATTCGCCCAAAAACTGGCAAGTTCCTTACACCGACCCGCGGTTATTCCTGCTCCTTCTTTTCTAGTCAAGACGGTGGCCGGGGAGTTTGGGCGCTCTCTGCTGCAGGGTCAGAAAGTGGTGCCGAAGGCATTACAGGATCATGGTTTCGTCTTTACTTTCCCGAAGCTGGATGACGCTCTTCAAGAGATTTTACATGACTGAGGCGGCCAAATTCTGTTATACGGCGGCTTTTCCCTGCAGTGTAGAAGGATTATATGACTGGCATTCCCGCCAAGGGGCCCTTGAACGGCTTATTCCACCCTGGGAAAAGACCACGGTTGTGCAACGCCTGGGCGGACTTGATCCCGGCGGCATGGTAGAGATGCGCATGCATGCCGGACCTCTGCCATTTCGCTGGATTGCTCATCATGTTGAAAACTCTCCCGGCAGAATGTTCCGCGACATCATGCATAAAGGGCCGTTTTCGCACTGGTCTCACCGCCACAGGTTTTATCAATGTGGTGCGAAGGCATGCCTTGAGGATGACATTGACTATGCCCTTCCCCGGCACGGCCTCCTGCCGTCTTTTGTAAAGAAGCATGTTGAAACAACGCTGCATCGTACCTTTCAGCATCGTGCCGGCGTTCTGGCGGCTGATCTCGACCTGCACAACCGCTGCGGTAACAGCTCTTTCAAAGTGCTGGTATCCGGGGCAAGCGGAGTGCTGGGACGTGCCCTTCTGCCATTGCTGACCACCGGCGGACATGAGGTCTGGACGCTGGTGCGGCGAAAACCGAACCGGGAGAGGAAGGAACTGTACTGGAATCCTGGCAGCGGTGAGATAGATCAGCTCCCATATTTTGATGCGGTTATTCATCTTGCCGGCGAATATATCGGACTGGGCCGCTGGAACGAATCTAAAAAGAAGGCTGTACTTGAATCGCGCACCAGGGGCACAGCACTTCTGGCAGGCGCTGTTGCCGACCGGAAACGACGGCCACAGGTGTTTCTGAGTGCTTCGGCAGTAGGGTATTACGGCAATAGTCGCTCTGCACGCATTGCCGAAGATGGTGCAGTCGGCAACGGTTTTATAGCTGAGGTATGCAGGGAATGGGAAGAGGCGGCACAGCTTGCCTGCAAAGCTGGAATCCGGACGGTGCTGATGCGCATTGGTGTGTCATTGTCACCTCAGGGAGGGGCTCTGCAACGATTGCTCAGTACCGCCCCGTTAGGGATTATCAGACGTTTCGGTACAGGAGAGCAGTATATCAGCTGGATTTCGCTGGATGATACCATATCAGCCATTTATCATGCCATGTGCTGTCCTTCGCTTCACGGGCCTGTCAATATTGCGGCGCCCTTTCCGGTGACCAATAGTTCTTTTATGCGAATCCTTGCGGAGATATCGGGCTATCCGCTTCTGTTTCCAATTCCCGAATCGCTTCTCAAAGCCGTTTATGGACAAATGGCAACCGAAATAGTATTGTCGAGCAACAGATGCGACTGTCGGAAATTGCTTGACTCCGGCTTCATATTCCGGCATGAAACACTGGAGGAGGCACTCCGCAGCCTGCTGGGAAAATTTAAAATCTATACTACGAACGTTTCCGAGAAGAGGAGAACAATGTGAGCAGCAGGCTGAAAGCTATTTTACTGGCAACCATGACACTTGCCTTGGCGTGTGGCTTCATGCATCACCTGGTGGATCCTGCAACACTGAACTTTGAAAGGCTCCATATCTTCCTCTTCAATCTCTGTAGCGGCGGCACCTTGTTGATCTACTTTACCGAAGGGAGAAAAAATCTTTCCATTAAAGGGAAATTTTTTTTCGGCCTCTCTCTTCTTTTCGCCCTGAGCGCCTTTCTGCAATGGTATGGTGTCACTTTGATAATTCCGATATTGCTGGCTATGATCATCGAAAATGTCCGGGTGCAAAGGTTTGGTTCCTTCCTCCCCCTGGACCTTTTCTCCCTGCGCGAAAACGTATCCAGGAAATTTCACCAGGCTGCTCTTCTCTGCCTTTCCCTAGGCCTGCTGCTTTCTTCTCCGGTAATTTTAAACAGTGTTTATACCAACTGGGTAACCATCGAAAAACTGAAACTGGACACCTTTTTTCTCGGTTTTTCCTTTCCTCTGTCATTGATCAGTATGTCCGTTATCTTCGCGCTGATGAAAGAGGAGAAGATTGTGGTTATTTCGTCTTTGAAAGAGTCGGCATTCTGGATCATTAACCTTGGTGTCATTGTTTTCTTTCTTTTTATTCTGGCCGAGGTGTATATACCGCAGGTTGCCATTTCCATAACACTTTTTCTGACCGTGGTCCTGGTGCTCTATCTGTATTATACCAAAGGCATTCGCTTGCAGCAGAAGGCCTTTTTGACTTCGGGGATCCTGTTTCTACTGTTCACGTCGATCACCGGGATAATCTATATCTTTCTGGCCTTCTCAGAGAGCTACACGCCGGAAAAGGCCCTGCCGCTTCTCAGGCTGCACGCCTTTATGGCATTATATGGCTGGAATCTCAGCGGGTTGGCGGTTATCGGCAGGCATGGTGATTTTCCTATTAAATTGCACTCCCAGAAGGTCATCCTGCTGCACTGGCTCACCGTGGCTGTGCTCTGTCCACTGGGCTACTATTTCCCGTTGTTTTCCCTGTTGGCAGTTGCTGCCTATGGCTGGCTGCTCCATAAAATTTTTTTTAACGACGGTCAGGTCGATCGTCCCCTGGTCGATGTTGAGCATAGCGCCTTTGAAGGGGTCGTCCTTGCTGCTAAGAAGGCGATTCGATGAACAGCAGGTTGCCGCGCTGTCATATGCCCATTTCATGATTGTGAGAGTTGTTCCATGACAAAAAAAAAGGTCATCTATAAAAAATCGGTCTGCCCGCTGGACTGTCCCGACAGTTGCGGCCTTACGGTTACCATCGAAGACGGTAAGATCACGGCTCTGGCCGGCGACCGGGACCATCCCTATACCCGTGGGGTAATCTGCCGCAAAATGAAGAGCTATCCGGCACGGCTCTATTCTCCTGAGCGGATTCTTTTTCCTTTGCAGCGAACCGGCCGGAAGGGTGAGGGAGACTTCCGCCGGATCAGCTGGGACCACGCCTATGACATTTTACAGGAAAAAATCAGCACGATAATGCAGCAGTATGGCGGGGAGGCGATTCTTCCCTTTGCCTATGCCGGCAACATGGGCGCTATGAACCGTTTTGCCGGCTATCCTCTTTTTCATAGGCTGGGTACCTCTCGGCTGGAGGAAACAATCTGCTCAACTGCCGCCAAAGCAGGGTGGAAGAGTCATTGCGGCGATATACCAGGTACTCCTCCGGAGATTGCGGAGCAGGCGGAGCTGATTGTCATCTGGGGCAGCAATACCAAGATAACCAATATGCATTTCTGGCCCTATGTCGCCAGGGCCCGCAAAAAAGGGGCGCGCCTTGTGGTGGTGGATCCCTATAAGGGGGCGACGGCCAGGTCCGCAGACTTGCATATCAAGGTCGAACCGGGTGGGGACACCGCTCTGGTTCTGGCGCTTCTGAAGAAACTGCTGGACAGGAACGGGTTGGACCGGCAATTTATAGAAGATGCCACCACCGGCTTTGAGCTTCTGCAGGAGTATCTGGAAAAGCATCCTCTGGCGGATTTTGTTGATCAAAGCGGGGTCGACGAGGCTCGTATCGATGAGTTTGCCGATATTCTACAGAGTACGGCAAGGATTTTCATCCGTATCGGCATTGGTATGACACGCAACAGCCGGGCGGGTATGGGCATTCGAGCCCTTACCTCCCTGGCTGCCGCTCTTGGTCTTTTTGACGGAAGAGAGGGCTGCGGTGTTCTGTTGACATCGTCGGCCTTCAGTGGCGATCAGACCAGACTGACCTGGCCTCTCCCGGCACAGCAGCCGGGGCGGCTGTTCAATATGGTTCAACTGGGTAACAGTCTGCATTGTGATCCCGGCATCAAAATGTTTTTTGTCTATAACGCCAATCCTCTTTCTTCTACTCCCGACGCCAGTCTGGTTCGTCGGGCCCTGCAGCGGGAAGATCTCTTTACGGTTGTTCACGAGCAGGTCATGACGCCTACGGCGCAATATGCCGACCTTGTTCTGCCGGCCACCACCTTTCTGGAAAACAAAGATCTGTATACTGCCTATGGTCATTTTTACCTGTCTCTGGTTGAGGCGGTTATCCCGCCCATTGGAGAGGCAAAAAGCAATTTCACCTTCTTTGCCGAACTGGCCGAAAAACTGGGTTTTACAGAACTTCCTTTCAGACAAACGCTGGATGAACGGCTGGCGGGATATCTGGATACTCTCGATGGACTACCGGATCGCTATAAAAAAGAAGGCGTTCCTTATGGGGTCCCGGTGCTGTCTAGCAGATGTGTAAAATATCAGGCCGGTTTCAGTCCGGCAAAGGGACGCTATAGCTTTGTCGACAACAGTGATCCGTCACTGCCGGCTACCGTCTGTCTCCTGGACGGTAGCGAGTTCGATAACGCCGATTTCCAATCCAGATACCCGTTCAAGCTGATTACACCACCACACCCGGATCTGCTGAACTCCACCTTCGGTGAGCGCTATGAGGGAGAGCCGGGACAGGTGCTCATTCATCCATCTGATGCCCTGGAACTGCAGGTTGAAGACGACGAGATTGTGACGCTGTTCAACGACAGAGGCTGGGCCAGGCGCAGGGCAAAGGTCGGTGATGGTGTGCGTCCGGGTCTCCTGGTTGCCGAAGGCTTGTTCTGGCAGTGCCATGAGCATCCTGCGGCCATTAATGACCTCACTTCGCAGAAGACCACTGATATGGGAGGTGGGGGAACTTTTCATGAGTCGCGGGTCTCGATTCTGCGGAAACCGCCCAGGCGCAACACCTGAACCCTGCAAAAAATACTGCCTTGTTGTTGCCCGTTCATTTAAACCGTTACAGGAGGTATCGGAAAAAATATGAAAACAATAGGTCTGCTTGGTGGAATGAGCTGGGAATCGACCCTGCATTACTACAGACTCATCAATAAGGGTGTGCAGCATGCGCTGGGAGGTCTTCATTCGGCCCGGATTGTACTGCACAGTGTCGATTTCGGCCCTATAGAAGCACTTATGCGAAACGAAGAGTGGGATGTTATCGGCGATATCCTGGGAGACGCCGTGGTGGGGCTGGAAAAGGCCGGTGCGGATTTTTTTCTGATCTGTACCAATACCATGCACGTCCTCGCTGCCGATATTCTTAAAAGGGTCGACATCCCTTTATTGCATATAGCCGATGCCACGGGGGATGTTTTGCTGAGTGAAGGTATTAAGCGGGTCGGTCTGCTGGGTACCGCCTTTACCATGGAGCAGGATTTTTACCGTACAAGACTGGCAGAGCACTGCGGCATGGATGTGCTGATTCCACCGGAAAAAGACAGGGAAATTATCAACAGGATTATCTTTGAAGAGCTCTGCTGTGGTAAAACTGTCGAGCAATCCAAAAAGGAATACATCCGGATTATGGCATGGCTGGCCGACCAGGGTGCTGAAGCCGTAATTCTTGGCTGCACCGAAATAGGTTTGCTGGTAGAGCAGCAGGATGTCGATGTGCGGCTCTTTGACACAACACCACTTCATGCTGCCAGGGCCGTGCAGATGGCCATGACCCAGGCAGACATCAGGTAGGAGATGAAGGTTTTGGCGACAGATAATGTGGTGCGATACTCTCTATAAGCCTTGTGCAGATGTCTTCAAGGCAATGTCCGGTGCAGGTTCCAGCAGAATCTTTTGCAGGGGACAGTCTCCCGGATGGGTCTTATCAGGGCAGACACTATCTATGCTGCTCTTTTTCTTTGAGCCAGGCCCGAAAATCAGGGTATTCGAGGGCGAGTTTCGCTTTGAGGACCTCCCAGTAATTGATGCCGTCGTGCTGTTCGGCAATCCATTGGCAGATCTCCTCCATGCTGTGATTGGGGGAGGCTAGTTGTATTTCGTCAACCGAGAGATAGGCCTCTTCGCCGATAAGCCAACCGATGGAGACCCCATTGCCTGCGGCAATTTTTTCCAGTATTTTCAGAGTGGGCAGGCTGTCTCCCTGAAGATACTGGCACAGGCTTTTTTCGCTGACTCCGGTACGGCGTTCAAAGTTTTTGTTGCCGCGTTCACCAACGAGGATGGCAAGACGTTCTTTAAAGGTTTTTTCGTGAATCATGTCAAGTTGTAGAAGATCAAACAGCAATTTTTGTAAGGACGTAGCGTATACCTCTTCCGCTCCGGGAAATTCAAAAAACCTATTCTTCCTTGGGGCCGTATTTAGCAAAGACTTCTGCTCCGCTCATTGTCATGGTTTCATTGGCGAACTGGTAATATGACGGTTTCTCATCAATAAAAATCTGGTGGTCGAAGGTGAATTTATCGGCATCGAGGTTGAGGAGTCCTGCTGGAACAATGTATTGCATATTCTCTTTCAACCGATAAAAAAGATGGGTGCCGCATTTTTTACAAAAGGCACGCTCGGCCCACTCCGAAGATTCGAAGATGCTGATGTTTTCCTCACCCTTGAGCGACACTTCGGTACCGCAGTCAATTGCCAGGAGTGGTCCTCCTCCCCATTTTCTGCACATGCCGCAATGGCAGGCGCCGAGGCTCGCTAATATTTTTTTGGCCTCCAGGCCGGTGGCCCCGCAGAGGCAGCTGCCGCTTCCTGTATATGTTTTGTCCATGACGTTTTCTCCTTATAATGCGGGAATGTCCGGCACCATTTTTATCTGGTGATTGTAGAGCTTGAACAAGCCTCAAAAAAATATATTAACTCTTTGAAAGAATTAATCAAGTATCTTGGTTTTGGAGGATATAATCAAGCCTGCGCCAAAAGGATCATCCAGGCCTCGTCCATGAACCTGCCGGATTTGTGCATTATCCAGATAATAGCCGTTATGTGAAAGTTAGTGATTGCAAGAGGGAAAAAAATACGCATTGTATAACTTTTTCAAAAGCGGTAGGGATATCTCCAAGAGTGGGGGAGAGAGCAACATGATCTCGCTTGACAAGGAAAAGCATCCAACCGGAAATAACACCCAAATGTCCCTCTTTTGTGGGGCAAAGAATTGGAGGAAAGAATGACGAAAGACGAGTTATATGATGTGATTATCATCGGGGGAGGTCCAGCCGGCCTCACAGCTGGGATATATGCCATGCGGGCAGCCCTCAAAACCGTTCTGGTCGAGCGAGGCATGTTCGGCGGACAGGTGTCCATTACCAAAGATGTCGAAAACTATCCGGGCTTCATCGAGATCGGCGGTTTTGAGCTTTCGGAGAAATTTCTCCAGCATGCCAAAGCGTATGATCTGGAGATTATTGAGAAGGAAGTTGCTGCCGCGGTACCGGGGCTCGAATACCATACGGTACGGCTGGAGGACGGCACGGTTTTGAAAGGGAATGCCGTTATATTGGCAGCCGGAGGTACGGCCAAAAAATTGGGTGCTCCCGGAGAAGATGAAAATTTCGGCAAGGGGGTTTCCTATTGTGCTACTTGTGACGGCTTCTTTTTCCGGGGTAAAGTGGTGGCTGTGGTTGGTGGTGGCGATACCGCCCTGGAAGACGCCTTGTATCTCGCGAAGATTACGGAGAAAGTATATCTTATTCATCGACGGGATGCTTTTCGTGGCAGCCAGATCCTGCAACAGCGGGTTTTTGCCGAGCCGCGCATCGAGATTGTCTTTAATGCGGTGGTATCAGAAGTGCTGGCCGATGAGTCCGGCGTTCGTGGAGTTGCCTTAAAAAGCACGCAGAATGATGATACCTGGGAACTCGATACGGAGGGTGTTTTTATTTTTGTCGGTTTTGCACCGAACAACCAGCTTGTTCCCGCCGGCATAAAAACCAACACCACCGGCTATGTTATCACCGACGAAAAATGTGAGACCAGCATACCCGGTATCTTTGCCGTGGGAGATCTGCGCCAGAAATATGCCAACCAGATTATTCTTGCCGCAGCAGATGGATGTACGGCGGCACTGGCAGCAGCGCACTATGTCGAGACGCGGAAGGATTCTTCGTCCTGAAGGCGATCAGAGCCGGAAAAGGCAGCGGTTGAGCGGTTCGCCCTGCTGCAACAAAGGCTCTGGCCACTTTTGAGGTGATCAACGCATGGTAGGCAACAGCAACGTTCAGGGAGTGGTGAAGGCGGCCCTGCTGCTGATCTTTATTGGCGCAGCCACCTCACTTCTCTGATCAGAATGGCAACGAATATGCTGTTTGGTCGGAGCCCGATGTATAAACAGGCGCATTTTTCCAGTAGCTTTTTCCCTGCGGCATGCAGGGGAGGTGGCTCAATCTCCTTGTTCTTTCTTGTTTTTAATCATCAGTCGGCATTGATTTTCCGCATCCATATCGTTTTTTGCGGTTACGGTGACGACTGTCAGGTCGTCTTTGCGGATCAACTCGTATTTGCCTTCCTGGGAATATTCCAGTAGCCAGTCTCTCCATTGATGAATACTTCTTCTTCTCATAGTGAACCTCCCATGGTTACAGAGCTCCACATACTATAACCTTTAATTCGGAGAATAGATAAGGGGGATGAAATTATATTTTTGGGGCATCAATTCTGATAAATCCGAGTA
>CAYUPL010000012.1:0-54045 GCA_964446655.1 uncultured Desulfopila sp.
AAGCGAGTGTGGGGGTAATACTCCACCGAGGGTTCGAATCCCTCTCTCTCCGCCACTTCTTCTGCTTCAATCACGAAAAACCTGTCCCAAAAGCAGGTTTGTACGAAAGAGGTGCTCACAGAAACCTTTGGGGGCCATTCTCGGTGCAGAAAATCTTACACATCACTTACCCCTGAAGGTTTTTAAAAGACCACCTGCTCTATGGCTATTGTGGCTATATCCTTCAGAAAAGCTAATGACGGAAGAGAACCAATCTATCTCTAAAAACCCCAGATAAGATCACGTTTTATCCAGCCTACCAGTCCGGTTTCATGTTTTAATTTGGCCCAACCATCACGTTGCTCCAGTGTTTCAAAGACTACGCCATAGTAGGCTTTGCCAACGATTCTATATTTTGTACCGGGCCCACTGCGTATGTTGATTTTACTGTCCTTATCTTTGTTGACCTTTACTATCATATGGCCTGTATTGGAAAGAAGTGGCTTATAGATCCAACCTGTATCACCCTCAAAGTCACTGACTTCAACCCACTCACCTTTACTGCTGATAACTTCCAGTGGAAAGCCCTTACCATACTCCCATTTAATATCAAAATTGGTACCAGGTCCGGAACGAAGGTTTACAGAGTCGGTATTGACACTCAGCATTTCTGCCGATGAGGTGAGAGAGCACAATAATACCAATGAACAAATAATAACGCCTTGGGAAAAAGATCTTTTAGTAAACATAGGAAACTCTATAGCTGTGAGAAATTGTAAAATACGTCGTTTTTTATGGTCATGTTGACATTTTTGTGAATATCAAACAATCATGTTGTCTACTAAGTTGAACAGCCGGGTATGTTAGCATACTTCGAAGCTTTTTGGCTGGGCAAAAGAGGCCTACAGCACCTCATAAAACGAAAGAGGATCAATTTTCCGGGGAAAAGGAATCAACAACCAATCCGATAACCCTTTCAAGATCGTCAAGGGAATAGTATTCAATTTCAATCTTTCCCCTGGTTCCGTTTTGAAGAATAGAAACCTTTGAATGAAGCTTATTCGTTAACTGATTCTCCAACGAAGAGCAATACGACGCAGGGATTTCGTTTTTATTATCTTTTTTGCGACGAGTTGCAACTTCATTTGTATGAAGCATCTTTCTGATCAGAAGCTCAGTTTGGCGTACGGAAAGCTTTTTAGCGATAATCTGGTCTCGCACCTCTTTGAGTGCGGAAATATTTTCAATCAAACGTAAAAGAGGTCTGGCGTGCCCTTCTGAGATATTGCCCTCTATTAAGTCCTGTTGCACAAAAGAGGGAAGATTCAATAATCTTAATATATTAGCTATCGCTGAACGGCTCTTGCCTAATTTTTTTGCAGCCTCTTCCTGGGTATAGCTAAATTTTTCTATTAACTTCTGAAAGGCTTCTGCCTCTTCTATGGGGTTAAGATCGGTTCGCTGAATGTTTTCAATAAGAGCAAGTTCCAAAAGGGTATGTTCATCACTTATATCGCGGACAATAACTGGAACCGTTGATAGTCCGACAATTTTAGAGGCTCTGAACCGTCTCTCTCCGGCTATCAGCTCGTAGCCATCATTTTCTTCATTGCGGCGTACCACCAGTGGCTGAAGAATGCCGTGTTCTTTTATGGAATCGGCTAACTCCTGTAGGTCCTTTTCGTCAAAATAGCTTCGCGGTTGATGCTTATTGGCAGTAATATTGTCGATACTGCATTCAAAATAGATTTCTTCGTTGTCTTCATCCGTAAAAAGAACACCAACCCCCTGCCCAAGTCCTTTACCTTTGATCACGTCTTGCTCCTTTGTTGTCTCAAAAACTCACCAGCAAGCTGTATATAGGCCTTCGCTCCGGAAGAGCTCTGGTCATATTCGATTATGGTCTGGCCATGGCTGGGACATTCACTTAAACGCACATTTCGAGGGATTACCGTTTTGAAAACCTGGTTTTCAAAATGCTCTGTAATTTTGTCGGCAACCTGGAAGGTGAGTTTATTTCTCTTGTCATACATTGTAAGCAACAATCCTTCAATGAAGAGTCCTTTGTTGAAACTTTTTTTAACCGAACGGATAGTAGAGACGAGTTGAGCCAACCCTTCCATGGCAAAGTATTCACACTGTAGCGGTACAAGCACAGAGGCTGAAGCTGTAAGGGCATTAACCGTAAGGAGGCCCAGGGAGGGAGGACAGTCAATAAAAATATAATCAAAATCGTTTCGTACTTCTTCGAGGAGAGCCTTTAAAACCCTTTCGCGGTTTTTTTGGGAGACGAGTTCTATTTCGGTAGCCACTAGATCTATGCTTGAGGGAATGATCTTGAGATTGCCAATCCCTGTATCGCAGAGAACTTCAGAAGCAGACGTTTCACCAGTGTAAGCGTGGTAAAGATGTCTCTTCCTTTTTTGTAGACTTAACCCGACCCCACTTGAAGCGTTACCTTGCGGATCAGAATCAACGATCAATATTTTCTTTCGTTTGTTGGCCAGTGATGCGGCAAGGTTGATGGTGGAGGTCGTCTTTCCGACTCCACCTTTTTGATTTGCAACAGCGATAATTTTACCTTTTTTCTCTGTCATTGTGGCATTCTCCTTATAAGATATCCCGTTTCTTTTTTAATCTATCCTAACGAGGCAAACAAGAGAAAACCACCAAGGTATCCAAATTTTGATATATTTTGTTCTCTTTTCGCTAAAACTTTAGATTTATGTTGTGTTTTTCACAATAACGTTATATCCAAAAGGGTGTTTTCCTTATAATAGTTCTGTTTTTCTGTGCCAATAGTGCTTAGGTAACCCTCCTTACAGGACTTTGGCCGATTGGCGGAGGGGAAGATTTTTCAACAGATTAATTCTTTGTTTCACGTGAAACAATCGGTAAATACATGAAGAGTGACTTTTTAATTATAGGTTCCGGAATAGCCGGATTATCTTTTGCTTTAAAAGTAGCGAAACTGGGAAAGGTTGTCGTAATCACCAAAAAAGAACAAGTGGACTCGGCCACAAACCTGGCTCAAGGAGGGATCGCCGCTGTCCTTTCGGCGGACGATACGGTAGATTTTCATGTTAAAGATACTTTATTGTCCGGCGCGGATTTGTGTGATGAAGAAATTGTACGAATGGTCGTCGAAAACGGAAGTGGAAGGATAAGAGATTTAGTAGAGTTAGGCGTCCATTTTATTTATAAAGAACAGAAAAGTAATGTTTTAGACCTAGGACGCGAAGGGGGACATTCGAAAAGAAGGGTAGCGCACGCCTATGATCTCACTGGCCGAGAGATAGAAAGAGCCTTGCTTGAAGCCGTTAAAGCGCATGCCAGCATAGATGTTTATGAAAATCACGCTGCCGTCGATTTACTTATTGAAGGGGCAACGGATGCAGATAAAAACTGTTTTGGCGCCTATGTCTTAAACGAAAATGATGATATTATTAAATTCGAAGCAAAATGGACCACCTTATGTACAGGTGGGTGCGGCAAAGTGTATCTTTATACAAGTAACCCAGATATATCTACCGGTGACGGCATTGCCATGGCTGTTCGAGCCGGAGCAAAAATTACAAATATGGAATTTGTTCAATTTCATCCTACCTGTTTATATAATCCGTCAGCGAAGAATTTTTTAATATCAGAAGCGATTCGAGGGGAAGGTGCTGTTCTTGTCGATAAAGACGGTAACAGGTTCATGCAAAAATATGATTCAAGAGGTGAGTTAGCTACTCGAGACACCGTCGCACGTGCCATTGACAAAGAGATGAAAACCCGAGGCCTTGATTGTGTCTATCTTGATATAACGTCAAAAAGCAAAGAATATTTAAAGAAACGATTTCCTTCAATCTTTAATAAATGTCATGAATTTGGCATCGATATTTCAAAAGACCGAATTCCGGTTGTGCCTGCAGCACACTATATGTGTGGGGGCGTGGTTGTTGATAATTTCGGCCGTAGCGGGGTAAATGGTCTTATGGTGCTTGGTGAGTCGGCTCATACGGGTTTACATGGCGGAAATCGGCTTGCCAGCAATTCACTTCTTGAGGCGGTTGTCTATGCAGAGAAAGCATCTCTTTACTGCTCTGAGAATAGAGAGAAAATACTGTCACGTCAAATTCCTTTCATAGATGAATGGTCAAGCGGACAGGCAATTGATCTTGACGAAGAAATTCTCATTAGTCATAACTGGGATATATTACGTCGAATAATGTGGAACTATGTCGGCATTGTCCGTAAAACCAAAAGGCTTCGGTTGGCACACAAAAAAATCCGTGATGTAATGGCGGAAATAGAAGAACATTATCAAAACTACTATATCAGTGCTAGCATTATTGAGTTGCGAAATATCAGTATGGTGGCCATGCTGATCGTCGAAGCAGCTCTGGCGCGAAACGAGTCTCGCGGTTTACACTATGTTGAGGACTATCCTGAAACTTCTCAGAAAGGTCGTTATTGGAATATCTTTTTAGGACAAAAACATGGTAAAAACTGGAGTATTAAACTGTCTGATAGGTGCTCATTGCCGCCATCGTCACTTGAAGTCTAGAAAATGTATTTCTGCTGTTGATAAAAAAGCGTTTGTAGGGAAGAGTTGAAGTGTTTCACGTGAAACATTTGTAACTGACGCCCTCAAAAAATACAACAAAATGCTCATTTTGTCTCGAAATAAACTATAAAATCAAATACTTTCGCAGGACCCTGTCGCATGTAAGCGGTTAGGTTTGTGGTTGTCGAAAAAAATATAGCATAATGGAGCGTAATGAAAAGCTATCGTAAAGAACTTTGGTTTGAGGTTCCGTCGCGTCGCGGCTTTATAAATATTACCGACGCGGTGGAAAAATGTTTGCGTGAAAGTGGTGTCCAGGAAGGTCTGGTCCTCGTCAATGCCATGCACATAACGGCGTCAGTATTCATCAATGACGATGAATCGGGGCTTCATCACGACTACGAGGTGTGGTTGGAAAAACTGGCTCCTCATGCTCCCGTTGAACAGTATAGACATAACGGCTATGAAGATAACGCCGATGCCCACATGAAGAGGCAGATAATGGGAAGAGAGGTCGTGGTGGCTATTACGGCAGGGCAACTCGATTTTGGAACCTGGGAACGAATTTTCTACGGAGAATTTGACGGCAGAAGGAAAAAGCGGGTTCTGGTGAAAATAATTGGTGAGTAATAAAAGAAAAAAGCGATTATCGTTTTCTGATAATCGCTTTTTTATACTGGCGTCCCCAACCGGATTTGAACCGGTGTTGCCGGCGTGAAAGGCCGGTGTCCTGGACCAGACTAGACGATGGGGACCTTTGTCGGCTTTGGTGGGCCGTGCGCGACTCGAACGCGCGACTCTCTGCTTAAAAGGCAGATACTCTACCGACTGAGTTAACGACCCATGAGGGAATGGTTTATACAATTATGGACTAAAAGTGTCAAGAAAAAAATGGACGCTATGATATTTTTATCGCTGCAAGACTGCACTGTCAAGGTCTACACAGCTTTGAATCAGTACAATTCTGCATGAAGAGGAAAGAGAAAATAGATCGACCAGACTGAATTGATGGAAAAACGTTGTGACTGTCTTTTGTCAGTGATAAGATAGATCTTTTCGTGAATTGACAGAGCGGAGTTACCGCTTTTAGTCGTCATTAACTGCTTGAGCAAGAGGGAATTACATGGGTTTTATCAGCGGGTCGGCCAGTTTTGTCCGTTTCAGCGTCGAGGGGGAACTTCCGGAGAATGTCTGGGACTTTATTGCAGAGAGAGTGGCTGCATTTTCCTTTGTGGATATTGACGATACCTACGATGAATTTTCAATCGGCTGGGTCTCGGTAATCAACATGTTTGATGCGGATTTTCAATACGCCTCCTATGCCAATGGGGACTATGTCACCCTTACCATGAGAATAGATGAGAGAAAAGTATCACTCCCTATACTGAAAAAGTTCTGTGCCAAAGAGGAGGAGCGTCTCAAAAAGGAAAGGCAGCTTCCCAAGATAGGTAAGGCTATGAAAATGGAAATCAAGGAAAGAATGCGAACGGAGTTGATGCGAAAATCTGTCCCGTTGCCGGCGATTTATGATCTCTGCTGGAATCTTTCTGATGGAACATTGCTCTTTTTTTCCACGAACAAAAAGGCTCAGGCCCAGCTTGAAGATTTTTTTAAAGAAACGTTCGGACTGTTGATCATGCAGCAGGTGCCATATTTAACAGCAGAGCATCTGCTGGATGAAGAGCAGTCTTATAGGCTAGCAGGTATTGGGCCGGAAATTCTGGTATAACCTTTGCCGAGCCGCCAGTGGAGCCCTTCTCAGAGTGGACAGAGTGAAGGCTTTTTTACACGGCGACGCCGTTAACCGGCATGGGGTTCCACGCTGGACGCAAAAGCTTTCTGCAGAGTGTAACATAACAAAGTGAGAACATATGGATTTAGTCGATATAATAGAAGAAAAGCGATTTTTAGGGCAGGAGTTTCTCACCTGGCTCTGGTGGAAAAGTGAAGAGCGGGGTGGGAGTATTCTTCTACCAGATCGAGGTGATATAACCGTCACGTTTGAAAAGCATATGCTTTTGGAATATGGTGAAGGAGAGAGCAACGAACGGCTAATATGTTCCGGCCTGCAAACAGAATTGCAGGAGGCGCGGACCGGTCTTCTCATGGGCAAAAAGCTGGAACAGGCCAGGATACAACTGGTCCATGCGGAACAGGAATGGAACTTCACTCTGGCTGCGGCAATGATGGAGTTTCGTAATGTGAAGTTGCCCAAGACAGCCGGTACCGAGACAGGATCGGTATCCGACCCGGAGGAAACCGAAGGGATGATTCTGGAGAGGATCTATCTTGTTGAAGAACTTGTCCGACTGGTGAACGAGTTATTTTACATCTTTCTTCAGGTACGGGTGGCGGAAGATTGGCCGGTGGAAAGGGAAAAAGTCAGAAAATGGGTCAATAACTCCGTGAAAACCAGTCTCTAGGGGATTGTACAGGAAAGAACAATGGATTTTGAAACAGTAATTGGGCTTGAAATACACGCCCAACTCAAGACAGACTCGAAAATATTCTGTGGCTGCTCGACAGCATTCGGGGCACCTCCGAATAGTCATACCTGTCCGGTATGTCTAGGTATGCCGGGAGTTTTACCTGTGCTTAATAAAAAAGTTGTTGAATATGCCGTTAAAATGGGTCTGGCGACCCGGTCGCGCATTAACTCGGTCAGTCAGTTCGCCAGGAAAAATTATTTTTATCCCGATTTGCCCAAAGGATATCAAACTTCGCAGTACGATCTGCCTATTGTTGAACATGGCAGCGTCGAGATTGAAGTAGACGGCATAACCAAACAAATCGGAATCACCAGGATGCATATGGAGGAAGACGCCGGCAAATTGATACACGATGAGCACGATCCCGTCTCCTATGTCGACTTGAATCGTACCGGCACTCCGCTTCTTGAGATTGTTTCCGAACCGGACCTTCGCTCTCCCGAAGAGGCCGGCGCCTACCTAAAAAAAATACATGCCATCCTGCGCTATCTCGATATTTGTGATGGAAATATGCAGGAGGGGAGTTTCCGCTGTGATGCCAATATTTCGCTACGTCCGAGGGGAGAGGAGAAATTTGGTACACGAACGGAGCTGAAAAACATGAACTCTTTTCGTAACGTCCAGAGTGCTCTCGAATATGAGGTTCGCCGGCAGCGCGACCTGCTCCTTGATGGTGAGAAAATAGTGCAGGAAACATTGCTGTGGAATCCGGACAAAAACAGAACGGAATCTATGCGGGGTAAAGAAGATGCTCATGATTACAGGTATTTTCCGTGTCCGGATCTTGTCCCCATTGAGGTTGATGACAACTGGATTGCCGCAATAAGTGAGACTTTACCGGAACTGCCGGATCAGCGTAAAAATCGTTTTGTAGAGTCCTTTGATCTGCCGGAATATGATGCCGCCATCCTTACTTCATCACGGGAAGTAGCCGACTATTTTGAAACAGCAGTTGCTCATGGGCCGGCTCCGAAAAAAATATCTAACTGGATCATGACTGAACTGTTGCGTGAACTGAAGGGAGAAGACATCACCATGTGCAAAGTTCCGCCGACGCAGCTGGCAGGACTGCTGAATATGGTGGAAGAGGGCATCATCAGCGGGAAAATTGCCAAAACGGTCTTTGCTGACATGATGGTGACCGGCAAGGACGCCAGGACGGTTGTGCAGGAGAAAAATCTGGTGCAGTTGTCCGATGAAGCGGAACTGCAGCAAATGGTAGAAGCGATAGTGACGGCGAATCCAGAGCAGGCGGAACAGTTCAGGCAGGGCAAAACCAAGGTCATGGGTTTTTTTGTCGGCCAATTGATGCAGAAAACCAAAGGAAAAGCGAATCCCAGGATAGCAAATGACCTTTTCCAAAAGGCACTGAAGAGTTGAAGCAACGGGCGTGAAAAAAGAAGACTGGCAGAAGAAAGGCGCGGGCCATCGGGCCAGGTTGCGTGATAAATTCCTTGAGACCGGGGCGGATGGCTTCAGTGATGCCGAGGTGCTGGAACTTCTTCTCTCTTTTGGTACACCCCGAAGTGATTGTAAGGAACCGGCCAGGACGGCCTTGAACCAGTTTGGTTCGCTGGCTGCTGTTCTCGAGGCTCCACGGCAAGCTCTCCTGCAGATACCCGGAATCGGGCAAAAAAACAGTTTTGCCATCCATTTCGTGCAAGCGGTATCGCGGCGCTATCTACGCCAGCGCCTGGTGGGCCGGACCTTCCTGCATTCATCCACCGAGGTTAGGGATTATCTGATTCATTCCATGCGGGACTTACCGCGGGAAATACTGACTGTGATATTTCTCGATTCGGCCCATGCTGTTCTGACCACAGAGGTGCTGGCCGAAGGCACCATTAATGTCAATACCATCTATCCCAGAGAAATAGTGAAACGGGCGCTGGAGCTGAATGCGGCAGCCCTGATCGTTGCTCATAACCATCCTTCCGGGTCCCTCAAGCCCTCGCCGCAGGATCTTCATCTGACTCGCACTCTGGCGCTGCTTTGCTCAATGATGCATATAACTCTTCTGGATCATTTTATCATAGGAGACGGGGCCTACAGTTTTGCCGATAAAGGTGTAATGGCCACAATCCAGGAAGATGTCGGTCGGACCATGAGTCAATCAATCTCCTCGGAAGGATAGGAGCCATGACCGCTCTCTATATCCATATCCCATTTTGTCTAGGTAAATGTGAATACTGTTCGTTCAATTCCTTTGCAGGTATGGAGTCGCTTTACAGCCGTTATGTCAAGGCCGTCAAAAAAGAGATCGTGGAGCATTTTTTCTCGGGGAAAAGCACAACCCTGAACACCGTTTTTTTCGGAGGTGGTACCCCTTCCCTGCTGCCGGCCAACGCTGTTGCCGAAATCCTGGCCTGTTGTGCCGAATATTTTACTCTTGCCGACAGCGCCGAAATATCTCTTGAGGCTAATCCTAAAACCCTTGATTTCATGAAGCTGTTGCAGCTGCGTCAGGCGGGTATCAACCGGCTGTCCATCGGTGTACAGTCCTTTATCGACAGCGAGCTCAACCTTCTCGGCCGTCTTCATACGGCTCAGGACAGTTGGGACTGCGTCCGAGACGCAATTGGGGCGGGTTTTGTCAACATCAGTCTGGACCTTATGTACGGCCTGCCTGGTCAGACGCTGGATAAATGGCGTTGGAATGTGGAAACGGCTCTGTCGCTTGATCTGCCCCACCTCTCTCTGTATCAGCTTTCCATTGAGAAAAACACTCCGCTGGCAGAGCAGTTTAACCGCGGCAGGATCGTTCTACCCGACGATGAGGAGGTGGTACGCATGGATGAAATGCTGTTTGACATGTGCCTGCAGGCGGGGTTACTGCAGTACGAGATATCCAACTTTGCCATGCAGGGTTTCGAATGCCGGCATAACATCAATTATTGGCAAAATTTTGATTATCTGGCTGTCGGTGCGGGGAGTGTGGGTCTCTATCAGGGAGTCAGATCACGCAATATCTCCAATCCGGAAAAATACTGTCGGGCCGTGGAGAATGGCGATAACCTGATTGAGGAAAGCGAAGAATTGGGCCTGGAGGCATCATTTCGGGAAAGTGTGATAATGGGCCTGAGAATGATTGAGGGCGTTTCATACGGGGCCCTCTACGACCGTTATGGCATACATCTTCGCGATCACTATGGTGAAATTCTGATCCCGTTGCTACAGAATGGCTATGTTGAGTTCACCAGCAGCCATTTTCGTCTCACCAAAAAAGGGCGTTTTCTGGCCAATCAGGTAATGGCTGAGCTGGTGTAGAGGTGCGAATAACCATGATATCCGGGCCAGAGACAGGACTCCCAATCACCCATGCTGCTCTCAATCCACTTGAATCAAATCAAGGCACCGTAAAAATTTCCGTATCAGGATAAAAGGCATACCAGGCCAACCAGTATCCCTGTGCGGTGAGCAAAATGCGGCCATCGCTGCCCAGAGCATGGGCCGATCCGGCATCTTCCTCCCAGACAATGGCGCAGGATGTGCCGTTGAGGTGATCTTCAAAACGGTTTTTGACGTATTTTTTCATGGTGGAAAAAGGATGGGCCTTGCGGGATAGACGTGTTTTTTTTCGTATTCTGTCAGAAAAATAAAGAGAAAGAATGAAGAGATCATTGATGACGAATATCTACGGGCTCTACCTGATCAAGCTGTCGAAATGGTTTATGCTCATCATGCCAATTGTGGCACTCTACTATACCGAAAACGGTTTGGACGAGTACGACATCTTTCTTCTGCAGGCCATCTATTCCGTCAGTGTCGCTCTGTTGGAAATACCTTCCGGCTATATGGCTGATGTCATAGGTCGGAAAAAATCGTTGATCATGGGTAGTATTCTGGGTATGTTAGGATATATTATCTATAGCGTCTCTTCGGGATTTTATGGTTTTCTGGCTGCCGAGGTAATCCTTGGCCTGGGGGGCAGCTTTATTTCAGGTTCCGATTCAGCCCTGCTCTATGACAGTCTCGCCTCCATGAGAAAACGGCACAGGTATCTGCAGCTGGAAGGACGCATCACCTCTCTGGGGAATTTTGCCGAAACAAGTGCCGCCATCTGTGGGGGGCTGATTGCGGCGACGCTCAGCTACCGTTCCGTTTATATCTCTCAGGCTATTATAGCCGCCATGGCGGTTCCAGCTTCACTCATGTTGATAGAGCCGCAGCGAAAGGCCTTGGCAATGACGCCTGGTATACGCCATATTCTGCGGGTCTGCCGAGAAAGTCTCTTCGTTGATCTCAAACTGAGCTCAACCCTGCTCCTGTCCGCCATAACAGGCACCGCTACATTGTGCATGGCCTGGACAGCCCAGGTCTACTTTGTCAAAAACGGCCTGACGGAAGAGGCCATTACCCCGTTGTGGGTTGCGCTTAACCTCACTGTTGCCGTGGTGGCGGCCTTTGCCGCCGGAGTGGTAAAAAAAATGGGGAAATCCGTGGCGATTATGGTGATAGTTACCTGTATTCCGGCGGCCTATATCCTGCTAGGTTTGTTCTCCTTGACCGGCGGTGTGGTGGTACTTTTGCTCTTTTATGCCATCCGGGGGTATGCCACCCCCCTTCTGAAGGATCTGGCCAACACCTTCTGCGCCTCGGAAACCAGGGCCACGGTTTTGTCGATCCGTAATATGATTATCCGTTTTGGTTTTGCCGTTCTCGGCCCCTTTATAGGTTCTCTGTCGGCAGGCTACAGTCTCTCCTTTGCATTGCAGGTGAGCGGTGTTATTCTGCTGGTCTTGTCAATTTGTGCGGCATTCTTTCTCTTCCGGGCGTTGAAAGATGATTTACGAAAAGGCTGACAGGGAACGGTCTGCAGTTACTGGTGGCAGGGAGAAGAGACCGGAACTTTTCTTCTGCATAACCTTGCCTGTCATGTGGCCATTTCCCGGAGAGTTTGATGGATGGTTTTTCGAAGCGTCTCTACTCCGAAGGGTTTTTCCAGAAACGCCTGGGGCCGTTCCGGAGTGGCACCTTGCATGACCTGTTCTTCACTGTAACCACTGGCAAGAATTACCGGGATATCGGGGGAGATTCGTCGCAATGCAACCAGAGTCTCCCAGCCGTTCATACGCGGCATGGCAACATCGCTCAGTACAAAACGGATACTGTCTTTGTGTTGGCGAAACTCTTCGACCGCCTCTACGCCATCCGAGGCTTTCAAAACCGAAAATCCCATTTTAGAGAGCATGGCCGCGGTAATCTCAAGAACAGTCCGGTCGTCATCTACCACAAGAACTGTGCCGGACTCTTCCACTGGAGAGGTCTGCTCTCCCCTGGCTTCCCGATTGACGATTTTGTGAGAAGAAAGCGGCAGAAAAATGCGGAATATACTCCCTTTACCGAGAGAGGTTTCCGCAGTGACGAAACCTCTATGCGCCTGAACCAGCCCGAGAACCACAGATAACCCCAGGCCGCGGCCGGTGAACTTGGTGGAGTAGAAAGGCGAAAAGATCTCTTCAAGATCGGAGGCGGCAATACCGCAGCCGCTGTCGCTTACTTTCAGGCAACCATATTGATGCTCTGTCAGCTCCTGGCCCACAGGGAAAACCTGTTGGCCGGCAATTTCAGTGGCCGCTACGGTTGATACGCTAAGATGAACCGTGCCGCCATCGTCATCTATGGATTCAGCGGCATTGAGAAGCAGATTGGCGAGGATCTGCCGAATATGGCCGGCATTGGTGTCAACGATAGGGCCGGGGGATTGAAATTCGCTCTTGATATCGATATGTTTTGGAATTTCAGGTATAAGATCAGGCAACCCTTCCTGACATATATTGACAAGACTCCCCGGTTCGAGCCTTCCCTTCACCTGACCAAGATAGGTAAGTAGCATTCTGCTGATTTCGGCTGCCTTTTCAGCTGCTTGTTTGGCTGCATCTATGTTTGGGGGGGGCGGCTTGCCGTTCTTCCCGGTACCGGCCTTTTCCAGGTGGCCGATAACGGTGTGGAGTTTGTTGTTGAACACATGGGCGATGGCGCCGGCCATGCGATCGAGGCTTTTCCTCTTCTGGATTTGCAGGTTCAAGGCCTCCAGTGCAGCCATTTCTTTTTCGGCCTGTTTTCGTGCCGTAATCACCTGAAAGTAGATAGAGGTTCCTTTGGCGCCGGGATAAATACGGACATCGTACCAGTCCCGGTAAGGCTCTTCGGTAAACTCTGTTTCAAAGAAGATTGGCGCTCGCGTCTCGATTGCCGTAGCAACGTTTTTCTCCAAAACAGATCCTTTTGCCTCCTGAAAAACATCGAACAGTTTTCGTCCGATAACATCATCCCGCTTCTGGTTGAGAACATCTTCCGCCGCGCTATTAAAGTAGGTCACCACCATGTCGTTGTCGAGGGAGATAAAGGCATCAGTGATACTGTCGAGGATGGCACGGTTGTGTCGATTGCTTTCCTGGAGAGCCTCTTCAAACCACTTGCGCAGCAGCGCCTCGCCAATATGTGAGGCAATGCTTTCCATAAGCTCGATCTGCTCCAGAGTGAAACGCCCTTTTTGCCTGTCGTTGAGCTGGATCAGGCCAACAATTTTATCCTTGTTGCGGATCGGTATCAGGGCCACGGAGGCGTAGTTCTGGTGGATACACCGGTTGCGTGGGTTGAGGCGCGGCTCTTCTGCCGGAGTGAGGTTGAGAAGCTTGGGAGAGTCATTGGTCCAGAAACTTCCACCATCGGTAAAGAGCGGATTAGCAGGATCTGTGCCGCCGGAAAGAACAAGGCCGCAGGTACATTCCAGCTTAACATTACCGAACTGGTCAAAACACATGGAGCCGTCCTCATTACGTTCGATAAGGCTGTTTTCCGTTAAGTGAAACTCAGGTGGAAAACCATTATGGGCAAGATAGGGAAAGTCTTCTCCCTCTTGCAACCGAATACCCACAGCATCAAAGCCGGTCTCTTTCTTTATTTTGCCAAGAATACACCCAATGGAGTCTTTGAGGTCTCCCGGTTCGTTCAAGACCCGGAGTACCTTTGTTTCAAGCTCTACGTAGCGCACGGCACGTTTGCGATTGGTGATATCTCGCAATACGATTCGGGCAACGCGAATGCCGCTATACTCCTCGGCAATAACAGCGTCAAGGCGGCCCCAGAAGGGAGTGGAGTCGTTTTTAACAAATCGTATATCGCATTCCTGCGGGACGGCTGTGGTAAAAAGCTCTCGGTGGAACAGATAGAAGAGCTCCAAGTCTTCTTTATAGACAAAATCTGACAGAGGAAGGTCGATAAGCGCTTCACGTGAAACACCAAACAACAGCGCGGTGGTGGTATTGGCCTCGGTAATAATCCCTTCTACGGTTAACGTACAACAGCCAAGCGGTACCTGATTATAGAGATTAAAATAATGGTGCTGAACAGCATCTGTAACGCCAGGGTGTTCCGCCCCGCTGTCCGTAGTTTGTCTTCTTTTCATGGAGAAGCCTCCGCATCATTTTCAGGCCGGAATCACTTCCGCATATAATCGGTTCCGGCCATATCCATAAATGTTGGTCTTCCTCCTAATTCTGTCAATAGCTATAAATATTTATTCTTACTAGATAACAGTGAAGAAACCAAGGGGGAAAAAGAAATAGCGGCAATATATTTATTGTCAGGAAAAAACAGAACGGTGGGGTGATTTCTTTTCTCGTGTTTATCCAGTTTTTTACAGCAGGTTTTCACAATTCATCTGCACAGTGCGACAACAATCATTATGGTACCATCATGGACACCAGAATACCATATAGCACAATCCTTGGTATGATCGGCAACACCCCTGTTGTTGAGCTTTCCGGATTTGCCGCCGAGCCTTGCCGGCTTTTTCTCAAATTGGAATATCTCAACCCGGGAGGTTCGATTAAGGACCGTATCGCCCTCTTTATGATTCGTGATGCGGAAGAAAAGGGGTTGATCAGGCCGGGTGATACCCTGGTCGAAGCCACGGCGGGCAATACCGGCCTGGGGCTTGCCCTGGTCGCCGGACAGAAGGGTTACCGGCTCAAGATCGTTATGCCGGACAAAATGAGCATCGAAAAAAAATACGGTCTCCAGGCCATGGGAGCCGAGGTGATTATGACCCGTTCCGATGTCACCAAGGGGCATCCGGAATATTATCAGGATCTGGCCGAGTCTCTGGCCGATCGCGAAGGCGGCTTCTATATCAACCAGTTCGCCAATAAGGCCAATCGAAAAGCGCATTATTGCACTACCGGTCCGGAGATCTGGCGGCAGCTCGACGGCAAGGTGGATGCGGTGATCTTTGGTGTCGGCACCGGAGGAACCCTGAGCGGGGCCGGTGACTATCTGCGCCGTCAAAACCCGGATATCGACCTCATCCTGGCCGATCCCGAGGGCTCGATACTGGCGCCGCTGGTGCAGAGCGGTACAGCTCCAGAGAAAGTGGGGTCCTGGTATGTGGAGGGCATCGGTGAGGATTTTGTCCCCGACATCTGCAATCTCGACCTGGTAACCAGGGCCTATTCGATCCCGGACCGTGAATCCTTTGACACCGCCAGGGAACTTCTGTTGCGCCAGGGGATCTGCGCCGGGTCGTCCAGCGGCACACTGCTTGCTGCTGCCCGGAGATATTGCCGGGAGCAGAGCGAGGCAAAACGGGTGGTCACCTTCGCCTGTGATACCGGCAACAGATATCTTTCCAAACTCTATAATGACGAGTGGATACAACAACATCTACCAACAGAGGAACCATGACACAAAGCAGCAAAAAACATTCTTTCCGTACCAGGGTCATCCATGGCGGCCAGCATGTCGATGCGGCCACCGGCGCGGTGATGATGCCCATATATACCAGCTCAACCTATGCCCAGCAGAGTCCCGGAAAACATAAGGGCTTTGAATATTCACGGTCGCAGAACCCTACCCGGTTCGCCTATGAACGCTGCGTTGCCGATCTGGAGGAGGGCAGGGCCGGCTTCGCTTTCGCCTCCGGGCTGGCGGCCACGGCGACGATCCTCGAATTGGTCGATGCCGGGGCGCATATCATCGCCATGGATGATATGTACGGTGGCACCTACCGGCTCCTGGAAAACGTTCGCAAACGTTCAGCAGGCTACACTGTTTCCTATGTTGACCTGACCGACAGCGAGGCCTTTGCCCGAGCCGTCAGACCCGAAACCAGGCTGGTCTGGATTGAGACACCCACCAATCCCATGCTTAAAATTGTCGATATTGCTGCTATCAGTGCCATTGCCAGGAAAAAATCACCCGGCATCATCATCGCTGTCGATAATACCTTTGCCACACCCTATAACCAGAGGCCATTGACCATGGGCGTCGATCTGGTGATGCATTCTGCCACCAAATATCTCAACGGCCACTCCGACATGGTGGGTGGTATGGTGGTGGTCGGCGACAATGATGATCTGTGCCGGCGGCTTGCCTATCTGCAAAACGGGGTAGGTGCCGTGGCTGGGCCGTTTGACAGCTATCTCGCCTTGCGCGGCCTCAAAACCCTGGCTCTGCGCATGGAGCAGCATAATCGCAGCGCTCTCGAGATAGCACGGTGGCTCAGCAGACATCCACGGCTCAAAAAGGTGATTTATCCCGGTCTACCGGACCACCCTCAGCATGACCTGGCCTCCAGGCAAATGGACGGTTATGGCGGCATGATTTCCATGTTTCTCGATGGTGACCTGCAGGCCACCATCGCTTTTCTCGAAAAGGTGCGCATCTTCGCCCTGGCGGAAAGCCTTGGCGGGGTGGAAAGTCTGATAGAGCACCCGGCCATCATGACCCATGCCTCCATCCCGGCGGAACAGCGCCGCATCCTGGGCATTCATGACAATTTCGTCCGTCTCTCCATTGGCATCGAGGACAGCGACGATCTGATTGAAGCGCTGGAAGAAGCGCTGTAATGTCGGCTTGCGGCGCTCTTTGAAGAACCAGAGGAAGGAGGGATACATCCCCTGATCCGTCGCCGTGTCGGCGGAGATATCAGCGCAGATACTGCTCGCGCAGTTGTTGGACGTTCGGATCGACCAGATAGTCGTCGTAGGGCAGCATCTTATCGACCACTCCACCCGGGAGAATCTCGATAATCCTGTTAGCCACGGTGGCCATCAGGGCATGGTCGTGGGAGGAGAACAGGATAATCTCGGGAAAGGCCGCCATGCCGTTATTGAGAGCGGTGATGGACTCAAGATCGAGATGATTGGTCGGCTCGTCCAGAATCAGGGCATTGGCGTCGCTCAGCATCATTCTGGCCAGCATACAGCGCACCTTTTCTCCTCCGGAGAGAACGCTGGTCTTCTTCAGGGCTTCTTCTCCGGAGAAGAGCATTTTCCCTAGGAACCCCCGGGCAAAACTTTCTCCTTCGGTGGGTGGAGTATACTCGCCAAGCCAGTCGACCAGGGTGTCATTGGAATTGAAATAGGCGCTGTTTTCCTTGGGAAAATAGGAGTAACTCATGGTAAGGCCCCAACGGAAGGTGCCGCTGTCGGGGACGAGTTCGCCCGTCAGGATCTGAAACAGGGTGGTGATGGCCAGGCTGTTGGTGCCGACAAAGCCGATCTTTTCAGCTTTGTTGACCGTCATGGAAAAGTTGTCGAGCACCCTGGTACCGTCGATATCCTTAGTGATGCCCTCCATTTCCAGAATGACGTCGCCGCAGGGACGACCGGCCTTGAACAGGATATAGGGATATTTGCGCGACGAAGCGGGCAGGTCTTCCATCTCAAGTTTGTCCAGAAGCTTTTTGCGTGAGGTTGCCTGCCTGGCCTTGGAGGCGTTGGAGGAAAACCGGGCAATGAATTCCTTCAAATCCTTGGCTTTGGCATCGGCCTTGCGGCCGGCATCCTGGCGCTGGGTCTTGAGCAGTTCGCTGGCCTGATACCAGAAATCATAGTTGCCGACATAGATGCGGATCTGACCGTAGTCGATATCCGCCATATGGGTACAGACCTGATTGAGGAAATGGCGGTCATGGGAGACGATGATGACGGTGTTCTGGAACCGTTCCAGAAAGCCTTCGAGCCAGATGACCGATTTCCGGTCGAGGTTGTTGGTGGGTTCATCGAGCAACAGGATATCGGGATTGCCGAACAGCGCCTGGGCCAGCAGAACGCGCACCTTTTCGCCGCCCTCGAGTTCCTTCATTTTTTTGTCGCGCAGCTCTTCGCCGATACCTAGTCCGCTGAGAAGAACGGCGGCCTCGGATTCCACCTCATAGCCGTTCATTTCGGCGAATTCGGCCTCGAGTTCGCCGCTGCGGATGCCGTCTTCCTCGCTGAAGTCGGTTTTGGCATAGAGCGCTTCACGTTCTGCTATAATTTCGTGGAGGCGGGTATGTGCCATCAGTACCGTTGCGGCGACGGTCATGTCGTCAAAGGCGAACTGGTCCTGGTTGAGCACGGCGATGCGCTGGCCGGAGGCGACAAAAACTTCGCCGCTGTCTGGTTCGAGCAGGCCCGCCAGGATCTTCAGGAAGGTGGATTTGCCGGCGCCATTGGCACCGATAAGGCCGTAGCAGTTCCCCGGGGTGAACTTGATATTGACATCTTTGAATATAACGCGTTTGCCATAGGACAGGGCAATGTTTGAAGCATGTATCATAACTCTCTCAAAAGTAGGGCTGCGCACGGTATAATCCCGGGAGCAGTGGAAATGGGACAGATCAAGTCTCTCCCTTGTCTGGTTGTCCTGAGCGATGCTGGAGGGAAAAGCAGGGCCGATTCCAGAAACTCTGCAGGAAAAAATGCGGCGGAAACTACCATGGAAGCGGAGGTAAGGCAAGGATATTCCGTGCAACCCGTATCCTGTTTCGACGCAGATATAAGACAGAGTAAACATAAAAACAAACTATTGCACCGATCTACCCAAATATTGAAAAATTGAGAAAGAACATTGAAAAGAAATAGAAAAGGAGGTATTTTGGTGTCCTTTGAATTACCCGGGTCGGGACGTGGCTCAGTCTGGTAGAGCACAGCGTTCGGGACGCTGGGGTCGGAGGTTCGAATCCTCTCGTCCCGACCATTTGCGAGGTTTTTGGGGTCAAAACGATGTTGGGCCAATGTTGGGTCAAAGTTGGGGCAGTTTGGCCGATATTGGGGTAGGTTATTGTCTCCCTTGATGATTCTTCTCGTTTCTTCTTTTTTTCATCCATCATAAATCAAGATTTTTCCTTCCGGTGCTCGCGGAAACCGGGAGCGATCAGGTTTGACTTGTTGACGCTTGCTTCACCTTTCAAGAAGCCGGAATCCTTTCCCGTAGCGACAACGTTTGCTGCAAGCAGATATTCCCCAAAATCGGCACCATTAAAGATCACGATTTTATTCAAAATTCTTTCATCCTTCCATTTATATTGCACTTCGAGACACACGGCCTAAACTGCGATATATCCTGAAAAGCTGCGTAAGGTAAAAATAAATCTTGAAATACCGGCTGTTTTCCTCTCTCAACCAAAGTAATTGTTCCAGAATGAAATCTCCCCAAAATACGGACACACACTATTAAACGTTAGCAATATAAAAAATATTCATTCAGAACAAGGAGCTCAAAATGGCCATTACTGGAGTAACAGAAGAGGCATATAAAAGGTTCTTATCTAATGGCGGTTCCCTCATTTTCGAAATTGAAGGAACTGATATTGACTCAACCGGTGGTTTTGAAAAATCACCACTTATTAAACCCTATCTTCACTCTGGCTTTGAACTCAAACCATCACCAATACTTGAAGAACCAGAAAATACCGCAGTATTGTTCTTATATGGTGATTCCTGGACCAGGGTTATTGCATACACATATAAAAATGGTGGTTCAATTATCTATAAAAAATTAGAAAATGGTCGATACGAAGCAAAAGTAACTGTTTAAAATAAAATATATTTTTGCTAACAAATTGTTCCACTAGACTCGCTGAAGATCGCCGGTGAACTCCGCGTCGAAATAAACCACTCTGCGGAAAAGACCTCGCCAACCTTAAGTCTATCTCCCCTTTTTCCATTTCCCTCATAGTCGGTTAATATAGTGGACTAAACTGTTACTACCTTGAATATACCACACAATTCTGATATGATAAGGCGATATAGAGCGTGACTCAGGACTCAGAAAAATATCGGATTCTGTATTTGTTTGCTCATTTCCTATGGAGTATAGAGTGGCAACCATAAATAAACAGGAAATTATTACGATTTTGCAGGAGTATAAAGCATTACATGCCAAACGGTATAGAATTGAGGCGATGGGTGTTTTCGGCTCCGCGGCACGAGATGACTTTCAGGAAGCAAGTGATGTAGATGTCGTTCTTCGTATTTCCGAACCGGACCTCTTCATTCTTGCCGGCATAAAAAATGATCTCGAAGAAAAATTTCACCGTCAAGTCGATCTCATCACATACAGGGAAAACATGAACAAATTTCTTAAGCAGAGAATAGATTCAGAGGCCCTTTATGTATGACAGAGAGCTTTGCTGGGAGGTGTTACATCAAATCCAAGACGCTGCCATAAAGGTCGTGTCTCGATTCGAAGCTATACATGAGGCGTCAGACTTCACCTATAGTTCAGCCGGTATGGAGAAGATGGATGCAATTTGTATGATGCTGATTGTCATTGGAGAATCTTTAAAAAAACTCGACAACCTCACTGATGGTGATCTTTTGCGACACTACCCGGAAGTTGATTGGGGAAAAGCAAAGGGAATGCGCGATATAATTTCTCACCACTATGGTGATATCGATCCAGAGACCATATTTTTCACCTGTAAAAGAAAAATCCCTCAACTTCTCGAAACGGTACAAAAAATGATAGAGGAGCATTCCAGTGCCTAACCACGATTTTTATTCCTTTGAGTTATATTGCACTTCGAGACGCGCGGCCTAAACTGCGATATATCTTGAAAAGCTGCGTAGCAAGACCCTAACATTAATCTCTTGTCATAGTTAGTGTTGCGTTTTGGCTATTCTGGCGAAGAAATATGAAATTTTCACGACATAGGAGATTAAATCGGGAAAAAATGAAGGAAAAAATATGAACATTTCAATCGATGAAAATGTGATTTTTTTCAGAATAAATAAATTGTACAGGGGCAATATGACTCCTAGTGAGCTATATGAAACCACAAGAGGGGTGTGGAGAATTGGAAAAAGACGTGAATTGGCAAATTACGCCTTCAGTGTTTATAAAAACGAAATAATTGAAGTATTCAAAATAATAAAATGGTTTCCAGCAGGAACACTAAAATATAATACAAGATCAAAGGAATCCATAGATAGAGAGGGCCGATGGGAATTTGAAGGAGAGTTAGCTGAACAACCAATAAGAAATAAATATATTGGAAAGTCAATTGAGGAATTTGTTAGTCGAAGGGCTCAAAATCCTGCCATTTACCACAATTGTTAGAACAATTCCATACTGTGTCCCCAATTAACCGGGCTAAATTTATTTGAAAGAAAAGCATGAATCACAAAACTCTCAATGCAAACAACCGAGACGAAGTAACAAATCTTTTCAGGTCGGTTTTCACATCTTCAGAGGGAGAAAAAGAAGGGAAGCTGATTGGCAATCTTGTCTCGGAACTATCCTCAGAAATCGATAATCAGAACATTATCTGTTTTGGTATATATCTAGAAAAATCAATCGTTGGATCGGTTTTCTTTACTCGCCTTCAATTCAAAGAGGCTGTCCAGGTTTACATGCTTGCGCCTGTTGCTGTTGACACAGAGCATCAAGGAAAAGGAGTCGGACAGATCCTTATCAATTATGGTCTTAATGAGCTGAAAAATCGATCTGTGTCTGTCGTTATCACATATGGTGATCCGTCTTTTTACTCTAAAGTGGGCTTTCGAGCTCTGTCGGAAAATGTCATTCAAGCTCCGATGAATCTTTCAATGCCACAAGGTTGGTTGGGCCAGTCGTTAACTGGAGAGCCAGTTCCGACTATCAAAGAACGTCCTAAATGCGTTAAGGCATTCAATGATCCGGCCTATTGGTAATTTTAATTACAGATACTGCAGTGAAAGCATTTGCCGCCGCTATCGGCGCAGATGAAAAAATGCACCTGCATTTTGTCGGTGTTGCTCTGCTTGACGGCCTGTAAATATCCCCGAGCCTTGGATAAAAAGGAATTTAGGGAAAAATCAGGATTGACGTATCACCCGCTGAACCTGCCGCCGCTCCACCACAAGGCTTGCATTGATCAGGTCAAACGGGTCCTCGCCGTGCATCGGTTCTGCTGTCTGCTTGTTTAAAATATGTATAACCTTGCAGACATGTTTGCTCTCAAAATCTCTGCATTTCGCCTCATGTCGAGTCATCAATGACCCCATTTAATCCCAACTTGACATCTTTTCGTGAAAATCTTACAATAAGCTGATCGATTCATAAAAAGGAGAATGTCATGCAGACGACTATATCCAGTAAATATCAAGTTGTCATTCCCAAACCGGTCAGAGAGCACCTTAACCTCAAGCCGAAACAAAAACTGACGGTTATAGAAAAAGACAGAATGCTCATCCTCATTCCCCCCGTCTCTCTTGATGAGTTACGAGGCATTGCCGCCGGTGCCCGCACCGATGATTACCGAGACAAAAAGGACCGCATCATATGATTATTGTCGACTCTTGTGGTTGGCTGGAATGGTTTACCGACGGCAAGCTGGCCAACGCATATAGAGAGCATCTTACGGTGTCTGACAACATCCTGATGCCGACAATCATACTTTACGAGGTCTATAAGGTACTAAAGAGAGAGGTTGGTGAAGAAAAGGCTCTGCTTGCTGCCGGATATATGAAAAACTCTCGGGTGGTCTCTCTTGATGCCACCCTGGCGTTTGCAGCTGCGGATATCGCCCTGCATGAAAAATTAGCCATGGCAGATGCCATTATCGTGGCGATATCACGATCCCATAATTGTAAAATCATCTCTTCCGATGTTGATCTCAAAAATCAAGTCAACGTGAATTACATCCCGAAAAAATAAGAAAATTGTTGGGACAGTAGAT
The DNA here is from genome assembly GCA_964446655.1 of uncultured Desulfopila sp. GTDB lineage: Bacteria > Desulfobacterota > Desulfobulbia > Desulfobulbales > Desulfocapsaceae > Desulfopila_A. Next base: position 22,952 of record CAYUPL010000012.1, read on the forward strand.
AGAATTATTGTGACGTGGCCTTTGCTTTCTATGCAATGAGGTATCCGGGCCAGACAGGGGCTGATGACCAGCAAATTATGTGGCGGCAGGATAGTCGTCGCCGCGAGCCGTCTTCATTTTATCATGAAAAAGCGAGATCAAAAGGTGGGCTCGAAAACAGTGTTCGTGGTCCTGGCGGCGCTGTGCTGGGGTGTATCAGGCGGGATCGGCGGTATTCTTATGGCCGGTGGCTGGGATGCCTTTGTGGTCTCATTCTACCGGGGTGCCATCGGCCTGCTCTTTGTTCTGGTCTGGTTGATGTTGCGGCCGGGCGGCAGTGGGCTGGCAAATCGCCGTTTATGGTTCTGGTCGGTGATTGCCGGTGTCGGCGTAGCAGGCAACTTTGCCTTCTATTTCGTCAGCATCGCCCAGGGAAGTGTGGCGGTTGCGGCTACCTTGATGTACTGCGCACCCGTGTTCGTGTACCTCGTCTCATTCGCACTCAAACTTGAAAGCCCTACCGCACTGAAGTGGGCTGCGATTGCGGTGGTAATGCTTGGGATAGTGTTGCTTACCCGAATTTACGACATCGGTGCGAGTACTGTTACGCCAATTGGTGTGGGCGCCGGGCTGCTTGCCGGACTATCCTATGCGATATTCATTTTCGGCTTCAAGTATGCGGCGTCGCACGGCAGCCCGCCGGCCATTCTCTCCATAGCGTTTGCTGTACTTGCCATCATCCTTATCCGGCCGAGTGATGCCGACCAGACCATTGCCGCCTTGAGTACACCGGATTGGCCACTGTTCGTAGGGCTGGGTGTGCTCGGCGCAGGCTTGTCGTTCATTCTTTATGTCATCGGCTTGAGTCATACTACGCCAACCGTGGCCTCAATTGCGGCAATGGTCGAACCGGTCACCGCGTCGCTGTTCGGTGTCGTGGTTCTAAACGAAAATCTGGCTGGTCTGCAAATTTTAGGTATGGGTCTGATACTACTAACAGTGACCGCGTTAAGCGTCTCTTCGAGATCGGGACGGCCACCTTCCGATGGAATACCTCGCTGATTCAAGTGCAGGTCACTCAGACCAAACAGGGATCGGGAACAGAAGTTGATACCTTTCATTTTAAAGAGATCCTGCAGAAAATGTCCGCAGGGTTGATGCAGCGACGGAAAACGGAGGACTGCCATTTACTAACGGTGTTAACCGGATTTCTGATATAATAGCGGAGGCATCGAATTATCCCTGAATCCGTTCCCGGATACGGATAACCTCGTTTTCCTGTTGCAGAAAGGTGTCGAGAATCAGCGGATCGAAAAAGGTTCCCCTCCCTTCCTTGAGGATTTGAAACGCTCTTTTGTGGGAATAGGCGGCTTTGTAACATCTTGTGCTTGTCAGAGCATCATATATATCAGCTATCATCATGATCCTGCCGGACAGAGGGATTTTTTCGTCTGCCAGTCCCAGAGGATATCCGCTGCCATCCCATTTCTCGTGATGGCTTGCTGCAATTTCAGAGGCCAGTTCCAGAAAATTATCTTTTTCCAGCCGTTTTCCGGAATTCACCAGTATATGTCTGCCATAATCAGCGTGACGTTTCATTTCTTCAAATTCTTCATAAAAATATCGCCGCGCAAGAAAGATGGACGATTTGCCGGCTCTTCTCTGCATTTTCAAGATCTCAAAGCAGGTATCCTGTCTGGCTGGGGAATTTATTGATATTGGGCCAGGATAGCGGTGATTTGACCGGAGGAATGCAGTTTCCGCAAGGCTTTGTTGATGTGGTCCATATCATCAACGAGGGAGGATTTTCATTTTTTTATCCTTTATCACGCTTTTTTCAATCATACACCAATGCTGAAACCGGGGCAAGCTTGACAAAGGGGCGTTGTGTAGTGTTTGTTACCTGGGAACTGTTTTGTTCAGGAGACGGATTATCTTCCTTTCCTGGAAGAGCGGAAGGGGGTATTTTTCGCAGCGACAAATACCTCTTCCGTGTCGGCTTCGTATGTAATCAGAAAAAATTATCCGGCCCGGCGAGGCCGGTTTATGAGAGCAGAGTATGTTTGGATTTCTACAAGGAAAGAAGAAGGAGCAGGCCGAAAGTCAGGCCGATGCCATCGCCAGAGAGCTTTTTGCTCAGATTAGTGATGCTCGCGATGGGGCCAAAAGTGGCGGTATCGTTACCGAGCAGATTTTCAATGACCGGCTTAACACCATGTTTGTGGCCGGCTATCTGATCGGTTATGTCGATCAGTATATGGAAGAGCTGGAGGTGGACGATGCGGCGAAAAAGGGTGAAGCGGAGCATATTTTGGAGACCATGTTTCCCGGCAGCGGTATGAGTTTTGTCAAAGGCAAGCTGGCGGCCAGGCAAAAGGCAGCGGCGCTTCCTGAAGACAGCGAGGTGAATCAGGACCTGGTTCTGCAGTGCAGAGGGTTTGACAAAGGCATGGCCGATGCCGAGGCGGAGGTTACGGCCCTGCGGCAGGACGAACTGCGCCGACCGGGACGGTTGAAGGAATTTCTTCTTCTGGGTGAAATATAAATACGCCGCAAGGCTGTGGTTGCAGCGTTTCAGCGCCTGTATTACGGCAAAGTTTTTTGCTTTTTGCTCTATGATTAGGTACTCTTGGAAGAGTACGGTTATGGTAGAGAGGAGGTATTGTATTCAGTTGACAACACAAAAAGACACCTGACTTTTTCCCTGGGAAAACATATGTCACAGGAAATATCAAAAAATTCAAAAAGGAACGGCTCGCTGGTTTTTCTGCAGGAGTTTTTGAAACACCCTTTACAAATTGGGTCGGTTATCCCGAGTTCTCGTTTTCTGGAGCGGCGGATTGTGGAGGCTGCGGACGTTGCTTTGGCAAATGTTATCGTGGAACTAGGCCCCGGAACGGGAGGCGTAACGCGTGCTTTACTGTCGGCGATGCCACAGCAGGCCACGCTTTTGAGTATTGAAATTAATCCTCGTTTTAATACCTTGGTAAGCATGATTGAGGATACCAGACTTATAGCCCATCAAGGCAGCGCGCATGACCTCAGGAAGATAATTTCCCAATATGGCCTGGCCCTTCCGGATATAATAGTTTCCGGTATTCCTTTTTCAATGATGAGTCGCAGGGCCGGATCTGATATTCTCGAAGAGGTTGCAACCGTGCTCCAGCCCAAGGGACGTTTTGTGGCCTATCAGGTGAAAAATCAAGTAAGTACCTTATGTGAACCAATCCTGGGGCCGGCACAGATATCGACGGAATTACTCAATGTTCCGCCAATGCGTGTTTTTCAATGGGTCAAGGGCACTGAGGAACAATGAACGGGACTACCGCTGCCGAGAGGGGGAGGTGCCGCCCCCATGGCCGGTGGGTCTTCTTATCTTGCTGCAGAAAGTATTGCACTGCTTTGTAGTATTTTCAAACCTTTACTCTTCAGCTCTTTCATCGCCTCGTCAAAATCCTGTGGATTGATGGGCCTGGTGCCATCCTCAATCAGCACCACCTCGAAACCAAGTTTGAGTGCGTCACGGATGGTATATGTGACACATATATCTCCGGCCAGGCCCAGTATATATATCGTATCAACCTCTCTTCCTTTGAGGTAGTCGCCCATACCGGTGGATTTTTTATGGCCGTTGTCAAAGAAACCACTGTAACTGTCTATGGTCGGGTTCATACCTTTGCGAAAAATCGCTTCTACTTTATTCATTTCCAGCCAGACAGGAAAATCGGCACCGACAGATCCTTGCACACAATGATCCGGCCATAAGACCTGTTGCATGCCGGCGAGTTCGATTGTTTCCAGGGGCTTTTTACCCGGATGGTTCGAGGCAAAGCTGCCATGATCCGGCGGATGCCAATCCTGGGTAGCGATGACCAGATCAAAATACTCCTGGACATGATTGGCTATCGGAATAATGGCATCTCCTGCCGGAACCGCAAGAGGACCTCCAGGTAAAAAATCATGTTGGATATCGATGAGAATAAGCGCCTTCATGTTTTTCCCTTTTTATGTTTTCGGATTAATTCTTCGCGGAGCTCATTGAGCCCGGTACTTAAACCGACTTTGTAAATATGTGGATTTTCCAACCTTTTGTATTCAGCGGGTAAATGCTGCAGCCGCTTATTGAAGTAGCTGTAAGATTCGGCCGGATGCTGCATTCCTTGCAATGGCTGTCCTTGATCCATCACTTGCTTTAAAAGTGGTTCAGAAGAGCAGCCCTGGAGGTTGAGTGATTTCCCTTTTTCGAAGGGATGATGCATCTCGGTTATCCGGCTCGGGTCTTCATCCCAGAGGCTGACGGCATCTGCCGTAAATTCACCACTGGAGTCACTGAAGCGGTGGACCTGCTTAACACCGGGGAGGGTCACCTTATGGACCGATTCTGAGAGTTTCAATCGTGGCGTATCCGAAGCCATGGCCAGTTTATAGACTCCATCCAGGGCGGCATCAGGCTGACCGGTGAGCACAGCCGTACCGATGCCATAGGCGTCGATGGGGGCTTTCTGGTCGCGCAGACTTCTGATAACATGCTCATCTATTTGGTTCGAAGCCATAATCTTTACATAATCAAATCCCGCCGCATCGAGCATTCGCCTGGATGCTTTTGCCATATACGCCAGATCGCCGCTATCGAGTCTCACTCCCACGAGCCTCTTCCCCTTCTCCTCCATTTCTTGAGCGAGTGTAATGGCATTGGGAATACCGGATTGCAGTGTATTGTAAGTATCTACCAGCAGGACACAATTATCAGGAAAGGCCTCTGCAAAGCGGCGGAAGGCGGTTATCTCATCGTCGTAACTTTGGATGAAAGAATGTGCCATGGTGCCGCTGGCCTGAATATCGTAGGTAAAGGCACTGTAGACGTTGGAAGTGGCATTGAAACCGCCGACTATGGTAGCGCGGGAAGCGTGAATTGCTCCCAGGCCGTGTGCCCTTCGCATCCCGAAATCGGTCAGGTTTGTATCACCCCCGGCCACAAAGCGCATCCGGGCAGCTTTGGTCGCTATCAGGGAAGACAGGTTGAGAATGTTCAACAACAGAGTTTCCGACAGCTGGGTCTCGATAATATTGCCACGCACACCGGCAAGGGGCATATTGGGGAAAACTATTTCTCCTTCCGGTACTGCATATATATCAGCTTTATATCTGAATTTTTGCAAATAGTGTAAAAATTCGTGGTTGAAACCATTTTCGCGCAGATAGTCAATATCATCGTTGTCAAAATGGAGCCCCTTCAGGATATCGAGCAGATCGTGCAGACCGGCGGCAACCACAAAAGCACCATGAAAAGGATTTTTACGATAGAAATAATAAAAGGCGGCAGAATCATCTTTTCTGCCATCCAGGAAATATGCCTGTGCCATGGACAACTGATACATATCAGTATAAAGGCCTGCATGTTTCTCTAATATGCTCATGCTTGTCACTCCATTGAATTAAACGGTTCGGATCAAGATCACTCCATCTTTATACTATAGAACCGGTAATGAATTCTTCAAGGTTAGGAAGGAGCAGGGACGGTGAGCCTCGGGGGGACCTGCTTCGATTATATACTGTATTCAGTATTGCAGGAGCAGCATGGTTGTATTCTCCACGGTGATGAGTCTTCATAGCGAAGTTTCAGGGACATGCCGGGAAGGAGTAAAAGAGTTTGGCTCTGGGGCTGCGGGCCAGATACCCCATCATATTGTAGGCCAGCTGCGCAACGGTGAAAGAGACGCCGTGCATGGATTGCTGCGGGGCAAGTTCGACGAGGTCAAAGCCCAGGCAAAGCCGGCTTTTGCAAAGGTTCTCCAGAATTTCGGTGACCTGATACCAGAGCAGTCCGCCGGGTACGGGCGTACCGGTGGCAGGCATCATGGCGGCGTCGAAACAGTCCACATCGAAGGTGATATAGATTTTATCCGGAAAATTATCGGGTAGCAGGATAGCCCCGGCGCCCTGGCGCCACACGGTTTCGGCGTCGGCAAAGGGGATCTTCTGTTCCAGGCGGAAGTCGTGTTCCTCCCTGGAATAGCTCCGCGTACCTATCTGATAGATGGGGATACCGGCTTCATGGATGCGGCGCATGACCGAGGCATGGCTCTGCTTGCTGCCGTTATAGCTGTCTCTGAGATCGGCATGGGCATCGAACTGGATGACACCGAAGGTGTCATGATGCTGTTTCAATCCAAGGGCGCAGGCCGCCGAGAGGCTGTGTTCACCGCCTAAAACCACCGGTATGGCGCCGCCGCCGGTCACCTCGGCTACTCTTCGCTGCAGCTCCGTTAAGGTTTCTACGATGGGGCGGTTGCAGTTTATGGGCTCGGCGGTATGAATTCCGTATTGGGCCGGGATGGATTTTCCGTCGAACAGTTCCAGCTGGCAGGATGCCTCAAGAATGGCCTGTGGGCCGTCCGCCGTGCCGTTTGTGTAAGAGACGGTTTCTTCCAGCGGTACCGGCAGAACATGGAAGAGGGCCTGGTCGGAGGCGGATGGTGCGACATCGTCGCCGTGAAAGGTGGTACGGCTCATGCTATTTTACTCCTATAGTCCTGATAGCTGAAGGTACGAATACATTGGAGAATGTCCCTCTCGAGAGAGTAGCTGTAGATTGCGGGCAGCTCCACGCCGTTGAAGGTGGTATTTTTCACAAAGGTGTAGAGCGCCATGTCGGTGAAGACCAGCCGATCGCCGTATTGCAGAGGTTCGGCAAAGGAGTAGTCACCGATGATATCGCCCGCCAGGCAGGAAATTCCGCCAAGACGATAGGTATGAGGCAGCTCGCCTGGCTTGCCGCTGCCGGGCAGTTCAGGTCTGTAGGGCATGGCGAGTACATCGGGCAAGTGGGTCTCGGCCGAGCTGTCGACTATGGCGATGTCCATCTCGTTATTCATCAGATCGAGAACCGAGGTAACGAAAAAACCGCCGTTGAGCACCACGGCCTCGCCCGGCTCGAGGTAGACCTCGACATCGTATTTGCGCCGGAAGGCGCTGATGGTATCACAGAGCAGATCAAGGTCATAATCATCTCTGCTGATATGATGGCCGCCGCCGAAATTGACCCACTTCAGACCGGGGAGAAAACGGCCGAATTTTTCTTCAAAATGGGGCAGAATGCGGGCTAGTACATCGGCGTTCTGCTCGCACATGGCATGAAAATGAAGGCCGCTTAGAGCACTCATATCCAGACCTTCGAGGTCTTTGGGCTGAAGGCCGAATCTGGAGCCCGGCAGACAGGGATTGTAGAGATCGGTTGCCACTTCGCTGTAGCCCGGGTTGACCCGGAAACCGACCTTGATCTTCCTGTTGCTCGACGCGATGGCTTCTTTATGTCTATTCCATTGGGAAATGGAATTGAACAGAATGTGATCTGAATAAAGTATCACCCTTTGCATCTGTTCGTCGGAATAGGCCGGCGCATAGGTGTGTACCTCCCTGTTGAAGTCTTCCCGGCCGAGCTGGGCCTCGATGGGGCCGCTGGCACAGACTCCGTGAAGGGTCTGGCGGATCAGGGGAAAAAGGGCCGGCAGGGCGAAGGCCTTGAGAGCCAACAGGATTTTGGCGCCGCTTTTGTTCTGTACTTCGCCGAGTATGGCGCAGTTCTGCCGGATGCGGTCTTCGCTGATGAGATAGCAGGGTGTTGTGACATTGCCTGCCACCTCGGCGGGGCAGGCAACGTTTGTGTATATCGTTGTCATATTCTTGCTCAGGGCAGCTTGCCATGGAAATCGACAACCTGCCAGGGGAGGCCGTGTTTGCCTAGTTCCTCCATGAAGGGATCCGGGTCGAGCTGTTCCACATTGAAGACGCCCTCTCCCTTCCAGATTCCCTGGACCATCAGCATGGCGCCGATCATGGTCGGTACACCGGTGGTGTAGGAGACGGCCTGGGACTGTACCTCGGCAAAGGCTTCGCTGTGATCACAGATATTGTAAATATATTTTTGCAGTGTGCGACCGTCTTTTACGCCTTGAAAGATGCAGCCGATGACGGTTTTGCCGCTATAGTTCTGCCCCAGTGAGCCGGGATCGGGCAGCAGGGCTTTAAGGAAGCGCAGCGGTATGATCTTGTGACCTTCGTACTCGACCTCGTCGATGCGGGTCATTCCGACATTTTCCAGTACCTTCAGGTGGGTGATGTACGGCTCCGAGAAGGTCATCCAGAAGCGGATCTGCTTGAGGCCGTCGATGTGTTTAACGAGCGATTCCATCTCCTCATGATAGAGGAGGTAGCTTTCCTTCGGACCGACAACGGGGTAGTCGAAGGAAAAGTGAACACAGTCATCGTGAAGAATCGCCGGTGTCTCCACCCATTGGCCGGCACGCCAGTGCCTGACGGTCTGGGTGACTTCGCGGATATTGATCTCCGGATTGAAATTGGTGGCGAAGGGATGGCCGTGGTCACCGGCGTTGCAGTCAAGAATGTCGATGCTTTCGATGGAGTCGAATAGGTTTTTTTGGGCATAGGCGCAGAAAATATTGGTGACGCCCGGGTCAAAGCCGCAGCCTAAAAGAGCCAGCAGGCCTTTTTCGCGGAAGCGCTCATGATAGGCCCACTGGTGGCTGTATTCAAAATGGGCAGAGTCCGGTGGTTCGTAGTTGGCCGTGTCGAGATAGTGGGTATTGGTGGCCAGACAGGCATCCATAATGGTCAGATCCTGATATGGCAGGGCCACATTGATGACCAGGGTCGGCTTGATCCTCTCAAGAACCGCTATCAGCTCGTCGACATTGTCGGCGTCCACCGCTTCTGTGTGTATCGTGACGCCATATTTCTTCTTGACTTCACGGGCAATGGCTTCGCATTTGGAAACGGTTCTGCCGGCCAGGGTGATGTCTGTGAACACATGGGAGAGTTGGGCGCATTTTTTGACGACAACGTTTCCCACTCCGCCGGCGCCAATGATTACAATCCGTGACATAAGTATGCTCCTGATCTGGTATTTCGTTTTCGGGGCGTAGGACAACCCGGAAAGCGGGTCGGTTGGACAACTTCACTTCTCTTCCAGGTCGGCTGCCGCCGGTCAATCTTTCTCAAAATAGGTATAGCCGCGTAGTCCTTCGATAAAACCGGCGATGATTGCCTTTCTGTCCTTTGCCGTTATATAACCCAGTTCGATGGACTCTTCGGCCAGCTTTTTCAGGCGGTTTTTCATGGAGCGGACATCATATTCGACATAGGAGAGGACGTCCGCCACCGAATCCCCTTCAATTTCACGAATAAATCTGTAGCTGCCGTCCTTACTCACATGTATTGATATTACATTAGTATCTCCAAAGAGATTATGCAAATCGCCAAGGGTTTCCTGGTAGGCGCCCACCAGAAAGACGCCGAGATAATAGTCCTCGTCCGCCTTGAGATCGTGGAGCATAATATTCTTTTTGACGTTGTAGGAGTCGGGAAAATTGTCGATCTTGCCGTCGCAATCACAGGTGATATCCGAAATGATGGCCGGATGAGTAGGCACCTCCTTAAGTCTGTGGATGGGCATTACCGGCATGATCTGATCTATGGCCCAGACATCGGGAAGAGACTGAAAAAGACTGAAATTGCCGTAGTAAATGTCATGGACGATGGAGTCGATATTCTGCATGTCTTTGGGACTGTGCTCCATGTTGCGAGCCACCTGGGTCAGTTTTATAAAGATATGCTGCACCAGGTTTTCCGCCATGGCCCGTTCACGGATAGCGATATGACCATGTTTGAAGAGCTGCCTGGCCTGACTTTTGTAAAAAAGAACATCGTTGAGACATTCCTGGATGGTTTTGGGCGAAATCATCTCATAGGTGGCCAGCAGGTTTTCGAGGAGATCGTTGGTGGATTCCGGCAGTTTTTCCGGAATGGGCGGTGGTAAAAACGAGGAGACGTCGAGAATATTGAAGAGCAGCAGAGAATAGTAGGCGACGGTTGCCCGGCCCGATTCGGTGATCAATGTCGGGTGAGGAATATTGTTCTTATTGAGAACGGTGATGATCGATTCGACGATATCGGTGCAATATTCCTCCATGGTGTAGTTTCTGCTGGAGTGGTAGTCGGTTTGCGAGCCGTTGTAATCAACCGCCAGACCGCCGCCGAGATCGAGATAGCCCATGGGGGCGCCCTCTTTGATAAGTTCTTCGTAGATGCGGCAGGCCTCCATGGCACCGGCGCGGATATCCCGGATGTTGGGAATCTGGGAGCCGATATGATAGTGGAGCAGCTGCAGACAGTCGAGCATATTCTCTTCTTTGAGCCGGTCCATGGCATCGACGATATGACTCATTCCCAGACCGAAAACGGAGGAGTCTCCGCCGGAATGGGACCACATGCCCTCGGCCTGGGTTGATAGCTTGATACGCAGTCCCAGATGCGGGGTGATTTTGAGATATTTGGCCCGTTCGATGATCAAATCGACTTCGCCCGGCACTTCAATAACAAAAAAGACCTTGAAGCCCATGCTGATGGCAAAAAGACCCAGGTCGATGAACTCCTCGTCTTTGTAGCCGTTGCAGATCAGGCAGGAATCACGATTCTTCAGCATGGAGATGGCGGCGATCAGCTCCGGTTTGCTGCCCGCCTCAAGTCCATGATTGAATTCCTTGCCGAACTGGGAGATGGCTTCAACCACCTGCTCCTGCTGGTTCACTTTTATGGGATAAACGCCTTTGTATTCGCCCTGGTAGTTGTTTTCCCTGATTGCCTTGCGAAATGTTTCGTGCAGCAGCTTGATCTGGGAGCCGAGAATGTTTTCGATGCGCAACAGAACAGGCATGGAGAAGCCGCGCGCTTCTATTTCCTGGGCCACCTCGTAGAGGCTGATGCTCGGGCCATGATCGGAACCAAAGGGCGTAACCACCACTTCTCCTTCCTGGTTGATGGAGAAATAGCCCGCACCCCATTTGTTAATGCCGTAGAGTTCCGAAGCATCTTTTATGCTCCATTTCTGCTTTGTGTATAAGTCTCGAACCATGAATACGTGTCCTTTCCAGGGTTGTCAAAAGGAGGTTTACCGAAGCTGCCGGTGATGGAATAAGCCGGAGGAATGTACAGCCTGACCTCGGCAAAAGTCAATATAAATAGATGAACATGCCAAATAAGCTCTTTTTACCACTCTGCCGGCGCACCGTGGGATGTGTCGTCGGCGGCGGCTGCGGGCATGACCCTGCCGTACGGCCATATTTCTCATGCTGCCTGATCCTTCCACTTCTTAAAGGGATGGGAACAGAGCGCGGCGTTATAGTAGCGCCGGTCGGCGGAGACCTCTTCTCCCAGCCAGGGAGGTCTGGGAAAGGCTTGTTCTTCACTTTCCAGCTCAATCTCGGCCAGAACCAGTCCGGAATTTTCGCCATAAAATTCATCAATTTCCCATAAAAAACCACCATATTGCGTAAAAAATCGGCATTTGTGGATAATTGGTTGACGGCAGATTTTCTCCAGCATGATTCCGGCTTCGGCAACGGGTATGGCATATTCAAATTCCAGCCTGCTGATACCGACGCTTTTCCCCTTTATGGTCAGATACGCCTTGTCGCCGGCCACACGGATACGAACGGTCTGACCGGAACCGGAACAGAGGTAGCCCTGATAGAAGATTTCCGAGGTACTGTCTTTTTTCCAGTCGTTGTTTATGACCAGGAATTTTTTTTCAATTTCAACGGCCATGGGCGGCCTCCTTACGCGGAAGAGTAATCCCCTGCTCCAGGCTGGTGAAGTTTAAGGTCGCATGTACGGTTAAAATGGGAAAAAGCAGGGCGATAACGAAAATATTCAGCAGAGGTATCATACTGACGAGGGCCGGCAACAGGCCCAGGCGAAAGCAGTGGCCGCGGTACTTGCCGAGCCAGCCGAGTTTACGGCCGAGTGACCATCTGCGCCTGGAGGCAGGGTAGTCGAGAAACATCAAGGCCGAATAATAGGTATATAGAAGAAAGGCAATAATCTGGCCAAACAGCGGGATAAAGTTGGCCAGCAACGCGGCGATGGTGACAACGATACCGAAACCGGCTATTTTGAGACCTTCCCATAGATCGAGCAGCACTCCGCGCAGGGTGAGATCGTCATCCATTTCATAACTCTGACCAGCCTGGAGCTTTTCGGTAGCGGTGGAGAGGAACACATAACCAGGCGTGGTGACAGTGTAGGCGATCATGAAAGCAAGGTAAAAGGCGATGATTCGAGTGGTGAAAAGATAGAGCCATTTGAGAATCAGCCAGCCTTTATGTTGCAGCCAGCCGAGTATAGTGACGGTTTCCGGGGGGGAGGTGAAAAAATTACCACTGATACTGTCAATAAAATCAAGGGCGAGCTGGTAACCAAGCCAGGTGATGAAAATAGTTACCAGAAAGAGCAGCAGACTGAGTCCCAGCAGTCGTTTTCTGCGGAGCAGAAAGGCAATGGAGTGCGGCAAAGGGATATACTGGATTGGTTTGGCTCGCATATTTTATTCTAATCCGGGTGTTTACATGGCATGACTTGTTTTAGTTGGGTATAGTATCACTTGATAGCGCTGCGGAAACAGAAGTGTATTTTATTCAAATCTCTTGACGGAGTAAAGGACTAAACGGTCTTTCTCGGTTATATGGATATGGTGTTCTCATGAATGGTTTGGTAAAAAAGAAGAGTAAGACGCGGTATGTCTGCAGCAACTGCGGGTACCGGAGTATTAAGTGGCTGGGGCGTTGTCCTGAATGCAATGAATGGGAAAGCTTTGCCGAAGAGGTTCAACCACAACCGGCGGCTTCTTTCGGTATGCCGAAAATAGAACCTCAGCCACTCCACCTGGCGCCCGATGGTGAAGAGGAGCGAATACTAACTGGTATTGAAGAACTGGACCGGGTTTTGGGCGGCGGCGTTGTGGCTGGATCGGTGGTTCTCCTCGGTGGCGATCCGGGCATAGGGAAATCGACCCTGATGATGCATATGCTGGCAGCAGTGGCCAGACAGGAGAGAAAGGTCTTGTATGCCTCCGGTGAAGAGTCGGCCCGACAGATCAAGATGCGGGCCAAAAGGCTCGATGCCCTTCATCCCGAAGAGTATCTGGCAACGGTCTCCAGCGTGGAGCAGATCGTCGAGATGTCCATGGCCATGCGGCCGGCGCTTCTGGTGGTTGATTCCATCCAGACTCTGACCTGTGCCGAATACTCTTCCGCACCGGGTTCAGTAACCCAGGTTCGTGAATCCGCGGCACGTCTGCTCAACATGGCCAAGATGGAAAACATCCCGGTGGTTCTGGTGGGTCATGTAACCAAAGACGGCGCCCTGGCCGGGCCCAAGATTCTTGAGCATATGGTGGATACCGTTCTCTATTTTGAGGGTGACAGAAGCCATGCCTTCCGAATTCTGCGGACCCAGAAAAACCGTTTCGGCTCCACCAACGAAATAGGTGTCTTTGAAATGAAGGCGGAAGGGCTGGTCGAGGTGAAAAATCCTTCGGAAATCTTTCTGGCGGAGAGGCCGCTCGATGTTGCCGGTTCCGTTGTCATTCCCAGCGTGGAAGGAACCAGACCTATTCTGGTGGAGGTGCAGGCCCTGGTCAGCCCGACAAACCTGGGAACGGCCCGGAGAACGGCTATCGGCGCCGATCCGCAGCGCCTTGCTCTCCTTTGCGCTGTTCTGGAAAAAAAGGCCGGGATGGATTTATACGGTCATGATATTTTCCTGAACATCGCCGGCGGAATACGAATTGAGGAGCCCGCCCTTGATCTTGGTGTGATATGTGCGCTGGCTTCGAGCATGCTGGAGCGGCCTATTCCTTCGGCGACCGTTCTCTGTGGAGAGGTGGGGCTCGCCGGTGAGGTACGCGCCGCAGGTCAGGTGGAAATGCGGGTAGCTGAATCGGAACGCCTCGGCTTTCAACGCTTTATCATGCCCAAGGCCAACCTTGATCGTCTCCATCTCAAGTCGGGCATGCACCTCGCAGGCGTTGCAACTCTGCAGGAGTTGCTGGAAATTGTTTTTGATGAGTGAAGTAGTTTTACGGCGCAAGGGTCAATAAAAACAGAGTTCAATGGAGGAAGGAATGGATTTGAAATTGCATCTTGAAAGAGGTTGGAACGGTTTTCTCAAGTTTATCGGTCCGGTTTTGCTTTTAACTTTTGTGCAGATTCTGGTTACGATCTTCAGCCTGGGAATCCTTGCCCCCGTCACCACGGCAGGATATTTTCAGTCGATTCTGCTTGCTCTGCGTGAAGGAAGGTCGCCCCAAGTAAAGGATCTGTTTGCCCATATGTCCCTTTTTCTCCCGCTATTCGCTTTTGGTGTCGCTGCTTTCTGCGCCATTGCACTGGGCTTTGTCCTGTTGGTATTGCCCGGTTTCGGGGTGATGATTTTTCTGGTCTTTGCCTGCCTCTATCTTTTTCCTCTGATGACCGACCAGAAAATGGGGCTTATGGACGCGGTCAAGGAATCGTGGCGCATGGCGGTACAAGACCCCATTGGTGATCACATCATTATCACCATCGTCTATATCGCCATCCTGTCCCTCGGCGGATCTCTGCCGTTGGTCATTCTGCTGGCCCAGCCCCTCGGCGCCTTTATTCTGCTGTCGTTTTACGAAGAAAGACGAAAGCTGATGATCGAGCCATGAAAAAGAGCAGCTGAGAACTTTTCCTCTTTCGGGATTTAATTTTCCTGCCGATGCGGTGTATAGTTACAGAAGATGCTTGCAACCCGAAAGGTGGTCCAAAAATGTCTATTCGCGGACCACCTTCTTAAGAAACACAGGCAATGGAGGGTAGAATGAATGAGCAGCATGAGCATGAAGATGAAATGGTATGTGTAAACGTGGCGATCTTTTTTGCCGTGGTGTTGGGTGTGATTTTTTTTCTTGGCATAATAAATTAAAAAGGTGTTGAAAAAAGCCTCCTTCCGGAAAGATGGCCGTGCTGCTGCTTACCTCTTTGGTGGCAGCAGGAGCGAAGAGCTCCTCATCGACTTGAAGAACGAAGGTTTTCTCTCATCGTCCGATATTTTATTTCGAGGATCTTCTCTCTATGGAAGGAACTGAAAAAAAGGTTGTTATACTGCTCAGCGATATGGTGCGTTATTCACAGAAGACCGCCGACATGCGGCCTGTGGAGATCCGTGATTTTATCGTTGAATATCACCGTAATCTCCAGCAGATCATCAATGCTGATCACGGAGCATATCAGGAAATTGAACCCTCTGCCGGAGATGGCGCCATTGCCGTTTTTGAAAACAGGCAGGGAGAAAGCAAAACCGATGTCTGTGACCGCGCCCTTCGGGCAGCCTTGAACATGGCAGGCGCCATGGAGGAGGGGGTCATTCCCCAGACTCGTATCGGTATTTTCGCAGGTGATATTATAGAGGCGCAGATCAGTGGGAGAACCATGAGGTTTGGGGCCAGCTTTTCCGTCGCCAGTCGCCTTGAGGAGCTATGCGGCTATTTCGGCACCAGTTTTCTGATGGATCGAGAGGTGGCCTTCTGGCAGGCCGTTGAAAAGAGCAATACGGTCAGCATCGGCAAGGTGACACCCAAAAATTTTCATCATCCCATACATGTCTATACCGTTTATAAGCCGGGTATTCACAATTGTCCCAGGGATGTCAATCCGAAAGACCTTTCCCGATTCATCGAAATGAAAAATGAGGCGGTGGCGCTGTTTTGCGGTAATCAGCTCCAGGGAATCCGGGCAGATTTTCCTCTGGCCAAGGAGAAACTGAGACAGGTGCAGGAGTTGTTTGTCGCCATGACCGGCAAAAAGGATGTGCCGTCGGAGAGACTGCTCGAATATATCCGCAACACGCCCTACCCCGGAGATGACTTTAAAAAGGTTGGTATGATGATCCGGGAAACAACCGGAGACTCTCTAGGCATCAGGTTGCTCCATCTCTCCAACGAGCTGCTGCGGGCCATGGATATAGATTTTTACCATACCCTGGTGGTCGATACCGAATGGGAGCGCCAATTCAAGCTTGTCTGGAAGAAAAAAGGGGAGATTATCATCAAAATCAATGATCCCCCTAACGGGGTCTACTATATTGATAACGGCAGCGTTAATGCCCTTGATGAAAATGGTAACCTTATTACCACGTTGACGGCCGGCAATGTGTTTGGCGAGATGGCCTATTTCTCCAAAAGCCGGACGCGAAACGCCACGGTGGTTGCCAATACCGACTGTGTCTTACGGCGAATAGGTGGAGATCAGTTTGAAAAACTGCCGATAATCATGAAGATTTTTGAAAGAATCGCCAAAAAGCGCCTGGGGGAAGGTTTTTGAGAAGGCGGCCCGCCTCAGCAGAGGCGGGCCGCATAGTCCTGTTCTATTCAGTTTTATTGTGCTATAAGGACAACATACTGGCTGAATTTACCGGATCTGACTCTGAGCAGCATCCTGTCGGAGTCGCCGGATTTTTTCAGGATGTTCTGCAGGTCGCGCAGGCTGGCGACAGGTTCTTTATTGACCTCCTGCACAAGCTGTCCCGGTTGTAATCTGGCCGATGCGGCCGCACTTCCCGGCTCCACATCCCCAACCAGTATGCCCTGCTCACCCTCATAGCCAAGCTGTTCAGCCAGCTCCGGTGTCAGTTCCTGGAAAGAAAGACCGAATTTTTCCAGAAATTCCCCATCCGGTGAAGACTGGGCCGTTCTACCGAAGTTATCCGGCTGCTCACCGATGACCACTTCTATTGTTTTTTCCTTGCCGTCACGTATGACTACAAGCTCTGCCTTGGTGTTGGGTATGATTAGAGCAATCCTATTACGGAGATCATTGACATTAAGCAGCTCAATGCCGTTGAGCTCTATGATGACATCCCCCTGTTGCAATTCACTCTTATCGGCGGGAGAGTCTTTCTGCACTTCACTGACCAGAATACCGCGAGCCTCTTTCAGGCCGAATGATTTGGCGAGATTTTCATCGATATCCTGAATGGCCACGCCGAGCCAGCCTCGTGTGACTTTACCATGTTCCTGGAGCTGGTCATTGATGGCCTTCACCATATTGATGGGAATGGCGAATCCGATGCCCATATAGCCGCCGGTACGGGAAAAAAGAGCCGAATTGATTCCCACAACTTCCCCATGTATGTTCAGCAGTGGTCCACCGGAGTTGCCGGGATTGATGGCCGCGTCCGTCTGGATGAAGTTTTCGTACTCATTGATGCCGACCCGGCTTCTTCCCTTGGCGCTGACGACCCCGACGGTGACGGTCTGGTTCAAGCCAAAAGGATTACCGATGGCGATGACCCACTCTCCGACTTCCAGAGCGTCGGAGTCACCCAATGGGATGACGGGCAGGTTGTTGCCGTTGTCGATTTTTATCAGAGCGACATCGGACTGCGGATCGCTGCCGATAAGCGTCGCGTCCACCTTTTTGTTGTCGGACAGAGTCACCCTGATGCTGTCGGCATCGGCGACGACATGGTTGTTGGTGAGGATATAGCCTCCTTTACTGATGATAAAACCGGACCCCTGACCTTGCTGTTTGCGTTCCCTGGGCTGCTGCGGCGGAAACTGGCGGTGGAAATCCGGGCCGAAAAACCGCTCAAAAAAGGGATTATTAAAAAATTCAAAGTTATAGTCTCTTGCTCCAACGGTCTTTTCCACTTCAACATGGACAACTGCCGGGGTAGCCTTTTTCACGACCGAGGAAAAGGCCTTGGCAGACTTGCTGAGCACTGCAACCTCCTCTGTTGTGGAGGCGAATGCCTGAGGAAGAGCCGTCAGAAAAAACAGCAGGCAAAGCGCGATTACCGGCAATCGTTTTGGGGGAATGATATTCTGCATAAATAATCCTCTTTGTAATTGTAGTGGGTTGTTGTGCACCGTAAATATTTCCGTACCATGACTCTAATTGTAAAGCTGATAGCTGCAGCGTCAAGGAATATTACGGAAATGTAATTTTGTCGATGTGTGGGGCGCCGGCCGGGTCACCAACGAAGAAGGAAGATGCGGAGTGAGAGGAAAAAGAGGCGCAGCGGCAATCCCCTGATTGCCGCTGCGCCTCTGCAGAGAAATCAACTTCGTATCATGTCTGCGATTTGAAAGGCAACCTCCAGGCTTTGTTCGGCATTCAGGCGTGGATCGCAGGAGGTGAGATAGTTGTTCTGTAATTCAGTGTCAATGATATTACGGGCGCCACCGGTGCATTCGGTGACGTTTTCGCCGGTCATTTCAAAATGGACACCTCCGGGAATAGTGCCTTCGGACCAATGTGCCTCGAAAAAACAGGTTATTTCAGCGAGGATGTCATTAAAATTCCGGGTCTTGTGGCCGGATTCGGCGGTATATGTGTTGGCATGCATGGGATCGCAGCTCCACACGATATTGTAGCCTTCCTTCTTGGCTTCACGCAACAGCGGCGGCAGGACCTTCTCGACATTTTTCATGCCAAGCCTGGTGATAAGGGTCAACCGGCCCGGTTCATTCTCAGGGTTAAGCGCATCGATGAGCCGTTTAATATCGTCCATGTCATACGTTGGACCGACTTTAACTCCGAGAGGATTGAGGACACCGCGAAGAAACTCGACATGAGCTCCGTCGACCTGTCTGGTTCGCTCGCCGATCCAGAGCATATGCGCGGAACAGTCATACCAGTCACCGGTGGTGGAATCAACCCGGGTCAGTGACTCCTCGTAACCAAGCAGCAGCGCCTCGTGTGAGGTGAAGAGCTCGGTCTGATTGACTTGAGGAATGTCTGTAGGAATACCGATGGTATTCATAAAATTTATGGCTTGATCTATCTGTTTGGCCAGGCGATTGTATGACCTGCCCATGGGGGATTGCACGACAAATTCCTGGTTCCAGGCCTGGACGCGGTCAAGCGCGGCATAGCCGCCTCGGGTAAAGGCACGTAGAAGATTCAGGGTTGAGGCGGCCATATTATAGCCCTGCAGCATCAACTTGGGATTAGGCAGTCTTGCTTTTTCGTCGAACTCCGCCCTGTTGACCATATCGCCGCGGTAAGAAGGGTGGGTGACACCGCCAATTGTTTCGATGTCGGAAGAACGTGGCTTGGCAAACTGACCCGCAATCCTGCCGACCTTGATGACCGGTTTACCACCCGCGTAGGTGAGAACAATGGCCATCTGCAGCAATACCTTAAGCGTTTCTCGTATTTTCGGAGCCGTAACCTGAGAAAAGTTTTCGGAGCAGTCACCTCCCTGCAGTAAAAAAGCTTCGCCTTTGGAAGCCTTGGCCAGCAAGCTTTTTAACGATCGTATTTCTCCGGCAAAAACAAGGGGTGGCAGAATCGAAAGATTTTCCAGCACTTTAGTCAACTCTTTGTCACTGGGCCAGTTTGGTTGCTGCATTGCCTGAAAATCACGCCAGCTGTTCTTGCTCCATCCTTTCTGATTGACCATATTCTTTCCTCACTAAGGGTTGATTGATGAGTATGCGACGAGACGGATGATTCGTGTTACAGGCAACACCGCTCCACATCGAAGGCGTTTAATATGCGCTTTTCGCGCTCCAGGTCGAGGTCGTTCTGTCTGGGAAGAAAGGTGAGAGTGGTAATCAGTTCTTCTGCTGCAACACGATCAGGGATCGATTCTAACCCATTCCCGATAATCTTGCCAGTAGCAGTATCAATTATTTCGGCGTCACGGCCATTTGTGACAACAGCCAGTGGAATCCGATAGTCGGGAAGCAGCACTCTGGCGGCAGCTATGGCGGATCGTTCCCGACTGACCAGTGAGCCCGGACCGTACCGTATAATTAAAAAAGGACGATCTTTAGCCGTCACGGTGAGGTCTATGGTGGAGCGGACAAAATGAGTGGTAAAAAGAGTCTCGATATACAGACGGGGAAGGAGTTGGTCTTTATGGTAGTTTTTCTGTTCGACCATGTATCTGCTGATCTCCTGGCGAATCCGTTCGTCGTCGGTGTCGGTCAGCTCTTCACCGGTGAGATAATCGTTCAAAAAACCATAGACAAGATGGTGGAAATGGTCATGTTTCATGGATATCGCCGCTGAATGGATAGAAGGAGTGGGTTCGTTGTTATGATAACATAACGACGGTTATGGATATTTGTCAACGGGGGCAGCCGGACAAAGCATAAAAATATATGATGGTATCGTTCAGAATATTTTAATTATGACTTGGCTGTGATATCATCAAAAACAGAGGACGAAACTCTTATCAATAACAATCTCGTAAAAAGTCATTAAAGGTACCGGGATGGGCTCAGCGATAAGCGCAGACTTCGAGAAAGCTTGATATACTAGGCGTAGTATCTGAAACGGCGATTTGGCAGTACATGTGGTACGGCGAATCGCCGTTTCAGATCTATAACGACGTAGATCGAGCTTTTTACGAGTCCATCATCAATAACATGACGACATGGGGAGGACGTATGAAAGTTAGAGATATAATGGAACCTTTGACGGACTGGCTGACCCCGGAGATGACGCTGCATGAGGCGATACGGGTTATGAACCGGGCCAAACGGGGGCATGGTCTGTCGGTGAACGCTATTGTGGTGCTTGACGGATTGATGAAAATAGCCGGTATCGTATCGACAACAGATATTCTGCGGGCAATAATGCCGGCGGAAATGTTTCTCGATGATGAGTTAAACCAAAATACCCTGGATAATCTGCGGCACAGTCGTATCGAGAAGATCAGGCAGGTGCATGTTTCCTCGATAATGACGGAAGATGTCAGAGTAATTCGCAGTGATGACTCAATAATGCGGTGTGCGGATGTCCTGCTGGTAGAACAGCTTCGCAGATTGCCTGTTGTCGCCATGGATGGAATAGTGGTCGGCACGGTGTACCTGCGTGATGTCTATAATAAGATCACGGAACTTCTATGTGAGACGGAACCCCATGCACTGGCATCATGAGAAAAGAGCTTGATACGGCCCCAGAGGCGCCTGCCTGCCGGAAAGACAAGGAAGAAGAGAGTGCAAACATTTCTCTTTTATATCAGTTTTCGTTGGACGAGATGGTGTCCCGAACCTCGATAAGACGTTTTGCATCGATGCCGTGCCGTTTCATTCTGTTCCACACGGTTACCCGGGAAACACCGAGCAGGTCGGCTGCCTTGGACTGATTACCCCCTGTTTTTTTCAATACCTCGAGCAATTCGCGCTTTTCGATCTCCTGCATATTGAAGGAGCTTTTTCGTGGGGGCTGAGATGTCTGTGTCGCAGGACGTCGCGGTTTGTAAATAGTCTCAGGCAGGTGGTGGGGCTGAATAACCGCTTCATGACAGGTTACCATGGCATATTCGAAGGCGCCTTTCAGCTCTCGGACATTACCCGGCCAGGAGTGGTTCATCAGAACCTCCACCGTATCTTTGCTGATGCCCTTGATATGTTTGTCGTCCTTCAGAATCATCTTGGTAAGAAACGATTCGGCCAGCAGGGGAATATCTTCCACCCGGTGGCGCAGAGGGGGCAGAAAGATAGGAATGACGTTGATCCTGAAATAAAAATCCTTGCGGTAGTCGCCCTGCTCCACCAGCTGCATCAGATCCTGGTTTGTTGCGGAAATGATGCGGACGTCGGTGCGAATGGGACTGCTGCTGCCAACCCGCTCAATCACCTTCTCCTCCAGTACACGCAACAATTTGGTCTGGGTAGAAATGGGCAGATCGCCTATTTCATCAAGGAAAATGTCTCCCTCATTGGCCTTTTCAAAGCGACCGATCCGGTCTTTATAGGCGCCGGTATAGGCGCCGCGGACATGGCCGAACAGCTCACTTTCGAGCAATGATTCCGTCAGGGCGGCACAGTTGACTTTGACAAAGGGTTTGTCCCGGCGCAGCCCGATGTCATGGATCGCCCGACTGACCAGTTCTTTGCCGGTACCGCTTTCACCATAGATTATTACCGGGGCATGGGAGCCGGCCGCGTTTCTGATCATATCAAAAACCTGATGCATCCGGGCCGAAACACCGACGATGCCCTGAAAATGATCTCCCGAGCGAAGATGCCGGCGATAGGCTTCAATCTGGTTGTCTTTTTCGGCGAGGTCGGAGATGTCGGCAATGGTTCCCACCGCGCCCAGGACGGTATTATCGGCTGCTCTGAGGATGGCCCCGTTTTTCAAGGCTTGAAAAACGGTACCGTCTTTTTTACGGATGGTGCATTGGCGCTGCTCAACTTCGCCGTGACGAAAAAGAGCGCACCAGCCCTCGGAACCGTTCCGACGGGCTTCATCGCAGATGTCGCACTGCAGAATGCGGCAGGATTTGCCGATGATTTCATCCCTGCTGTACCCGGTTATCTCCTCGAAGGCTTTGTTGACGGAGACAATGGCGCCTTGCGTGTTGACAATCATGATGCCGTCACGAATGGTATCCACCACGGTTTTCCAGTATCCGTCAAGCTCCCGTCCGATCATTAATCACTCCTGTTAAGGCTTAACATCTGTAAAGTAGAACACATTTAACAGTTTAACATTTTGTTGCCAACTGCAATAATTTTTCCTTTACCACATTGTGGTATTTGACGCTGGAGTGGGTGTTTAAGTGACTTGATATTAAGTGAAAATTAATTCTTATGAAGAGTTTAAATATTTCTGATTTCGGCTTGGCGCAGTTGTTGCTCAACACAGCAGTTGAACACTTTTTCGGGAGCATGGTAATCGATGGAAAATATCGGAAAAATAATTGATTTCAGGGATTCACTTTCCTCTATATCTCTGTTAAAGGTGACACAGGTATTTGGAAAAATGAGCCCTTTTGAAATTTTGGAGATACGAGGGGCTGATCCCGAAATCCAGCAGGATCTTTTTAAAGTTCTGCCCAGTGCGGCATACGAAATCGTTGACGACGATGCTGCTGATGAAGAGGATCTCCATCGACTACGAATTCGTAAACGGTGGTAAGCACCCGGCTGTTAAAGGCGTTGTCTCACGGAGACAGCTGAACCAGAGACCAAAACGTGTACAGGATAAAAAGGACGAAATCAATGGCAGAGAGCAGTATTACAATCAAAGGGAAAAAAAAGGGTTCCTTCATGGACAAGGTCAAGGAGATTTTGCCCGAAGGCGGTAATCTGAACCTGTGTCTTACATGTGGCGCCTGTTCTTCCGGGTGTCCGGCATCCGGACTTGAGGATATGGATCCACGAAAATTCCTGCGTATGTGCGCCATGGGATTGGATGAGGAGGCAACCGGGTCTCCCTGGGTCTGGATGTGTACCATGTGCCAGCGCTGTATTTATGTCTGTCCCATGAAAATAGACATTCCGCAGCTGGTCTTTAATGCCAGGGCGACCTGGCCCCGCGACGAGCGCCCCAAGGGTATCCGTGAGTCCTGTGATATGGCACTCCGCAATGATTCCACCAGCGCCATGGGAACGGCACCTGATGATTTTATCTTTGTTGTAGAAGATGTCCTGGCGGAATACCAGGAAGCGCAGCCGGAATTTAAGGATATGGTCGCCCCTATCGACAAACCCGGCGCCCATTTTTTTCTCAACCAGAATTCCAGAGAACCGGTAACCGAACCGGATGAACTTGTACCCCTGTGGAAAATTCTTCATCTGGCCGGAGTAGACTGGACCTACGGCAGCAAGGGCTGGGCTGCGGAGAATTACTGCCTCTTTTTGGCGGATAATGACTGCTGGGAGCATGTCACCCGGGTTTCGGCCAACCAGGCCGATTACCTCGGCTGTAAGGTCTTTCTCAATACGGAATGAGGCCACATCACATTCGCAGTCCGGGCCGGACTGAAAAAATTTGGTATCGAGCACAACTTTGAAGTCGCATCAATTTACCAGTATTACGCTAAATGGATCCGTGAGGGTCGCTTGAAGGTGACTTCCGAATGGAACAGGGAGCGTAAGATAAAGTTCACTATCCAGGATCCCTGCCAGATCATCCGCAAGGGCTATGGCGATGCCGTGGCCGAAGATCTGCGTTATGTCGTCAAGATGGTGGTCGGCGAGGAAAACGTGATAGAAATGACCCCCAATAAGTCCAACAACTACTGTTGCGGCGGCGGCGGCGGCTTTCTCCAGTCGGGTTATACTGAAGAGCGCCGTGCCTACGGTAAGTTCAAGTTTGACCAGATACTAGCCACGGGCGCCGATTATTGTATCACCGGGTGTCATAATTGCCACGCTCAGGTCCATGACATCGGCCATCATTTTGGCGGGACCTACAATACCGTGCATCTCTGGACCCTTATCTGTCTGTCCCTGGGTGTATTAGGACCCAATGAACGGACGTATCTTGGTGATGATCTCAAGGATGTCGATGTCTTTCATCCTGAAACCGCTCTTTTTTAAAGCACGGGAAACTGCTAACCGACATCTCTGACTTGGAGGAAATATTCGTCATGAGTTTTCAAAAAAAATTGTCATCCAATGATTTTGTAGTGCTGGCCGAAATGCATACTCCCAAAGGAGTTAATATTGCCAGACTGGTTAACGACGCTCGACGTATAAAAGGAAGGGTCGATGCCATCGTTGTTCCTGATATGGACAACGGTATTGTCAGGATGAGTGCCCTGGCCGGTGGTGTGCTGATGCGCCAGGAAGGTATTGAAACCATCATTCACATGTATTGCAGGGACCGGAACCGGCTTGCGCTGCAGGGCGATGCCATGGCCGCTCATGTCCTGGGCATCAACAACATCGTTGTGGTTCACAGCGAAGATATGAGCCAGAGTGATCACCGCGAGGCTCAGACCGTCACCGACATTGACGAGGTAGAGCTTCTCGGCGCCATCAAGATGCTTGCCGCGGGGAAAGATATGGAGGGTTTTGAGCTGGACGGTATCCCCAGCTTCACCTGTGGTTGTAGCATTGCTCCCTATGAAAATCCGAAAGAGCTGGATAAAGAGATTGAGCTTGCTGGCAAGAAGGTGGAGGCCGGTGCATCTTTTGTTATCACTCCGCCCGTTTTCAATCTGGATGATTTTTCATCATTTCTGGAAAAAGCCAAAGTGCTGGCTGTACCGATTATTCCCACGGTTTTTCTGATTAAGTCGCTGGCGATAGCGCAATATATTGCCAACAGTGAGCCGGGTGCCGACATCTCCGATGATTTGATCCGCCGGATCAGGAAGGCCCCGGATCGGGAGCTCGAGGGTATCAAAATAGCGGGGGAGACAATCGCGGCAATGAAGCGCATGGTGGGTGGTGTTAAGGTCCAGACCCTGGGCTGGGAGCATAAGCTTCCCGAGATACTCGATGTTGCGGGAGTCTGATTGTTTTTCCGGAAAAACGACTATACGGGATGAAGTGCGCCCATTTAATCAGTGAATGAGAAGGTAGAAATGCAGAATACAAAAGAACTTCCAACCAGTAATAAAGTGCTTGTTATAGGCGGCGGTCTTGGCGGTATTCGTACCGCCCTCGATCTTGCCGAAGCTGAAAAGGATGTGATTCTGGTTGACAAGTCCTATAATATTGGCGGATTGATGACCCAGTTGGATCGGACCTTTCCCACCAATAACTGCGACTTGTGTACGTTGTCACCGAATTTGTCGGAAGGTGGCAGGCAGAAGCACATTGAGCTTGAGGCAATGACAACAGTGACCGGTATAACAGGGGAGAAGGGGAACTTCAAAGCAACCCTGCGCACCGAGCCGCGCTATATTAACCTCGACAAATGTACGGCATGCGGAGAATGCTATAAACAGTTTCCCCAGTGGGTTCGTTTTACCCCGGGACTGGATCATCGCGCTCCAACCTGTATGCGCTATCCTCAGGCGATTCCGCAGGCCTATTCCATCGATCTGGCAAAGTGTGATGATGTTGAAGCACTTGTCAACGTGTGCCCGGCAGGAGCTATTCAACTCGATGATATCGGCAGAAACCGTGAAGTTCGCTGCGGTTCCGTTGTTCTGGCCATGGGGGCGGATCTTTTCGACCCGAGTCATCTCGATTATCTTGCCTATGCGACACAGCCCGATGTGGTAACGAGTCTGGAGTATGAACGAATCCTTTCGGCGTCGGGACCAACCCAGGGACAGCTTATTCGGCCGTCCAACAGGCAACAGCCCAAAAAAATAGCCTGGATCCAGTGCATCGGTTCACGCGGAATTCAAAAAGGAGCAGGGTCGCATTGTTCCAGTGCCTGTTGCATGTTTGCTCTGAAGGAGGCCATCGTTACTAAGGAGCGCTTCGGGGAGAACATTGAAACAACCATCTTTTATATGGATATGCGGACCTTCGGTAAGGATTATGAGCTGTATTATCAGCGGGCCAGGGATGAGTTTGGGGTTCGCTTTATTCATAGTCGGCCTCACTCCATTTTGCAGGAAGAGGGGGAAAAAGACCTGAAACTCTCCTATACTCTGGAGGGTAACTCCAGCCAGATAACGGAAGAGTTTGATATGGTGGTTCTTGCCACCGGCTTTAAAGTCAGTGAAGAGAGCCGGGAGCTTCTGCAGAAACTGGGCCTGGAAACCAACAGCAGTAATTTTCCGACGACTCCCGGTTTCAATGCCGTGGTTACTTCACGTCCGGGTGTTTATGTCTGCGGCACCTTACAGGAGCCCAAGGATATTCCCGAGACCATGGTGCAGGCCAGTGCCGCCGCCTGTATGGCGGCCAAGGATATTGTATCGACTCCCCTAACGGAAGACGAGTTTGAAATGTTGCCGCCGGAAAGAGATATCAGCGGAGAAGAGGCCAGAGTTGGTGTCTTCATCTGTGATTGCGGTGTAAACATCGGTGCCGTGGCGGATGTCGAGGAACTTGTACGTTTCGCCGAGCAGCTGCCTGGAGTGGCGGTTGCCGCCGCCAAGGGTCATGGCTGCAGCCGTGAATCCATGGAACAGATCAAGGCCGCCATTGTTGAGGAGGGCCTCAATCGTGTTGTGGTGGCGGCATGTTCGCCCAGGACCCATGAAGCCAAGTTTCAGGATCTTATCCGTCAGGCCGGTTTAAATAAATACCTGCTGGAGATGGCCAATATCCGGGATCAGTCCACCTGGGTACATGGTGGCAACCCGCAAGCGGCAACAGAAAAGTCGAAGGAACTTATCCACATGGCCGTTGGTGCGGTGATAGCCTCCAAGCCGCTTTACGAACACAGCCTGCCGATGAATAAAGATGTTCTGGTGGTGGGTGGTGGAGTAACCGGTATGACCTCGGCGCTTGAACTTGCTGATCAGGGTTTTAAAGTGTATCTGGCGGAAAAAACGGCATCTCTGGGAGGTGTCGCCAAATCGCTGCATAAAACACTGGAAGGCGATGACGTCACGGCTCTGGTTGAAGATCTGCTTTGTCGTACTAAAGCGCATGAGAAGATAGAAGTGATTACCGGTGCGCTCATTGTAGATCACAACGGCATGCCCGGTTTGTTCACTACCGGAATGCAGGTGGGCAAGCAGATGTTTTATCGCCGCATCGAACATGGTGTCACCATTATGGCGACGGGGGCATTGCCGAATCGGCCCGCCAAGTATCTCCTGGGAGAAAATGACAGCGTCGGTACCCAGATTGATTTGCAGGCCATCCTGGAAGAGGACCGACAGAAGGCTCAGTCTTGGGAGAATGTGGTGATGGTGCAATGCGTCGGCTCCCGTGACGAAGACAATCCCAACTGCTCCCGGATCTGTTGTCAGAGCGCCATTAAAAACGGTCTGCGCCTTCTAGAAGTCAATCCGGATGTGCGGGTTTTTGTGCTCTATCGCGATCTACGCACCTATGGTTTTCAGGAGGAGTATTATCAGAAGGCGCGGGAAAAAGGTATTATTTTCGTGCGCTATACCACGGACAATCCTCCGCTGGTCGAGGCGGCAGGTGATACGATCAATGTCCGCTTTACCGATCCCATTCTGGGAATGGATCTGACGGTGGCGGCTGATTATCTCTGCCTCAGTACCGGACTTGTGGCCGACAAGGATTCCACCGAGGAACTTGCCATGGTCTTCAAGTTGCAGCGCACTCATGACGGCTATTTTCTCGAAGATCATATCAAGCTGCGTCCGGTGGATATGGCCATGCCGGGCTTTTATGTCGCCGGTACGGCACATTCTCCTAAATCCATCCGCGAGAGTCTGGTGCAGGCACGTGCTGCGGCCTCACGGGCGCAGACATTGCTGGCCCGGGATTCGATTAATCTTGGTGCCGCTTCCGCCAGGGTGGATGGTGACAAATGCGCCGCCTGTCTCATCTGCGTCCGGGCCTGTCCCTTTGACGTCCCCTTTATTAACGCAGAGGGATATTCCGAGATTGACCCGGCCCAGTGCCATGGATGCGGACTCTGTGCTTCTGAATGTCCTGCTAAGGCGATTCAGCTGATGCAGTTTGAAGATGATCGAATTCTTGCAAAAATCGAAGATTTGTTTGACAGGTTGGAGGCCAAGGCGTAATGGAAAATTTTGAACCGGTAATCGTGGCGTTCTGCTGCCACTACTGTGCATATACGGCGGCGGACATGGCCGGCAGCCAGAGGCTGCCTTACCCCGCCAACGTGAAAATTATACGCATACCCTGCTCCGGCAAGGTGGATGCTCTGCATATCGTCAAGGCTTTTGAAAGAGGAGCCGATGGCGTCTATGTCGCCGGTTGCCTCGAGGGCGACTGTCATTTTAAAAACGGCAACAACAGAGCCGCCAGGCGAGTGACCTATGTGCAAAAGTATCTGGAGGAGATCGGTATTGAAAGTGAACGGCTGGAGATGGTGTATATGTCGGCCGGCATGGGATACCGTTTTGCCCAGGTTGCCACTGAGATAACGGAAAAAATCCGTAAGCTCGGTCCAAGCCCGATTAAATCAGCCCTTGCCGGTCAGTCCGACAAAGTGGCCTGTTGATGGAAAATTCCAGAAGGAGAGTGAACCACAATGATCACTGCTGAACGAAAACCTTTAGAAGAACTTATTGAGTACGTCAAGCCCTACAAGCGTATTCTTCTGCTTGGCTGCAACGAATGTGTTACGGTATGCGCCGCCGGGGGACGAAAAGAAGTGGGACTTCTGGCTTCCGGTCTGCAAATGGCCTTGTTGAAAAGCGGCAGTTCCATCGATATCAGACAGCACACCCTGGAAAGACAGTGTGACCCTGAATACGTCGAGGAGCTTGTACCCATGATTGACGGAGTTGAAGCGGTTATGTCCATGGCCTGTGGCTGCGGTGTGCAGCAGCTCGCCGGCAGATTCAAGGACAAACCGGTTTTTCCGGCAGTCAACACCAAGTTCATGGGAGCATCGGAACGTCAGGGAGTATGGGCGGAAAGATGCCAGGGCTGCGGTGACTGCATGCTTGGCCAGACCGGTGGTATCTGTCCCATTGCCCGATGCGCCAAACAGCTGATGAACGGTCCCTGTGGCGGTTCCGCCGGTGGTCGTTGCGAGATCGGTGACGATGTGGACTGTGCCTGGCAGTTGATCTGGGACCGCCTCAAAGCACTTGGCCGTGAAGAGAGCTTTGTTGAAATTACGCCTGCAAAGGATTGGAGATCCGGTGGGGGCAGTGGACCGCGAAAGATAATTAGAGAGGATTTAGCAGAATGAAAACAGAGAGCAATTTAGAAAAAATTTTAGCCGCTGGTCATCTTGCCGTAACATCGGAGTGTGGTCCTCCGCGTGGAGCACTGCCGGAAGAGGTTGTCAAAAAAGGGAGTTATCTCAAAGAGATCGTCGATGCGGTCAATATCACCGATAATCAAACGGCTATGGTGAGAATGTCCAGCTTTGCCGCATCCGTCATTACCAAACAACAGGGGCTGCACCCTCTCCTGCAGATGGTGACTCGTGACCGCAACCGGCTTGCCATGCAGGCCGATATCATAGGGGCGTATTCCCTGGGTATCGACACCATGCTTTGTCTGTCGGGCGATCATACCAAGTTCGGTGATCACCCCATGGCGGCCAACGTGCATGATATCGATTCCATCCAGCTTATTCAGATGGTGAAGAATATGCGGGATGAGGGTAAATTTCAGGGAGGAGCCGATTTGAAAGGGCCGCCACCGAAAATGTTTATCGGGGCCGCCGCCAACCCCTTTGCCGATCCGTTTGAGTTACGGGTAATGCGACTTGCCAAAAAAATTAACGCGGGGGCTGACTTTATTCAGACACAGTGTATATTCAATGTAGACAAGTTTGAGAAATGGATGGAAGGGGTACGAGCTCGTGGTCTGCATGAAAAATGTTATATCCTGGCCGGAGTTACTCCGATCAAGTCGGTCGGCGCCGCAAGATATATGAAAAACAAGGTTCCCGGCATGGATGTTCCACAGGAAATTGTTGACCGCATGGCCTCCGTTCCCAAGGAAAAGCAGCCTGAGGAGGGGGTCGATATCTGTCTTGAAATTATGGAACGGCTGAAAAAGGTTGAAGGAGTTGCAGGATTTCATATTATGGCAATAGAATGGGAAGAGAAGGTTGAAGAAATAGTCAAAAGAGCCGGCCTTTTCCCTAGGCCACAGGTGTAGAAACGGTGGAAGAACCGAGACTGTCAAAGGAGGAATAGGATAATGAGCGATAAGCAACTCATTCTTGTGGTGGATGACGATACCGATCTGGTTGAAATGATTTCCATGAAACTGGAGAGCGAACAATTTCAGGTTGCAAAGGCGTATGATGGCGTGGAGGCCTTTGAGAAAATCAAGGAAGAGAAACCTGCCTTAATCATCCTTGATGTGATGATGCCCAGAAAAGACGGCTATGCTCTCTGCAATGAACTGAAAAATTCCGATGAGTATAAAGATATCGTAATTATTCTGCTGACAGCCGTATCGGATGCCATCAGCTCAACAAATTATACCCATATGGGCGGCAAGACCACCCTGGCAGACGATTTTATCCCGAAGCCTATCGACCTCGACAAACTCATGGAGATCGTCAAGGATAGCTTGTAAACAGTTGTGAGGGAGTACCGGTCGGTGCCGGGACTCTCTCACGATATTCTTCATCCTCAAGAGGCGGTATGGTTGATACAGTCGGGATAGGCGGTATCAAGCTGAGCGGTGAGCTGGTCCAGATCGACTTTCTGGAGTCTGACGAACAGGGGGAAAAGCTCACCTCGTTACTGCGGGATATCACTGCGGCTCAAATCAGCATTCCGCATTTGCATCAGGGCCTGAATGGTTCGGTACTGCAGACAACCCTCTGTCTTAGCGCCGATGATTTCAGCCGCCTTGAAATTGGCGGTCGTTGGAAGACAGAAGCCGATTGGCTTAGGTTTCAGCCTGCAGTCGGGACGATAGCCATTTTTCCCCACGGCTATGATATGGGCCTGTTTGCCAGGGTTTCCCAGGCTCTGGCAAACGGGAATAT
>CAYUPL010000012.1:54145-81814 GCA_964446655.1 uncultured Desulfopila sp.
AACCTTTTTCAAAGCAGGGGATGGGAGGAGTTTTGCCGGACACGGAGCAGATTTCGTCTGTTACATTACCGTATTGGGGCCCAAGAAGAGATTACCTGTGGTTTTGTGGTTGAGAAAAATGCCGACGAAATCATGGCGCAGGAGTTGGGCCGGCTGAGCAGAATTGAACACCTTTCACCACCAGATAGTGTCAGCAATGTTGAGATGATATCGTTTTACGGCCCCCATTTTCAGGATCGTTATGGTATTGCCGATCGTGTTTTTTCCACCTTGCAGGGAAAGGGGTATCCGCTGCTTGCCTCGGGCTGCACCGGTACATCAGTTCATCTGGTTGTCCATTGTGGTCAGGCGGTTGCCGTTGCCGAGTGCCTCAAGAATATTTGCATTGTCCCCTGAAGTGGTACTACCTGAAAATTCGAGGCGCTGACTTCAGCCCACCAATCATCATCTATGACTCCCAAAAAAGCAGAACAGGACTGGCGTCTACGGGTTTTTGACTCACTTTCCTACCCCACCAGAGTTCTTCGTCCCGACGGCACTATTATTGCGGTTAACCAGCGGTTTGTTGAATATATTTATCAGACCGCGGATGACATTGTCGGCAGAAAATGCCTTGACGTCAACCGCAGGTGTTTTCCTGACCAGGATATTCCCTGTGCCGACAAGAAGGATTGTCCGCTGACTAAGGCTGTCGAACAGAAAAGAGGTCAATCGATTGTCCTTGAAGTCATCGGCAGTGATGGGGAGAAAAAATGGGAAGACCGGGTCTTTTCACCTATACTGGGGGATGATGGAGAAGTTCTTTATGTCATTGAAAGTATACGAGACATTACCCGAGTGAAAACGTTGGAAAAGATGTATATCGGTATGCGTGAGCTTATCGATAATGTGGTGCAGAGTTCGGTCTCGGGAATCATGGCGGCGGACCGGCGTGGTAATATTATTTTGATGAACGCCGCGGCTGAAGAGCT
This sequence comes from uncultured Desulfopila sp., assembly GCA_964446655.1. Taxonomy (GTDB): domain Bacteria; phylum Desulfobacterota; class Desulfobulbia; order Desulfobulbales; family Desulfocapsaceae; genus Desulfopila_A. The sequence continues at coordinate 55,117 of CAYUPL010000012.1, forward strand.
TTTTCAATATACCGCCCAGGAGGCCAATGAAGTCAATATAGAAGATTTTTATCCCGAGGGTGTGGCGCGGGAAATTATGCAAAAACTGCGCGACCCCAATATCGGCGGAAAGGGGAAACTGCCGGTAACAAAGATTAATGTCCGTAACCGCAATGGCGAAGAAATTCCGGTGGAAATGACGGCCGCCATTATTTACGAGGATGATAAAGAATCCGCCACCGCGGCAATATTCAACGATCTGCGGGAGAGGCTGGCGGTCGAAAAGAAGTTGAAAGAAGCGCAGACCCAGGTAATGCAGACGGAAAAAATGGCCTCACTGGGCCGGCTGGCTGCCGGGGTTGCCCATGAAATCAATAATCCGCTCACTTCCATTCTGCTGTACGGCAACATGATGCAGGAAAAAATGGAAAGGACTGATTCGTTGCGGAAAAACCTGACATATATCCTTGAGGATGCGGAACGGTGCCGGGATATAGTGAAAAACCTGCTGGCGTATAGCCGTCAGACAAACCCGAAAAAAGAGATATTCCTGCTCAATGCACTGGTTAATGAAAGCCTCAGCCTGATTCGTGATCAGAAGCTTTTTTTGCATATCAAGGTTGTCAAAGACCTTACAGATCATCAAGTATTTATTGATGCCGACCGACATCAACTCTGTCAGGTGGTTATCAATTTAATAATCAATGCCATTGATGCCATGGCCGGCAAAGGGATACTGACGCTTAGAACAATCGGCGACCCCCGCAGCGGCAAGGCGTATCTGGAGGTTGCTGACACGGGGAGCGGCATTGACGAAGAGCACCTCAGTAAGATCTTCGATCCCTTTTTTACCACCAAGGCACTTGGTAAAGGCACTGGTCTCGGTTTGAGCATGGCCTATGGTATATTGCAGGAAAACAATGGCAAAATTTATGTTAAAGACACCAGTAGCGCAGGAACAACCATTGCGATGCAACTGCCGGCAATGGCTGATTCCGACGGCTTACTTTTTGATTCTATCGGATAAGAGGATATATACGAAATGGCTGCAATGGATACAATAACGGCACGAATTCTGGTGATTGACGACGAAGATCGCATTCGTGATGCCTGTACCATGGTTTTGGAGAGTGACGGCTACAAAGTGGAAACCGCCGATAATGCAGAGCTGGGGTTGAAGATGATAGAGGAGAGTCATTTTGACGTCATTCTGCTGGATCTGATGATGCCGGTAATATCAGGGCTTGATATTTTGCCGAGCCTTACTGAGCGGCATCCGGATACGGCCGTCATTGTCATAACCGGATACGCTACGGTCGAACATTCCATAGAGGCCATGAAAAAAGGGGCTTTTGATTTTATACCAAAGCCTTTCACCCCAGATCAGCTGCGGGCGGTGGTTGCCAAATCAATCAAATATACCCGAGCTCTACAGGATATAAGTGATTCTAAATCGCGTTTGCGGGTCATGGTAAATGGGTTGCTCGACGGGGTCATGACAACCGATGCCGATAAGAATATAGTGCTGGCTAACCCGGCTTTTCTCACTATGGTGGGTTATGGCGAGGCTCATGCCCGGGGGAAGGCTGTTGCCGAAGTGGTCGCCGATACGGCCATAATAAAGATAATTGATGAGGCTTTAGCGATGCCCGATGACACCATCGGCCAGTCCAGTTGCGAGATTACGCTGCAAGGTGGTGGGGAGGACAAGGAGAGAATTGTCAGTTTAAACTGTTCTCCTTTTCGCAGCAGAACAGGCCGGATTCTGGGAACGACTACGGTATTGCACGATATTACCGCTGTTAAGGAAATGGACCGAATGAAGTCGGACTTTGTTTCCATGGTCTCGCATGAAATCAGAAGCCCTATGAACTCCCTGCTGGCACAAATAAAAATCATTCTCGATGGCCTGGCGGGTGAAGTCACAGCCAAACAGCGGGAAATACTGGAAAGGGCTTCCGGCAAGGTTAATAATCTGGTGGAACTCGTTTCCGAGCTACTGGATCTTGCCAGGATTGAAGCCGGTACAGTGGGGCGGCAGATGGAAGATCTCTCTCTGCGGGAAATGCTGGAGGAGCAGGTCGTCTTCCACAAGGCTGGTGCCGAACAGAAAGATATTTCCATTACGCTGCAGGTTGATGGAGACCTGCCTGCTATTTTCGCAGACAGGCAGGGCATTGAAGAGATCCTGACCAACCTGATAACCAATGCCGTTAAATATTCGCCGTCGGGTGGCAGCATTACCCTTTGTGCCGGCATGGAAGGTGATTGTGTTTCTATTCAAATACGCGACACCGGTTACGGTATTCCCGAAGAGGATCTGGCTGAGATATTCACCCGCTTTTACCGTGTCAAAGACAAAAACACCAGAACTATTCATGGTACAGGCCTGGGACTTGCTATTGTTAAATCCATTGTTGATGCTCATCACGGTTCCATCCGGGTGGAAAGTAAACTCGAGCAGGGCACGACTTTTACCGTTCTGCTGCCCAAAAAAATCTGAACTTCTCTATTAAAGGAGAAATATATGAAAACTATTGTGTTACTCGTTGCTTTTCTTGCTGCCGGATACGGTCTGTTGAGCTATCATTTCATTCTGCTGGATGACAGCATGAGGATCATTAAAAAGTCCAATGTGCGCTACGAAAATACCTTTGTTGATGCCAGGGGAGCTAAAAAGCTGGAAATCCTTACAAAGCCGGATCTGATGGAGGCGGGCATCAACGATGTGATCAGACAGACGGGTGCAGCTATAGAGCAGAAGACCAACTGATGGTTTTGTTTGATATATTTTAGGCGATAGGGAGAGGTTAGAAAAAATCATTCCCCGTCTGACCTTTAAAAATGCTTATTATTGAAAACAGAGAAGTTTCTTTTTCCCACAGAAAAAGAAATAAACTATTTTCTTCAAAGAATAAGCATATGATACAGATACAAACATCACCTGATACAGCTCTGCCGGATCTCGTAAGTGTACCGCAGGCCGCCGAATATCTGGGAGTTGGAAGAAAAATAATCTATCAACTGCTGGAATTCGGTGAGCTGAGGGCCATCCGTCAGCAAGGCAAGGTCTCTATTGACCCTTGCAGTCTCAGAGAGTTTCGTCAAAATAAAAGGATGGTTTAAATCATTTCCGCCAGGGCTGCCGGCCCGCTATGCGACGGTTAATGTGCGCCGTCGTAATACCAACAAACCCTTCGCCTTCCCTTTCATCCTGGAGTATCGGCGTACTGTTTTCTCTACCCTCAACGTAATGTATTCTCTGCAAGCTGCCTTTCGTGGTTTTTTTTGCGATACTTTGGTATAGATTGATACGAAGCGTTTACGGATAATTGTGTTCATTCCTTCAACTGGGCGATAACCTCCTCGGCCATGGCCACATCTTCCTTGCAGCCGATAAAAATCGGCGCACGATCATCCTTGCTTTCCGGGGCTCGATCGAGAATAGGCTGATGGCCGTCCGATGCCGCACCGCCGGCTTGTTCAATGAGAAATGCCATGGGGTTCAGTTCGAAGGATAGACGCAGTTTGCCCTGGGGATGACCCTGCAGGTGCGGGTAGAGAAAAACACCACTTCCTTTAATTAGTATTTGATTGATATCAGGTACAAATCCTCCGCTATATCGTAATTTGCAGCCACCCTGTTCCAGCTGTTGCACATATTTTTCAATCGCCGGTGTAAAAAGATTGCGCAGTCCTCCGGGAGAGTAGAGATTTGCTTTTGTCTTGATCTGAATGTTTTCCCGCAAAAGGGTGAATTCCATAAGCTGGTTCATGCCGAACTCATGGACACCTTCCCCGGTACTGTACATAAGTGTTGTTCGCGGACCGTAAAGAATATACATGGCTGCCACCTGCTGACGTCCGGGGCGAAGCAGATTGCAACCGGGAAAGATCGAGACGATGGTCCCCACGGCCAGGTTGGCCTCCACTATCGATGAACCGTCCAGGGGATCGAAGGCTACCGAATACAGGCCGCTGCAGTTTTGCGACATGCAGATAATGTCATCGGCCTCCTCGGAGAGCACATTACCCACTACCCCGGAATGCTGCAGTCTTTTGGTGATTATCCGGTCGGCCAGCACATCAAGTGCCAGCTGTTTCTCACCGTAGAGATTCGATGTTCCGGCAACACCCAGATCACCGGTGCGGATGGAATTGATCACGTATTTGGACGCTTCGGCAATCTCGCAGATAAGGTGGACAAGATCAGCCTCAACATTACGCTCCCGCAGATGCCTGCGCAAATCTATCTGGAACTTGGTTCTGCCTCGCTCGCTCATGGTCTCTTCCTTTTTCCGGGTTGCTTGGCTATATAGGTTTTCTTGAGAGATTCTATAAAAACAAAGAGATGCGAAGAAAGATACCTATAAGGAACGCTGTCTTTCATCTACAACCCACCTCCAGGTGGACCGCTGCCGCAGGGAAAGACTGTCCTTAACGGGTCTCACTTTATTTCAGCCTTGATTACATCATCAAGGACCAGAATCTCCAGTGATGGGATGGTAGACAATCGGGCGTCGTTGCTCCGGCATGCGTTGCCGCTGCAATCTGTATGGCGTCCGGTGTTCGAATATTGTGGCGTGACTTCGCCTCTTTCGACTGCTTCAAAAAGATTTAAGATTGTCTCAAGATAAGTGGGATGTTCTTCGATAAAATAAATCAAGGGGGCTGTGTCAAGACCAATGGTTTTTCCCTTTAAGTTTGTTACCCATTCCAAGACGATCTTTCCTCATCAATATATTTCTGTACGTCAATCCCTTGCCAGATCTGCTTTCCCTTACCACGAAGCTCGAGAATGCTTCGCGAATGGTCGCTTGTCGTTTTACGGCGAATTAAGCCGATCATCTCTTCCAATAACCGTAACTGATCGGTCATACTCAGTTCTTTAATCTCGGAAATCACCCGATTGTAGCTGACTGCCGTCATGACATCCTCGCTGGTCTATGCCTCTTCACTCAAGAGATTGAGCATCATTTTCTTTGTCAACATAGCATCTATCACCTTGGTAACAACAAAACGCTCTTCCTCCTCCAATGTGTTGAGTAATTTGAGTTTATCGGAAAAAGCCTGATCCTCGATACCTATTTCGTCCGCATTGCCATCGGTGCTGTTTATCAAATAGTCAATAGGCACATCAAGTGTTGCTGCAATTTTGACTACCGTTCCCAACGCCGGCGTGTACTTCCCGGTCTCTATTCGATTAATATTAGAAAGGTGGCACTCGACCTTTTCGGCCAACTTGGCCTGTGACAAGCCTCTTTCTTTTCTTAGCCGTTTTATATTTTGTCCTAAGTTCTTCATTTTTGTGCCTCCATGATCAAAAAAATAACCGGACAGGGCAAAAAAGTCAATTTTTTATTGCCCGGAGTGGCAAATTATTTTTAAAAATAAAGGCCAATGGCTCACTACCAGGCCACGGATAATTTTCTGCCATTTCAACGGGCAACAGGCTCCAGGCAGTCTTCGCAGATACCGTCAACACGAATCTCGACGCGATCAATAGCGCCGCTGAAGGAACGTTCAAGTGAGGCCATGTTGAGGGTCATGCTTTCCGGCTCGAGACAGTCAATACGACCGTAGCGGTACAGTAAAAATGGGGGTGGCGGACATGGTTGTCGTTGGGCTTCAGTCCCGAAGATGTCAAGATACTATAATAATTATATTCTTTACAAAAAGTTAACTCTGACTTGCAAAGCGATCGTTTATCGCCTGATCTCTTGAGTATGGTTTTAGTCGATTAATCTGTTTTGCTTCAGGGCTATTCATGGCATGCCAAAGATCCCAATCCTGTTGCAAGCCTAGCCAGAAATCTGCAGACATACCCAAAACACGAGACAGCCGCAATGCAGTATCTGGAGTGACCGAGCGTCTGCCTTTTATAATTTCGTTCAGACGAGGGTAGGAAACGTCCAGAAGGCGAGCAAGCTTTGTTTGGGTGAGGCCAAGTGGCTTAACGAATTCCTCTAAAAGCATTTCCCCCGGATGCGTTGGGGGACGATTACTAGGGAGCCGTCGTGCACCATCAGTGGTAATCTGTGATTTCGATATTGTAGGCATGGCCTTCCTCCCATGTAAAGCAAATTCTGTATTGTTGGTTAATGCGGATACTGTATTGATTGTGCCGTTCGCCCTGCAAACGCTCAAGTCGATTGCCCGGAGGTACATTAAGTTCGCTGATTTCTCGAACCCGGTTAATCTGATCCAACTTTCGACGAGCAACCGGCCAAATAGCTTGAGGACAGCATTTACGGGCTTCTCGAGATGCTCTACCATCAAAAATATCTTCAGTACCGGTAGATTTGAATATTTTTATCATGGATATTACTATAACGTGGTCCGTTATAGGTGTCAAGCTGTCCGAATACTTGCTTTATCCCTTTGACGGCAAAAGGGGAAAGGCATGAAATGCAGCAGCAATAAGGTTTCAGTCGCCCGATTATTTCACATGTAGTGAAAAAGCAGGAAGAGAGGGAAAAGGAAAAGAGGGCTTATGAGAACAAGGTGATCGAAGACAGCAAACTAATCGATATCCGAAACTACGGGCCCGGGCCAAAGTGAAGACCACAATTGATGTGGTGTGAGTGTATCAAGAAAGTCCGAAGTCTGTGCTTATCAGGGAGGTCGATCCATTGAAGTATTCAATTGCACTGGTGAAAAACTCATCATCAGTTTTATCTATAAGAAAAATGTGATAAAGAAGACTCTCACCCACCCATCACCACCTCACCCAATTGCATCATTTAGCACTAATTTTATGGGTGCCCCTATTGCTTCCCAGCCACTTCAACCGGCAGCCGGCTCCAGGCAGTCTTTGCAGATACCGTCGACACGAATCTCGACGCGATCAATGGCGCCGCTGAAAGAGTGCTCCAGTGAAGTCATGTTGATGGTCATGCTTTCCGGCTTGAGGCAGTCCATACGACCGCAGCGGGTACAGTAAAAATGAGGGTGGCGGACATGGTTTTCGTTGGGGGCAAGACCAAAATGTGCCGCGCGGCCTCCCGTGCTCAACCGTTCCAGGATGTTGTGTTCTACCAGGAGATCGAGAATGCGGTAGACAGTTACTTTGTTGATGTTATGATTTTTTTTTATACCGCTGAGGACATCCATGGCGCTGAGCGGATAGGAGCTGTTGCCGATAATATCCAGGACGCGAACACGGTTTTTAGTCGGTTCCAGTCCCGAAGATTTCAGGATAGTATAGTAATTACAATGTTCGCACATGGTCAACTTCTCACTGCGTTGATTTCTTCTTGATGCGCCAGGCTCATCAGTTTCTTCTTTCGCCACAGCAGTAGTCTGTCGAGAGCCAGGGAGAGAAAAAAGGCGATGCCTGCAAAAAAGATAATGACTGCTCCGGACGTCATATCAAAGGTATAGGACGCCCAAAGTCCGCCGATGGTAAATACCATGCCGAAGACGCATGACAGCAGCATCATCTGCAAGAGAGACCTGGTGTACTTTTCAGCAATATAAGGAGGAATGGTCAGCAGAGCAATCACCAGTATGAGACCAACTACCTGAACAACCATAACCACGGTAATAGCGACAATGCCGATAAGCAGATAGTAGAGTCCTCTGACGGGAACGCCGCGGACCCGGGCGAATTCTTCATCGTAGGACATGACCAGCAGATCACGAAAATAGTAGGTCACCACCAGGAGAATACTGCTGCCGATGATGAGCATGGTGATAAGATCGGAAAAGGGGACACTGAGAATACTGCCGAAGAGATAGCTCATCAGATCGACGTTATAGCCAGGTGTCATATCAAGGAGAAGCACGCCGGAAGCCATGCCTACCGCCCAGATCACACCGATAATGGTGTCGGCCCGCTGTTTCGATTTCATGGATACAGCCGCCATCAGCATGGCGGCGAGAAAGGCAAAACCCACTGCGCCGAGCATATAGGGGATGCCGAAGTAAAACGCCAAACCGATGCCGCCGTAGGCACTGTGTGCTACGCCGCCGGAGAGAAAAACCAGACGATTGACCACGATAAGGCTGCCGATGACGCCACAGATAATGGAGGTCAGTATCCCCGCCATGAGGGCATTACGCATAAATTCAAAATGGAGCGCTTCAAGCATGGCGTTCTCCTTTTGTGCTCTGCTGTCGAGCGATCCGGGAAGAGAAATCATTAACCGGGCAGGCCTCTTCAACCGAGCAGGAATAGTAGGCATTGAGCAGGTCACTTGAATTTGCAAAGCTTTGATGATAATGCAGCCTTTTGTTGACGCAGGCTATGGACTTGGCGTAGGAAGAGATGGTCAGCAGGTCGTGGCTCACCATGAAAATCGTCAGTTCTCCATTAAGTGTCTGGAGGAGATTGTAAAAATCTTTCTGACCCTTGGTATCTATGCTGGCCGTGGGTTCATCCAGTACCAGAAGATCAGGTTTGGTTACCAGGGCACGGGCAATAAGAACCCGCTGGCGTTGTCCTCCGGAGAGATCGGTAATTTTGCGTTCGGCAAATTCGGCAATGCCCATCTGTTCCAGAACGGCGGCGGCATCACGCCGGTCGGCTTTGGAACTTCTGAATAAAAACCGTCTTTTGGGGGTATGTTTTCCCATCAGTACAATATCGAGAGCCGTGGCGGGAAAGCTGAGGTTATGTTCGATCTGCTGGGGAACATAGCCTATTTGGGCCTTACCTGCCCCGATGGGTCTGCCGGCCAGTCTGATTGTTCCGCGTGTCGGTTTTAACAGACCAAGTATCAGTTTGATCAGTGTCGTCTTGCCGCCGCCGTTGGGACCGATGACGGCGACAAAGTCCTTCTCATACACCGTTAGGTTGATTTCATGAAGTACTTCCTTGCCGCTGTAGGAGAAACAGAGGTCGTTGATTTCTATAATCGGCACAGCCATAATATGGGGCTCCGGTATGCAACCATTGTGTTGAGAAATTCAGCCGGCAGCCTGTCAGATAATTGATATATCCAAGAGACTGCTGGTGCAACTATATTGCATTGGCGGCGTTATGCAAGAATATTATACCTGTCGATCGGTGCAATGGGCCGTCTTCACTGAGAACTGACCAAGGTTTGTCTTTTTACTTCACAAGAATCGTGTTTAAAAAGTCTATAAAAGTTTTTCTTCAGGAAAAGTGTGATACAATCAGACAGTATTGCGGCAAGAGTCAACACCAGTGAAAAAGAGAGTTCCGGTCTGCCATGAAGAAGAAATTATTTGCAGTATGCTGCATAGTTGTTGTTGCTGTGCTGGCAAGTGGGTTTTTCCTCTACTTCCTGCCTCTGGGCGCAGAGCGATATATTGCTGCTGAGATTGCCGAGAAGATACCCTTTGTCCGGAAGGAGTTGAGCTTGTCGAGGATTTCACCGTGGCGGCTCAGCGGCAGGATTTTAATAGGAGATGAAGGAGAAAGCGGTATAGAGATCCCCCGCTTTGAACTGGCCTATAGCCCAGCGGGCTTGATGCAGGGCAGGATAGATTCTTTACTTATAGATTCCGCTGCTGTCCATCTTGAAAAAAAAGACGGCAAAGTGCAGCTCCGTGGTCTTCAGACAAAGGAAAAATCCCCCAATCAGTCCGGCGAGTTCGTCCTGCCACCTTTGCCGATCGGGCTAAAAACCATTGTTTTGCAAAACTGCAGGATAGTCTATCAGGAGAAGGACAGGAGCTACAGCAGCGATTTCGACGCGCAGCTGCATCTGTCCTATTCGGATGAGGCAGAGACGGGCAGACTACTCCAAGCTGTCGACGGACACCTGGTGAGCCGCATTAACCCGGCCATATCCGGTACCTTCACCGCAGAAGCGACGACAGCGGGATACAAGGCTCTGTTTGATATCACCATGGCTGATCTGGCTGAAACGGCCGCGCTGCTGCCTTTTATGAAAGATATGGCAATAGAGGGCAGTGCTGGTTTGCAGGTGAATCTGGAGCTGGAGAGCCTTACCAGAGTATCGCATTACACCGCCATACTTGAAATGCATTCCTTGGCATTGCAACAAGCTGCTGTCACTTTTGGAAACAGCAAGGCCGGCAGTCCCATAATATTGCAAATACAGGGCACACCGGCAAAGGGAGAGTTTCGCCTCGATGGACTGGGACTGTTGCAGCCCGAAGCCGGCTTACTGGAATTTACCGGTGGCTACAACCTCTCTGCTGCAAGTATCGAAGGAGCGGTTCGGCTTGTGCCGGCGCGTACCGGTGCTGCCGTGACGCTGGAGTATCAGGCCGAGGTCGGTGCTGAGACAACAATCGACTACCAGCTCAAGGGAGAGCCTTTTACGTCGGTGGATGATGTTGTATTGGAAGCGGGCTTTTCCGGCTACGGATCGGTGCAAGTGTTACCGGAATCATTTACCGGTACCCTGGTCGGTACAGTGCCGCGCATCGAAGAGAAAAGCCGTGGTATTGTTCTGGAGGGTCTTTCCATAATGCTGCCGCTGCACTATCCCCTTCTTGCCCCTGGACTGACGGTTCCGGGCAATCTGTTCATAGACGAGATACATTACCAAGGTGTAAACAGTGGTGCCGTGAAGGCCTCCATCCAACTGAATTCCGACGGGATTGTGCTGAACTCGCAGTTGACCTCCCCCCTCCACGAGGATTTCGACTTGAGCTGCAGCCTCTCCGCCGCCATGGAGCGCACCTTCCGTCTCGACTGTGATTTAGCGGAGCTAGCACTTGATTCAGCCGACATGCCTCCATTTATAACCCTGCCGGAACAGCTGTCCTTTACAGGAGCCGTGGCGGCCCAGGGGTATTATCAGGTTTCCGGCAACAATCCTTCCGGCCGTTTGCAAGTAGAGCTCAGCGACGGTACACTTATTGTTAACGACAATATTTTTGCAGATATAAACGGCAAACTTGATTTTAACGAACTTCCCCTGCTGCGCAGCAGCCCAAGCCAGCTCATCACCATTGGTACAATGGATCTCGGTAAGATCAAGATGTCCGAGGCCAGGGTGAATTTGCGTTTTGACGCTATCGATACGGTTTTTATTGAAAAGGCAAGGCTCAACTGGTGCGGCGGCAAGGTCGAAACCGGTGGATTCAAGCTTTTCCCGAAGATGGAGCAGCTTGAAACAACGCTGTATTGTGACAGACTCAGTTATACCGATCTTCTTGACCAGTTCGGTGTCGGTGATGCCGAGGGTGATGGTTCTCTGAACGGCCGTCTTCCGGTAATTATCAGTCGGCAGGGTATAGAGTTTGACAATGGTTTTCTGTTTTCCACCCCCGGTAATAGTGGTATAGTTCGCTTCAGGAATACTGAACAGCTGCGCCAGGGCATGGCGACCATGGAAGGCTCACCATATCTCGATTATACCATGGATGCGCTGGAGAATTTTTCCTACAATTGGACAAAATTGACCTTCAACACCGAGCAGAGTGAGCTTCTCCTGACTCTGCAGCTTGACGGTAAACCGTCAGAACCTTTGCCCTACGCTTTCGAGGACGGTAAAATAGTAACAAGACCAACAGGGCGTGGGGGGCGTGGGCTTCAACATCCCATACGGCTGGATGTTAACTTTCGTCTGCCGCTGACGGAATTGTTCCGTTACGGTAGAAATATTCAATCCTTTATGGAGAATATGTGAAATGATACTCTTGAGAAAAGTGCTGGTCTGCTGTTGCCTGACGGGAATAACCGTTTGGGCTGCAGCGTGCACCAGGCATGAGGTAGACGTCAAACCCGTTGAAATTAAACCCATTCATATCACCATTGATATCAATGTGAAGGTGGACCGGGCTCTTGACGATTTTTTTGGAGATTTGGATGAAGTTCAGGCGGAGTAAAGCCGCAATACAAACATCGAGGTGTACTATGAACCTTTTTCGTTGTTCGTTTCTACTGGTGGTACTGAGTTGTGTTTTTCTGCTTGCTCCGGTGGTACAGTCGGCTTCCGTCAAAGAGCGTATGGCGGCACGAATTCCGGAAATTAATACGTTAAAAGATCAGGGTTTGGTGGGGGAAAACAATATGGGTTTTCTCGAATACCGCACCGCGGCGCGACCGGAAGAGAAACTTGTTACCGAGGAAAACAGAGACAGGAAAGCGGTGTATGAGGCAATCGGGAAAAACCAGGGAGCTCCCGCTGAGCTGGTCGGCCAGCGCCGGGCGAAGATGATTGTTGAAAATGGTAAGGCCGGGCACTGGTATCAGAAGTCCGATGGTGCATGGTATAAAAAATAATTGCGCCTGGGCTGCCACATATTAAGGGATGGCTGCAGTGATGCGGCAGACAGGCAGTTGATTTTTATGTTTTGCGGATAGCGGATCCAAGGATTGTGTAAGAATGAATATTTTTCGTGTCCATTTCAAATGGAAAGAGAAGGAATATATCCTTAAGGCCCACAGCCTTGATATGACCCATCCCTATTTTGTCTGTATAAAAGATCTGGTGCTGCCCAAAGAAAATCCGGTCTTGATCAACCCGGCCGATGATGAAATTCGGAAAAATTTCGCCGATGTCCGCCAACTCATGCTGCCTTTTCAGTCTGTTTCGCTCATTGAAGAATACATCACAGACCCGGATAAAAACAAAGATGAACAGCCACCTCCGAAGGGAGAAGTCCTTATCAATAAACGGTTTATAAAAAAGCCCTGATTGAGGGAGGGGAAGGCTGCCCTTCCCCTGAGGTTTTATATCCGGCCGTAGACGTCTTCAAACCTGACGATGTCATCCTCACCCAGATACGATCCGGATTGCACTTCAATGAGTTCCAATGGAATCTTGCCGGGGTTTTCCAGGGAGTGCGTCGTTCCCAGTGGAATGTAGATAGACTGGTTCTCCGTCAACAGGATCGTTTCTTCCCCTTTTTGCACCTTGGCCGTACCAAGGACGACAACCCAGTGTTCGGCACGGTGATGGTGCATCTGCTGGGACAGCTTTGCGCCGGGTTTAACGGTGATACGTTTTACCTGGTAGCGTTTACCTGTGTCGACGGAATCGTATTTTCCCCAGGGACGATACACCTCGCGGTGGGTATAATGCTCGGTTCTGCCCTGTGCCTTAAGTGCTTCGACAATCTCCTTGACGTCCTGCACCTTGTCCTTGGTGGCGACCAGCACGGCATCCTTGGTGTTGACCACAACGATGTCCTCCAGACCGACGGTTGCTACCAGCTTGCCGGTGGTATTGATATAGCAGTTGCTGGTGTCATGCAGGAGGATATCTCCCTTAACGACATTGTTGTTTGTATCTTTTACCGCAACTTTCCACAGAGCCGACCAGCTGCCTATATCATTCCACTGGACATTGAGAGGAACCACATAGGCATCCGCGGTTTTTTCCATAACGGCGTAGTCGATGGAATCACTGGGGCAGGCCTCAAAATGAGCTTTGTCGACACGGTGAAACTCAAGATCTCGTGATGTATGTTTCATCGCCGCCCGACAGGCTGTCAAAATGGCGGGACTGAAGGCCTCAAGCTCTTCAAGGTAGCGACGTGCCTTGAACATGAACATGCCGCTATTCCAGAAATATTCGCCACTTTCAAGATACCGTTGAGCCGTTTCGCTGTCGGGTTTTTCCACAAACTCAGCAACCGGATAGCCCTTCTCATCATTGTCATCCGATGTCTTTGACAATCCTTGGGCACGAATATAGCCATAACCGGTCTCTGCCTCCGTCGGTACGATTCCAAAGGTGACAAGCTTGCCCGTTTCGGCGATTTTTCCGGCGGCAACCACGGTCTTCTGGAAAGCGGCAATATCACCGATGACATGATCGGCAGCCATGATAAGCAGCACAGGATCTTCTTCGGCATTAAGGGCTTCAAGCGCAGCCAGAGCCACAGCCGGGGCGGTATTGCGGCCGACGGGTTCAAGAATTAGGGGGCCTGTTTCTTCCCCGGTCAAACGGATCTGCTCGGCCACAATGAAGCGGTGTTCTTCATTGGTTATGACTATGGCCGGTGAGTGTTGCAGTCCCCGGAGCCGTTTAAGGGTCGCCTGCAGCATGGTTTCCTCGCCTTCCAGTGCCATGAATTGCTTTGGATACAACGTTCGGCTCAGAGGCCAGAGACGGCTTCCTGTACCGCCTGCCATAATTACCGGGATCATAAAAATCCTCCACTATATGAATATGATGTGATTGCTGCTGTTGCCCCGTACGGAACGAACCGAACGGATACCGTCAATAGTTGTAATGTACTCTATGTTTTTTGAACAGTAATTTTTCGGCAAAGGCGGTTCCTTTTCACGCCTGTCTGTGTCACGTAAAAAACGCAACTCCGTTGTGTATCCTCCCGAAAATACTTTAACAAACGTATCTCTTTAATATTTTCAAGATCCTTGATGTCTTCATATAGTTTCAGCAATGCACTCTCTAATTACTCCATGCACAAGCGTTGGAAATGGTGTAAAGCAGTATGCTGATGTTTCAAAGTTTTCTTCTAGAGAGCTGAAACAGTGCAACCTTGGCGAACAGAAGGTTTTTAAGCCCAGATGTTCTTGAACATAGGTTGAAAAATCATGATATTAGAGGGCCAATGAGAGATTTTGTATGCTGATACTCAATTCACTCTTTCCTGTGGTGGTGCTTCTTTTTCTAGGGTTTCTGCTGAAAAAGACCGAGCTGACCAACACCGTTTTTCTGCAGACGTCCGATAAGCTGGTGTATTATATATTTTTCCCGCTGATGCTGTTTTGGAAAATCGGCGGATCTTCCTACGAGAACGGTATCGACTGGGATTTTATTTTTGCCGCTCTTCTGGCCCAGACGGTGATGTTTGTATTAAGTATTCTACTCATTGTCGTTTGCAGAATATCCGCCTTTCAGGCGGGAAGTTTTGCGCAGGGCTGTTTCCGTTTCAATACCTATATCGGTGTGGCGATCATTCTCAATAGTCTGGGAGAAGAAGGTATCAGTTATTTCGGTGTCTTGATCGGTCTAGGCATACCGCTCATCAATGTGGTGGCCGTGACTACCTTGATCTGGTACTCTCAGGAGAAGGTCTCGTCATTTAAGCGTGGCCGGCTGCTGTTGAAAGCGCTTGTTTCCAATCCGCTCATTCTCGGTTGCCTGGCAGGTATTGCCTATTCCCGTACCCTTGCCGGTTTTCCTCAATTTATTGATAACTCTCTCGGCCTGATCTCCATGCTGACGCTGCCGCTTGCTCTTCTTTCCATCGGCGGATCCCTGTCTTTTGCAGGAATACGGAATCATGTCCCGCTTTCCCTGCTGGCGGCTCTGGCGAAACTGGTCATTTTTCCCCTGATCGGATATGGCTGTCTCCATCTGTTTGGAGTAGAGGGAACACCGTTCATGGTGGCGATGATCTTTTTTTCATTGCCGACTTCGACGGCTATTTATGTGCTCTCTTCGCAGATGCACAGTGATACCGAACTGGCCTCGGCGGCGATTCTTTTCTCGACTCTTCTTTCTTTTCCGGTGTTGACATTTGTTTTACTGCTATGATCCGGATTTCTCATGAACATTGGGAGGGGACGGGGGACGTTTTATTTGCTTTTGCCGACTTAACTCTTATTGTTACTGCGTAATTGCAAAGAATGATGTCGAATTTTGCATAAACACGTCACCTTCACTTATTTGCTCATAAAAGGAGAAGAACAATATGAGATTGCACGATTATTTTGAAACAACCAAGGGCCGGGGGGTATTGTCGACGGCCGATCGGGCCGGCAATGTTAATGCGGCAGTATACGCCAGACCGCACATGATGGAAGATCAGCAGATTGCCTTTATCATGAGAGACCGATTAAGCCATAAAAATATTCAGGAAAATCCTCAGGCAGCATATCTCTTTATGGCAGAAGGCCAGGGATTCAGCGGGATCAGGCTCTATCTCGACAAGGTCTCGGAGAAGGAAAATGCTCCGGAAATTGAAGATCTGCTAAGAAGCACACGGAGCTATGACAAGGAGGAGGCCGGGCCACGGTTTCTGGTTTTTTTCAAAATCAAGAAGATACTCTCTCTCATCGGAGATGGTGAGCCGGACGTCTCGCTGTAATATCGTATTCAGGTATGGTTCTTCGCGCTGCCGGTAACCACGGCACAGACGGAGGCCATACCGTCTTTATCCAGCTCTCCATAATAGCTTTCGACAATATCGACCAGCCAGGCCTTCTGCGGTGTGGAGGTGTCACAGCTCCATAGCCAGTGGATTTCAGGAGGAAAGTAGGAGGCGAAACAGAAATCCCGCAACTGTGTCGGTGGTCGCAAAAGCGAGGAGAGTTCGGCCAGGGTGGGAAGTCGCCAGCTGTCATGGTTCTGCCACCTGATCATGTTGAGATAATCGATATAGTCCTGCGCTTTGGACCAGGTGAGCATGAATCCCGCTCCCTCTCTCTGCCAGATCAAATTGGTGTCGAGGCATGCAATCAGCCTGCGGCCTAGTATTTCAAAGTGGTAAGAGGTATAGGTCCGGTGCCGCATCAGGTCGTCGAGTTCGAATGAGCGCTGCAGCTGTTTTCGCCGGAGAAACTCGGGAGTGCTGCGCAGTGTCCGTTTGGTAATGAGAGGGCCGGCCTGGTCGCTGGCGATAAAGGTGCACTTCTTCTGAGATCGTTCCGTCCAGTTGGCGTGGACTTTTTCCAAAGCAAGACGCATATCATGTGCCGATTGATAGCGTTCTCCTGCCTGTGGGCTGCAGCCGCGCAGCAGAAAACTGTCCCAGGTCGAATCGAGTTCATCATTGAGACTGCTGGGCCGTAGCTGGTCGTTTGCTTTATGGTTGACCAGTCGGCCTGTCAGCAGGCG
Organism: uncultured Desulfopila sp.; assembly: GCA_964446655.1. Classification (GTDB taxonomy): domain Bacteria; phylum Desulfobacterota; class Desulfobulbia; order Desulfobulbales; family Desulfocapsaceae; genus Desulfopila_A. The sequence goes on from CAYUPL010000012.1 coordinate 71,796, forward strand.
GATGGCCAATATCGCCACACTGAACAGATCGGCGCGACTGTCGGCCTTTTCGGGGGCTCTTTCCTGTTCCGGTGCGGCATAGTAGGGCGATCCTACCTGCATTCCGGGAATGGCCATTTTTTCCTCTCCCCTGACCCTGGAGAGACCGAAGTCGATAATTTTGATCCGGTCATCGTTGGTGATCATGAGGTTGTAGGGTTTGATATCCCGATGAACGATCCCGGCAAAATGGAGCCTTTCCAGGCCGCGCAGGGTTTGGCGCAGGTACTGAAAGGTCTTGTTGATACTGATGATTCGGGAAGGGTTTTCCAGTTTGTAGGATTCACCGATCAATGAACCGATGGAGTGGGCAAAATATTCCAGAACAATAAAGGGAGTGTCGCCCTCCTCATCGCAGTCGATGATTTTGGCAACGTGATCATGGGAAATTTCACCCATGATCCGTGCTTCTTCGATAAACATCTCCTTGAGGCGTTTCTCCCCGACAAGATCGATGAAGATGTCGTCACGGGGCAGAAGGACCTTAAGAGCCACAGTCCTTGCGGTAATTGGCGCTTTGGCTTTGTATACCGTGCTCATGCCGCCTCGACCGAGCCTGCCGTGGATTGCATATCTGCCTATTTTTTTCATATATTATCCCAGGCGTAAGCCATATGCTTCCGGAAAGCCGCGTTCCCTGATCTTTTGCTGTGTGGTGTGGTAATCGTAGTCGATGGAGACGATCTCCAAAGAGTATGTTTTCGTGTCCCAGAGCAAATATTTGGCGCCCCTGGTGTAGTCGCGCGGTTGTCCCACACTTCCGGCGTTGACGATATATTTGTAACCGGCACGGAGAGGATATCGTTTTTCCCGCAGATTTTCCCGTTTGAGCGTTCCGGTATCCCAGGAGATCAGCTGCAATTCGTGGGTGTGACCAACAAAGCAAACGTCTGTTTTCGCTTGGCGAAAATATGCTTGCAGATCATTATCGGAGGCGGTGCTGATATAACGGAGAAGAGATGAGGGGGGGAAACCGTGTACAAAAAAGAGATTATCAATCACAAGATTTAATTGCAGGCGGCAGCAATAGTCATGGTTTTCGGCGGAGAGCAGCTTTTCTGTAGCGAAAGAATTTTCCAGGGCCTGAAAATTCAGCCAGTTCCGTACCGCTTTGTTTTGCAGGGCGGCTTCATGGTTTCCCTGGATGGAAATATACTCTTTTTGTCGAAAAAGACTGACAACTTCGTCAGGATTGGGACCGTAACCGATAAGGTCACCCAGGCAGATAACCATTTCCGGGTTTCTTCTTTCAAGATCGGCAATAACGGCAAGAAACGCTTCGAGGTTGCCATGAATATCTGAAAGAACAGCGATTTGCATTGCGTCGGTTACCTGAGATGTTAACGTTGAATTGCTGCAGTGCCGAAGGTTGGGAGCGGTAGGGCGACACTGATACTCCCAGGAGCTATTATTACATCAGTGGGCAGCAATGAAAAGAAATTTTATCGTTCTTCATTGCAGGAGAGTGGTAATATGTATTTTGGATTGAAACAGCGATCACCATGGTTTTCTATTGGAATCTTTACACCTGACAGGCTCGCATTGATGAGGTACAATTTGAAGAAACGTTGCCGAAAGTATCAAACCACAACCTTCAGGGTCTATTCATATCGGAGCTGACAATGATTATCAGAATTCTTCTCGTCCTTTTTATTTCAGGTGCGTCCGCAGTGTGTTATCTGGCGGGATATGTGCGCCTCATGAGCGGATTGCTGATCGGATTCGGTTCCCTTATATCGGTCTTTTTCGGCTTACTTTTTGTAATTCCCGAAGAAAATCGTGAGTTGTGGTTTCCTGTTTATGGCGACGGCGCCGGCTGGCCATTCTTTCTTCTCGCAGCTCTGCTTATAGGTATTGCAGCCCTGCTTTTTGGCAGAAAAAAGGCGGATGTCTCTCTCGAACCTGTGTCGTCGGTACATTATCGATATGTAATCGGTGCGTTTTCAACTACTCTTTTGAGTGTCTTTCTTCCTGCATTTTTCTGGTTTCCCTCAGATGATAAACGATTGAGTTTAGATACCAGTGCGCTCGGGGTCGATGTTTTGCTGGGAACCTGCATATATCTCGCGGGAACAATGGTGTCCCTTTTTCTTTTCTATAAGGCTTCCAGTGGGGTAAAGCAGAACAACCCGGATTTTATGAGAAGGGTGGTTCTCGCCATATTTTCAGTGGTGCATTTTGATAAACTGCCGGCCTTCGTTGCCTTTCTGCTGATATACTCACCTGAGACCAAAATAATTTACCCATCTGTCGCCGCCCTAGCCCTCGCAGCCTACCTTCCCATTGGTCTTTTCATGCTGAAAATCAGCAGCCAGTGTCAAAAAATGGAATAAATATTTGTAAATAGATTGTTTCTTTGGTTAAATATCTTTTATAAGCCTTGGGAAAGCTGGAATATCATGAAAAGACCGAATTACTCCGATAAAAAACATGGCCACCAAAAAAGCAATTATCAACAATGAGCTTATCCGGGAAATAGTCGCAATCCGACTTGATACTTTGTGGAAGATGCTCGGCCAGAACCAGGCCGGTTTCCTGCCTGACAAAAATGATGAAGGAGCAACGGGAAAATTTGATAATAAAGGGGCCATCTTTGTTCCCGGCGGCTTGATTTATCAGGATGTTGATGAGCGTTTTATTCGCTACTCACCGCATGGACTGATTGACGGCGCATCTTTTCGGGAAAAGATCAGAGAATCAATGCGTTATGATAACGCCACCTTGCTCTATCCTGATGGTATAGCCTATAGCGTCAATCTTGATGGGGGTTTTTTTTCCAAGGCTGCCAGAAGGATTTATACCTATAAAAGGGCGGCATATCGCCGTAAAAAGAAGATCGGCAATACCACCCCCATCGAAATAAGTGCCGAAGATATCATCAAAAGCCACTGTCCCACCTATATGGAACCTCCCTATGGTTCACGAACCCGCATCAGCTCCTGTATTGCGGTGGGACTTATTAATCCGGCATTGTTTTATGCCTATTATAAAACAGAGTTTAATTTTTCGCAGAAACAGGCGCATATATTCATCCACGACCTGGATCAGGCGCGGGAACAGGCCGTTTCCAGTGATGGAAAAAACCTCTACCCACCCTATATTATCGTCTGTCATGATACACGGTATAAAGAAAACAATTTTACAGGATTAACCAGAATACTCGGAATCGGTAAATTTGGTGAATTTGCCACGATCTCTTTCGAGGCCGTCACCCCGATGCTTTTGAAGGAGATGAGCCGAAAAAAGACAAGGTATCGGGAAGAAGACGCTTTCGCAATATATGATCACCTGACTATTCTTGGTGTTTTACGGATTTATAGTGAAACCAATCCCGGCAAACGCTCATTAAAATACCAGATGTATACACTTATGCCCAAGGAGGATATGGGGCTCGATGTCCGAAAAATTGCTGCTGCGGCCAAGAAGAGATATAATATTAAACGAAAAGGAAAAAAATCTTTGTGATCTGCCTTGCCTTGAATTAACCTCCGCTCACCAGGATCGATTAAGAGAAAAAATGTCTGCCCTCTGCTGCGGAATACAGGAATAGTTCTGGGTTAGCGCCAGACTGGAGGCCTTCTCACAAAAAACCAGGAATGCCTGGAGCAGCTTGTTGCGTAAAGAAACCAATCTGTTTCGATCCACTGCGAGCGTTTCCGGGTTGAACCATGGTTCTTTCAGGTATGCCCTGCGATTAAGCTCGAGCTGGATCCAGGGGAGTGCTCTGCTGTGGGCCTGTGAAATATACCCGCCTTTGAATGGGGTATTGAGAACAATGTTGTCGGCTTCTTCCGGGAAAGTCAGGCGGAGGCAGTCAGCGAAGAGGGCAAGAAGTTCAGGAGAACAGGAGATATCTTCTGCAACACCTTCGCCATTTTCGTCGCCAAGGTTGCTGAGACAGATAAAGGGCCGTTCCGTTGCCGCAGTCGCTAATGTCCCCGGTTCAAATTCCAGCATGGAGTGGCAGTCCAGAGCACAGAGCAGATCCGGTCTGGCTGCATCTTCTCCTATTCTTCTATGGTACGGGAAATAGTATCTTTGCAGCAGTTCCCTGATGAGATAAGGGTTGGGTTGGTGTCCTGGCTGATACACAGCGGCTCCCAGGATGGTATGACTTTTAATAACTCCGTCAGGATTGTGGGGAGGAAGGTCGTCCGGGCTTCGGTTGAGATCAATTATCGCTCTGGCGATATCGGACTCGTGATAACAGGCAACATCGTCCTGCAGGGCAAAAATTGTTCGGGTGCAGGGGTCACTGTCAGGGAAGATGTCGGCAAATCCCAAGGATACACGAGGCTGTAGGGCTCCGGGTATAGTGTAGCCGCCATGGGGGACGGAGACGAGCAGGGGGAGCCTGTTTGAACGTGATGTTTTTGTCTGTAACGTATGGGGGTGTACACTATTGTGTCTGTTTCTCTGTGTCATGGTAGTACCGTGTCGGTCATCGCCTGTTTCAGGTAGAGTGTCCGCCGTGCCGATATTCAAATGTTCGAATGTTGGGAGCCGGTTCAAGCTCCCCGCAGAGAGAGGAAAAAAAGGTGTTGCGTAGCAGTTTGCCGCGGCGGTAGCGGAGCCATTGCAGCAAATACAATTTTCGCTGATGTTGTCCTTGCGTAGGTCTATACAATGCAGTTCATGATCTATATCTCACTCTAACTTAAAATGATGAAAAAATCAAGTCAGCGGCATGAATGCGCAAGGTTTTTTCCCTCAACAGATGCCATGTCAGTTGGTGTCGTTATTTTTCATCTTTATCCAGCAGGACTATTTCCGGTTGCCAGTCGAGCCATTCTTTTTGGGCCTCTTCATGGAGGGTGAACCGATGATTATCGTTAACCGGTGCTCCCATATTGGAATTCTCCGGTGTTGCCAGGGCAATGCCACCGGATAGTAAGGCTTCAAGAGACTCGGTGGAAACGGAAACACCGGAAAAGAGGCCGCCTTCGATTTTTGCGCCGGAAGCAAACCAGAATTTGGTATTTTCACGAATTATCGGCCGGTATGGTTCGTCAATGTGTACAAAAATATACACATTTTTGAAATCTGCAGACAGGTTGTTACTGACCACCTTGCCGATTTTTACCTGGCGGTAGTACACCGGGGAATTAATCTTTAACGAGCCAAGGTGCTTACTTGTAAGGACGAGCCGCAGGCCGTCGTTACTGTAGGCCGGCATATCGGGTGGTTCGGTCAGTGCCGTGAAAGTTCTCTCTAATTCACCCTTGCCCGGTAAAATATTGATGAATGAACCATACAGCACGGTTTTCAGGTTTTTAATACCTGACAGACTCACTTCGACATTTTCCAGCCATATCCCGGTAGTACTTCTGAAAAAAGGTTCGGCCTCTTTCTCTACGTGGATGGTGACCAGGATGTCCTCCATGTTTTCAGCAAAATAAAGGTCGGTGACGCTGCCGATGACTATCCCTTTGTATTGCACCAGTGAACCCCGGCGCAGATCATCACCTTTTTTAAACCGAATTGATATGGGAACACGGTCTATTTTTTCTGCGTGCATTTTGCTGCTGTAGAGAGGGAAAACAGCGCCTGTTCGAGGAGAGGCGGTTGTTTTGGGGGTAAAATAACTGATGCCGCCACTCATTATGGATTGTAATGATTCCGTCTCTATGGAAAAATTGGAAAGTCCGGCCTGGAAGGAAACGCCGCTGACATCATAGAATCTCGATGATGAGTTGACGGTGTCGCTATATTGCCGTTCGATAAAGCAGTCGATAAGAACGGTTTGATTATCTTCGGCCAGATGAAATCCGGTAACCCTGCCGACTTCTATTTTTTTGTAATATATTGGAGTGCCTGTCTTGATGGGTTCGGGATTGTCCGTCTGGAGTTGGAAAGAATAGCCGACCGGCTGTAACTGGGAAGCATTCTGTACTGCCGCAGCGTAACTTTCATATACCATAAATGGCACACCGGTGCTGGAGCCGGCCTTCTTCCCAGCCCTGTTATCAGGCGTGATGAATGATATGCCTCCGCTGAGTGCGGCGTTTAAAGAGTCGGTTTTTATTTGAATGCCGGACAGCGAGACGTCAAAGGAAAAACCACTGTCGTTCCAGAAGACCGAGTCAGGGCCTATCAGGTGCTCATATTCTTGATAGATAAAGACGGGTATTTCGAAGTTTTTGAACCGGTCATCAAGGGCTATGTCGAGAATTTCACCCACCTTGATATCTTTGAATTTGACAGGCGCGCCGCGTTTTAAAGAGTACGAATGAGTGGAGGTAAGGAGCAGCTCGGAGCCTGGTCGCAGGGGTTTCTGAGGAGGAGGAGAGGGCAGTATATCAAAGTTATTCTGAAACGGGCCTGATCCTGGAATAAATGTGATATAGGAACCGGAAAGAAGGATGTCGAGATTCTCAATTTTGTCGAGGCTTATCTCCGGTCTGACGAGCCAGAATTGCGTGCCCTGGCGCAGAATACGCTCTGCTCGGGGATCAAGCATGATACGAGCGGTTACGCTATGTTGTTCGTCATCATTGAAGTCGATTTTCTGCACTACACCGGCGACAAAACCGCGATAAATAAGCTTGGTTTCACCTTCCGTAATGCCCCTGCTGGAGGCCAGTTGAAGTGTCATGCTGACACCATACCGGGCTGCTTCAAGGTCTTTGTAGAGTGGGAAGATCCGTCCGTTCTCAGCAATGTCGGTGTGTTCGAGCTCCGCCGGCGTGTGTAGTACAATGCCGCCTTTCAGAAGTGATGCCAGTGACTCAACCTGGACTTTCAGGTTGGTGAGTTTGCCGGAAATAGTTATGCCGCTGGCATTGCAGAAACGACTGCCTTCTCTGACCAGATGAGCATATTCCGGTTTGATAAAAAGACTGATGATAACGGAGCTGTCATCCAGGGCGAGACTGTGTTTGGTAACGGAACCAATAGTGAGATTGCGGTAATAGACTTCCGAGCCGGTTTGGATACTGCCCAGCTGTTCGGCACGGAGTTTGATATGGAGGCCTGGCGTTTCCTGCGGAATGGGGGGAGGCGAAGAGAGGCCGATAAAACTGGTGGCCGCCTCCGTTGCGATACCCGGCTGGAAACCGATGTAACTACCGGACAAAATGGTGTCAAGGCCCTGGACGCTGGCCGCGGAGATCTCAGGCCGCACTACCCAGAATCGAGTATCTTCCACCAGGAGATCCTCGGCGGATTTATCTATACTGATCAGACTTTTGATTCTTCTGTTGTCGAGGTCCGGTTCGATGTGGGTCACGGTTCCTATGGGGATGCCGCGGATGATGACCTGGGTTTTTCCCGCGGTGATGCCGGTGGCATCTTCAAAGTAGACGGTAATGGTAATACCAGCGGTCTGATAACTGGTATAGACAATCCAGATACAGATACAAAGGGCAATGGCTGGAAGGATCCATATTGGTGAAATCCCCTTTTTTTTCTTAAAAACAGGATTTGGCTCCATTTATTCTCCTCGATCTTCTTCGGATTTGGACAACAGTTGTTCAGGAGATGTGATATCCCACATCAGACGTGGATCAAAGGTCAGTGTTGCCAGCATGGTACTGATAACTACCAGGCAGAAATAGGTGGCGGCAGGTGCGGTTTCAATAGAGGTGAGAAATCCAAAATTGATAAAAAAGCCCAGTAAAGCGATGACGAAGATATCAAGCATAGACCATCTGCCGATAAACTCAATAAAACGAAACATGATTGTTTTCTGACGCAGAAAACGACGTCGTCGTCTGTTGACGGTGAGCAGTACAATAGAGAGACCGATGATTTTAAAAAGAGGAATAAGAATCGAGGCCGTCAGAATAATGATGGCAATGAAATAGGAGCCATCCTGGAAAAATTGCCTGATACCGTCCAGGATGGTTGATTTGCTGGGAACGCCTAAAAATTCAAGGTGCATTATCGGCAGGAGATTGGCCGGAAAAACCAGCAGTACCGCAGTAATGACCAGGGCCCAGGTCTTTGATATGCTTGCTGGTGTGCGCATATGAAGCTTGGCGCCGCACCGGTCGCAGCGGCTGTTGCCGGAATTGTGAGGTGGGGCCGGTAAGAGTTTGCCGCAGTGGCGGCAGAGGATAAGGTTATGTGACGCGGCAGTCTCTCCCAATGAAAAAGAGAGTGAATGAACTGTTTTTTGATACTGCTGCAATCCTGATTGCCCCCTGCTTTCGATAAGAGCCCAGAAGCTCTCTTTGCAGATTGTCAGGGATGCGCTCATGGTGGCAAGAACCAGCCCCGTAAAACAGAAAAAACCGCTATTAAAAGATATATCAGTGGAGTGGTACATTTTGATCATGGTGATCATTATGCCGAGCAGGTATACTTCAAGCATGGCCCATTCATTGAGAAAACAGTAAATCTTGAAGAACCCGCCCAGGAAAGAAGGATACTTGCCGATTTTAAGACATGTGGTGACGACAAACAGAAGAGATAGCTTGACCAGAGGAAAGACGATAGTGGCACAAAAAACCGCCACAGCAACGAAATAATAGTCCTGGTGAATAAATTCCAGAATAGTCTGCAGAAGGTTGCCGCTTTCCCGCATTCCCAGTTTCTGGAAGGTCAAGAGAGGTAAATAAATAGCGGGAAGGAAGAGTAATAGAGCGGCCGAAGTCAGGGCCAGAGTTCTGGTAACGGGTTCCCGGCAAGAGTGCAGAAGGATGTGACCGCATCTGGGGCACACAGTTTTATGACCCTGCGGCGGTGGTATTTTGCGGAGCAGCAGGTCACAGTCGGGGCAGGCGATGAAGCATGCATTTATGTCGATAATATTCTGCAAAAGAGAGTTCACAAAGAAGACAAGACGTTGCGAAGAAACCATCTTCGGCAGAGGTGTCGGCGATACTTTACACTGTTGCCAAAGAATATCCTCAAGCGTAACCAGAAAATTTCTTTTTGTCTAAGTATTTTTCTTCGGAAATATCCAGGAATACGGCAGGACGTGGAGAGTGGTTCTCATAAGGATTATCTTTTTCTTTTTTAGGGATAACTGGTAAGTAAGAAGAGCGCATGATTGTTAACCAGACGATGGAGAAGGTCAATGAAACGATGGCTGCAGATCACGCTTGTTGTAGAACCCATATTGGTTGCTTCGATTACCGATTTTGCCGTCGGGATGATCGGTGCCGGGGTAGAAGTAGAAGAAATTGATCATGCCAGGCTCAAAACCGTAAATATCTATGTAGCCGAAGAAAACCTTACCGCGGCTGCAATGGATGAGATTGTGGCCCAGGTCGAAAAGCATGTGAGAGAGTTGGCTGAAATATTTCAGGTGGAAATGCCACAGCTCAGCAGGCAGGTCTTTGGAGAGGAGGACTGGGCCGGAAACTGGAAAAAACATTTTACTCCTTTTGCCATTGTCCCGGGATTGGTAATTGCACCAACCTGGGAAGAGTATCGGGCCCGGAAGAATGAAAAGGTTCTGGTGATGGATCCGGGTATGGCCTTTGGGACGGGGCATCATGCCACTACCGCTCTGGTGGTGGAACTTCTCATGGAAGAGATGCAGGGCGCCACACATACATGTGTCCTTGATGTCGGTACGGGTACGGGGGTTCTCGGCATGACGGCGGCTCTCCTGGGTGCTGCAAGGGTCTATGGCATTGATAATGACCCGGTGGCGGTAACGGTGGCTGCCGGTAATGTTGTGCAGAATAATCTCGGTGGGTGTATGGAGGTCAGTGAGGTACCTTTAGCAGAGATCAGAGAGCATTATTCACTGGTACTGGCCAATATCGTTTACGATGCGCTTATCAGTATGGCAGCCGATCTGCATCGGGTGACCGGCAGCGGAGGCAGCCTTATCCTCTCCGGACTGTTGCAGGGTGAACAAGTCGATTCTATTCGTTCCAAGTATGAGCATGTCGGTTTCACATTCAGGCAACAGCGCGACCGAGGGGAGTGGGCTGCACTGCTTTTCAGGAAAGCATGAGACATCCGGAACTAGGAGCCTGTCGGAGTATGCCCTTTTAGCCCATATCTTCGTTATTTCCAGAAAA
>CAYUPL010000013.1:0-78417 GCA_964446655.1 uncultured Desulfopila sp.
GTCTACGGCGTAGGTATTTACCAACTTACAGAGAGTAACGACGATGCGGGCCCATTATCTCCAGCATGTTCCCTTTGAAGGGCTTGGCACCATAGAGCCATGGCTCCTCAAAGCAGGGTATCAGATAACAAGCACAATGTTTTATCAATCCTCCATCTTGCCGGATATACAGGCTATCGACCTGCTTATTGTGATGGGCGGCCCCATGAGTGTCAATGACGAAGAAGCCTTCCCCTGGCTTGAACAGGAAAAACGATTTATCAGGGAGGCAATCCAGTCCGGCAAACCGGTTTTGGGAATATGTCTTGGGGCGCAGCTCATCGCTACTGCCATGGGTGCAAGGGTATACAGTAATCACACCAAAGAGATCGGCTGGTTTACCGTGCAGGGAACTGCAGGAGTTGATGAGGACATCACATTCCCCATGCCGGCGGAAGTGGAAGTTTTTCACTGGCACGGCGAAACCTTCGATCTACCCGACGGAGCAATCCTCTTGGCCGAAAGTGCCGCATGCGCCAACCAGGGTTTTCAGCTGGGCCGCTCGGTCATCGCCCTGCAGTTTCACCTGGAAGTTACCGCGGAATCGGTACGGGAAATGGTGACACACTGCCGGGCGGAACTGCAGCCGGCGCAATATGTGCAGGACGAGGCCGCCATCCTGGCGGCATCCTCCCAAAAATACCAGCGCATCAACACTCTGATGGACAAGATACTCACCTACCTGTTACAGTCGGGCAACGATGCTTCGCAAAAAACATGATATTGAGCCGGCAAACCATTCACCATAGGACACGGCGCCATGCCTGATCCGGACGTCTCTGTAGCTATTATCGCCTTGCTGTTCTGCGTCGGCCTGACGGCCGGCTGGGTCGACACCCTGGCCGGTGGCGGCGGCCTTTTGACTCTGCCCGCTCTGATGCTGGCCGGAATTCCCCCTCTTGCTGCTCTGGCAACCAACAAGGCCCAGGGACTGGTTGGTACCTTGACCGCCTCGGTTATGTTGACCTGGAAGGGGCGGCGCAATGTCATCCAACTGCTGCCACTGGTGCTGAGCGCTGCAATGGGCGCAATGCTGGGCACCTGGCTGATCCAAAGGGTCGATACGGCATGGCTGCACTGGGGTATTCCGGTTCTTTTGCTTGGCGTGGCCGGGTATTTTCTCCTGACCCCCGGTGCAGGCAGCAAAGAGAGCAAGGCGCGCCAGTCGGAGACCGCTTTTGGGCTCACCACTGTTCCGCTGATCGGCTTTTATGACGGCGCCATCGGTCCCGGCACCGGTTCTTTTTACGCCGCCGGCGGCGTACTTTTACGCGGGCAGACCCTGCTGCAATCCACCATCAGAGCGAAACTGTTCAACTTTACCACCAATGTCAGCTCCATGGCCCTGTTTGCCGCCGCCGGACACATTGTCTGGCCTTTAGCCCTGGCAATGATGGCCGGTCAATTCTGCGGTGCGGCACTGGCCGGGCATACCATGCTGCATGGCGGTGAAAAACTGATCTGGCCACTGGTTATTGCCATGTGTGTTATAATGTCCTGCGCCCAGATTTTCCGCCTGCAGGCTACAGGCTTGTAAGAACAAAAAATATCTGCTTTTGTACCAGGGAAACATGGACCTGACCGACTACAGTGTTATCCTGACGGCCTATATCGTCGCCTCGGCTATCAAAGGCCTGACCGGGCTTGGCTTTTCCACCTCCTGCCTGCCCGTCATGGCACTGCATTTTGATCTGAAAATCGCCATTCCTCTGGTTATCGTGCCTTCCATTGTCAGCAACATCACGGTAATGGTTCAGGCGGGATGTTGCCGTGAGGCCGTGCAACGGTTCTGGCCCCTGTATCTGGCAAGCATTCCCGGTCTTCTGCTTGGTCTGATGGTTCTGGTGACCATCAACCCCGACGCAGCCAAGGCGGTTCTCGGCCTGGTGTTGATCCTGTATGCCCTGTGGGCTCTGACCAATGCGACCTTTTCACTGTCGCCCGAACGGGAGATGGTCCTCCGGCTTCCCACAGGGTTTATGACCGGCATCGTCAACGGCATGACGGGTTCTCAGGTCATGCCCCTGCTTCCTTACCTGCTGTCCCTCAACCTGGATAAAAATGTTTTCGTTCAGGCGATCAATATCTCCTTTACCCTGTCCAGCCTCGTCATGCTGCTGGGCATGAATCAGCTGGGCTATCTCTCCCCAACCACCTTTCTGGTGGCGCTGGTGGGCCTGCTGCCGGTGTTGCTGACCCTGGCCGTAGCAGGCCGCCTGCGCCGCCGTCTCACCGTGACAGTGTACCGCAGACTGGTACTGGGCTTTTTGCTTGTTATGGGACTGATTCTGCTGGTACGTCTTTTCCTGTGAAGAGTGCAACGTCTCCTGCCGAGCTTGGAGAGATACCGCCGCAGGAACGAAGATCGGCTACGGAACTATTTCCTGAATTTCCAGAAATCAGGATGAAGCATGGCCAGAAAGGGGATCAACTCCAGGCGTCCCACAATCATGTTGGCAATAAAGATCATTTTGGTTCCCGCAGCGAGATCGCCATAACTTGCCATTGGTCCGATGGAACCAAATCCAGGTCCGATATTGCCTATAGTCGCCGCCGTGCCCACCAGGCCGATCATCGGATTGCTCTCAATGACGGTTACAGCAAAGGCGGACAGCGTCATAAGCAGCACATAAAAAAGAAAGAACCCGAGAACCTGAAACTGAATGCTGTCTGGTACCGTCTTGCGGTCTATCTTTATGGGCATGACTATTGCCGGATGAACTATCTGGAGAATTTCCCTGCGGATATATTTAGCAACCAGCACAACCCGAACCACCTTCACCCCGCCGCCCGCCGACCCGGCACAACCGCCGATCAGCATTACCGCGAATAGAACTGTTTGAGCCGCAACCATCCACAGAGCAAAGTCGGTTGAGGAAAAACCGGTGGTGGTGAGGATGGAAACGACTTGAAACATACTCTCTCGGATGCTGTCAACGCCAGTCATCTCTTCCTGCATAAAGAGAAGTAGCGCGAGGCAAAGGGAGGTCGCCAGGATGATACACATATAGACACGAAATTCTTCACTGCCGAAAAGGGCCAGGGGCCGCCGTCGAGCCACCATGCGGTATTGCAAAGCAAAGCTGGAACCCGCTAGAAACATGAAGAAAGTTATGATCCAGGTGATCGTGGAATTGCCATAGCCCATGATCGACTGAGGATGAGGAGAAAATCCGCCGGCAGCCATGGTCGACAGTGAGTTACAGACTGCATCGAACCACTCCATTCCGGCTATCCTCAGGGCAGCTATCTCCAGCAGAGTGAGAGAAACATAGACACACCAGAGGGCCGCCGCCGTATGTTTGATGCGCGGGGTAACTTTATCTTCGGTCGGTCCCGGCGCCTCGGCGAAAAACATCTGTCGGCCGGCTATTTTGAACTGCGGCAGGATGGCGACGAATAATACAATTATTCCCATACCGCCGAGCCATTGAGTCAGGCTGCGCCAGAAGAAAAAGGCATCCGGATACAGGGAAAAATCGGTCAGCACCGTGGCGCCGGTTGTAGTGATTCCGGAAACCGCCTCAAAACAGGCATCCAGCGGCTGCAGCCCAAAAAAAAGATAGGGGATAGCACCCATCACCGCAGTTGTGATCCAGGCAAGACAGACAATCAACATCCCTTCGTTTCGCTTGAGTGTATCAAAGTTTCGCAGGAAGCCCCCCGATTTCTGCAAGATCACACCGCAGAGGATCGAACACGCCGAGGCCGTGGCAAATGGCGCAATTGACGGATAATCTTTCTCCAGTAAAACCAATACGATTGGAGAAAGAAGAATGCAGCCGAAAGCGACGAGAATAATACCCAGGGCGGAAAAGACATGTCCTTTTTTCATCGGCTGAACATCCTTTTGACCGCGTCGGCATCAGAAGCCATGGTGAATATTCTGAGCAGATCACCGGCCCGCAGCACCGTCTCACCATTGGGAATAATGATCTGCCTGCCGCGCTGTACAACGCCGATAATTGCCCTGACGCCAAACCGCAGATCCGCCACCCTGGTTTTGGCATAGTCATCAGGGAGAAAAACCTGCAGGACTTCACCCTGACCTCCCTCGATCAGAGCGACGATATCGACATCATGCTCTTTAACCCGGTTGAGGAGTTCTTTGAGTGCCGAGTCACGCGGAGAAACGACGACATCGATGCCGACGCGGTCAAATAGCAGTGCCGTTTGCGCATTGCCGACTCTCGTTATAATTTTTGCCGAGCCAAGCTGCTTGACCAGCAGGGAACACAAAAGATTCTTCTCGTCGTTGTTGGTAACACAGATAACCGCATCGGCTGCGCCGATTGCTTCACCTTCGAGCAGATCGAAATCAGTACCGTCACCATGGAGTACCAGACTCCGGTGCAGGTTGTCGGCCAGAAAGACGCAGCGCTCTTTGTCCTGTTCAATGAGTGTGACCCGAATACCGGCCTGTTCCAGCTTTTCCGTCAACAGATAGCCGACACTGCCCCCACCGATAACGGCCACTTTGCGGATAGAACTCTTTCTCCGGAAAAACTTGGCAGCCAGGATATCCAGTGCCGGTCCTGTCCCCATAAAAACCACCTTGTCACCCTGTAAAATCACCGTGGAGCCATCCGGGATAAACAGTTTGTTTTCTCTGGTAATGCCGACGATGATGACGTTCTCGGGAAAAGCGCAGTCCATGATGCGTTTATTGAGGATAATCGATTCTTCCTTAATACGGTATTCGAACAATTTGGCCCGCTTTTGCGCAAAATATTCGACATCGATAGCTTCAGGGACAGAGACAATGCGGAAAATATCCTGGGTAAGGAGCAGCTCCGGCCAGATTACGGTGTCAATATCGTAGGCTGTCCGATACGGACCCTGTCGGTAGGAGAGAAGGTTTTTATATAATCTTGGGGTTCGGACAAAACAGATGGTCTCGATATCCTTGATCCGCTTGAGGGTCCAGCAGGCAACGATATTGGCCTCATCAAGCTGCGAACAGGCGATGAACAGATCGGCATTAACGGCATCGGCCTGTTCGAGGACGGCAACATCAGCACCACTGCCGCTGACTATGTTGATATCCAGCCCGTTGAACTTTTCCGGAAGCTGTTCCTGCTCATTAAAAAGAGTAACATCATGATCGACACTCAAGCGAAGAGCGGCCATATAGCTCGCATCGGTCGCTCCATATAATATTATCTGCATGTCTGCTCCGAAAGGATTTACAAGGAAATCGACCCGGTATGATTATACCTCCGTCACCGTAAAAACAAAACACCCAATTCACAGATACTCTTTTCGGTGGTTGGCTGAATTGCCATGGCTTTGGCGAGGTGAATAAAGACGTTCAGCATAAGATATGCTGCCGGGTTGGAGAATTTCTGAAATTACTTCTGAAATCAGGGAAGATACAGCATTGACGCTGTACTTGAAATACGGGATAGACGTGGAAAAGAGATATTATTCTTCCGCCGTGACCGCGAGGAAGATCAACTACCAGGCACACAATGCCCCGTGACAGAGTGCGGGGCATGCAAAGTGAAAAAATATAGAGGAAGTCGATCGACAGTGTTCTATTACAAAATGTAATGATTGTAGAGAATCCGGGTTAACCGGGATACTTCCCCTCGATATAATCTTTGAGGTAACGGTTCTCCACGTCCTTTTCAACGATCTGGGCCTTGACGACATCGCCGATGGAAATCAACCCTTTCAGCTCGGATCCTTCCATAATGGGGACATGGCGAATTCTGTTTTCCGTCATGATGGCCTGCAGATACTCGACACTGTCTTCCGGAGTGGCGACCAGCAGATCTCTTGTCATGATTTCATGCACTTTGAGATCCTGAATCTTATCAAATTTGTTCAGCACTATCAGAAGAATATCGCGGGGGGCCACTATTCCCTGGATTGTATTATGTGAATCAACAACCAGTAAAGAGCCGATTTTGTTGGCGGAAAAAATCGCCAAAGCTTCTATCAGCGAATTATCCTCATGACAGGTCACAACCCTGCTTCCCTTGGTTTCAAGTATATCTTTGGCTTTCATGGCAACGTCCTTTTCTTTCTGATAAAAGGTTTTCGAGTCTTCTTAAACATCGACAATTTCCACCGGACCAGCCGGGTTATGTCCCCGTCTGATTGCCTTTCAACGGGAGGAATGCATCTTTGATTTTCCTGTTTTTTGTAAGCTTTTTAAAAGAGCAGTATTATCCTCCCACCGGCAAAAAGCTGAAGGCAAAAACACAGATAGCGAGAATAAAAGTGCAGAGCGGCGCGAAGGGCGAAGATGTAGTGCCAAAATCATCACGGGCCTCCTTAAAATACATGGTAATAATGAGACGCAGATAATACCACATGGAAATCACGCTGCTGACAATCGCCAGGGCGGCAAGCGTCACCTGACCGCCATGGAAGGCGTTGAGGATAATGTACAGTTTCCCCATGAAGCCCACCGTCGGGGGAATACCGGCCATGGACAGGAGAAAGATGGTTATGGCGGCTGCGGAGTAGGGCCGGACCTTGGCCAGACCTCTGAAGTCATCGAAGGTCTGTCGTTTCTCGTCCGCACCGCTCAAATAGGATAAAGCGGCGAACATGCCGAGTGTTCCCACGGCATAGGCGGCCAGATAAAACAGAATGATACTGCCGGTGAATTCCCTGGTTGTAAAGGCCACCAGAGCAACCAGGAGATATCCGGTATGCACGATACCTGATGCAGCCAGCATCCGTTTCAGACTGTCCTGCCCAATGGCGATCAGGTTACCGCCGAACATGGTAAAGATGGCAATATAGAAAAGAAACTCGACCCAGGAGGACTGCAGCCCACTATCAAGCACGAGGAAATTTGCCAAGAGGGCGAATGCGGCGGTTTTTAACGCGGTTGCCATAAAACCGGTAACCGGTAGAGAAGCTCCGTCGTAGACGTCGACAACCCAGGCATGGAAAGGGAAAGCAGCCACTTTGAAGAGCAGGGCAACAATGATAAAAAACGCACCGACAAGCAGCAGCGGTTGCTGGAAAAAGCCGTCCGCACCAATTGACTCTGCAATAATTGCAAAGGAGGTGCTGCCTGCTCCGCCGTACATGAAGGCACTGCCCATGGCAAAAAAGCCGCCGGCAAAGGCGCCGAGAATGAGATACTTGAGAACAGCTTCGGTTGCCTTGACGTTTTTGCGGTGCATGCCGACAAGCACATAAATGGCCAGTGACATTATTTCAAGGGCGATAAAGGCGGTAATAAGTTCCTGCGCCATGGTCAACAGCAACATACCGCAGGCAGCAAAGGCAGTCAGAGAATAGTACTCCAGTTTACAAAAGCCATTCTGTCTGAAATAGGTGTTTGCATTCATACAGGTAAAAAATCCGCAGGCACAGATTATCAGACCGGCGCCCTTGGTAAAACTGTTCCCCACCAGCATTGCGTTGAATACCCCGGCAAAAATTTCGATATCCGCATCAGGGTGGGCCAGCAACTGCGCCAGGAAACCAAGACCGAAAACCGCCATGCCGACATAGGAAGCGGTCTCTTTCTCAACGTTGTCAAAGGCAGAGAGCAGCATCAGCACAATTGCACCCGAGCCGATAACGATCAGTGGGAGTAGGAGTAAAAAATCAATCATAGGGAGTCCCGCCTCAGTTCGTATTCAGTTCATATTTGACATCAGCTTCCATCGATTCAGCAAACTGCGGTTTACCTGTAGTCAGGGTCTGCAGAATCTGCTTCTGCGCCGCAGGCTCGATCTTGGCAATAAAAGGTTGCGGGTAAATCCCCATAACCAGAATGAGCAGGATGACAGGAAGAAACACCATCGTCTCGTAGGCGGAAAGATCCTTAAAACCCGCTGTCGAAGAGGTGGCCTTCTCGAAGAAAACCCGTTGAAACATCCACAACATATAACAGACACCGATGATAAGAGTAGTGCCCGCCAGCACTCCGATCCAGATATTGAATTTGACCGCGCCGAGAATAATCAGAAATTCTCCGATAAATCCGCTGGTGCCGGGCAGACCGACAGAGGCCAGCATGGCAATGGCAAAAAAAGTGGCAAAAATTGGGGCCTTATAGGCGACACCACCAAAATCTTCGATATTGCGACTGCCGTTACGCTCTTCCAGGATGCCGACAAAGAGAAAGAGAACGCCTGTGCTGGTGGCATGCGCCACAATCTGAAACAGGGTACCGGTAAGGGCCTGAACGTTCATGCAGAAAACCCCCACGGCAATTATGCCCATATGCGAGGCGGAAGAAAAGGCCAGCATGCGTTTAAAATCTCTCTGGGCAATGGCTGCGATGCCGCAATACATCAGGCCGATAACCCCCAGATAGGCCAGCAGGATGGCGTAGCGGGCCATCTCCGCTTCAAAAACAGGCACAACGAAACGAATCACGCCATAGACACCTATTTTGGCCATTATGGCGGAGAGGATGAAGGTGGTGGAGGTGGGCGCTTCGGTATAGGCATCAGGCAGCCAGGTGTGAAATGGAAAGAGCGGAATCTTGACGGCAAAGGCGATCATCATGCCGATAAAGGCCGCCAGGGCAAAACCACCCTGCAGTTCGAGGTTTGCCATTTGGGCGATTTCAAAACTCCATACACCTGTCTGGGCGTGGAGGGCGGCTCCCAGATAAATAAGCCCCGCCAGCATCAGCAGCGAACCGGCTATGGTATAGAGCGTGATCTTGATGGTTGCCGGTATTCTTCCTTCACCACCATACAGACCTATCATAAAAAAGATAGGCAGCAGCATGATTTCCCAGAAGACATAGAAGAGAATGAGATCCGCAGCAACAACGGCCCCCACCATGGCGCCCAGAGCGATCAGCATATTACAGTAATACCCTTTTGATTTTGAGGCAAAAACCATAAAAACCATGGGAAAAAGTACCGCAGCCGTCATCAGCACAAAAAGGCTGATGCCGTCGACGCCGACATGATAATTGATGCCGAGAGAGTGGATCCAGCTGTGCTTTTCGACAAACTGCAGGGTGGCATCGTTGCTGAAATCGGCATAGACCTTCAAGCCGCATACCAGCACAATAATCGAGATTGCCAGCCCGATGGCCCGCACTCCGCTTCTGGGTACAGGAAGCACCAGCAGAGCCGCTCCAGCCAGAAGAGGCAGGAAGATCATCACTGAAAGGACATTTTCAAACATAATACACCTTTTCTAGTTCAGTGTTTGTGATAAAAACAGGCTCATCAGGCTCAAACCTATGACCATATAAATGGCATAGATCCGTACATATCCGACCTGAAATATCTTAAACGCGTTACCCAACAGCTGGTACAGCAAGGTTGACAGTTTGACGTGTCCATCGGCCACATACGGATCAAGCATTTTCTGGATTGACGCGCCGATGGCCTGGTAAGGCCTTACAAGTACCACATGATAGAGCTGGTCAACATAGAACAGATTATAAGCGAATTTGGCAAATCCGGTAAATTCGGGCTCTTCGGCGCCTTGTCCATACTTTTTGTAGGCAATGGTGAGGCCGATGGCAAAGGCGGCAATAGAGGCGGCGATGGCGAGAAACTCCAGAGCGTGGCTGCCGGCATGATGCTGTTCCGCCAGGCTGAAACTGAGCCAGTGAGTCACCTGCTGGCTGCCGCCGAAGATTGCCGGCAAGTTAAAGTAGCCGGCAAACAGGGCGCCGACGGCCAGGATAATCAGCGGCACGGTCATGACCCTGGGGGACTCCTGGGCGTGCTCTAATGAATGCCTGTCCCGTGCCTGGCCGTGGAAGACCAGGAAAAACATGCGAAAGGTATAGTAGGCCGTCATGGCGGCGACCACGACTCCAACGGCCCATACCCCGGGATAGCCGTTGGCCAGGGTCATATAGAGAATTTCGTCCTTGCTGAAAAACCCGGCCAATAACGGGCAGCCTGCCAGAGACAGACAACCGATCAGCATGGTCCAGTAGGTAATGGGCATTTTATGCTTCAATCCGCCCATTTTCCAGATGTCCTGTTGATGGTGAAGGGCCATGATAACGGAACCAGCCCCGAGAAAGAGCAGGGCCTTAAAAAAAGCATGGGTGAAAACATGGAAGATACCGGCGGAATAGGCGGCAACCCCGACACCTGCAAACATGTAGCCCAGTTGCGAGACGGTGGAATAGGCCAGAACCTTTTTGATATCCTTCTGGAACATAGCGAAGATGGCGGCAAGAAGGGCCGTCAGTATGCCGACCCAGGCGACAACGGTGCCGGCCACGGGCACCTGGACATAAATAAAGCTGAAACGCGCCACCATATAGACACCGGCGGTGACCATGGTAGCGGCATGGATCAGGGCCGATACCGGCGTAGGACCGGCCATGGCATCCGGCAACCAGACATAGAGAGGAATTTGGGCTGATTTACCGGTGGCGCCGAGAAAAAGCAGGAGACACACGGCAAGCCCCACCGCCGGTGTCAGATTATGGGCGTTTGCCGCAAGAGAGAGATAGTCAAAACCGCCCGTACCAATGGCCCAGAACAGCAGTGACATACCAAGGACAAAGCCGAGATCACCTATCCTGTTGACAATAAATGCCTTATTCCCGGCAAGAACGTTTTCTCTGCTCTCGCTGTAGAAACTGATGAGCAGATAGGAGCAAAGTCCGACGCCTTCCCAACCGACAAACATAACGACAGGACCGTCGGCCAGCACCAGAATAAGCATGGCCCCGAGAAAGAGGTTGAGATATGCAAAAAATTTGCCGTAATTCTGATCCTTGGCCATATAGCCAATGGAATAGAAATGGATCAGTGTGCCGATAAAGGTAACAAAAAGAAGCATCAGAGCGCTGAGCGGGTCGGCCAGAAAACCCATGGAAACGTCCAACTCACCGACACTGAACCAGGTGAAGACCTTCTGGGTCAGATAGCGGGCCTCTTCGGGCATCTGCTTGACATGAAGAAACGTCTTGAAGGCAAGAAACGTGGCAATGACCGGACCAATGAGCGCCAGAAAGGAATAGACGTTCTCGGGTATCCTTTTACCGGTACAGGTAAACATGTGCAATAGCCCGATGACCACTGCACCGAGGAGCGGCAGCAGCGGAATCAGCCCAAGATATGTTACAGAATGTTCCATGGAATTACCCCTTCAGAAGACTGAATACGTTGGTGTCCAGTTTACTCTTGTGCTTGTGCAGCAGAATAACCACGGCCAGGGCCAAAGCAGCTTCCGCCGCGGCAACCGCCATGACCATCATTGCCAGAACATGCCCATCCATGTTCTCATGCAGCCTGGAGAAAGCGATAAAGGCGAGGTTGGCGGCATTGAGCATGAGCTCAACAGACATGAAAACTGTAAAGACATTGCGCCTCGACATCACACCGAGGATGCCGATGCAGAACAGGATGATACTGAGGATGAGATAATCCGCTATCATGATTCCGCCCTCCTTTTACCCGCCAGCACCACCGCACCCACCAGGGAGACAAGCAGCAGAATTGAGATAATTTCAAAGGGCAGCAGCCATTCCCGAAAAAGAACCAGCCCCACCTCTTTTACGCCGCCGAACCCTCCGCCGACGATGGTGGCCTCAACACCTGGAAGACTTTTGACGGCCTTCGCCATCAGCAGACCGATGGGAGCCAGAACGACTGCTCCGCCGAAAAAATAGGCCCAGCGCCGGCGTTCATCGGGCAGATCCTCTTTACGGATGTTGAGAAACATGATGATGAAGAGAATAAGCGACATGATTGCACCGGCATAGACAATCAGTTGCAACGCGAACAGCAACTTGGCGGAAAGCAGGCCATAAAGCCCGGCCAGCGCTATCATGGTAACCACCAGGCTGATTGCGCCATTCATCGGGTGGCGGGACAGCACCAGGCCAAGCGCCCCGATAACGGCAAGCAGTGCGAACACAGAAAATAGAAATTCGGCTATCATAATCTCAAAGGCCCCTTTTTTGATATTCTTCTTCGTCGAACGCGCCGGGGGTGGCCGCCAGTTCCGTCAAATTTTTCAGCATGGGCTTGCGCGATTGTTCGACAATGGAAAATATGCCGCTATCCATACGGATGGCATCTTTGGGACAGGCTTCGACGCAGTACCCGCAATAGATACATTCAAGCAGGTCGATATCGAAACGAACGGGCATTTTCTCCTCCCGCCCGTCCAGCCGCTCACCTGCCTCGATCATGATGCAGCGCGACGGACAGTTGGTCTGACACATGAAACAGGCGACGCATTTTAACGAACCATCGTCGTAGGTTGTCAGCCTGTGACGCCCTCTCCAGCGAGGGGTGATTTCCGGCTTCTGCTCCGGATAGTGCCTGACGTACAGCTTGGAATTATCCAGCAGATTCCTTAAAAAATGCCCGAGAGTAACACCCATGCCCCTAAAGACCTCCACTAGATAGATCTTCTCGGACAGGCTGTCTCCCTTGCGTTGTATGACTTTGACTTTGGCACCCATTTCCTTCTCCCTTAACTTAACGCTACTACGACCGCACCGGTAACGAAGATATTTAACAGCGACAGCGGTAACAGCGTCTGCCAGCCAAGCTTCTGCAGCTGATCATAGCGAAAACGAGGCAATGTCCACCGAACCCAGACATAGACAAAACACATCAGCGTCGTTTTCAAAAGAAATGTGCAGATCTGCAGTTCGGCCACAAATATATGGGCCGCCACACCGCCGGAACTGCTCAGCAGGACCACCAGGAGTATAAGCTCCATCACGGCCACCACGGCCCACAAAATTTTAATGTACACCCGGGCCTCCCGCTTTCTCGGGTCATTCGGGCGGTTGTAATGACTGAGATTGTTTTTTCGTATCCAGCCGGCAAAATAATACATGCCTACCGGCAACAGGATCATGAGGAGAAAGGCAACGGGCTTGGCGTTGTTGACAAGTGTTTCGGTAGCGAGCCATGGTATCTGGTACCCTCCGAAAAAGAGGGTGACGATAATGGCGCTGGAGGCGAACATGGCAACATATTCGCCCATAAAGAAGATGGCAAACTTCATGGCGCTGTATTCAACATGGTATCCGGCGACAATTTCACTTTCACCCTCGGCAAGATCGAAGGGGGTTCTGTTGGCCTCGGCAAAGGCAGCGATCACAAAGATGACGACGCCCAACGGCTGCAGAACCACACCCCACATCGGGATAAAACCAAAAAGGAGTTGACCCTGAAAACGAGCCATCTCACTGAGATTGACCGTTCCGTAAACCACCAGGAGGCTGATCAGCGCCAATGCCAGCGGGATTTCGTAACTGATAACCTGGGCGGCTGCTCGAAGGCCGCCCAGCATGCCGTATTTATTGGTCGACGACCAGCCTGCCAGGATAATGCCGTAGACGGCAAAACCGACAAAGGCAAGAAACCAGAGAATACCGAGATCGGTGGGAATGGCCTGCATGACATAACTTTTCTCACCAATCACCAGGGTATCGGCAAAAGGAATTACCGCAAAGGAAACCAGGGCCGTAAAAAACACAATAACGGGCGCCAGGATGAAATATATCTTGTGTTTAACATGCCCCGGTACGACATCTTCCTTGAAGATGAGCTTGACCGCATCAGCCAGGTTCTGTATCAGTCCCGCCGCGCGGAATCCAAAGACATTGGCCCGGTTTGGGCCCGCTCTATCCTGAAAGAAGGCGGCGCCGCGTCGTTCCATCCAGACAAGCACCGCAATGAAACAAAGCGGTACGAAGGCCCCGAATGACACCCGGAGAAGGATTAAGAGAATATCAAGCATTGACATGTGCAGCCTCGCTTTAGATTGATTTCAATCCCTCGGCGGGGATCTCGGTAAAATCGACTTTGGCCAGCGGGGTGGAGCTTTTACGAATCTGACTCAGGATCTCGTCACGGCTCGCCAAAGGCCCCCCCAGCAGATGCAGTACCTCAACCGCATCGGCGGCAGGGCTGTTTTTGGATACAGCCTTGTCGAAAAACTGCAGAATGTTGTCGCAGTTGATCACCGTACCCGAATACTCCGTCCAGGAAGCAATCGGTATGGCGATATCGGCCTGCTCGACAACGGCGGAACGGTGCGGGCTCAAGACTATTATTACCTTGTCCTTGAGAACTTTTTTCAGGGTCTTGTCATCTACACCGCGTAGATCGTTGCCTACACTGAGGATGAGGTCGGCGCCGTCGGCGGCGCTGTAAAAGAAGTCGGCGGTACTGTCGATGTCAAGCAGCGCCAAGGCGGCTCTGTTGGCCGATTTATCATCCTGAATGAGAAAGTCATCACCGTCATCTTTTTTGATATATCCGTCACTAAAACCCGAAACAGTCCCACCGATCTTTTTCGCCAGGGCCTGGGCGGCAACCATCTGCTCAACGGAGAGGCCTGGAGAGAGGAGCATGACCACCTTGTCGGCGCCACTGATGGCTTTGGCGGCGGCTTCGATACCTTCCAGCCGCCCCACGCCGCGACCTTTTTTCAAGGTCTCCAGCAGTCTGCCGTCGTTTTCCTCTTTATAGCTCAGCCGCCCCTCATCACAGATAAAATAGCCGTTGATCTGCTCGTTATAGCGCGGCCTGAAACGGTAGATCAGATCGTCTTTATATTTTTCCCGATTATGGTCGACATAGATATTGCAGCCTCGGCTGCAACCATGACAAATACCCTTGTCCTTTTGCAGGAACCAGACCCGTTGCCGGAAACGAAAATCGGCACTGGTCATGGCCCCCACCGGACAAAGATCCACCACATTGAGGGCATATCTGTTTGCCAGCGGCCTGCCGGGAAAAATGACGACACGGGCCACATCGGTGCGATTGACAATACCCAGCTCACCACTTTTTGTTATCTGGCGGCAGAACCTGACACATCGACCACAGAGTACGCAGCGTTCCTGATCGTGCACCACGCCGCCGCCGAAATCCATTTTCTTGCCCTTTTTCACCTGCTCGACCGTCATGCGGCTGCTCTGACAGTCGTACTTCATATAGTAATCCTGAAGCGAACACTCCCCCGCCTGATCACAGACCGGACAGTCAATGGGGTGATTGATCAGCTCGAACTCCATGATATCTTTCTGTATTTTTTTGATTTTGTCGGTATCCAGCTGTACCTTCATCCCTTCAAGAGCCGGCGTCTTACAGGCCGGCACAAGCGGCGGTCTGCCGTCTTCTATCCCCACCAGACACATGCGGCAGTTGCCGTCGGCGCCAAGGGCGGGATGATAACACAGATGGGGAATCTCGATGCCGACTGCACCGACTGCGTCTATCAGGTTTTTACCTGATTCGACCTCCACCTCTTCTCCGTTGACAAACAGTTTTATCTTCTCAGCCATGAGCTTTGCCTTATCTCTGAATTTCAGCGGCCTGCATCGAGGCGCCCTTCTCGACATACGCCTCGAATTCATGCCGGAACTTGTGGATATAGCTGCGTACCGGCATGGTGCAAGCCGCCGAAAGCACACAAACCGTTTTCATTTCGATATTATCGCACAACTCCAGCAACAGCTCGATGTCATCACTGCTGCCCTGACCCGCTAAGATTTTCTTCACAATCTTCAGCATCCAGCCCAGTCCTTCACGGCAGGGGGTGCACTGGCCGCAGGACTCATGGTGATAAAAATCGATCAGATTTTTTACCAGGGCAACGATATCGACGGTTTCATCCAGCACTACGATACCACCGGAACCGAACATAGTGCCGTGTTCCGCCATGGATTCGTAGTCAAGAGTGGCGGTCGCCGCCTCTGTCGGGGTCAGTACCGGGGTGGAACTCCCGCCCGGAATCACTCCTTTGAGCTTTCTTCCTTTCCAGACACCACCGGCAACCTGGTCGAGCACCTCGAGCAGCGGCAGTCCCAAAGGCAATTCATACATGCCCGGCTTTTCCACATGGCCCGAAATCCCGAAAAGATGGGTGCCCGCACTTTTCTCGGTTCCGTAGGCCTTGTAGGCATCGGCCCCTTCTGCAATGATAAAGGGCAGAGAAGCGATACTCTGCACATTGTTGATAATAGTGGGACAGCCATAAAGACCTACCACGGCAGGAAAGGGCGGCTTGCTGCGCGGCTGCCCCTTTTTGCCCTCCACGGACTCCAGTAAGGCGGTCTCCTCGCCGCAGACGTAGGCCCCCGCGCCCCGGTGCACGGTAACATCGAGCTTGAAATCATGCCCGGCAACCGTATCGCCGAGATAGCCGGCTTCGTAGGCCTCATCTATAGCCTTTTGCAGGATCTTGACCTGCGAGGTATATTCGCCGCGAATATAAATATAGGTTTCATGACACCCGATGGCATAGCAGCAGATGATAATGCCCTCGATCAGCATATGCGGGTCACGAACCAGAATATAACGATCTTTGAAGGTTGCCGGTTCCGACTCGTCGGAGTTGACGGCGAGATAGACCGGTTTGCCGGTATCCTTGGGCAGAAAGGACCATTTTACCCCGGCGGGAAAACCGGCGCCGCCGCGACCTCGAAGGCCGCTTTTCTTGACCTCTTCGATGACATCTGCCGGCGGCATGGCAAACAGTTTATCCAATGTCTCGTAGGCACCGTGCTTTCGGGCCACCTCCAGGGTATGGGCATCAGGTATATCAAATTTGGCACTGAGTATTTTCACTTCCATGATGCGCCCTCCTTAATCTAGACCGGCCAGCAGTGCTTTCATCTTCTCCACATTCATCTCCTCGTGGAACTCTCCGTTGACCTGCACTACCGGGGCAGTGCCGCAGTGACCGAGGCATTCGACCTCCTCCAGGCTGAATTTACCGTCCGCACTGATTTGTCCGGGCGTGATACCTATCTCATCCCGGAGAAAATCGACGATTTTCTGCTTGTCACGCAGCCAGCAGGACAGTGTCCGGCAAACGCAGATATGATATTTCCCCATGGGATGGAGGTGATACATGGTGTAGAAGGTGGCCGCTTCGAACACTTTGGCGGCATAGGTGCCGATCCGATCGGCAATATAAGCGATGGCCTCGGCGGAAATCCACCCTTCCTGTTCCTGCGTAAGCCACAGAGCCGGTAGAATCATCGATTCCCGGGTGGGATAGCGTTTCACCAGCCGTTCAAACTCGGCATCCCGCTCCGCATCGAATGAAAAAGGCTTTCCCGTTTCAATAAGCTGTGAACGATCACTCATCTGTCCAACTCCCCACCTATTATATTGATGCTTCCCAGATTGATTATGGCATCGGCAATCATCTGCCCTTCCACCATTTCATGGAAACCTCCCATGATATAAAAACATGGAGGCCGCACCTTGCATTTATATGGCCGTCCCGTGCCGTCGGAGACAAAATGGAAACCAAGCTCACCATTGGCTGCCTCGAAGCTGTCATACCATTCCCCCTTGGGAACCTGCACTCCTTCAAAGACGAGTTTGAAGTGGCTTGCCAGTGCCTCAATATTGCCGGACACTTCAGTTTTGGGCGGCAACATGACAGCTTTGTCATTAATATTGATTGGTCCGCCGGGAATCATTTTCATGGCCTGACGGATAATCCGAATAGACTGAAAAATCTCCTCGAAACGGACCATCATCCGGTCATAAATATCACCCTTGGTGCCGACGGGAACCTCGAAGTCGAAAGCCTCGTAGTTGTAATAGGGATTGTCCTTGCGCAGATCAAAGGGTACGCCGCCGGCTCTAAGACATGGGCCCGTAAAGCCATAGGCAAGAGCGCGTTCGCCCGGCAGGCAGCAGACATTCTGAGTCCGATCATGCACGATCCTGTTTTGCAGAATCAAAGCAAGACAGTCGGAGATACCCTTCTCGATATCCTTGAGCTGATATTCCATATCGCTTTCCCAACCATCATAGAAGTCACGATACATGCCGCCGATCCTGGTGAAGGAGCTGGTCAACCGCGCTCCGGTGAGCCGGGAGATGAAATCATAGGAGGCTTCCTTTTCATTGTAGAGATACCAGTAATTCGTCAGACCACCCATATCGACCAGATTGGCCGCCAGGCAGACCAGGTGATCCTGAACCCGGAAGAATTCGGAAAGCACCACCCGCATGAACATGGCCCGTTCGGTAATCTGCACACCAAGCCAGGATTCCACCGCCTTGACATAGGCGATGTTGTTGAGAAGTGCGGAACAGTAGTTCAGCCTGTCCGTCAACGGAATGATCTGATTATAGGTGCGCTGTTCGGCGGTTTTCTCAAAGCCTCTATGGAGGTAGCCTATTTCATTGACATTGGCGAGAATAGTTTCACCGTCGAGCGCGGTCAGGATACGAATGGCGCCATGAGTTGCCGGATGAGACGGCCCCAGGTTGAGAAACATCACCTCGGTATTGATGTCGCTCATGGTGCTGGTGCTGACCCCCTTTGCCGCCAGCCGCGCCCTGATGGGAGCTTCCATGCTGTCGGTCTCCAGGCAGACCTGACGCTGCTCTATAGGGTAGTCCTTGCGTAGCGGATGTCCTTGAAACTGCCAGTGATTGAGGATTCTCCGCAGATCGGGATGATTCTTAAAATGAATGCCGTACTGATCATAGGTTTCCCGCTCCGCCCAGTTCGCCGCCTCAAAGAGGTCGGTGATGCTCGGTACACCTGCAGCAGGATCGGCCACAAAGGACTTCACCTGCACCAGCCTGTTTTTCTCCCAATTGCGTAAAGTATACACCAGAGCGAAACGATCATCTTGATGACCAGGATAGTTCAGGTAGTCCACTGCCGTGATATCAAGGAGCAGAGTGAATCCAAACCGGTCATCATCCCGCAACTGCCTCAGAGTGTCATGCAGTTTTTCCGCCGGAACCAGCACAAGCACCCCTTCAAATACCTCAAAACAATCCGCATAGGAAAAAGCGCTCTTCAGTTTTTCAATCGCCGTTGCATCCATAATCAGCCCAGAATCCCTTTAAAGTCTTTATGACGGTCACGGAGCACACTTTCGCCCTGTATCTGTTCCTGAATGTTCATCAACGCATCCAGCACCGCTTCCGGCCTGGGAGGACAACCGGATATATATACATCCACCGGAATGATGGTATCTATGCCCTGGACGGTGCAGTAGTTGTCGTAGATACCTCCGGAACTGGCGCAGGCCCCCATGGCGACAACCCATTTGGGTTCCGCAATCTGATCATAGATTCGTTTGAGAATGGGTCCCTGCTTGTAGCTGATGGTACCACACACCAGCAGCAGGTCAGCCTGACGGGGAGAAAAACGGACAACTTCCGCTCCCCAGCGGGAAATATCATGCTGCGAAGCGGCAGCGCTCATAAACTCAATGGCGCAGCAGGCCGTACCGAAGATAAAGGGCCACAACGAGTACTGTCGTCCCCAGTTGACTATGTCATCCAATCTCGTGGTGATAATGTTATCACCGAGTTTTGCTTCCAGTCCTAACGCCAATTGAGCACCCCTTTCTTTAAAATATAGATGAGTCCGGTGAGCAACAGCAGCATAAAGACCACCATCTCAATAAACCCGAACCAGCCGAGCTCACGCACACCGACCGCCCATGGGATCATGAATACCGTCTCGATATCAAAAATGAGGAACAGAATCGCCACCAGATAAAATTTGACACTGAATTTCTGGTCGGCCGGACCAATGACCTTCTGGATACCGCTTTCGTAGGCCTCATTTTTGGCTCTGCCTCCGGCGCGCGGACCAAGAAGGCCGGTAATAACCATAAAGAGAGGAACGATAAGTGCGATGGCTATGAGAGCTATCGCGGAATACACAAGTTCGTTTGACATTTTTTGCCCCTTTTACACGCTTCTTACGAGCCGACTCAAGGCGGCCTGGTTCATAAAAAAACAGTGAATGAACGACCATTCATTACCAGGCAAACAATAGCACTGTCAAGAATTTTCTCCTTTTTAAACGGGCACTTAAATGCGACACTCATCGAACAGAATTTGCCCAAATCGCTCAAAAATGATGTGCAAAAGCATCTCCTCTCCGAACCGATTGGGCCAACGCAAAGCGGTCGCATCGGCTAGCAACAACAAAGCAACATTCCCATCTTCGTGCATTTAAGCAGTAGTTCAACCTATTACGCCTCCAACACACACTCAACTGCACCGACACTGGATAAAACTCGATTCCAAGAAGTCTTCTCACCAACGCCCACCCCGCACAACATTCCTTGTGCGTCTTAACGAAAGCTAACATTATCTACGACTTTGCAGTACTTTCCGCGTACGTTATATTTTTACATTTTACGATTAACATCAAATAGATAGGTTGCCGGATAGCTACATTCATTCGATTGAAAATGCCCTTCAACTGAAGTTATATAGCCCTTCCACAACATTTTTTCACTCCGTCGAAGGGCGCCATTTCATTCCCGAAAGGTACCATAATGGGGTTTTTCCCTGAACCATGGCGGCTGGAAAACGGCCGGTATCATCGGCCAGCACGGCACGGACAACATCCTCCTTCTCCTCACCATGGACCAGAAAGCAGATATGGCGCGACAGCATAATACCCTGCAGCCCCAGACTGATCCTGCCGACCTCGGGGGTCATATTTCGCGGCGCGGCAACGGATACAACCAGACGCCCGCTCCGCAGGACGCTGTCTCCGGGAAAAAGTGATGCCGTGTGACCGTCATGGCCCAGACCGAGCAGAACAATATCAAAAAGAGGCTCGTCCGTTGATATCCGCAGAAGAGTTGTTCGGATAAGATACTCATATCTGTCGGCCTCTGCGGCGGGGTCCGCCTCTCCGTGTATCCTGTAAATCTGTCGCTCCGGTATCGGCAGTTTTGCCAGCATAGCGTCGTGAGCCATTCTGTAATTGCTGTCCCCATGCTCGGGCGGCACACATCGCTCATCACCAAAAAAGATATGCGTTCGGCTCCATTCAATTCTCTGTCGCCAGTCTTTTGAAGCAAGTAATCTATACAAGTCTTCAGGTGTCGAACCACCAGCGAGCACGAGACTGAAGAAGGCTCTTTTTTGGAGAGCCGCCCGGCTTATGGAGCATATGTTTTCGGCGAGGGCTGCCAATGCTTGGTTTTTTTCGGCAAAACAATGAAGACTCATTTGACAATCTCGGCAATCCTGTCCCGCAAATCGACATAGTCGCTTTCCGCGTCGTAATTCAGCGGCTGATAATGGAGGAGAGCGGCAAAAGAGCGCCATTCTTCCTCGTTTTTGCCGGCACAACAGCCCTTTTGCATTGCCCGGCGGAAATCCTCGTCGGCATAAGCGGTCCTGGCACAACCAAGAACAACAACCTTGTCGGGCAGATAGCTCTTCCGAAACATCATAAAAAGAGACGGCATGAGCTTTCGTACCGTCAAGTCTCCGGAGGCCCCGAAAATCACGATAATGCAGGGCTCGGTTTGGACAGATTTGTTACAGTCGTTGGCGTGCGGCATGGCCCCTCCCGGCTAAAGAGATGATGGTCTGACTCTGTCAGTCTATCATTATGATACCTTTTGCAGAACTATTTTTTCAAAAAACAGCAGGATCCTCAACCACCGCCGAAATCACTCCACCACGAAAGACCTGGAAGTCAGCCGCAGAAGGTTGCGCCCTCCTGCAGAGAATGAATACCGTGCTTTTTAGGAAGACACAGTGTATATACCTTCTTCAAGGTCGGAACCTGGTCATCCGGAATAACAAAGACGACCCAGCCCGGATAGATCCTGCATGGCAACAGAGTATATCATTAAGGCAACCCAAAAACCACCAGCATGAACAGTTCGCCTCTTCGGGACACCCTTCATATCATACAGTTTATAGTCATCCTGCTCCTGATGCTGCTTGCGGTCTTTGCAGCACCGCGCCATTTTCCCTCCCTGTCCACCCCAGACAGGTACACGGTGCTCTCCGGAGCGGACGAGTTCGGTGAACTTCTGGCGAGTCCACAGGCAAGCCTTGCAGATCTCCGCCAAGGTGGTGACGCTCTTGACTTTCAGGCTCTGAACCTGCCCGACGATTTTACGCACCTGCCTCTTGACAAAAGAAATGATCAGTTCATTGCCGAAATGGGACAGGCCTATATTGCCGATATCCGTTTTCTCATAGAGCACTATGATCTTGAATCCCTTGAAAATGCCGCCTTTGACCAAAGCACTGCCGCCATGGTGATCCGTTTTCAACGGCACAAACAAGCCGCCATGGCAGCGCAATCACCGTCACCGCAGCAACCAGCGGCAGCGGAGATACTCAGGGACAATGCTGTTCCCGCCGAACCGCAATCCTGAAAAGACCGCTACAATCTCCGTTGATCGCCTCCCGACTGAGATACCAAGCCATTAACAACACGATCAAAAATTGAAAATTGTTCAATTCAGGTTATAATAACAGCATGAAAGATTCATGGACAATGCAGGATATTATTGATCTTGACTATTTTTGCTCGCAGGACGTGCTCGACAACGACCGCAGTGGCCATGATCCGCACAAGAGAGCACGAGAGATATTTCTGGCGGCTGAAGGCCACGGAAAAAGCACCACCCCTTCCCATCTGCACTGTCTTCGGATCTGGCTTGCCCACCATCATTTCGAGCGGGAGGCAACTCTGCTTTCTCCTCCGCCGGGCAAATGGCTTGAAAAGGTGCTTCGCTCTTTTAAATACATTCTTCTCCTTACAGGTCTTCTGTTCGGTTGCGGCCTGGGACTGTCATATTTTGCCTATACCGGCAAGACCCCCTTGAACGTTTTTACATTTTTTGCTGTATTCATACTGCCGCAACTTGTTCTTCTTGCCCTCTTTCTGCTCTACTCCATAGCCGCAAAGCTGACACGGCAACCACTTAACCGGCTCCATCAGATAGCGATACCGATCTTTATCAGGTTTGTCGGACTGCTCAAACAATTCGCCCCGGCAGACCTGCAAAGAGAGAGCGGGGAGAGCTTCGGTCGTCGGTTCGTTGCAAAAAACAGAATCCTATTCGCCGGTCCGCTTTTCATCTACAGTCAACTCTTCGGCATTGCCTTTAATACCGGTCTTCTAGCCGTTACCCTCTTTAAGATCGTCACAACCGACCTGGCCTTCGGCTGGCAAACTACCCTGCAGTTCGGTACGGAAAAGCTCTTTTTCTGGGTACAGGTTCTGGCCTGGCCCTGGTCATGGTTACCTGCGGCGGAACTCTCTCTACCGACACCAGCCCAAATTGAAGGGAGCAGAATCATCCTCAAAGACGGTATATATCACCTTCTCACGGAAAACCTGACATCATGGTGGCCTTTCCTGCTTCTCTGTCTTCTCTGTTACGGCCTGCTGCCTCGCCTTTTCCTGTTGCTTTATGGGTTCTTCCTCAGACGACGGATTTTTCATCGTTTCCTGGGCCAACGGCGGTTTCGGGCCATCAGCAGAAGAATGTTGACCCCGCTGGTCAGCACCCAGGCCCCAAGCCCGCCTTCTCCAGACACCACTACGCCGAGGGGCTCTGCCAAGGCGCCTGTAACAGCGCCCCATGAAACGGAACAGAAACAGGACAGCGTGGTATTGATACCAGACGAGATATTTACCACCTTCACCCCTGAAATTCTGCAACAACTGCTCTCCCCTTTAGGCTACCAGGCTGCGGCAACAAAGTGCATTCTGCGAAACTACGCCGAAGACCGGAGTCTGGTGGAGGAAATCAGCGGGGATCGTTTACCTGTTCTTGTGCTGCTTGAGGCCTGGATGCCTCCCATCAGGGAACACCTTCTCTTTTTACAAAAGCTGGAAGATGCACTGCCCAATGATATTTCGCCGGCCATCTGCCTGCTCGGCAAACCGTCTTCCTCCAGTCCATATAGCCCTTATAGCCGGGCTAAACCGGAACAGATTCGACTCTGGCGGGAGATGATCCGGCAATATTGTCCGGACGTCCTGATCTTTGAGCCTCCACCGAACTCTCACACCATGAAGGAGCAGCAATCATGATCCCTGAGTTTGCCATTATGGGGCACCCTAATGAGGGAAAATCTTCCGTACTATCGACACTGGCCGAAGACGATTCCGTCAGGATTAGCGCGCAGCCTGGAGAAACCGTACGGTGTCGCAGTTTTCCCGTCACAATTGACGGCAGGGATATTATCACCTTCACCGACACTCCGGGATTTCAAAACCCCGGACGGATGCTGGCCGAGCTGCAAAATTACCACGAATCGACCCCCGACCGACTGCAGCGCTTTTACCGGCAATATAAGTTTGACGCCGATCTGCAGCACGACTGCGAGCTGATCCAGCCACTGCTCAGAGGGGCCGGCATCATTTATGTCGCCGACGGCTCTCGGCCACTCCGCAATGTTGACCTGGCAGAGATGGAAATTCTGCGCCTGACCGGTAAACCACGAATGGCCATCCTCAACTGCAAAGACGAGGCCCGGGAACACCTTGCACACTGGAAAGCTGAATTCCGCAAGCATTTTAACTCGAGCCGTGTGTTTAACGCCCACAGAGCAAACTACCGCGAGAGAATCCTTCTTCTCGAGGCGCTGCAGGCCATTGAACAGGATTGGCAGGAACCCCTCGGCTATGTCGTGGCGACGTTTAAAAAAGACTGGCGCAACCGTAATCTCAGAACGGTGGAGATCATCTGTGAGATGCTGGCGGACTGCCTGAACTACAGCCTGCAAAGCAATGTGGCAGGCGATAGTGCTTTGCAGCCGGCTAAGGACAAGCTTTTTCAGCGCTACGGGGATGCTGTTAAAAAGCTGGAACAGCAGCACCACCTTCGCATGAAAAAATTGTATAAACACAATATTTTCAATTACCAGCTTCCGCCGCAGTCCATCCTTCATCAGGATCTGTTCGCTGATGAAACCTGGGAATTTCTCGGCTTGAAAAAAAGCCAGCTTGCCATAGCCGGAGGAGCAGGGGGGGCCGCACTTGCCGCTGGAGTCGACCTCGCCGCAGGTGGCGCCAGCCTCGGTTTTTTCACCTCGCTCGGCGGCGCTCTAGGGGCCTTCGGTGCTGTATACGGCAGCAGAAATATCGCCGCAAAGATCAAGGTGCTGGGCATTGATCCCGCCAGAACCCGTCTCCAGATAGGCCCCAACACCAATACACAATTCCCTCATATCCTGCTGGACAGGGCCCTGATTTATTACAGCCATATCATTAACTGGGCTCATGGCAGACGCGACTACGACATGACCGGCGACCTACGAACCTCATTAGGCTATCTGCGCCGACTGCCCACGTCTTCCCTCAATAAAATCAACCACTATTTCAGGCACCTGCGAAAGGAGCCGGACAATATTGATAAATACGAACAGGACTTCAGGGAGATAGTGCTGAACATCCTGGACTCCATCTCCTCTTCGGAACAGTATGAAAACGACCATTACCACTGAAAAAATTCCCATCAAACTCTGGCTTGACGATATCGAGGAAGGGGCTTTGCAACAGGCCAGAAACCTGGCCAATCTTCCCTTTGCCTTTCACCATGTTGCCATCATGGCCGATGCCCATTTCGGGTATGGCATGCCCATCGGCGGCGTGCTGGCCACAGAGGATGTCGTCATCCCTAATGCGGTCGGGGTAGACATCGGCTGCGGTGTCTGTGCCATGCAGACGTCACTTGAAGAAATCGATAGAGAAACCTTGAAAAATATCCTGGCCTTAATCAGGCAGGAGATCCCCACCGGCTTCAAGCATCACCGCCGCAAACAGAACACTTCCCTGCTGCCTGGATTTGCCGGAGAGACCAGAGAACTGCAAGTCGTCGCCGAGCAATTTGAAAATGCCCGCACCCAGCTTGGCACCCTTGGCGGCGGCAACCATTTTATCGAAATCCAGCAAGGCAGTAACAACCGTATCTGGATAATGGTACACAGCGGCAGCCGTAATCTGGGATACCAGGTGGCCGGGTATTACAACAAACTAGCCGCTCAGTTGAACAGAAAATGGAAATCCGCCATAGATCCCAAATGGCAGCTGGCCTATCTGCCTCTCGACAGCGAGGCGGGTCAGGCCTATTTTGCGGAAATGCACTATTGTGTCGAGTTCGCCCTGCACAATCGTCTGGCCATGATGGAGAGGATAGCGGATATCTTTCACACCCTCTGCGCCGGAGTCTCCTTTACCGACCCCATCAATATCGCCCACAATTATGCGGCCAAGGAGAACCATTTCGGCAGGGACCTCATGGTGCACCGTAAAGGGGCAACACGGGCCTTCAAGGATGAACAGGGTATAATCCCCGGCTCACAGGGAACAAAGAGTTTTATCGTTCGCGGCAAAGGCAACAGGGAGAGTTTCTGTTCCTGCTCCCATGGAGCCGGCCGGAAACTCGGCAGAAAAGAAGCCCAGCGGCGGCTCCGTTTCGAAGAAGAGAAAGCATTTTTAGAGCAGCAGAATATTCTTCACGGCATACGGAGCAAAAAGGACCTTGACGAAGCAGCAGGCGCTTACAAAGACATCCACACCGTCCTGGCAAATCAGAGTGATCTGGTTGAGATAGATATTACCCTGCAACCACTGGCGGTAATAAAAGGATAAAAAGAGTCAGGGCGCCAGCCGCTCAATCTTCCACCCATCACCTTCAGGAAGATACTGAAACCTGTCGTGCAGCCTGTTTTTCCGTCCTTGCCAAAACTCATACTCCTCGGCCTGCACCTTATAGCCACCCCAGAAAGACGGCAGGGGAACCTTGCCCTCACCGATTTTTTTCTTCATCTCAGAAAACTTCTGCATCAGCATCTGGCGGGAAGTCAAGGTATGACTCTGGCTGGAAACCCAGGCTGCCACCTGACTGTCTTTCGGACGGGACATGAAATATTTGGCCGACTCAGCGGCTGAAATCCGGCGCGCCGTACCATTGATAAGTATCTGCCGCTCCAGTTCCAGCCAGACAAAAAGCAGGCTGACCTTTGGGTTTGCGGCTATCTCTCTGGCCTTTCTGCTTTCGTAATTGGTGAAAAAGACATAACCGCCGTTGTCATAATATTTCAGCAACACGGTGCGCTGACTGGGTCTTCCATGGGGGTCCACCGTCGCCAGGATCATGGCGGTGGGATCGGCGATATCTGTTTTACGGGCCTGCTCAAACCAATCGCTAAACTGGTCCAGAGGATCAGCCGCCATCGCGTCGCGCTGCAAACCACCCTTCAAATACTCTCTGCGAAAATGACTTATATCCAACGAGATACCCTCTTTTCTACTATGCTTCCGGTAAGCACTTTTAAATTTTGTCAAAATGGACCCATACTATAAGATATGCGTAGACAACAGCAAGGAAATTACGCTGTCGGCACCACAAAAGCCATGCCGCGCCCTTGCCCTT
Source organism: uncultured Desulfopila sp. (assembly GCA_964446655.1). Lineage (GTDB taxonomy): Bacteria > Desulfobacterota > Desulfobulbia > Desulfobulbales > Desulfocapsaceae > Desulfopila_A. Next base: position 27,134 of record CAYUPL010000013.1, read on the forward strand.
ACAGGCTCCAGCAGCGCGATATTACCACTAACGAGGCAAGCTAATGGTAAAGGTGGCTCCGTTACCCGGACTGGACCGCACCTCGATTGAACCATTATGATTTTCCCTAACGATAAAAAAGGAAACCGACAGGCCGAGACCGGTACCGGCATCAACACTCTTAGTAGTAAAAAACGGTTCAAAGAGCCGTTTTCCGGTCTCCTCATCCATTCCCGCTCCGTTATCCTCGATATCAATCTTGACGAACTTTCCACTCTTATAAACCCGCAGGATGAAGACGGGTTTTTGCCGTACAGCCGAAACAGTACAAGAAAATGGTTGAAAAATATAAAGAATCGACGGACCCGGAAAGCCGGAAGCAGTCTCAGTCATCAAGGGCCCGACGAACCGCTTCCGCAAGCAGGCTCATGCTGAGCGGTTTCATAAGAAATTGGCGAATACCTACCCGCTGAGCCTCGGCTCCATCTATGGCTGCGGAATATCCGGTGTAGAGGATTACAGGCAGGTCGGGACGAAGAGTTAATGCCTGGCGAGCCAGGTCCATACCGGAGATATCGGGCATGGTTTGATCGGTAATCAGCAGGTCGTATCGTTCCGGGGCACGGCAGAAAGCATCAAGAGCGTCCCTGCTGTTTGAATAAACATCAACCTGATAGCCGAGCTTGACAAGCATCTCCCCCGCCATTTCCGCCAGAGTCACCTCATCGTCAATAAAGAGTATGGCTTCGTGTCCGCCTCTGATCTGTCCTGCAACGATATCTTCGACTATCTCTTTGTCGAGCTCGACAGCAGGAAAAAAGAGAGAGAAGGTGCTTCCCCGGCCGGGCACGCTGTCAACCTTTATGATACCACCACTCGCCCTGACAATACTGTGGACCATGGCAAGGCCGAGGCCGGTGCCTTCCTCTTTCTGCTTGGTGGTGAAGTAGGGGTCAAAAATCCGTTCCAGATGCTCCGGGAAGATTCCCTCGCCGGTATCCGAAATAGATAACTTGAGCCAGTTCCGGCAGGTGCTTTGCTGCACCTCAAGCGGAGCAGTGCTTTTCATGACTCTGCAAAAATGTATATCCAGAACACCTTCTTTGCTTTGCATGGCATGTACGGCGTTGGTGCAGAGGTTCATGAGGACCTGGTAAATTTTAGTCGGATCTGTTGTTATTTTACCCAAACCCTCAGGCACATCTGTTCTGATCGCGATTGAAGAAGGAATGGTGGCCCGCAACAGTTTGAGAGCCTCCTTCACAATCGGGGCAATATCAACGGCATTCTCTTTAAAATCCTCCGTCCTGCTGAAGGTAAGTATCTGAGAGACCAATTCTTTTGCCCTGTTGCCCGCATTTTTGACCTGTTCAAGGTTTCTTTTGACAAGCTCGTTGCAGGATCCGGAGAACAGGCTAAGATCGGTATAGCCGATAATTGCAGCAAGTATGTTATTGAAATCATGTGCAATACCTCCCGCCAAGGTACCAATTGCTTCCATTTTCTGGGCCTGACGCAGCCGATCTTCGCTGCTCTGCAAGGCCTGGGAGACCTCGGCGACATGAAAGGCCTCACCGGCATAGGAAGCGAGTATTTTGCCGATATCACAGTCCTGCGAGTTGAAAGGAGGTTTTTTCTTTGAATGAAGTGATACTATGGCAAGAATTTTTCCTGTTGCATCCACGATGGGAAAAACCAGCAGAGAGTTGTCCCGGTATTTATCCCAGCCACTGGAGATTATGGATTCATCCTCTTCAATATCATCGAGAAACAATGGCTCTTTTGTCTCCATCACCCGGCAGAACACAGAATCCGGCTTAAGCGGAAAAGGCAGCATTGGTGGAGCATGCCCGGTATCAATACCGGCAAGATAGTGCAGTCCCCGCTCGTCTACTTTATAGATACTGCCGCCGCTCGCTTCCATATGCATGCCAAACTCATGGAGAAGAATGGCTCCGCTTTCATCAAGATGTCCACATCCCAATAATTTTTTGGTGCTTTCCACAACGGATTTCAACCGGGCATTGATCTCAATCAATTGTTTTGTCTTCTGAGACACAATCCCTTCGAGATCAAGTTGGTATTTCCTGTTTTCCTTTATGAGATCAACCCGCTCCAGACATTTTTCCATGGCATGACGCAAAATAGTCATATCGGAAATCGGTTTGAGAAGATAATCCCAGGCCCCCAGTCGCAAGGCCTCAACGACATCACCTATTTCTCCGGTTCCGGAAATGACAATCACAGGCAAATTGGCAAACTCCTTCTGCACCACCGACAATACCCGGAGTCCATCGAACTCGGGCATGCGCAAATCAGCCAGAAGCAGGTCCACACCCGCCTGCCGCAGGATTTCCAGACCGACCTTACCGTTCTCTGCCGTTAATACGGCATAATCATAGTCTTCCAGATAGGCCCGAACGGCATCACGGATAACTTCTTCATCATCAATTATCAATATTACCGGACTATTGCCTGATTTCATATCTATATCCTCATAACAGTCGTGCAATTGACGGGTGAAGCTTTTGCAGCAATGAGATAGAGTGTTACCATCGCCAACAATCATTAATCGAGAACAGAACAAAATGCTACTTTTTCACCCGCCTGTCGCGAAACCATGTGAAGCCCCGGCCGGCATAGCCCAGCTTGCCGGTGCTCTGCTGCAGCATAATCACCCCTGCACCCTGGTTGATCTCAACCTCGAGGGCATGCTCTATCTGTTTGGCCGAACCTGCCCGGCAAACGATACCTGGTCCAGAAGGGCCCAAAAAAACCATCAGGCCAACCTGGCCGGTTTGCGCTCGGACACTCTGTACCACAACTTTGCCAGGTACCGGAAATGTGTTTTGGAACTCAACCGGCTGCTTGACATTCAAGGCATACCCTCAACCTCCATAAACCTTGGCAACTACCAGGACACCACCTTATCACCACTGAACAGTCGGCATCTGTATTTCATGGCGGAAAATCCGGAAAAAAGCCTTTTCTATTCCTACTATACCGAGCGGATACCGGCCCTGCTTGACGAGCTGGCACCTCGCTCCATCGGCATCTCAATCAATTATATCAGCCAGGCCCTGAACAGTTTTGCCCTCCTTGGATACCTGAAGCGACTGGCCCCGGAAATACCTGTCGTGGCCGGAGGCGGACTGATAACCTCGTGGATGAGCAATCCAGCACACCACCAGTTTTTTGCGGGGCTGATAGACCATTGCATTGCCGGCTGTGGCGAAACCTCCCTGCTCAAACTGCTGGGACTTCCACCCGTGGCAACGGCTCTGCCTCGTTATGACCTGCTTCCCCGGGCGGACTATTTAGCACCGGGTTTTATTCTGCCTTTTGCCTGCTCCAGCGGATGCTTCTGGAACAGGTGCAGCTTCTGCCCCGAAAGAGCTGAGGGTCACCGCTTTCAGGGCAAAGACAGCGACAGGATCCTGTCTGAGATCAATGACTTGAAAAAGCAGACCACCCCCACCTTACTTCATTTCCTCGACAATGCCATTCCTCCGGCCGTGCTGTCACGTTTCAGCACCACCTTGCCGGGTCTGCCCTGGTACGGTTTTGCCCGCATAACCAACCACCTCCTCGACATTGATTTCTGCAAAAACCTGAAAAGCTCAGGTTGTACCATGCTGAAACTTGGAGTGGAATCAGGAGACCAGAGTGTTCTTGACCACATGGACAAAGGACTTGACGTGCAGATGATCAGCAGGGTGCTGCACAACCTGAAAAATGCCGGCATTGCGACCTATATATATCTGCTCTTCGGTACTCCCTCGGAAGGTCTGGATGAAGCGAGAAAAACGCTGCAGTTTACCCGACAGCACCATGAGGCCATAACCTTCCTCAATCTTGCTCTTTTTAATATGCCGATAAACAGCGCAGAAGGACAGCATCTGGCAACCGCGCCCTTCAACAATGACGACCTGTCTCTCTATACCGATTTTGACCACCCGCGAGGCTGGAACAGGAAGAGGGTACGAACTTTTCTTGATAAAGAATTTCGTAGAGATCCTCGAATAGCAGCCATTCTGCAACGGGATTCGCCATTCTTCTCTTCCAACCATGCGCCGTTTTTCTGTATGAACACTACTATAACGGCATCTCATCAAAACAAATAACGACCTGCATTTAAAGAATAAAAACCCACAACGTGTAAAGTTCATATATCTCTGCCGGGCGTCCATCCGGCAGAGATATATGAAATACTTCTCTTTTCACCTTCATTTTTCTTTTTTCCGGATATACAATGGAAGTGGATCAGGTTATTCCCCGGCCCGGTCAAGAGGTTTTTTGCCCGGGTTGCGGGAATGGTGACGGGTCCTTCTTCATATATTTGTATCATTTCCATTGTATCGCACAACACGGACAAGCCGGGTCCGCTCAACCTTCAACAAACAAAAGGAGAACGAACATGTCAGGAAGTGTTTATAAGATTATCGAAATGGTTGGATCAAGCTCTGTTTCCTGGGAAGATGCCGCTCAAAGCGCCGTGAAGTCGGCCGGCTTGAGCCTGCGCGACCTGCGCATTGCTGAAGTTGTCAAACTGGACATGGTCATCGAAGACAGTAAAGCGGTAATATTTCGCACTAAGGTAAAACTGTCTTTTAAAATACTCTCCGACTAAGGGCCAAATAGAATCTCGAGATTATCGAGATTGCCGAGATTCCCGCAAGCATCTTTGCCGGTTGATGATTGCGGGAGTTTTTTGCGCTCTGTTGCGTGGCGGCATCATTGCTCAGATACGAGACCCGGCACTTCTTTGTCGAGTATTTCCAGCACCTCGGTACATTGCCGACGTGCTCTTCGGCAAAGCGCTTCAGCTTCTTTTAATACAGTCTCTTTGAAAGACTGATCGGTGATGTCTTTCATATTGATGCGAACATTTTGATAGGCGCCCCAGATTCCGGCCTCCAAGGCCCTGGCACCTACCTGCGTATCGGAACATGACGCCTGATTGCCATAACGCGCCACAACACGAAAAGCATCCCAGCCTGAATCGGCCAGCCGCATAACACTGAGTGGAACCTCTATCGCCGTTTTCAGACCGGACTGCATCTTCTCTCTTCTTGCCTGCTTCTCTGCCCGGCTCCCCTGCGGCATCCGCACCCCTTCCATATATTCACTAAAAGCGGTGGTATCGGCGTCAATCAAAGGAATAAGCTCAGCGGTCAAATGATGCAGGGATGGAATGACCTGTTCCATGTATGGTTGCACCTCTTCAAATCGTCGCACGCCATGGGTCAGTTTGGCGACCATGGAACCAAGCGCCATACCCAGAGCCGCTAAAACCGCTGAGGTTGATCCTCCTCCAGGTGCGGAACTGCGCGAAGCGACTTCTTCGATGAACCGACGGACACTCATCCCGGCCAGCTCTTCGTCGGGCTCCCCGGCAATGATATATTCAATGATCCTTTTCTCCGGCTGAAAGGCGGAAACGGAATTAAGCCCCAATCTCTCCATGGCCAGTCTGATTTTTTGATCTTCTTGATATATAAACAATTTTTCTTCGGCAATATAATACTCTGCCGTCATCAAAAGTGCTTCACGCGGGACAATGCCGACAATCTCGGATCCGGCAACGGCAAGACGCAGTCCTTCCGCCTCACGCTTCACCGCCTCAAAAATGACATGAATCGGAGTAACCCTGTAATCCGTTAGATTGAGCGTCACCTGGGCCATATTATACTCTTTGACAAACCAGCCCATACCCCGGACTTCTTTGAATCTGCCGGGTTCATCTTCTCCGCGACCAGCTTCACGCAGATTGAGAGCAATACGATGAGCCTGATTGGGCGTTCCCAGAATATTGACATTATAGGCAATCAGAAAAGTGCGGGCTCCGCTTGCAGTAATTCCCCACCGCGGTATGAAATCATCAGGACCAAAATCAGGTTTCCAGCGGGAATCCTGCAGTTTTTCCGGCAATTTTTCATATTCACCGCGGCGAAGATCAGCAAGGTTTTTTCTGTAGCCCTGCCTTGCTGCTTCACCATAGAGATATATGGGAATACCGATCTCCCCGGCTGCTCTTTCGGCAAAGGTCTCGGCGATTCCGACGCATTCCTGCAGCGTAACTCCGGCCACCGGTATAAAGGGACAGACATCGAGCGCCCCAAAACGTGGATGTTCCCTTTGATGATGCCGCATATCGATCAGTTCCCATGCCACTCTTGCCGCGGCAAGAGCTGCTTCGACCACACTCTCGGGGTCTCCCACAAAGGTATACACCGTCCTATTGGTTGATTCTCCGGGATCAACATCCAGCAGTCGGCATCCTTCAACATTTCTGATGGCAGCGGCTATCGCCTCGATGGTTTGTTTGTCTCTTCCTTCAGAAAAATTGGGGACACATTCTACAATTTTCTTCATACCTTCCTCATTACCGGTCGTTGGGAAACAATTACAACAGGGCTCGATTTTTTCCTTGTCACCACGCCCAAATGCTCCTTTTCAGGGAGACTCTTCTACAATCTGCCTACATACAAAAAGAATGCAAGCAGACCAGCATTTGGCCAACACCCCAGAAAGTGGCAATATGGACAATGACACGAAAGGTGTCAACCTGCTCTTTCAGTCCCTCACTGGACCAGCGACAAAACAGAAAGCGCCAAATAACGTATAAACAGCTCTTATTACCACGCCTTGCATGCATGCGCTCTTCTTTTCCGGTATAAGATCCGCCTCCACTTGCTTTAACTAATATCTCTGCATCACAACTCTGACACGACGCTGAAATCTCGAAGTATTATAAGACAGTATAGCGACAAACCACGATAACCGTCAAGAATCCTCTGCATATCAACATGCTGTGGGACCACTAAAAAACCGACTTATCAATTTCAGTTATTCTTGACACCAGATATTTAGACATGGTATGAAAAGCAGGTTTAGGCACAACAGGTAATAAGTAGAGGAAGTAACGGGAATAATTCCAACGCCGCTTTCCCGTATCGGTGTTCATTCAACTTTTCTTGGGTTTTGATGCTACACGTACTCGCACTCTCCGCCATGCTCAGTGGGTTCTGGTTGATCAATTCCGGGCACTACACCCCCCTTCTCCTTTTTTTCATGGTAATGTCCGTACTTTTTATCGCACTGCTCTGTCATATCATGGATGTCGTCGACGGAGAATCTCAGCCCCTCAACCTGACCTTTACCATTCCGCTGTACTGGCTCTGGCTCATCAAGGAAGTCGTTCTTTCAAATATTGCCGTGGCCCGCTGTGTCTGGCTGGGCAAAGATGCCATCAGCCCTACGGTAGTCACCGTTACCGCCCACCAGAAAACCGATATCGGCAAAGTTATCTATGCCAATTCGATCACACTGACTCCGGGAACGGTGAGTATGGATCTGGAGGGTGATCAAATCACTGTCCATGCCTTAACACAAGACACCGCAGCCAATCTGCTGGAAGGCGAAATGGATCGCCGGGTTTGCCGGGTGGAGGGATAATGTTTGCAGTCGCCAGCATCGCGCTTTTGGTAGTAATGGCCTTGGCCCTGTTTCGTGCCTTTGTGGGGCCCACTCTGTATGACCGCATCCTGGCGGTTAACAACTTCGGCACCAAGACCGTGTTGTTGATAGCGGTAATTGGTTTTCTCGGGGGTAGACCGGAATTTCTCGACATTGCCATCGTCTACGCCTTAATCAATTTCATAAGTGTCATCGCGGTGTTGAGATTTTTTGAATACGCGGGCGGCAGAAAAATTGAAGAGGAATCCTAGTGGAACTTGTTATTGATGGCATCAGCTGGATATTTTTGCTCTCAGGAAGTTTTTTCTGTCTCACCGGCTCGGCAGGTCTGTTGCGTTTTCCTGATTTTTTTACCAGGATTCACGCGGCAAGCATCACCGACACCCTGGGGGCCAGTCTGATTTTAATCGGATTGATGCTACAGGCCGGCTGGGGACTTGTCTTTGCCAAGCTGGTGATCATCCTTCTGTTTTCCCTGTTGGCAGGAACTACGGCAAGTCATGCCATGGCCAAGGCCGCCCTTAAAAGCGGTATGAAACCGCAGTTTTTACACACTAACAACACATCGTCAGGAGAAAAGCCATCACAACTTTAATCGACATAGTTCTTTTGACTTTTCTGGTATGTACTGCCGTGGCTATCGTGCGTATGCACGATCTTTTTGCCATAGTCATGCTCGCCGGTATTTACAGTCTGCTTTCGGCCAGTCTCTTTCTCGATCTCGATGCGGTTGATGTCGCCTTCACCGAGGCTTCGGTGGGTGCCGGTATCTCGACATTATTGATGCTCGCCTCCCTCAAACTCGTCAAAAGAAACGAAAAAAAGACACGTTACAAGCCCACCCTTGCTCTGGGCATTGTCATCATCACCGGTGGTCTCCTTATTTACGGCACCTTCGACATGCCCCATTTCGGTTCCGCCGATGCACCCGCTCATAATCATGTTGCTCCCCGCTATCTCAATGAGTCCATGGAGGAGATAGGTGTCCCCAATATCGTCACCGCGGTTCTGGCCAGTTATCGCGGCTTTGATACCCTGGGTGAGGTAGTGGTGGTGTTTACTGCCGGAATCGGTGTAATGTCTCTCCTTCTGGTCAGACGGGAGACAAAGGACATGGCAAAAAAGAGAGTCCCGGCCGATATGCAACAACAGATCATCTTGCGCGTAGTTGCCAAAATGATGATTCCCCTGATTCTGATGTTTGCCCTCTATGTCCAGTTTCATGGGGACTACAGTCCCGGGGGCGGCTTTCAGGCGGGGGTGATTTTTGCCGCGGGAGTCATTCTCTACACCATGCTTTTCGGTTTGACTAACGCACGCCGCATCTTCAAACGAGAAATACTGACACTTCTAACAGCAGCAGGTGTGCTGATCTACGCCGGTGTCGGAGTGGTCTGCATGTTGATGGGCGGTAATTTCCTTGATTATGATGTCCTCAGACATGACCCTGTTCACGGTCAGCATCTCGGCATTCTGCTTGTGGAGCTGGGTGTCGGCATAACCGTCGCTGCGGTGATGATAACCCTGTTCTTCAAGTTTACCTGGCGAACCGTTAAACACAAATACACCTCATGAATATTCTCGGGCTCTACAATTACTGGATTGTGGTAGTGCTGATGATGGTCGGGTTCTATATCGTCATCGCTCACGAAAATCTGATCAAAAAACTGATAGGTTTGTCTATCTTTCAGACTGCCGTTTTTTTTCTCTATATCAGCGTAGGCAAGGTTACCGGCGGCACGGCTCCCATTTATGATGAGAGGTGGCAGCTCTATTCCAATCCTCTGCCTCATGTGCTGATTCTTACCGCCATTGTTGTGGGTATAGCAACAACCGCACTCGGCTTGTCACTGGTCATCAGAATACAGGAGGCATATGGCTCCATCGAAGAGGATGAAATTCAAGCCCAGGACTGCAGCGATGAGCTTGAATGTCAGTTGGAGGCATATGGCCCTCGGCGAAAATACATAGACGCAAAAAGGAAATAGACGAGTGATTGCCCAATATCCTATACTCCAGGTTATTATTCCGCTCATCGGCGCGCCTCTTTGTCTGTTTCTTCGAGTACCGCGCCTAGTCGGTCCTTTTGCCATTCTTGTAAGTGGCGCCGCTTTTTTAATCAGCTGCGGTTTACTGCAGCAGGTGCTTCTGCACGGCACCATCGTGTATGAACTCGGCGGCTGGCCGGCGCCATGGGGAATCGAATACCGTATCGACCATCTCAACGCCTACCTTCTTCTGCTGGTTTCATCAATCAGTACTATTGTTCTGGTTGCCGCCCAATCCAGTATCAAGGATGAGCTGCCGGGAAACAGACATACCTTTTTCTATACCGCATACCTGCTCTGCCTCACCGGTCTCCTTGGTATACTGGCAACTGCGGATGCCTTCAACGTTTTCGTTTTTCTCGAAATTTCAGCACTTTCCTCGTATACACTCATAGCTCTCGGCACTGACCGGCGCGCCCTGACCGCCTCGTATCAGTACCTTATTATGGGAACCATAGGCGCCACCTTTATTATTATCGGCGTCGGCCTGATGTATATGATGACCGGAACGCTGAACATGCATGATCTCTCCGAACGGTTACCCTCCGTATATGAATCGAAGACCGTTTTATGCGCTTTTGGTTTTTTTATTGTCGGCGTCTGTCTCAAGCTGGCACTCTTTCCTCTCCACCTCTGGCTCCCCAATGCTTATGCCTATGCCCCTTCGGTGGCCACGGCGTTTCTGGCGGCAACATCGACCAAGGTAGCCGTTTATGTCCTGATTCGCTGGGTTTTCGATGTCTTCAGTATTGAATTTGTCGTACAGTCGCTGCCGCTCAATGATATATTTCTGGTGCTTGGTCTGGCCGGCATCTTTGCCGCATCGATTTCCGCCATATACCAGCTCAATATCAAGCGTCTCTTTGCCTATTCCAGCGTAGCGCAGATCGGCTATATGATTGTCGGCCTGGCCATAGGAACATCCCTTGGGCTTACAGCAACACTGTTACATCTCTTTAATCACGCCCTTATGAAAGGAGCACTGTTTCTGGCAATCGGCGCTGTGGTCTATCGTATCGGCAGTGCGCAGCTTAATCACTTTGCCGGGTTAGGACGTAAGATGCCCTGGACCATGGCGGCCATCGTTACCGGCGGGCTGAGCCTTATTGGTGTTCCACTGACAGTCGGATTCGTCAGCAAATGGTATCTGGTTACAGCCCTGCTGGAACGAGGGTGGTGGCCCGTTGCCGTGCTGGTTCTCCTCAGCTCACTGCTTGCCGTTATCTATGTGTGGCGCATTGTTGAATGGATTTACTTTACTCAGCCACGGATTATTCTCAATGATATTCGGGAAGCACCACTGAGCCAGCTCATCCCTATCTGGGTACTGGTGCTGGCAAACCTGTATTTTGGCGTTGACACCCGCTTGACGGTAGGTGTGAGCAAATTGGCAGCACAAAGCCTGTTTGGAGTGAATCCGTGATGCAGTTGTCGCCAGAACTGATAGTACTGTTAACCATGCTGGTGCCGGCAGTGGCCGTTATCGGCATCGTTGCCGCCGGCTCCTTCCCCAACCTGCGTGAAGGAGTGACCATAACCGCCAGTATAGTACTCATATATCTGGTAAGTAGCCTCTATACGTCTCTTAAAAACGGTGCGGTTATCTCCCTGACATCGCCCGATCTCTTTCCCGGTCTTGCACTCAATTTTACCATTGAGCCCCTTGGCATGCTGTTTTCGCTGGTGGCCGGGTATTTGTGGTTGGTAACCACCGTCTATGCCATCGGATATATGCGTGATCATCATGAGGAAAACCAGACCCGGTTTTACGCCTGTTTTGCCATCGCGATATCATCTACCATGGGTATCGCCTTCGCCGGCAATCTCTTTACTCTCTTTATATTTTATGAAGTTCTGACTCTTTCCACCTACCCTCTGGTGACCCACGCCGGAACCCAGAAAGCCAAGAAAGGGGGACGGGTCTATCTCGGTGTTCTGCTGACCACCTCAATACTTTTTCTGCTTATGGCCATCATCGGCACCTGGCACACTGCCGGAACCCTTGATTTCCAGAAGGGCGGCATTTTCGCCGAGGAAACTTCCCATCTGGTTACCGGGACGTTGCTGGTTCTTTTTATCTTCGGCATCGGCAAAGCAGCAATTATGCCTTTCCATCGCTGGCTTCCCGCGGCAATGGTGGCTCCGACGCCCGTCAGCGCCCTGCTTCATGCGGTTGCCGTGGTCAAGGCCGGTGTCTTTACGGTACTGAAGGTATGCATTTATATTTTCGGTCTCGATCTGCTGCAGGAGCTGCCAAGTGCCGATGTTATGCTCTATCTTGCCGGAGCAACCGTACTGCTGGCCTCGCTGGTCGCCATGCGACAGGACAACCTCAAAGCGCGATTGGCCTATTCCACCGTCAGTCAGCTCGGCTATATCACCATAGGTGCATTGCTGGCCACCAGCGCCGGTATAGTCGGTGGGTCCATGCATATCGCCATGCATGCCTTCGGTAAGATCACCTTGTTTTTCTGTGCCGGTGCCATCATGCTTGCGGCACACAAAACCGAAATTAGTCAAATGCGTGGTTTGGGACGACGGATGCCCATTACCATGACGGCCTTTTTCATCGGCAGCCTCAGTATTATCGGCCTACCTCCCACAGGAGGAACCTGGGGCAAATGGTTCCTGATGACCGGTGCTCTGGATGCCGGACAATGGATCATAATGGCAGTATTGATGATAAGCTCCTTACTCAACATCGCTTATCTGCTGCCCATTCCCCTGCGCGCTTTTTTCAGCGACGACGCCAATCAGGAAAGCGTGAAAATCAAAGAAGCTCCGCTACCTTCTCTGTTTGCTTTGAGTGTTACCGCTTTAGGGTGTATCGTGCTGTTTTTCTTCACGCGGCCACTCTATGAACTTGCACTGGCCATTCTTTAAGTACAGGATATAACATGGCGAAAAAGACCAAACATTTTTTTGACAACCCAGGCAATGTCGAGCTGGTCATTTATAGCCTCTATGTGTGCTGCGGCCTACTCCTGCTCCTGGACTTTATTGTACACCGGCATACTTACCACGAATGGGAGAACTTGCTCGGTTTTTACTCAATCTATGGATTTGTTGCCTGCACCGCAATAGTGTTCGGCTCGAAAGTCCTGCGTACCTTCGTCGAACGGGAGGAAGAGTTTTACAATGACAACCACACCAGCGAAAAAGTAGGAGCCGACCATGTGGATGAGTGAAATACCCGCCTTCCTCCCCTTTTTCATCGGTGCTCTGCTGGCGTTGATTACCCGAGGACATCTCCGTTCATTTCTCATGCTTGCCATGGTGGCGGCAAGCGGCATTCATCTTTGGCTGTTGCCTGAGCATTTCACGGTCAGCATGTCCATATTAGGCTATGAACTCACCCCGTACAGGGTCGATTCTCTCAGTCTGGTATTCGGCTATGTGTTTCACATTGCAGCTTTTATCTCTGTACTCTATGCCCTGCATATCCGGGACACCATGCAGCATGTCTCAGGCCTTGTTTATGCCGGCAGCGCCCTTGGGGCAATCTTCGCGGGGGATTTGCTCACCCTGTTCGTCTTCTGGGAATTACTGGCGATCAGTTCGGTTTTCCTGATATGGGCAAGTCGAAACGAGACGGCGTACCAGGCCGGGATGCGGTACCTGCTCATTCAGGTCTTTTCCGGATTACTTCTCCTTGCCGGACTTCTGGTCTATTATCACCAGACCGGATCGCTGGATTTTGATGTCATCGGCACCGGCCATATCGGCGGATGGCTGATTCTTCTGGCCTTTGGGATTAAGGCGGCCTTCCCCCTGCTCCACACCTGGCTCACCGATTCTTACCCCGAAGCCACCCCGACCGGGACGGTTTTTCTGAGCGCCTTTACTACCAAAACCGCTATCTATACTCTTGCCCGCGGTTATCCCGGCACGGAAATTTTGATTGTCATCGGAGCGATCATGGCAATTTTTCCAATTTTCTACGCCGTTATCCAAAACGATCTTCGTAAGGTGCTTTCCTACAGCCTGATCAACCAGCTTGGCTTCATGGTTTGCGGAATTGGTATCGGCACCACCTTGGCAATCAATGGTGCAGTCTCTCACGCCTTTGCCCATATCATCTATAAGAGTTTGCTGTTTATGTCCATGGGGGCAGTGCTCCATATGACCGGAAAAATAAAAGCGACTGATATCGGAGGATTATATCGCTCAATGCCGATCACCACCGTCTTGTGCATAATCGGTGCGGCATCGATTTCGGCCTTCCCGCTCTTCAGTGGTTTTGTCGCCAAGTCGATTATCATGGCCGCCGCTCTAAAAGAAGGGCACAATGTCCTTTGGCTGATACTGCTCATCGCCTCTGCGGGAGTCTTGAAGCACGCCGGTATCCAGATTCCCTTCTTTGCCTTCTTTGCTCATGACTCAGGGATCAGAACCACCGAACCGCCAAAAAACATGCTTTTGGCAATGTTTATTGCCGCTGCACTCTGTCTGGGCATTGGTATGTATCCAAAGATGCTTTACAATCTGCTGCCGCACGCCATGGATTTTACAGCCTATGACCTGACCCATGTTCTGACCCAGCTGCAGTTGCTCTTCTTCGCCATGCTGGCTTTTGTCTGGCTCTATAGGAGTGGACTCTATCCCCCCGAGGTCCGAGCCGTCAATGTCGACGCCGAATGGTTCTACCGGCGCTTCTTCCCCCGCCTGTTTCGGGCGATTCTGAGCTGGATGTGGCGGACCGATACAGCAATTCGAGGCTCCTTTTTGACCAGACTGGACAATCTCTTTACCTTCCTGATCCAACTTCACAACCCGGGTGGCAGGGTTTCGCGCATGCGCCCCACCGGCAACATGGTCATGTGGGTAGCCGTTCTGCTTGCCGTCTATACCTGGCTGTTGTTAAGCTGGGCCTGATCCCGCTTTTCCGGAAATCGTCCGTGCTGCTTTGCACTCTGCTAAGCAGCACGAACTAATTCGCCTTTTTTATACACCTCATCGACTGCTGAAACACCGGCATGATAGGCCAGAATCGCCGGAGTTTCTCCCTGAAGCAGCAGGAAATCCGCCTGCTTGCCAATATCGAGGCTGCCGGTACATTCGGCCATGTCAATGGCATAGGCGGCATTGAGGGTGGCCGCCGTCAATGCCTCGGCCGGCGACATTTTCATGCAGAGGACCGCCAGACCAAAAACAAACGGCATCGACTCGGTAAAACTCGAGCCTGGATTACAGTCGGTTGCCAGAGCGACGGCAACGTTTTCTTCAATCATTTTTCGTGCCGGAGCATATGACTTCTGCAAGCTATAGGCCGTGGCCGGCAGTAAGGTGGCAACTACACCCGCAGCAGCCATCGCTGCTATATCTGTTTCACTGACAGCCAGCAGATGATCGGCTGAAAGAGCGCCAAGCCCTGCGGCCAGTCCCGCTCCTCCTAAACTTTGAACCTCGTCTGCATGGAGCTTTATCTTGAGACCGGATTTTTGGGCGTGAAGCAGCAGTCGCCTGCTCTGGGTAATGGTAAAAACTCCTTTTTCGCAGAAAATATCACATTGTCGCGCGATTCCCTGTCGCTGCACCGCCGGCAGCATTTCTTGCAGTATCATCGTGATATAGTCATCCGCTCTGCCACGATAGTGTTCCGGTACGGCATGGGCTCCCAGAAAAGTCGGCACCACATCGACAGGCAGTTGGTCCCCTATCCTGCCGATAACCTCCAGCATCTTCAATTCATTGACGGTGTCCAAGCCATAGCCGCTCTTGATCTCAACTGTGGTTGTACCAAGGGAAAGTGCCTTGAGAACATGTTTTTCGGTCTCTGCGTAAAGCTGATCCGCATCTGTGTCGGCCACCGCCCTGACAGAAGACAGAATCCCTCCTCCCCGTTGCAGAATCTCCATATACGGTACACCACCTATCCGAAGGGCAAATTCACTCTCTCGCAATGTTGCAAAACACATATGAGTATGTGGGTCGACAAAACCGGGGATCATACATCTACCGTGGCAGTCGATTTCTTCGACCGGCGAATCAACGCCTGTTGACGAGAGTACGTCTTCTTCATTGCCGATAGCAGCGATACAGCCATCCTGCACCAGCAGAGCACCTGCTTCATAGTGCAGCAGAGAAGCCTGATTCGTTCCGCTCAAAGGAAAACCACGATCTAGCGGAGTGAAGATACGGCAGTTTCTGTAGAGTTTCGTAACCATAATCGCTCTCCCTGAATCAGCTTGAGGACATTGTATCGGGTATAAAATTGTCGATTAAATCATCATCGACAAGGTGAGGAATAGTAATCTGATCGCCGTTGCCATTGTCCTTATTGTACTGTACCGCCACGGCCATGGCATTGGGATTCCTGCTCCAGTTTCTTCTGGCAACTCCACCCATGACATCCCAGTTCGTAGCATTCCTGATTATGGTATCGATCCTGCTGCTGCCGTCCAGCACCAGACCAAAACCACCATTTACGGCCTTACCGATACCGGTGCCGCCGCCGTTATGCAGAGCAACCAGGGACATGCCCCTGGCGGCATTACCTGCAAAACAGTGTGTCGCCATGTCGGCACAGACATTGCTGCCATCGTGAATGTTGGCGGTTTCACGAAAAGGCGAATCGGTGCCGCCGGGATCGTGATGATCTCTGCCCAGCATTACGGGACCGATTTCCTTTTTTCGCACCATTTCGTTAAACAGCAGAGCAATGTCCATTCGGCCGCCGGCATCTGCGTAGAGAATACGTGCCTGACTTCCTACCACCAATTTGTGTTTGGCGGCATCACGTATCCAGTTGTAGTTGTCGCGATCTTCAGCGCGGCGATCCGGAGCTATGCAGGACATGGCGGCTTGATCCGTCCTGGCAAGATCGGCAGGGGAGCCGCTGAGGCAGATCCATCGGAACGGGCCATAACCATAATCAAAAAGAGGCCCCATGATGTCTTCAAAATAGGATGGGAAGATAAAGCCGTCTTTATCGTCTCTACCGTTTCGCGATACGGCCGTGACTCCCGCATCAAAAACTGCCTTGAGAAAGGCATTGCCGTAATCGAAAAAACAGGCGCCTTGGGCGGTCAGACCACTGATTGCCTGGAAATGGCGCTGCAGGCTGTTGTCGACGCAAGTGATAAAGTACGCCCGATCCTGGGCCAGCAGACGTGTCCTTTCCGCAAAACTGATACCTTGGGGGCAGTAGCCGCCGTCATAGACCACATGACAGGAAGTCTGATCCGAAAGCAGATCAACCTTGACTTTCCTCCGAGCCAGATATTCAAGAAGATCGACAACATTACCATGATAGGCAACAGAAACCGCCTCTCTTCGCTCCTTGGCCTGTACTGCTAAACCAACAGCCTCATCAAGTTCGGCGCTGATCACATCGACCCAGCCTTGCGCGTGCCTGGTCTCAATACGGGACAAGTCAACTTCGGCGATTATGGAAACCGCTCCGGCGATTTTAGCAGCCTTGGGCTGTGCCCCGCTCATGCCGCCGAGGCCGGATGAAACAAACAGCAGTCCCTCGAGCCCGGCATCACCCGACACGCCGCACATTTTGCGCCCTGCTCCCAATAAGGTGGTATAGGTACCATGGACAATTCCCTGAGGACCGATATACATCCACCCTCCGGCCGTCATCTGGCCATAAGAGGTCACCCCCATTTGGGCGGCAATCTCCCAGTCTCTGGGGTTGTCGTACAGGCCCACCATCAGACCGTTGCTGATAATTACCCGCGGACTGTCCGGGGATGAGAGGAAAAGGCCGAGGGGATGCCCCGACTGCATTACCAGAGTCTGCGTCTCGCGCAATTCTTCGAGATATTTTTTGATGAGCCGGTATTGCATCCAGTTCTGGCAGACACTGCCGGTCTCGCCATAGGTCACCAGTTCATAGGGATAGAGGGCAACGTCGAAGTCAAGATTATTGTCGATCATCAACTGAAAGCTTTGCCCGGCCAGACAATTACCACGATACTGCTCAATCGGTTTCGCCTTGATGGCTCCCTGGGGTCTGAATCTATACCCATAGATTCGTCCGCGGGTCCTGAGCTCCTCGAAAAATTCGGGCAGAAGGATATGATGATACTTTTGGGGCACATACCTCAAGGCGTTACGCAGAGCCACGACCGTTTGCGGTCTGGTAAGGCGAAAACCTCTATCAGGCGCCCGTCTGATGTTGTGTTCGAAGTCGGCTTTCTCCGGCAATTTCTCATCAAGATGAATCCTCATGGAATTGCCGGTTGTTGTCTTTTTCATGCTCTCGCCCCCTTTCAGCCTGATAGTGCTACTCCGGATAGACCGGCACCCGTCTTTTCGTCAAGATCAACTCATAATGATGACATGATAGCATTGCGAATTCGTATATACAAATTATCTCATCGATAGCCGTCAAGCAACTACATCCTTTCGCTTTACTGTATATTTACTCTATCAAAATCTTGCTCTTTTTTGTATTTGTATATACAATGAAGCCAAAAACTGAACACCCTTTTTCCGTCAAGGTGAATTATGAAAAAATTGGAGATACGAAGCGGCAAACCGAGCCTCGCAGACCTGCGCCGCATCAGTGAAAAACAGTTCCACCTGGAGCTGGCGCCGCAGTGCATCCCTGCAATTGAGAAATCCGTGGCAACCGTCCGGGAAATCATCGACAGCGGCAGGGTTATTTACGGCATCAACACCGGCTTCGGCCTCCTCGCCAATACCGTCATTCCGGAAAATGAGCTGGAAAAGCTGCAGCATGCCATTGTGCTTTCCCACGCCGCCGGTGTCGGCAAATTACTGCGGGAGTCCACGGTAAGACTGATGATCGCCTTGAAAATCAATAGCCTGGCCAGGGGATACTCCGGCATTCGTCCGCTGGTAATAGAGGCACTTCTTGCCCTTGTCAATGCCGAGGTATACCCCTGCATACCGGAAAAAGGTTCGGTGGGCGCCTCGGGCGACCTGGCCCCCCTTGCCCATATGGCTACAGTGTTACTGGGAGAAGGTGAAGTTCTGCACAAGGGCAGAAGGCTGAGTGGAAAAAAAGGATTACAGATAGCAGGACTCCAACCCATTCTGCTGGGTCCCAAAGAGGGACTGGCCCTGCTCAACGGCACCCAGGCCTCTACCGCCCTGGCCCTTGAAGGACTTTTCGCCGCCGAAAACCTCTTTGCCGCCGCCGTTGTCTCGGGCAGCCTCTCTGTTGAAGCTGCCCTGGGCAGTCGCAGGCCTTTTTCGGCCGTCATTCATAAGGTTCGGGGACACCTGGACCAAATTGACGTTGCCCGCGCCTTTCGCTCTCTGCTCAAACACAGTGAGATCGAAAAATCTCACAAAACCTGCGAAGCCGTACAAGATCCCTATTCTCTGCGCTGTCAGCCGCAGGTCATGGGCGCCTGTCTCACCCAGATACGAAACGCGGCCAAGGTTCTTCTGACGGAGGCAAACGGAGTTTCCGACAATCCTCTGGTTTTTCCAGACCAGGGCGACATTCTTTCCGGAGGTAATTTTCATGCCGAACCGGTAGCCATGGCGGCAGATAATCTCGCCCTGGCCTTTGCCGAAATTGGAGCGCTGTCGGAAAGACGAACGGCGTTGCTTATTGATACCAATATGAGCAAACTGCCGCCCTTTCTGGTGGAGAAAGGGGGACTCAATTCCGGTTTTATGATTGCCCAGGTCACCGCAGCGGCCCTGGCAAGCGAAAACAAATCGCTGGCTCATCCAGCTTCCATCGACAGCCTGCCGATCTCCGCCAATCAGGAAGATCATGTTTCCATGGCAACATTCGCCGCCAGACGGCTGGCCGACATGACGGAAAACACGGCGGCCATTATTGCCATAGAGCTGCTGGCGGCCTGCCAGGGAGTCGACTTCAGAGCGCCGCTGCAATCTTCCACAAGACTGGAAAAGGCCAAAACAATGCTCCGCGCCAGGGTCCCTTTCTATGACCGGGATCGCTATTTCGCCCCGGATATTGCCAAAGCGACACAACTGGTTCTCTCCGGTGATTACAATGCATTTATGCATCATAAACTTCTCCCCAGTCTCTCTGTAACCTCTGTGAACTGATGGAAAAAGCCAGAACCAAGCCTGCCGAACTCTCTCCAACAGGCACGACGCCAAAGATAGCTCTCTTCCAGCAAATCAAGGATTATATCACTGCTAGGCTTGATTCAGGAGAATATTGCTCAGGTATGCAGATTCCGTCGGAGGCTGAACTGGGTGAATTGTTCAACACTTCCAGGATGACGGTAAACAGGGCTTTGCGGGAACTGGCGGCAGAAGGAAGAATCAGGCGCAAACAGGGTCGAGGCAGCTTCGCAGCCGAGCCGCAGTCGCTCTCGGCCCTCTTTGAGGTGAAATCCATTGCCGAAGAAATCCGTGAGCAAGGGGGCACCTACTCCTGCTACATCCATCTGCTCGATGAGGAACCGGCGCGCCCAACTCTTGCTGAAGCAATGAACCTTGAGCCGTATGCGCCGGTTTTCCATTCCATCATGGTGCATGGTTTAGGTTACGGCAACCTCGACTGGTGAGAATTTCGGGCTAACAGAGTTTTGCTCCCAAAGGCACATCCATATCAGGAATACACAGCGTCACCGCACCTGCAGCATTATGAAAACCGGTTATCAGGCATTCCGACATCAAAGGGCCGATCTGTTTTGCCGGAAAATTCACGACGCCTACCACCAGACGTCCAAGCAAATCTTCAGGAGTATAGAGTTCCGTAATCTGCACACTGGACTTCCGTACCCCTATCTCTTCACCAAAGTCTACATGAAGTATATAGGCCGGCCGGCGCGCCTCCGGAAATTCTTCCGCCCGTATGACTTTACCGACACGCAATTCGACTTTTTCAAAATCCTGCCATGATATGGTATCCATTGGTCTTCTTCTCCAGTCTCTTTTTGTCTTGAAATATCTGGGACCAATCACAGTGTTCCGGCTCAATACAGTGCGTTCTTGCCGCCGGTGTCTCTGTGCTTCTTCATCATTAAAAAATATCTCAGGCCCGGCTGCGCTTTTCGCTCCTGCTTAAAATAAGTCGTCCTCCGACCGAGGCTCCAATGATGACTGCCATACCGAGAAGCACTTGCGGAGAAATCTTCTGACCATGCACCAAAGCCACGAAGAGCACGGCCAGAGGCGGGGTAAGATAACTGAGGAAACTAAAGAACATCAACTCTTCGGTTGACAACCCCTGTAGTCCCGAGCCGGTCGCCACCGGCAGACTTGCCCAGCACAGTATTGCTCCAACGGCATACAAATAGTGTTTCATGAAAAAATTCCTCTTATGCGACAGCCTCCAGGCGTCGCAGCTTGCGCAGATAACAGGCAACAGTTTCTACGCCCTTAAAAAACTGGCTCAAACTGAATTTTTCATTGGGCCCGTGCACACCATCATCCGGCAACCCAAAACCCATCAGAACTACTGGAATACCAAGGTGAGTGTCAAACAGCGCCGCAATGGGAATAGAACCACCCTCTCGGGCGAATACCGGTTTTCTGCCATAGACCTGCTCAATGGCGGCCACTGCGGCCTGAACAGAAGTATTATCAGAGGGTACCGATATACCTCGTCCACCATGAAGATTTTTCACTTCAACCGTATAGCCGGCCGGCATTTTCTTCTCTACCGCTTTGGCAAATAACGGGAAAACATCAACAGGATTCATGGTTGCGGGCAATCTGAGACTCACCTTGGCAAGTGCTTCCGCGGCAATGAAGGTTTTCGCTCCGCATCCTGTAAAACCGCCGCGTATGCCGTGTACCTCAAGAGTCGGCCTGATTCCAAGACACTCCGAGGGAGAAAATTCTTTCTCTCCCACCAGTTCCGTCACACCAATTTCCGTCAGCAGAGACTTTTTTACCTCCTCCCGAGACTGTTCCCAATAGTCCCGCTCTTCATCCGGAACCGTTACCGGGAAATCATATATGCCATCGACCTCTATCCTGCCATCCTCTCCTTTCAGCCTGGCAATGAGCAAACAGAGGGCATGGATCGGATTAGGAGCAACTCCACCATAACTACCTGAATGAAGGTCGCTTTTTGCTCCTCTTACATATATTTCGGTATAGAGAATGCCGCGCAGTCCACTGATAATGGATGGCTGCTCCCCGGAAAGCATATGGGTATCGCAAATAAGAGCCGCATCGGCCCGGAGCCTGTCGACATGAGAATGCACATATCTCTCAACACATGCACCACCCGCCTCTTCTTCGCCTTCCAACAGAATTTTAACATTGATCGGCAGACCTCCTCCACCTTTCACCAGCGCCTCCAAAGCGGATAGCACAATCATCACCTGACCCTTATCATCACTGGCGCCCCTGGCAAAAATCGAATCGTTCTCTATGCGGGGGATGAACGGATTACTTTGCCATTTACTCAACGGATCAACGGGCTGGACATCATAGTGGCCATAGATAAGAAGGGTCGGCTGGTTATCCCGGTGGTCGCTCCATTCAGCATAGACCAGCGGATGCCCCTCTCCTTCAATCAGCTCGACCAAGGGAAAACCGATATCGTCCAGCTTCTTTTTCGCCCATTGGGCGGCATGAAATACATCACCGCTATGCTCCGGCAGGGTGCTGATACTGGGAATTGTCAACCACTCAACCAGTTCGTCGATAAACTTTTGCTGATGTCTTGCAATATACTCCTCAATTGGTGCAGCCATATTGCCTACCTCTGTCACTCTTTAACAATGGTAATACTTTTAGCGTAATCTTATTCTTCCGCTGATGATATAGATACACTCCGGCTTCATACAGGAAAAGTATGCAACGTACTCCAACAATCAAAGAATTCCAACAGGAAAACCCCGAACAGAACAGAGTACACTGACCAGCTGATACAATATGCGCCGTGGAAATTATGTCGTTGCTTTTGGTTGGGAAGGGATGCAGCAATGGGTTGGAAGTAGAGCACAGACTCGAAAAAACGCCACCCGAAGGATATATCGTTATAGTATACTGTCCGACATAAAAAAAAATCCGGCCGGACAGTGACATTCAACGGCCTTGAAATCGCTGCGCTCTACACAAAGGCAAGATGGAATCGATACCACAAACCTCGCCTGTCGTTACACTCAGGCAACTTCTACCAGCTCAATATCGAAGTTCAGATCTTCGCCGGCCAGAGGTGGATTAGCATCCAACTTGATATGGGTTTCAGTGATTTCGACAACCGTTACAACAACCAGTTCCCCATTAGGACCACCCATCTGCAGCTTCTGGCCTATTTCAGGGTTAATATCAGCCGGCACATGCTCTTTGGGAGCGGCAATAACCAGCTCTTCATTTCTTGGACCGTAGGCCTTATCCACCGGGATCGTAACGCTCTTTTTCTCGCCGACCGCCATACCGGCAACAGCCTCATCAAATCCGGCAATTACCTGACCGCTTCCAAGGGTAAATTCAAGAGGATCCCGTCCCTCGGATGTATCAAAAACGGATCCGTTATCCAGGGTTCCTTTATAATGAATTTTGACCGTATTTCCTTCCTGTGCTACTGACATGAAAACTCCTTCCGCCGCATCGGCGTCTGTTGTACTGATTTACAGGCACGTCCGCCTGACTAAAATTGCAACAATAGCATAGTTGCTCTATAAATGATATGATGAAAATCTGAAAATTTTCTGCAGCGTATTCATTATTTATATCAACACGTTATATCCAATCCAACTTGTCTTCCTCCAACTCGGGCCAAAACTTTGACCCAACACCGGTCCTGGTACCCACTACACCTTAAATGTGGACACAAGCCCGGCTAAACCATCAGCCAGTTTGCTCAACCTCTCAGCATTACCGCTGACCTCGGCCGAGTTGCTGCTCATCTCGGACGCTGCCTGATTAACTTCCGCGATTTCCCTGGCAACATCCTGTGACACAGCAGAGCTTTCGGCTACATTAATATTAACATCCTGTATTCCTTGAGAAATAGTAGCAACACTCTGGGAAATTTCACTGGCGGTAACGGACTGTTCCTCCACGGCTGTGGCAATGTTATTGACGATTTCGCTGTTTTCTCCAACAATACTGCTGATGGAACGAATCTGTGTCACTGCCGCATCCGTATTTCTCTGGATTCCTTCGATTCTTCCCTTTATTTCATCCGTGGCCTCGGCGGTCTGCTTGGCAAGCTCTTTAATTTCGCCGGCGACAACCGCAAAACCTTTGCCGGCCTCACCAGCCCGAGCCGCTTCAATTGTGGCATTAAGAGCCAATAAATCAACCTGATCCGAGATATCTGATATAGTCTCAAGCACTTTACTGATCTCCTGAGCTGATACGCCTAGTTCGTCAACCCGCACAGAAGACTCAGCCGCCTGCTTCACAGCCTTGTCTGTTATCAGGCGCGCTTTTTCCGATGTTTCGGCAATTTCGTTGATGGTTGCCGTCATCTCTTCAACCGCGGCGGCCACCACATTGACACCTCCGGTGGTTTCTTCCATGGAGCGCGAAACATTGGCCATATTGGCGGACATTTGCTCCATGGCAGCAGCGACGCTACCCGCCTTTGCCGAGGTATTGGCGGAACCTTTGGTCATCTCACCGGAAATGGCACTAAGGGAATGCGCCGAACGCTGCATTTTTTCTGAATCTCCAGCCATCCCTTGTATGATTTCCTGAAGTTTCTCTACAAAAATATTAAACCATTTTGCCATCTCGGCAAGCTCATCCCTGGTGGAAACCACCAGCCTCTTGGTCAGATCACCTTCACCCTGAGCAATATCCTGCAACATTCCTGCCGCTGCTCGTATTGGGGCAACCAATTTCCTGGTAATTAAAGAGATGATAATTCCGGCCAAAACAATCATCACCACACTGATAGCGATAATCCAGGTCCGCTGCTCTGCAACTGTCTCCGCAAAGGACTGCTTTTGAACCGCCATGGCTTTATCGATATCATCCATATAGATCCCGGTCCCGACAATCCAGCCCCACTCCTCAAACAGCTTCACAAAAGAGAGCTTTCGTATTGGCTCTTGCTCCCCCGGTTTTGGCCAGTAATATTCCACGAACCCCTCTTTTTTTTCTCTCGCTACTTTAACCATGTCGACGAAAAGAAAATTTCCCTTGGGGTCTTTGAAATTCTGCATATTCTTTCCGTCAAGATCCGGATTGATTGGATGCATGATGATATTGGCATCGGTATCTATAATGAAAAAATAATCATCTCCTGCCGGTCCAAATCGCAAATTAGCGATCTGTCTTCTGGCATCTTCTTTAAACTGGGCCTCGGCGGTCTCCAGGTAGACTCCGGTACCCAAAATCCAATTCCATGGTTCGAATACTTTTACATAAGAAAGTTTGGCGACAGGTTCTTGCTCTCCCGGTTTCGGCCAGTAATAATCGACAAAACCTTCGCCTGCGGCGGCACAGACCTCGACCATTTCCATAAATAATTTTTTCCCGTTCGGGTCCTTAAAATCACTGAGATCCCGGCCGTTCAGAGAGGGGTTTACAGGATGCATCACCATCCGTGGTTGCATGTCGTTAATCCAAATATAATTATCCCCCTGATAACGCATAGCGGCAACCATCTCAAAAGCCAGTTGTTGTTTCTCCTCCTCATCAATATCGCTACGGCTGTACAACGCTTCAATCGCTGTATAGGCCAAGTCTATGACTGACTGCAACTGCTGCTCGTACTCTTTGGCTATCATCTCCGGATCATTGGCCGCCCGGTGCCTGCTTGCCATAATCTCGAAGGTATTACGTACCAGATCCTGCAGCTTTTCATCCTTGCTCAGACTCATGATCTCCCCAATGGCCTCAAGACTGCCGGCACCCTGATTGTTGAGAGCCCGAAGAGTCAAACCCATGATAACAAGCCCAAAGAGGAGAAAAAGCGGCAGAGTTGCCATAAGAATTTTTTTCATTATCGACATACTATCTCCTCCGAGTCGTCATTTTAAGCAGGAGATTCTCCCACTACAATCATCACCCTTCCCTGCCCGAGCAACGCCCCATATTCCTTAAAAAACAGTCCCTTCTGAATTATACGTTCAGCGAAGATGTAAAGTCAACACGCTGAAGACGTTAGTAGCCAACTTAAACAATTAGCACTATTTTTTAATTCTACCCGTAATTCCGGTATACCGGCAAACGCACCAATTTAGTTATCTTTTTTATGATTAGAGAAATATCCAAGGCCAACCTTTTTTGCTGTGGCAAATACTTTTGCCCTGATTCGATGCTGATTCTTTTTATTTTCCCCAGATCTGCTATAGTGGAAAAATCAGTACGTTCATCACCTTTCTTTTCCTTTGAACCTGCATAATATTATTAAAATAATGAGAAAAGTAATAGTAATCGGCGCCGGTGCAGCCGGTTTAATGGCTGCCGGGCAAGCTAGTTTTCAGGGCGCTGAAGTGCAGCTTTTTGAGAAGATGCCTCTTCCCGGCAAAAAAATCCTGCTCAGCGGCAAAGGCCGCTGTAATCTTACCAACCAGGCCGACCGGGATCTCTTTCTCGATCATTTCAACAAAGGTGGCCGTTTTCTCCGTCAACCGTTTTCCCGATTTTTTATCACCGAGTTGACCGATTTTTTTGAAGGACAGGGGATTAAGCTGGTTACAGAGCGGGGCGGCCGAGTTTTTCCCGCAAGCGGCAAGGCCTCCGACATAGTCGATGCCCTGCTCAGCTATATTGTTTCACAGGGTGTGCGGCTTCACTGTGACACCCCTTTACAGGAACTGCTCATAAAGGCCGGTAAAGTGGTCGGCATTCGTTGCCATGGCGAAATCCTCACCTGTGATGCCGTTATCATTGCCTGCGGCGGAGCTTCTTACCCCTCCACCGGTTCCAGCGGAGACGGCTACAGGTTCGCTGAGGCTGCAGGACATACCATTACTCCTTTACGACCGGCATTAATACCTCTGCTTGTAGATGATCCAATGGTGCACCGGCTCGCCGGTCTCGACCTCAAAAACGTCGGCGTACGAATTTACAGTAACGGCAAACGCAAAAAGGCCGATTTCGGCGAAATAGGCTTTACCCGGTTCGGTATCGGTGGACCCGTTATCTTGACTAACAGCCTTTTTGTGGTCGACAGCCTCAACAAAGGGCACCAGGTAACCATCGCAGTCGATCTCAAACCGGCACTGGACGAGAAAAAACTGGATAACCGGCTTGTCCGCGACTTCCAGCAGCGCTGCCATGAGAAAATCTGTTCGGTTCTAGGTGGTCTCCTGCCCCGGCAATTAATCCCGACGGCCCTGCACTTTTGCGCCATCGACACCGAAAAGGAGGCGGGACAAATACGGGCAGAGGAGCGGGTCCGTCTTCGCGCCTGGCTGAAAGACTTTCGCCTTGCCGTCAGTGGCTACAGACCCCTGGCTGAAGCGATAGTTACAGCCGGAGGAGTGCGGGTCAATGAGGTCGATCCCGATACCATGGAGTCCAGAAAAACAAAGGGTCTCTATCTGGCCGGTGAGATTCTCGACATCAATGGGGATACAGGAGGTTACAACCTTCAGGCCGCCTTTTCCACCGGCTGGCTGGCCGGCTGTAGCGCGGCACTGGGCCAAAATACTTCTACGCCGACAGTCTCCTAGAAAACCTTTAAACATTACTCTTTTCTGAAAAACCTTTCCCTTCGGTCCACTTTGCTGTATATCTATAGTCACGTTATGTGCAAATGCACACCACTGCGTAGTACCTGTTCACTAGTGTAAAAACAATTCCTCTTTCCGCCAGGGAGAGAGCTTCAACCATATTACCGTAGAGGATGTCATGGCCAAAAAAGTTATTATTATCGGCGCTGTTGCACTAGGTCCCAAGGTTGCCTGCCGCCTGCGTCGACTGGATCCGAAGGCGGAAATCACCCTGCTCGACAAGGATAAACTCATCTCTTATGGCGGGTGCGGCATTCCATATTATGTCGGCGGAGATATTAACGACCTGGAAGATCTCTATTCAACCAGCGCCCATGTTGTCCGAGACAAGGATTTTTTTGCCGACTGTAAGGGCATCCATGTCCGTACGGAAGTGGAGGCTGTACAGATCGACCGTAAAAACAAAACCGTTACGATACGAGACCTGCACAACAAGAGCGAAGAGCGCCTGCCCTACGACAAACTTGTTCTAGCCACTGGTGCTTCCCCGACCAGACCGCCCTTTCCCGGCTGTGATTTGCCCCGAGTTTTCACGCTGGCAAACCTGCACGAAGCGGAAAAAATCAAGACGCTTATGAGTCAGGGCAAGGTCGGCAGGGCTGTTGTCGTAGGAGGAGGAGCCATTGGTCTTGAAATCTGCGAAGCAATGACGGATCTCTGGGGTATTTCTACAACTCTCGTAGAGATGGAAGATCAGGTTCTTCCGACTCTCTTGGGGAAATGCATCGCCAGGGTCGTTAAGGCCCATCTCGAGACAAAGGACGTCAAGGTTCTGCTCAGTCAGAAAGTCCTCCAAATAACACCCGCCCCGGAAACTGATGCATATTTTGTCGAAACATCAGCTGAAACGGTCACAGCAGACATTGTCATCCTGGCAACCGGCGTGAGACCGAATACAGCACTGGCATTGAATGCCGGTCTGGCTATCGGCAACTCCGGCGGCATACTGGTCGACAGAAGAATGCGTTCCAGCGACCCGGATATATATGCTGGAGGAGATTGCGTTGAATTACGAAATCTTATCAGCGGCGAAAACATGCTTATGGCACTCGGATCGCTGGCTAACCGACAGGGAAGGATCATTGCAACCAACATCAACGGCGGCAGCAGTCACTTCGACGGGACGGTGGGAACGTTCTGCATGAAGGTGTTCGATCTTGGCGTTGCCAAAGCTGGTCTGACCTTCCGCCAGGCTAAGGAAACCGGGTTCAATCCGGTTTATGGCGTGATTTCTCAGGCGGATCATGCTCATTTCTATCCGCAATCGGAAATGTTGTATATTTCACTGATCGCCGATGAGAAAAGCCGAAAGATTCTTGGAATCGAAGCTGCCGGAAAGCATGGCGATGCGGTTAAATCACGAGTAGATACTGTTGCTGTTCTCTTAAAGCATGGGGTCACAGTCGATGATATCTGCAACCTCGAAGCCGGATATGCCCCTCCATATGCCTCGGCCATGGATGCTATCAACAACGCCGGCAACACCCTCGACAATATCCTGGCAGGACTGAACACTCCCATCGATGTCTATGACTTTCTGGAGCAGTTCCGGCTTGGCAAGGCCAAGGTCCTGGATACAAGAGGGCGTAGAGATGCCGCTCCTTTTCTCGAAAAATTCGGCAACGCCTGGATAAATATTCCCCAAAATGAGCTGCACCGGAAATTAGGTGAAATCCCCAGAGACGAATCTCTTTTTCTCATCTGCGACACAGGCCCGCGTTCTTATGAAGCGCAGGTTTTTCTGGCAGCTCAGGGACTAACCAATACTTTCAATATTCAAGGCGGTTTTGCCATGATTCAGATGACCGATCCCTCTTTTCTTTAAGAGACAATTGCAAACAATCAAACGATATCTCCTGTGCTTACACCAGTGACATCAGTTTGTCTGCCGATTTGCCGAAACGAGCTTGTTTTTGCCTCGATCTCCGGCATCCACTTCATTTTAGTTCTTGCATAAACGCCCGGCTGAAGATATGCTGACACAATTCTAATAAGATGGAATTGTTATACATCCCTGCAACAGCTTCCTTCAGCAACGACTATGGACTGGCTTAAAAAAAACAGAGACTGGCTCATCACCCTGGCTGTTTTTCTTTTTTTCGTCTGCGCTCTGCTGTTGTATAATATCTTTTTCAGAGAAAGTGACACAACCATCCCGGCTCCTCTTGAAATTCAAGAGAAAGTAACTTTTGATCTCTCCAGTGAAGAAGGTGCCCTGCCGACAGAAAGTACAGATCCCTCCGCTCCTCTACAAAGCGCGCCCTTTTTTCTCCAGCCCGGTCCGGAAGAACTCATTCGCAAGCTCGAAGGGCTCAATCGCCAGGAATTCAAGGAAGAAGTGAGAAAACTGCCGGGCCTGAAGATAATGTGGCCGGCCTACTTTTTCTCTCTGCAAAGAATCAGCGAGCAAAAGGCGGAAATTGTACTGGACTCCTCAGAAGACGGTTTTGGTGTTGTGCTGATGAGCGAGATAGACATACAGCGCTACCCTGAGATCCTGACGCTGCAACGGGGAGAGAAGATCTGGCTGGCCGCGGAAATCAAAGGGGTTGATCCGACGGGCACCGGACAGTTCATCCTTGCCACCGAATATGTCCGCTTTGGAGACTATCAGCCGCCCGATCGCAAACCGGAGGAGGCGGAAAACGAAGAAAAGTGAGCCGGACCACAGAGAAAGGCCGACTCATTCCATCTCTACTGTTTTATATTTACCATGCTCTCCATTCACTCGTCATTATCGATACCTTTTAATGAGATCATCCTGACCCAGGTCAGGGCTCAGGGTGCCGGCGGCCAAAACGTCAATAAAGTTTCTTCCGCCGTGCAACTGCGCTTTGATATCAGACAATCCTCTCTGCCGCAGGCTATCAAGGCCCGGCTGCTGGCCTGCAATGACAGCCGCATCTCCAAAGACGGGGTAATTGTCATAAAAGCGCAAAACCACAGAACCTACGAAAGAAACAGGCAAGAGGCCCTGCAACGCCTTTCTGCTGTAATTCGCAGTGCCGCGTATATACCCAAAAAACGTAAAGCAACCAGACCAAGCAAAAGGTCGCGGCAAAAACGGCTGGAACAAAAAACCGCCCGCGGTAGACTGAAATCGCTGCGCCAAAAACCCGAATAGATATAGAAAAAAGCAACACCAGAAATTTCAGCCTGAAAGGTCTCAATATTCCATTGACTTTTCAGGGCTATTATATATTGTGCTGGTCCGGTAGTAGGGCGCAGTGGCCTGACTAAAAACCACAGGAAACCGGGCTAGCAATACATCAGAGGGAAAAAGGTGATATTACAGGGAACGCTTGTCAATATTGGTGCCGTCATCGCGGGCTGTGTCATCGGCCATTTTGCCGGCAGGCTAATCAGCGCTCCATTGCGCCGCACCATGATGGCAGGCCTGGGGCTCGCCGTGCTTTTGGTTGGGCTACAGCTTGCCCTGCAAGGCTCACACATTCTTCTTATTATCTGCAGTCTTGTTGTCGGCGGCATTATTGGTGAGTTGATTGGAATAGAAAAACGGCTGCGCCGTATGGCCGACCGCCTTCAGGAACGTTTTTCTTCCCATGGCAGTATCGCCGAAGGATTCGTTACCGCCAGCCTGCTGTATTGTGTTGGTGCAATGGCAATCATGGGTGCCCTGCAGGACGGCGTAGGCGATGCGCCGACGATCCTCTATGCCAAGGCGGCCCTGGATGGCATTGCCTCCATTGCCCTCACGGCAACACTTGGTCCCGGTGTCGTCCTTTCAATCTTTCCCCTGCTTCTCTACCAGGGAGGTATTACTTTACTGGCCGGCTGGGCCGGTAACGTGATGACGGATATCGCCATTACCGAAATGAACGGAGTCGGAGGGCTGCTAATAATTGCGATTGCCCTCGATCTTCTTGATATCAAACAACTTCCGGTGGGGAATCTTTTGCCGGCTGTTTTTGTAGCCCTGTTTCTGGTACATTTCATGCTCTGAGACTTCAGCACAGGTTTTCCCCTTCCTTACCCGCAACAACCTCAAGTGCTGTTTCAGCCGGATCTCGACTGTATCGCAGCCATAAAACAGACACTGTATTAAAAGACCGGTATCTCCCTACGACAACCTCGGTTGGTGAGAATCCGAGTTAGAGTTTTATCTCAAGCCGTTCTCTGGCAAAGAATATTTCCGGAGTAGTTGCAGTCGCCGGCCGACAATATTTTTCCGTCATCACATCAATCTGGGCATCGGTTCTATCCGGATCATGATGAAACAATGCCAGTTTTTTTACACCGGCACGGGTGGCAGCGGCTATGGCATACTCAATGGGTGTATGGCCCCAACCTATTCGGCTGGTGACAAATTCCTCTTCAGTATATTGGGCATCATACACCAGCAGATCGGCTCCCTCAAAAAACTTTTCCAAAACCAGATTCTGCTCATCGGCAACCTCCTGCCCCTCAAGGGCCATAGCTTCGTCATAGTCCGGATGATTCGGATCACTGATAAAAAGGTTCCGGTAAGGCTCCGTATCATAGCAGGTGCAGAAAACCTTGCCGTCAAACTCAAATCGATATCCCAATGTTGCTATCGGATGATTGAGAAACTTCGTGGAAAGCTTGAGACCATCACCAAGATCCACCAAAGGATTCTCGTTCAGACGGATATATTCAATATCTGAACTGAGTTCACCGAAATTGACGGGAAAATAACGATATTTCATCTGCCCGCCCACCACTTCTTCAAGGGGATCTTCTTCAAATGTCACCGGGCCGTAAACATTCATTTTTGTGCCGGGTATATAGATGGGAGTAAAATAAGGAAAACCCATGATATGGTCCCAATGCGTATGAGAGAGGAATAAATCGGCCGAGATCGGTCCATTGGGCAGATCGTTTTTCATCATATAGGTGCCCAGTTCCCGAATACCGGAACCGGCATCGATAATGACGACTCTGCCTTTTTTACCGACCCGCAGTTCTATGCAGGCACCGTTTCCACCATATTTCTGGGTATTTGGTCCCGGACAGGGGATCGAACCTCTGACCCCCCAAAACGTAATTTTCATCATGGCCGTTCTCATATTTGCAGAAAAATCTGCGCTTTTTTAATTTCCGTCTCCACTTCTACACGAACTCCGGCATACTCCTGCCAGCTCAATCCGCTGATCTGCAGAAGAGGCGCAATATCTTCTTCACGCGGGAAGGAATCACCCGCAAAACCTATATCAAAAATGTTTATATAAATATTGGCAAGAGAAACAAAAGCAATCTGGCGCCGATGCCCTTCATCGGCGTCTTCGATGTGATGATGATTACCGATACACTCTTTAATTACGGGGTTAAGCTTCCATTTTTCTGCTATCATCAGTCCAACTTCCTGATGATCAATACCAAGAAGATCCTGTTCGACATCAACCAGCGAAGCTCTTTCCTGCACAGCGATACGCAACACCTCGGAATATTCGTCTCCAAATGGAACCTTTCCCAGATCGTGCAGCAGTCCACCGACGAAATATTCCTCTCGGTCCATGAGCGGCACACCACCAGCACTGGCAAGGAGCTTCGCACATGCGCCAACGCCGATTGAATGTGCCCAGAATTTTGAAGTAGGCAAAACCTTTGATTTTTTGGCACTCGATACCGTCCGGATAACAGCCGTACTCAAAGCCATATTTTTAACGGTATTCATGCCAAGCATGGTTATCGCCCGGG
Source organism: uncultured Desulfopila sp. (assembly GCA_964446655.1). Lineage (GTDB taxonomy): Bacteria > Desulfobacterota > Desulfobulbia > Desulfobulbales > Desulfocapsaceae > Desulfopila_A. The sequence goes on from CAYUPL010000013.1 coordinate 59,883, forward strand.
TAAGCGAAGTAACCTTGGCGACGAGGGAATAGTAGGAGGAATTTATCAGTTTCAGGACCTGTCCGGTTAGAACAGGATCGAGAGAGACGACCTTGTTAAGCTCATTCGGCGAGGCATCCGTTCTGCTGCAGATCTCCATGACCTTTCCCACTGTGGTGGAAAGACTCGGCATTCGCTGGATGAATTTCTGAATCTTCTGACGGTGTTGTTCTCTATCCAATTGCATACCATATTATTGAACAATTTCGGCGATCCACGGCCCTTATGCAGTGACAGTCCCTATTGTAGCGAAAGAAGAGGACCAAATCAAGAGAATCAAAAGCACTCTCCGTCTTAATCAGAAATAATCCGCTTCTTTTTGAAGCATTTTAACATACGAAACCACTTCAGCATAGGCTACACCACTGCCGCCGAATATATCGAGGGCACTGCCGATGGTGGCATCAAGGCACCCTTTACCCAGAACATGAATTTTTTGTAAATCGTCGAGGTTTCTCACTCCACCGGCATAGGTAGTGGGTACCGCAACCCACTGCCCTAATTTCTCGACAAGCTCCTCTTCTATGCCACCACACTTGCCTTCCACATCTGCGGCATGAATAAGAAGCTCATCGCATCTCTTGGAAAAATACTCAATATTTTCAGGAGTAATGGCAACCTCGGTAAAGTTCTGCCACCTCTCGGTTACTACAAAATATACATCATCTCGTCTCCGGCAACTCAGATCAAGAACAAGACGATGACGCCCAACCTTGCGCACCAGCCTGGCCAGATAATCGTGATCCACCCTGCCATTTTTAAAAACACAAGAAGTAACAATCACATGAGAGGCACCATAATCCAGCCACTGTCCGGCATTTTCGAGGGTTATCCCACCGCCTACCTGAAGATTATCAGGCCACGCCTGCAGAGCGTCTAGCGCGGCCCTGTCGTTTCCCGGACCCAGTTTGATAATATGGCCCCCTGTTAAATTATCGCGCCGGTACATTTCAGCGAAATAGCGGGAAGGCATTTCGGCAACGAAATTCGTCTGTAGGTCGCCAGGTCTGTCGTCACTCAGGCTTGAGCCGACTATCTGCTTCACCTTACCGTTATGAAGATCAATACATGGTCGAAATTTCATGGTAAAACCAAGTTAGTCCGGATTTCTCACATTGTATGCATCGGGATCGGAAAGTGTTTCCTATCTTACTTTCTCGAAACAAAAGAACAAATAAAAAAAGGCGCCGGGATAGCTCCCACCGCCTTTTTCATCACTATCTGTTTTTGCCCTGCTGCTATTACACTTTCTTGATCAGCATGGTAGATGGATCAAAGGCAAGTTTGGCGTTCGCATCAATTTCACAGGCGGTGCATTTAATGATATCCAGCCTGATTCCCTCCTCTAAGGGATTGATGTACAGTACCGTGCCGAACATGTTGTCTATTTCATGACAGGGCGCCGGAACCCCGGCTGGGCTGATGCGACTGTCACCCCTGTGGCTGACGGCCGAAAACCATACCATGCTCAAATTCTTTTTTTCCATAAGTGCCGCAAACTCCTGCATACTCCTTTGGTCGGCATCTCCGAAGTCAAAACCGTCCACTATGAGACACCGTGGCGTGTAAACATCCTGCTTCATCAAATCATCAAGGCGTTCCTCCAGGGTGGCTACATCGAAAGCACTTTCCTTGAACGTCATGATCATTCTGTTACGCATGATCTCGGGCTCGACATCAACCCGTTCCTGATCATTCATTGCCGCAGTTGCAAGAGAGAAAATATCATCATACCAGCTGCGTGCTTTCTCCACCGTTTCACCGATAGAGACATGCAAGACCTTTTCACCGCGCATCATAAAATCCAGGGCTATCTGTACAAGGATTGCCGTCTTGCCGAGACCCGCTCTGGCCACAACGAGTCCCATACCCTGATTTTTATCATCTGCCTTGCCACCCAGCCCCAGAGCCCGGAGTGGATTATTGAGTATTAAATCCTCTTTTGTCATGGCACAACCTCTCTTCTTGTCCTAATATGGCTTATTCTTTCTACCGTCAAACTCCGCACCCGGTCTGCAGCGGTAAACAAAGTGTTCAATGGTGTTTCTCTCTTTTTATCACTGTACCCTTTTCACAGAATTCCTCCACAGATAATTGCGGAGCACAGCCGGCATGCCGACCTCGAAAGGGAATGAGAGGGAAACTATTTATTCTTTTCGTCCTGATATTTTTTAACCAACTCCTCACTCACGCCCTTGGGCACCTGCTTAAAGGTGGCAAACTCCATAGTGAACTCAGCTTTTCCCTGGGTCAATGAACGCAAGGCCGTACTGTAGCCAAACATTTCAGAAAGTGGCACTTCGGCTTCTATAACCGTATAGTTCCCTTCTTCCATGGTCCCTATTATCATGCCGCGCCGTTGGTTGAGTGATCCCATAACCGCACCCTGAAACTCGGCAGGCCCCTCAACCGCCACCTTCATGATGGGCTCCATTATGACCGGCTTGGCCTTGAGATACCCTTCCCGGAATCCGCCCACGGCAGCCAGCTGGAAAGCGACATCGGAAGAGTCCACCGCATGCGCGGCACCATCGTTGATGACACAGCGAACACCGGTAATCGGCGCACCGCACAACGATCCTTTTTCGAGGCTCTTCCGGAAACCTTTATCACAGGAACTGATAAATTCGCGCGGAATTACACCACCGACAATACTGTCGACAAATTCATACTCAGTCTCTTCCACAGGCTCAAGGTATCCGGCGACGCGACCAAACTGTCCTGAACCACCTGTCTGTTTTTTATGGGTGTAGTTAAAGTCGGCGCGCTGCGTAATGGTTTCCCGATAGGCAACCTGCGGGGCACCAACGCTCACCTCGGCTTTGTATTCGCGCTTCATTCGCTCAATGTAGACATCAAGGTGGAGCTCGCCCATACCGGAAACGATGGTTTCCCCTGTCTCGTGATCCACATATGTTCTAAAGGTAGGATCTTCCTTGGTAAAGCGATTAAGAGCCTTCGACATATTGACCTGTGCTTTGTTATCAGCCGGCACTATGGCAAGAGAAATAACAGGCTCGGGGATATGCATTGAAGTCATGGAACAGGATATCTCGCCGGAAGTAAAGGTGTCACCGGAGGCGCAGTCGACACCAAAAAGCGCGACAATGTCACCGGAACCACATGATTCTATCTCTTCCATCTCATCGGAGTGCATACGAACCAGACGGCCGACCTTGACCTTTTTACCCGTCCGACTGTTAAAGATGGTATCTCCTTTGCTCAACGATCCCTGGTAGGTGCGCACATAGGTCAACTGACCATAACGACCGTCTTCCAATTTGAAGGCCAGCATGACAAGAGGATCTTTCGGATCGTTGGTCACCTTGAATTTCGCCTCCTCGTTTTTCAGATCCAGCGCATGGTTCAGCACGTCAGTCGGACTGGGCAGATATCGCTCAACAGCATCGAGCAAAGTCTGTACCCCTTTGTTTTTGTAAGCCGATCCCATAAAGACCGGCGTAAACTCCATGGCCAGCGTGCCCTTCCTCACAGCCTCATAGACAAGATCGAGATCGATATCCCCCTCCTCCAGCAAGGCTTCCATAAGCTCGTCGGAGTACATGGAGACCTCCTCCAGAAGCTGACTGCGTCGTTCAGTGGCTTCATCGAGCAAATCCGTCGGCACGTCATCCAGGCGAATCACTTCACCGTTGGCGCCTTCGAAGTACACGGCCTTCATGGTGACGAGATCAACCAGTCCCTTCAGCTCATTCTCCAGGCCGATGGGCATCTGCATCATATGCGCATTCAGCTGCAGTTTATCCCGCAACTGACGTGTAACTTTCTCAGGATTAGCCCCGGTTCGGTCACACTTGTTGACAAAGGCAATGCGAGGAACATTATAGCGGGTCATCTGACGATTTACCGTAATGGACTGCGACTGCACGCCACCGACCGAACAGAGAACAAGAATAGCACCATCCAAAACGCGCAGCGCTCTCTCTACTTCCACGGTAAAATCAACATGGCCTGGAGTATCGATGATATTGATATTGAGATCTTTCCAGGTACAATGTGTTGCGGCCGACTGGATGGTGATGCCACGCTCTTTTTCCAGCTCCATGGAGTCCATTTTCGCCCCGACGCCGTCTTTGCCCCGGACTTCATGGATAGCATGTATTCTATCGGTATAAAAAAGTATACGCTCCGTCAGGGTGGTTTTTCCTGAATCGATATGTGCGCTGATTCCAATATTTCGTACTTTTGATAAATCTCTAATCATGGCTTTTGCCCTCTACCAGTATCTGCCGGCTGGACTCTACTAGTTCCAGCTCCCATTAATAATATGCGGGATAATAAAAAAAGAAGGAGTCACAGCTGTCTGCAACTCCTTTATATAACACTATCGGGATGTGTTTTCATCGGCGACACATAAAGATAAATCAGCATGCCGCAACTGTATGAGTATAACACCCCATAAACAACAAGTAAAGTCCTTTTTAAAAAAACTCGCATTTCCCTGGCGTTCGCCACCATTGCCGGCCTCTCCCGAACACTCGAGCCCTTTGCGAAAGTTGCCTTATACTTTATATTTCTTAGGGTTTTGTTACAATCAGGTTTGTTTTTCAATATAGGGTTGCAACCGCTTGCAGCCTGCTTACCGTCTTACGTTGATGTCCTGCAAAAAAGCCTGTCCCAGCAAACACTACCTCCATAGGAGCAACGATGGAACATAGATATATAGGCAGAACCGGCCTGCGCGTCAGCCCCATTTGTCTCGGTACGATGACATTTGGGAATCATTGTAACAAGAAAACAGCTTTTGCTCTGCTGGACCAGGCCTATGACCGAGGCGTAAATTTTTTTGATACCGCCGAGATTTATCCGGTACCTCCTCAGCAGAAAACCGTTGGCCTCACCGAAGAAATTGTGGGAGAGTGGCTGCAGAATAAGCCCCGCCAATCCATTATTCTTGCCACAAAGGTGACAGGCGGTGCTTCCGGCTGGTTTGTCCCTCCTGTACGCCATGGTCTGACCGCCCTTGATGCGTACCACATCAAAACCGCGATCGAGGGCAGTCTGCGTCGACTGCAAACCGACTATATCGATTTGTATCAGATGCATTGGCCCGACACAGTCATTCCCAGAGAAGAGTCCATGAAGGCATTCGACGCTCTGGTCCGAGAAGGCAAAGTCCGCTATCTCGGCACTTCGAATGATTCCACCTACGGCACCATGAAATCAAACATGACCAGCCATTTCAAGGACTGGGCCCGCTTCGAATCAATTCAGAACAATTTTTCTCTGCTGAACAGACGGTTTTTAGATGAGATGAAGGATATGTGCCGGCAGGAGTCACTCTCCCTGCTCCCTTACTCCCCCATGGCCGGCGGAGTTCTGAGCGGTAAATATAACCTGCAGTATGATGTACCGGGACGTTTTACCAGGTATGCCGCCTCCGATGAAGCCCGCCTTCGCGCCATGGCCCATCGCTTTCTCAACGAAAAAACCCTGGCCTCAACAGCACGGTATATGGAAATCGCCCAATCGATCGACATCGCCCCGGCAACTCTTGCCGTGGCCTGGAGCAAGCAGTTTGATTTCGTCGCCTCAACCATCGTCGGAGCCACCGCCACCACTCAGCTTGGAGAATCCTTGGCCGCCATGGAACTGCTCCTTGATGACGAAACACTCAAGCGATGTGACGAGGTCCACGCCGACATACTCTATCCCATGGGATAAATCATATCGAACAAAAGAGAAACCGAAAGAGAGACCTATAGGCCCATTTTTTTCTGCAGTTCCTCGATTTCCCGGCGCAACTTGTTTTTTTCATCTTCCGACTGCGCCTGCTGCAGCCTTTTCTGCAAACCAATCAGGATCATCTCCTCCCTATATTCATTACAGGTGTATGGCGATGTCCTTTCGTTCGGATCCATACAAATCAGATAAGCTTATCTATACCGCTATAGAAAAAATATCCGGAAAAAAGGCCGAGAAAGAGGGCACAGCTACCCATCAGCAGACGATATCCTCGGTCCGTCAACACGTTTTTCCCTTTATGCACTCCGTAGGATACTGCGGTATACCAGGCAAAATCAGCCAGGATATGGCCTAGAAAAAAGGCAACGATGCCGGCAACCCCAAAGCCGGCGGAGTAGACGATATACCCAAAACCGATACTTGCCCACCAGAGGATGAAATAGGGATTTACAGCACTCAGCACTATCCCGGCCGCAACAAGATTTTTCTGCTTTTTCTCCTTCACCTCAAGTCGAAAACGGAGTCGCGGCAACTCACGCAGCATCGAAAAAGCCATCCAGAGCAGAAGCGTTCCTCCCACAAAGGAAATGGCGACAAACACATCCTCCCGCAGCAGCAGGGGAGCCAGGCCCGATAAAAGGGCAAACACTACACCCAGTTCAAGAATGCCATGGCCTGCGATCATCAGAGGCCCTGCCACAACTCCTCTACGTGAACTTTCACTGATGGTAACGGACAACAGTGGTCCGGGCATCAGAGCACCGGAAAGAGCAATGACAAAAGAAGAAAAAAATATTGTGATAATTGCCGGCAACATTATCTTTGTATACACCATATGTTAACGAGGAGCAACGTCTGGGTTTCTGCCGGACAAAGCTATTTTGTCAGGCAAGCGCGGTTCCTATTCTCGTTCGCCCTTCTAAAAGGGTCCAACATCTAAAAATCGAAAAGTATGGCTGCACACCACCTTTACATAGACCTCGAAGAACAGTTCAAAAGAATCGCCCACATAGAACACGCCCTTACGTTCCTGCAGTGGGACCAACTGGTAATGATGCCCCCCGGCGGCCATACCTGCAGGGCTGAAGCAGTCGCCGAACTGAGCGCCATGCGCCATGAAATACTGTGCTCGCCCAAAATCGGAGACCTTGTCGAAGAAGCCCTGTTGTGCAGCAGTGATGCCGCACAGACGCAGAGCCTTATTGAAATGCAAAGAGTATATCAACAGGCAGCTGCTGTGCCCACCAGGCTTGTCAAGGCGCAATCACTTGCCGGCTCGATCTGCGAGCAAGGCTGGCGGCAGCAATACAAGGAGAACGATTGGCCTTCGTTTCTCATACATTTCAGAGATGTGGTCAACCTTTCCCGAGAGGAGGCTCAAATACGGCAAGGACAGGACACTGAAAGGTTTTTCACTCCCTATGACGCCCTACTCGATCTCTATTGCACTGGAGACAACAGTCTCTTTATAGAAAACATTTTCAACCAGCTGAAAGAAAAGCTGCCGCCGATTATTGCAAAAGCGAGCCAAGCCGGGACAACTGAAGAGGCAGACCTTAAGGATCTGTTCCCAATTGAAAGCCAGATTGCTCTGAACCGGAAATTAATGGAGGTTCTCGGTTTTGATTTTGAGAAGGGTCGCCTTGACGTCAGCATGCACCCCTTCAGCACAGGAGGCAGAGGTGACCAGCGGATAACAACCCGGTTCAGAGAAAGGGATTTTTTCGATGCATTGCTGGCAACGGCACATGAAACAGGACACGCCGGTTATGAAAACGGCCTGCCGGCGAAATGGGATGGCCTGCCGGTGGGCCGGGCACGAAACATGTGCATTCATGAGAGTCAGAGCCTGTTCTTCGAAAAGCAACTCTTTCTTTCGCCACAATTTTTCTCTTATTTTACAACACTACTGCATCAATATCTGCCCCAGACAAAAAAGTGGAAGGCCGAGCAGCTCTGGGCTGCCGCAACGAGTGTGCAACCAGGTCTCATTCGTGTCGAAGCGGATGAAGTGACATACCCGATGCACATCATTCTGCGTTTTGAAATTGAGAAATCTCTCATAAACTCCGCCATACAGCCGGAAGACATTCCTGAAATATGGGACAACAAAATGATGGAATATCTGGGGGTCTCAAGCGCCGGCAACTACACTGAAGGATGTCTCCAGGATATTCACTGGACCGATGGCAGTTTCGGTTATTTCCCTTCCTACACCATGGGAGCACTCAATGCCGCCCAACTGTATAACGCCGTAAAAACTGATTTCCCGGACTGGGCCACGACACTTGCCCGGGGTGATGTCGCCTTTGTACGCCTGTGGCTGGAAGAAAAGATATGGAGCAAGGCCTGTTTCCTCGATTCACAGCAGCTCATCCGCCAGGCCACAGGAGCAGAGACCGACCCGACCTGCTTTTTTGAACACCTCGAAGAACGCTATACCAGGAATTGGGGCTAATCAACACCTAGCTATAAAATCAGGCTAATGACTTACGGAGTTTGTCGGCCAGCTCGGCCTATCATGCGTTTTGTGCCGCCACATCGACGTTGACGGTGAGGCGGTGTTTACCGCCACCCATGACCACACCTTTAACCGGCGCAACATCGCCGTAGTCCCGGCCCCAGGCTAGAGTAATGTGGCTTTCGCCGACTACCAGGTTGTTGGTCGGATCGAAATCGACCCAACCATAGTCCGGCAGAAAGATGGAGACCCAGGCATGGGACGCATCCGAACCTACCAGTTTAGGTTTACCCGGAGTCGGCAGTGTTTCCAGATACCCGCTGACGTACCGTGCCGCAAGACCTAAAGACCGCAGGCAGCTTATGGTCAGATGGGCAAAGTCCTGGCACACGCCTTTTCTGTTTGTTATAATTTGGTCAACCGTAGTGTCGACGGTACTGGCGGTTTTATCATAGGAAAATTCGCTGTAAATTCTTTGCATCAGGTGCAGAGCACCAGCGAGCACCGGTGTTCCCGGGGCAAAGGAGACTTCACCATAGGATGCCGTTTGCGGACTGAGGTTGATCAGCGGGCTGGCAAAGAGGAAGGGTAATGCCTCGAAGTCCGCCTGATGGCCATCGGATGCCAGCCGTTGAGCCACCGTTTCCCATGGCGGTGTTTGCGATGGATCCGGTGTTTTCTGAACGGAAGTCTGCACTACACTGGTGGCCTGCACCACAAGTTCATCATGGGGATGCTGAACCATAAAGACATCAACGGTATTGCCGAAGAAGTCTCTGCGGCGATGCCGGTATTGAGGTTCTGGAAGAATTGACAGATTACTTTGTATAACGGTTTGGCAGGAAGTGTTACGAGGATGCAGAAAAAGTTCATTCTGTGAAAGAGATGCAGGGTCCGAATACGTATATCCGGTTGTATGCGTAATAGCGTATTTCATACTTTCCGCTCACCTCGAATCATGGCGAAATGAGGTGTTGTTTGCACCCTGGTCAGATAGTGACCGGTGATCTGCAGGGAGAACTCTTTCAGATCTCCGGCAATGGTGCGTAAAAACAGAACCAGTTCCTCATCTTTGCCGGCTTCCTCTTTGCCATGAATATCGTGGAGCTCCAAAAGACGCACCTCCGTCAGCATCTTCAGGGCGATACGCTCTTCCTGATAGGAAAAACGCCGCTCACGCCGACGCGGCAGATGTTCTGTATGTTCAGCAATCCGGCTTAGCTGAAAGGCCAGTGACCTGGGGTTGCTTTCATCGGCCAGCAGGAGATCGAGAACCGGAGCGGGCTGAAAGGCCGAGCGGTATCGGGCTCTATAGGTCATGGTGCTGTCGGAAATCTCAAGCAGGGTTTCCAGGATGCTGCGAGGCTCACTGCGGACCAGCGGCAACGCTATACTGACCAGATTTGTCTGATGGATAGCCCTCTCAACCCGGCGGCCGATATCCATAAATCGCCAACCGAGACTGCGGGTCATGCTTTCGAATGCCAGACCGGAAAAGGCGCTCAGGGCAAACAGTATCTCGTCGAGAAACTCAAGAGGATCAGTTGCATCAAACGCGGCGAGATCTTCGAGATGATTAAGGATTCTCGAAGAATCAAGAGAAAGGCGATCACGCACCTTGCGCGCAGCCCTCTGCACGTTTCGCAGAAGAGAGTGCACACTCTCCACACCATCCCGCCGGGATATGGCATTGTTCAGCTGGCTTGACAGCTCCAGAAAAAGTGGAATATCCGGAGTGTCTTTCACCGGCGTGGGGATGATATTCTTGGCTCTAAGGAGGTTGAGGAGAAAGCCGAGTTCCGGAATGTCCTGGGGGCGGTCCTCTCCCGAAATTTTACGAAAGATTAAACGGAGGAGCCTGACCAGCCCTTCCGTACGTTCCAGATATCTTCCGAGCCAGAGAAGATTATCGGCTACCCTGCTGGGCAGATCACTGCTTCTCTTGAACTCATCAACAGAATGGAAGCCTTCCATGAGGCTGAAGGGTTCAACAGGCTTGTCGGACAGAACCCAGACATCTTTACTGCGCTGCTGTTCAGAAGAACTGCCGGACAGTGTTCCGATCTCACCCGCGGTGATTGCCAGGCCGCCCGGCATAACGGAGTATCCATTTTCAGTGGCGCAGACAAAGACCCGCAGCAGACTGTAACTGCTGCTTATGCCATGCGGACTCCAACCGGGTGCGACAGAGGGTGTCAACGGTGTTGAACCCAGGTAGTGTGCCGGTGCTGCCTTGATTTGATCGAGTACATTCTCAGACGACAGGCCGGCGCTATGGCGCTGCAGGGCATGGGAGATGATCAGGTTGCTGTGGTTGTTGACGACGTATTGATATCCTTCGCTGCTGCCGCACCACCAGGACGGGTGATTCTCAATCAGCAGATCCTGGCCGAGCAGGGCGCGGCAGAGGGACGGCAGAGTGGTGATCAAGGCCGGGGTATCGACAAAACCACTGCCGATGGGGTTCACTATGTCGATATTGTTTTCCCGGCAAACCTGAATAAGTCCGGCGACACCGCTTCCCGTTTCCCGCCGCAGGGCAAAAGGGTCACTGTTTAGATCCGATAAATGCCGATAGATGGCTTCAACCGGTTCGAGGCCGGCCAGTTTTTTCAGAAAGACTTTGCCGTTTCGAACCGTCAGGTCCTGCGACTCGACTAAAGGGTAGTCCAGGTATCTTGACAGAAGAGCCTGCTCAAAATATATAGGACTCTCCGGGCCGGTCGAAAGCAGAACAATAGCGGGGTTTTCCCGATTAAGCGTGGCCCGCCTGACAAGCGCATTGTGAAAGGTTCTAAAAAACGGCGCCAGTCTGAGCGTCTGCACTTTATGATACAGTTCGGAAAAAATCCGAGACATCACAATTCTGTTTTCAAGAGCGTACCCCAATCCGGTCGGATGAGCGGCGTAATCACGAAATACCCGGAAGCTGCCATCGGCAGCCCGGTACAGATCTGCTGAGTAGAAGGGCAAGAAACACTTTCCGGATGGAACGATATTGTGACAGGAATAGAGATAGTTGGGATTATCAAAGACCAGATCGACGGGGAGACGACCGTCTCGCAGAAGCTGCTGCTCGCCATAGACATCGGCAAGAATTTTGTCCAGCAGCCGGGCCCGCTGGACAAGCCCTGCCTCTACCGCGCTCCACTCGGAAGCGCCGATAAGAAGAGGAACAGGATCGAGATCCCAGGAGGTGCCTTGTCTGGCGGAGTCATCGAATGGATTGATGGTGGCACCATCTTCATGGCGCATATGCCTGGCCCGTGCATCATCTTTTTTCAATGCCTCCGCGCCTCGTGCCTCCAGGGCCGCTATGAGCTGTCTCCAGTGCTCGCGTGGCTGCCCGGCCGATGTAAAGGCTTCATTATACGACGCGCCGGTGGAGAATGTCGTTCTCAGTAGAGAACCCTCCAGACTGTCGGCCGCCATGGGTTGAGAGATCTCTGTATCAGCCATGCATGTGGTGCCTCGTGGTATCGTGGTAAAAAAGATTAGAGATGTTGTGCAACAGGGCTCTATTTAACCATTTCACCGGCGCAAATCAAGAGTATATGGAAAATGGCGATTTCTCTCCTCTTGCGGAATCTCCTGATGGAAGCCGGGAGTGTGTCCACCGGGGCGGAATCGGGCATTGCGTCGCCCTTCGGCCTCATAGGAGTTCACGGGAAAAATATCATAATTCCGTCCGCCGGGATGACCGACATGGTAGACACAGCCCCCGACAGCCCGCATTGACCAGGTGTCGAAAAGATCGATTGTCAAAGGTGCATGCACACCAATGGTGGGATGCAGGCAGGCCGGAGGCTGCCAGGCCCGATAGCGGACTCCGGCAACAAAGACTCCTTCGGTTCCGGTCGGCTGCAGAGGAACCCGTCTGCCATTGCAGACCACTATATATCTTTCTCCGGTCATGCCGGTGACCTTGACCTGCAACCTCTCAACAGAAGAATCTACGTACCTGGCGGTACCTCCTCCTCCCGGTTCTTCACCCAGGACATGCCATGGCTCAAGGGCCTGCCGTAACTCCAGCTCCATACCCTGGTAATTCACTCTGCCATACACAGGAAAGCGGAACTCGAAATGGGGGTGAAAAAAGTCCATGGAGACGGGATAGCCGACCTGCACCAGAATATCCAGGACATCGGCGAAGTCGTCCCGCACAAGTCGTGGCAGCATAAAGCGGTCGTGCAGCCGTGTTCCCCAGCGCACCAGTTCCTGGCGATACGGTTTTTCCCAGAACCAGGAGATAAAGATTCGGAGAAGAAGCTGCTGTGCCAGGCTCATACGTGCATGCGGCGGCATCTCGAAGGCGCGAAATTCCAGGAGTCCCAGACGTCCTGTAGAGCTGTCGGGCGAATAGAGTTTATCGATACAGAACTCAGCCCGATGGGTGTTCCCGCTGACATCAACCAGAAGATGACGATACAGCCTGTCGACCAGCCAGGGCGGACAGGGATTACCGGATGCGGAATGACGATCCTGCTCGGCAAAGGCGATCTCCAGTTCGTAGAGGCTGTCATGACGGGCCTCATCAATGCGAGGCTGCTGACTTGTCGGTCCCATAAAAAGACCCGAAAACAGGAAAGAAAGGGATGGATGATTGTTCCAGAAAGTGATGAAACTGCGCAACAGATCAGGTCGGCGCAGGAAGGGGCTGTCGGCGGGGGTTGCTCCGCCGACGACAATATGGTTGCCGCCTCCGGTACCGGTATGGCGTCCATCCACCATGAATTTTTCCGTACCGAGGCGACACTCCCTGGCAATTTCATACAACCTGGTGGTGTGGTCCACCATTTGCTGCCAGCTGTGCATCGGCTGGATATTCACCTCGATAACGCCCGGATCGGGAGTAACTTTGAGGCTCTCCAGTCTCGGATCAGCCGGTGGTGTGTATCCCTCTATGACAACGGGTATTGCGGTTTTTTGGGCGGTTTTTTCAATCGCTGCTATCAGTTCAAGGTAGCCATCCAGAGAGGTTATGGGCGGCATAAACACATAGATCCGGCCATCTCGAGGCTGAATACACAGAGCTGTTCGTACAATCCAGGCGGCCGATTCTCCCTGCACCAGCTCGGGCTCGATGTAGGGAGCCGGCTGACTGACCACACTGTCGCTGAAATATTCTTCAGCTTTGCCCGTCACTCTTTCCTGGCCTTGGTGAAATTCAGGCAAGGGACCCCGTTCCGCCATCGGATCGAGACTGAACTGCACCGGCAGATCCTGTGGCGCAACCCATGGAAGTGAATCCAGAGGCAGGCGCAAACCGGCAGGAGAGTCACCCGGCAGCAGAAACATATGTTCTCCCCGGAAGGGCCACGGGCCGCTTTTCCATGAGCCGTGCTGCAGCGGCAGGACATAGCCGACCACGGCTCCAAGCCCTTTTTTAAAAGCCCCCATCAGCCGCGCCCTTTTCTCGGCATCGTCGAGCCTGGGGTCTTTGGGGTCAACATTGACCGGCAACTGCTGTTCCTGATGAAGGTAATGAAAAATATCTTCGTAGCTTTCCTTGATGAATCGTTTATCTACGCCTAGATTGGCGGCCAGGGTTGCGATAAAGAGTCGAGCCTCATCAATGCCGAAGTTGTAATCTTTGGCGACATCGGCCTGCAGGGTGCTGTCCTGCCAGACAGGTTTACCGTCTCTGCGCCAGTAACAGCCAAGCGCCCAGCGAGGCAAAGACTCTCCGGGATACCATTTGCCCTGGCCGTAATGCAGCAGCCCACCTGGGGCCCACTCGGCCTTTAACCGTTTTATGAGTGCTTCGGCAAGATGCTGTTTCTCTTCGCCCAGCGCCTCGGTGTTCCATTGCGCGCCGTCCATGTTGTCGATGGAGACGAAGGTCGGTTCACCTCCCATACTCAGACGAACATCATGCTTCTCCAGCAGACGGTCAACCCGTTCACCCAGCTGCACAATGGTAGACCAGACCTCCTCAGGATACGGCCTGGTGGAACGCGGCGCCTCAAATATACGTTTCACCGTCATGGTATGACCAAAATCGACTTCGCACTCATCCAAGGCACCGGTAATCGGCGCAGCACTCTGTGGTTTCGGAGAACATGCCAGAGGGATATGCCCTTCACCGGCAAAAAGCCCGGAAGTGGGGTCCATACCGACCCAGCCGGCACCGGGAAGATACACTTCGGTCCAGGCGTGCAGATCGGTGAAATCTTCCTCGGCGCCCGAAGGACCATCCAGGGATTTGACATCCTGCTTCAGCTGGACCAGATAACCGGAAACAAAACGGGCAGCAAGCCCAAGACGCCTGAGAATATTGACCATCAGCCAGGCGGAATCTCTGCATGAGCCACTGCCCAGAGTCAAGGTCTGCTCACAGTCCTGCACATTTGGTTCCATGCGAATGAGGTATCTCACCGCCGTGCTCAGTTTGGAATTCAGGGCAACGAGGAAATCGATGGTCCGCATGGGGCTGGTATCAATCTCCGCCATAAACTCGGCCAGCATTTTGCCGGGCTTGTCTCCGGCGAGATAGGGGGCGAGCTCGACCTTCAGTGCAGGGTCATAGGCAAAGGGGAAGGTTTCCGCATCAGGTTCTAAAAAGAAATCAAAAGGGTTGATGATGATCATGTCGGCAACCAGATCAATTTCCACCTGAAATTCATCAGTCTTTTCCGGAAAAACCAGACGACCGAGGTAGTTATTAAAAGGATCCTGTTGCCAGTTGAGAAAATGTTCTTTCGGCGTCACCTTCATGGAATAACTGAGAATAGGGGTCCGGCAATGGGGTGCCGGACGAAGCCTCACTATCTGGGGAGCAAGGTTGATGCGCCGATCATAACGATACGAAGTTTTATGGTGAAGCGAGATATGTATTCCCATGAGTACTTTTTCCTGTATAAATGGCGGCCGTTACCGGTTGCCTTCCGGGGAGATCTTTTATTTAAGGGGAACTACAGCTTTTTACTGCTCATTGTTTGCCGCGGTCGAAATGGGCTTGATATTAAAAAATGTCATGCCGATTGCCGCGCCGACTTGATTGATTCTGCTCTGCATCGCGTCGAGATATTCATGCAGGCCGACTTCCACAACTTCATGGATATCGGTATATTCGAGATCCGCCTGAATACGCCCCAGTCTCTTTTCCGCCAGATTTATTGCAGCACCTGAAGGTGTACCGGTGATACGGTGGAGATATTCCTTGGCTTTATTGATGCAGTGTCTGATAGAACGCGGGAAACGGCTGTCGAAAATAAGGAAATCGGCCACCTTCTGAGGGGTGATATGGTGGTGCTCCTTGCGATACATCTCAAAGGCACTGGCCGACTTTAAAACCGCCATCCACTGGATATGATCGATGGGCGCATTGACCAGACTGGCCTGAGGCAGGAGCATGAAATATTTGACATCCAGAATCCTGGAGGTCTTATCGGCCCGCTCCATCATCATGCCGATACGGGCAAAATTCCAGGCTTCACCATGGCTCATGGTGCAATCCATCAATCCGGTGAACAGATGACTGCGCATTTGAATGATTTTAAAGAAACGGTGAGGGTCCTGCAACGCCATTCCCAGGCTTTGTTCGGTTGACAGCTCCAAGTAGAAATTGTTGAGATGTTCCCACATTTCCGAGGAGATAATCTCCCGGATGGATCGTCCGTTCTCCCGTGCCGCCGCCAGACATCTGACAATGGAATTAGGATAATCCAGGTCAAAGGTGAGAAAATGGATAACAGATTCCTGGCTGTACTCGGCATAATTTTTTTCAAAGAGTTCATGGTCGCCGGTTGTCATCACCAGCGGTTTCCAATGCTTTCCCTCTTCTGTCGGCATATCGAGCAACAGATTGAGGTTGACGCTGATGAAACGGGCCACGTTCTCGGCCCGTTCGATGTATCGACACATCCAGTATATTGAGTTTGCCACTCGACTAAGCATTGAAATTCCTCCAAAAATTGATTTATCTACACTACCCAGGTATCCTTACTGCCGCCGCCCTGGGATGAATTGACCACCAGTGACCCCTTGGTCAGCGCCACACGGGTGAGACCACCAGGCTGGACATAGATATCTTCACCATAGAGGATATAGGGACGGAGGTCCACATGACGACCTTCGATTGTATCACCAACGATGGTCGGCACCCGCGACAGGGAGATGGTCGGTTGAGCCATATAGTTTCTGGGCTCTGCCTTCATTTTCTCGGCAAAAGCGGCCCGCTCTTCATCGGTGGCGTGAGGACCGATCAGCATGCCGTATCCTCCCGACTCGTTGGCGGCTTTGACCACCAGCTCGTCGAGATGATCAAGCACATAGCTCCGCTCACTGTCGTTCCGGCAGATATAGGTGGGCACATTGGGCAGGATGGGGTCTTCGCCGGTGTAGTATCTGATAATTTCAGGGACATACGCATATATCACCTTATCATCGGCAATTCCTGTTCCTGGAGCATTTGCCATGGCCAGTCGGCCGGCTTTGTACACTTCGATAAGGCCCTTGACGCCAAGCAG
Source organism: uncultured Desulfopila sp. (assembly GCA_964446655.1). Classification (GTDB taxonomy): domain Bacteria; phylum Desulfobacterota; class Desulfobulbia; order Desulfobulbales; family Desulfocapsaceae; genus Desulfopila_A. The sequence continues at coordinate 76,560 of CAYUPL010000013.1, forward strand.
AGAATCCGGACGAAAGACAGCCGGGTCAATAAAATCGTCATCGATCCGGCGATACAGCACATCAACACGCTGAAGACCTTTAGTGGTCAACATGTGCACAAAGCCATCGGAGACGACAAGATCACGCCCTTCAACCAGTTCCACGCCCATCTGCTGGGACAGAAAGGAATGCTCAAAATAGGCACTGTTGTAGATACCGGGCGTCAGCACACAGATGGTGGGTGACTCGACATGGTCGGGCGCAAGAAACTGCAGCAGCTCCAGCAGTTTTCCCGGATATTCGTCTACCGGACGAACCTTGGAAGCCTGAAAAACCTGGGGAAATGTTCGTTTCAGAACCTGGCGGTTCTCCAGGACATAGGAAACTCCGGATGGACAGCGTAAATTGTCCTCCAGCACATAAAAGCGGCCATCACGGTCCCGCACCAGATCGGTACCGGTGACGTGGCACCAAATGCCCCGGGGCGGGGTAAAACCCTCGCATTCCTTTCGATATGTCTTGCTGGAAAGCACAAGATCCTCGGGAACAACCTTGTCTCTCAGGATCTTCTTCTTATTATAAATGTCCTGCAGGAACAGGTTGAGCGCGTGGATACGCTGTTTAAGGCCGGATTCTATCTGCTGCCAGTCGCTGCTCGACACAATCCGAGGGATGAGATCAAAGGGAAAGATTTTTTCCGCCCCCTCATTCCGGCCATAGACATTAAAGGTTATGCCCATCTTCAGAAGCAAGGCCTCAGCTTCCTTCTGGCGCAGCGCCAGGTCTCCTTCGGGAAGCGAGTCGATCTTATCAATGAGAAGCCGGGCTCCGGGACGGGGATTACCGTCTGCATCAATCAGTTCGTCGTAGTAGTCTTCAGGATCATATGATTTGAATGTCTGCATCGTCTTCCTTCGGTGCTGTTTCATTTAGTTGATGCAAGAACAGCCGGGCTGCACTGTCTTGAGATGATAAGGCGGCGGAACTGCACTGTCACCGGGCCACGCTGATCTCTTATACGGACAGAAAATCGTGGTTGGTTTCAGCATGGTTTATCTGTTGCGGCTCAGCTTAAAACGTAATTGGTCTCTTCATTAATAGAGTCGACCTGAACATCCTGGCTGACTGGGAAAATCGGTGGGCCAAACTGGTTGTATAGAGCAACATCAGCAGCATCTCTACCAATGCCGAGTACCACATAGCCACTTTTAAGCCGAGGTTGGGTAGCGTCAAAAGTGAACCACCTGCCGGCCACAAAGGCCTCGAACCAGGCATGCATATCCATGGGCTCCAGCTTATGGAGATAGCCTACCACCATCCGGGCCGGAATGGCAAGACTGCGGCACAGGGTAATGCCCAGATGAGCAAGATCGCGACAGACCCCGCTTTCCCTTGCCATAACCTCACGAGCGGAAACGCTGAATTCACTGTTGTTATAATCGTAGTGAATATTTGCTCGTATCCACCTCTCAATAGCCGTAACCTGGTCATATCCCGGTAGCACGTTCATGGTTATATCTTTTGCCTGCTGCCCAAAATACTCAATTTCACAATAGCGGCTTGGCAAGAGATATTGCAGCACCTCGTCCGGCAGATTTTGTACCTCGACAAATGGTGCACCAGGTTCCCGGTCCATTGCGTCTGCCGTATGCGCCACAGCTTCAGCATGAATTGAAAGCCGGCCGGGCAATGCGACAAGCCGCTGACAGAGATTGCCGTAACTATCTGTAAATTCACCCACCGGTATATCCGGAACGATGGTAAGTCTATCACTCAAAATCGATTGTTGCGCACCACTGCGCGGCCGCAACAGCAATACAAAGGGGGTGGCTACCGCAATATCGAATACCAATTTACAACTGGTGTGCAGTTTCATTT
>CAYUPL010000014.1:0-71216 GCA_964446655.1 uncultured Desulfopila sp.
TCGACCCGTTTGGCGAAAAAGCCCAGCTCTTCCAGGGCAAGCTGTAGGGGTTTCTCGTCAATATGGCCTTCGACGTCGGCATAGAAACTGGCGACGTTGAAGTGTTTGCCGACATAACTCTCCAGCTTGACCATCTGCACACCATTGGTGGCAAAACCGCCCAGTGCTTTATAAAGTGCCGCGGGAATATTGCGCACCTCAAAGACAAAGCTGGTAATGTATTTCTGCTCCTCCCGGTATGCCGGAGTCATTTTTTCGCTGGAAAAAATCAGGAATCTGGTGGTGTTATGGTCGGCATCCTGTACGTCCCTGCGTAATATGTCGAGATCGTAGATCTGGGCGGCCAGTTCCGAGCCGATGGCTGCCTGGGTTCTGTCGTTCCATTTTTTTATATCGGAAGCGCCTTTGGCGGTATCGGCCACCACATGGCTGGTGAGCCGCAGCTCTTTGATGATCTTTCTGCATTGCGGTATGGCATGCACATGGCTGTGCACATCGGTCAGCTCATCTATTAAGGCACCGCGAATGCCCAGCAGGCAATGGCGTATTTTCTGAAAGTGCTCACCGATGATATAGAGATTGCCGTTGGGAATAAGATCGTGGACATCGGCAACGCGGCCGGCCAGGGAATTGTCCACCGGGATCATGGCGAGATCGGCTTCTTTTTTGCGGACAGCGCGGAAGGCGGCATCGAAAGAGACACAGGGAACCGTCTCGAGGTCGGGGTAGGCCATTCTGCAGGCAAGATCGGAGTATGCCCCGGCCATGCCCTGGAAGGCGATGGTGTGGTGTTTTTTAGCGGTCATTGTTTCGTGGCGTGAAAAAAATTAGGTTTCGTAAGTATCTGATGATCGGTTCTTCGCAGGAGATCATACCCCTCCTTGCCCTATGGCGCAACGGCTTTTCCGCCGTGAAGGCGACCGATGCGCTTTGAAGAAGAGCGTCTGAAAGGGGACCGGTTATTATTGGAGATGAAAAATCACAGCCATTTTTTCGTCAATCCCAGTTTTTCCAGATCACGGAGATATTCTTCGGCCCGGTCGAGGTAGAAAGAGAGGGCTTTGGAAAAGTTTTTTCCCACCAGGCCATCGACAAAGACCTGACTGATCTCGCGATGCCGTTTCAACACGAGCTGCGAGCGATAGAAGATCAGCCACTCCTCCCGCGACATCGTCTCGAATATAATCTCCATGGCCTTGCGTGCCCGGGGCTGATACATCCAGAAATACATGAGATCCAGGGCGTTGACGATGATGTATCTCTCCTGTTCTCTGGCCTCATAGTTGAGTGTCTCCATAACCACTTTCGGTGATTGCAGTATGTCGAGAACATCTTCCTCGGGAAAAAGCAGGTCGAGACGGGAGAAGACGGCGAAAAGCTGGGACAGTTTGAGACGATAACCGGCCAGTCGTGCCCGTATATTGGTCTGCCGGTCTGCCAGTCCTTCTATGACGGCGGCGACGCAGTCCGAAGCGAATTTGGAAATGATGGCGGCCCATTTCTGCAGGATATCGTTGACATCGACCGCTCCGCCTAAGGTCAGAAACGATCCGATCAGGGAGTTCAGAACGATGGCCAGCGGGATGGCCAGTACGGAGCGGAAAAAGTTGCCCACCACGGCGCTTTTGGGCAGCCCCCGAAAGGCGTTGTGACTGGAGATATAGATACCATTGGCCAGGCCCATCACACCATAGAGCAGTACCGGATTATTTGTGGTCGTGACGCCGAAGGTGTGATCCATCAGCACCGTTTTGACCAGATAATCCAGGAGGGGGACGGAGAAGCCGGTATAGAGCAGGGAGTCGGCGATGCGGCTCCAGCTTACCAGCGAATTCCACGGCAGCAGGGCGGAGCGCCGCAGTCCTCCACCGCCCAGGACTGATTGGATAATATTGCGTGAACCGGTGATGGCAAACCAGATAAACGCGCCGAAATAGGCCAGCAGCCACCAGTCCTTGGTGAGATAAAAGGTTATGAAGGCGGGGATAAAACCGATCAGCACCTTGAGACTGTTCTTCAGGTTGGTGTTGAGATACTTCAAGGGTTGCCCCAGTTGCTCTTTGGCCTCGGCTTGCCGGTAGAATGTGCTGATGTCGCCGTTTGTGCCGAGACCTCCCAGAGTGGAAATATTGCCTGGTTTTCGAGGATGAACTTGAAAACTGTTCAGACTCCAGGTCTGCAACCGTTGGTATGGTTTGCTGCTGAAAAAGGGAAATCTGCCCAGGAAAGTGATTTTTTCTCCCAGTTCAAAGGTGTCGAGACTGCGGCTGTGCTTGCTTCTGGTGAGATCGGCGGTGACGGGAATGAGTGTCCTCTTTTGCCCGGCAACTTCCTTTTTGACGATTTTTCGAGCCCGGTCGGGCAGCGTGTCGACGACCACCAGCCCCATGCCGTGCTGAAACTCCGACTGGCCTGTGGAACCGGACCCGATATGTGAGCCAAGAGTTCGGTTCTTATAATAATTGTGGAATTCTTCGAGGTTGTAGAGAATGTCCATCAACTCTTTTTTCCGTTCCTGCATGTAGTGTAAATCGTTCTGCAGGTGGGGTTTTTCGTGGTTTTTGTCCGGAACCAGTTCGACGTTTTTGACTATATGGTGATGCTGCTCTTCAAAATCCCAGATGATTTCCCGGATGACTCTTTTCAGGCCGATAACATTGTCGTCATTGAGGGCCTGCTGCAAGTTGCTGATCAGGCTGTAGTGTTTTTCCGGGCTTTGCAGATCAACCACTTCTCCATCGAAATAGACTCCTCCCGCCGGCAGGCTGGAAGTGATGCCATGGGCCGCATCCTTGAGGTTGTATGATTCGATATGGCTGATCATACCTTCACAGGAATAGAGTATCTCCATGGTGTCCTGGATGGAAAGGTTGCTCAGATTCAGCGTGAATGTAGAGCTGGCATGGTGCGAGAGGAGCCTGGAGAGGAGGTCTCCGGGGCTGAGCTGCAGCAGATCGGGTACATCGGCGCTGTCCTGTGGACGACCAGGATCATGAAGTTCGGGATTTTTGCCGGGATGGAGGTATTGTCCGATAATGGTCTCTATATTGAGCTGGCGAAGCTGTTCGAAGCGCTGTTGCGCCTGCGGACGCTGTTTTTTGCGTCGATCGGGTGTTCGTGTACCGCTGCCGGACATCTCCTGGTGCAGCCGTGCCGCTATACCTTGATAAATGAACCTGGCCAGATGAAGCAGAGATGGCTGGCCCGAACCGACAAATTGTATAAAGGCATCAAGTTGTAACGGCTCCAGGGCGATTTGAAGACGATCGTTGATCTTTTGGCGATGCTTCCGGTTAAAGAGGGTAAAGACATCAAAGACGTATTTCTGCTGATAGCGAGAAACCAGGCGACCTTCATCCATGAGCCTGGTTACCCCTTCCTCTCTGAGGAATTTGAGAAAGGTGCGCCTGTCTTCCAGCCCCTGGGGCTGCCAGGTGAAACGGATATATTTTTCCCGGAAGCGGGCGGACATCTCGATACCGACCTGGACCTGGATGTCGAGAATGGAGCCGGCCTCCAGCAACTCTTCCACCACCTCGGGTTTGACATAGTTGTAATAGACGACCGTGAGATACTTGATGCCTTTGATCCAGGCGTCCATTATCAGATGGGTGGGCGATTTACGTCCCTTGGTATTGGCGTCGTGGACATGGTCGTCAAAGGCATACTGATTCCACTCTTCCGGCATTTCAAGAAGGTGATATTTGGCTAACTCGGCGCGGACCAGCCGCGGGTTGCCTGTGGAAACCATGCGGAAATCATGGGCCAGTTTGAGGCGTTCCCGGGTGTTTTCTTTACAGCGCAGCAGGTCCTTCATAATCTGCAGCAGCACACGGGCGGTGTTTTTGCGATAGAAGGTGGTGGAAGAGAGGAAGACCTCATCACGAAGGGAGCGAAGCGCCCTGATGCGGTCGCTGGTCCGGCCTTTTTCAAAACTGTCCAGGAGACTGGCGATGGCATAGGCAATCCGCAGACCACGAGGGGCGGCCATCTCTTTGATGCCTTGCGGATGCATATGTTCGCTCAAGAGAGAACGCAGGGTCTGCGATTTATTGCCTCGCTCCAGAACATCGTCGACGATATTGAGGAGCTGGTGATCATTTTTATCGAAAAAAAGTTTCCCGAAAAGGTGTTTCATAAATGGTAAAAGAGGTGTAGGGGGAAAATTCCATGAATTCCGTTTGCTACAGTTTTTGAATATAAGTCTGCCGATAGATGCTTTTGCCGGTATCTGCCATGAAGACACACCGTAGTATCAGTGTATCGTAATACGAAAGAAAAGTCACCGTGATGTTCTTTTGCAAGAGTGTTATCGCGGGATAATGTTAAAAACAAGCCGGGCGCCCGAAAAAGTGCCCTGCAGGTTTTACGACGTGGAGTAAACTTCCGCCAGGGTATCGTCGTACTTCGTTCAGCGCCGTACCAGAAGAATTGTGGCGAAGACCAGCACACCGGTTGCGATAAATCCTGCTTCGAAAGAGAGCAGGTCGCCGCTGACCGCCAGAGCAGCGGGGAGCAGGCCGCCGCCGATAATCGGTGCTACCGCTATGCTGAGCGAGAGGGTCAAGGCTCTGTTCTCGTTAGAGGAAATGGCGGATGCCATGGACAACATAGGAGGGAAGAGACAGGCTGAAGCAGCCGATTGCAAAAAGATTGACGGTATCATGATCAAGTATGGCCCGCTGCCGAGACCGATTACGGCCATTCCCGTGAGTCCCAAGGCAATGGAAATCGCAGCTGCCGGGCTGAGTTTATCGGTGAGCCAGCCGGACAGCAGAACCAGAATAACACCGGGAATCCTGGAAAGACCAAGGAGTTGATTGGCATCGCTCAACTCGAAGCTCCGTTCACTGACGAGGAAAAGCGGCACCATGGCATATACTCCGGTTTCAATACCTACAGCCATGCTCAACAGGACACTGAGTTTCCAGAAGGACGGATCGGTTACGATTTCACGGATCCGGATGATGCTGGGTGGTGACGGCCGCTGGTCACTGTCGACACCGTATTTGAGATAGACCAAACCGCAAATGGCCATTATCAAGGAGCTTGTCAGAAACCCCCGGCGCCAGGATCCCAGGGCGATGGCTGCAGTGGCACAAAAAGGAACCGCTATAAGTGCAAGATTCGGGGCGAGTTCGTGGATACCCATGGCTTTGCCCCAGTCTTTCGGCTGGACGAGAACGGTTATCAGGGCGATACCGGAGGGAACGTAGAGCCCGCCGGCTATGCCCAGACAGAGGAAAGCAAGGCAGAGGATCCAGATCGATCCGGCCTGTGACAGCAGTAGTGCCGCACCGGCGGTACCCCATAAGGATACCAGAATACAGCGCCGATATCCCCAGCGCGCTGCCAGAAAGGCGGCACCTATCTGGCTGATGCAGAACCCCGTGCCCATGAGTAAAATAAAGAGGCCACTCTGGGAATGGTTTAATCCCATTTCGGCTTCGATGGCCGGTAGAGAAGGCCCGCCAAGCTGGCGTGCCGTGAAACTTAGAAAGAATATAAATGTCAGAAACAAAACAGGGAGAAAGACATGGGACAGCTCTTCTCCCTGAGGCTTCCAGCCCTGTTGTTGTCCTCCTGTTTTCATCACCTGGATCCGGGCTAAAAGTTGAATTTCAAAGAGATGGTCGGCGTGACCGTATTATGTTGTTGGGTTATGCTGAAGTCGAGATATTCAAGAGTTGTCCATATTGGATCGACCCAGAAATTGCTGCGGCCATGGCGCTTGTTGGTCTGTTTTATATGGTAGCGCAGCTCTCCGAGCATCCAGCCGACACCGGTGGTGAGAAGAAGATCCTGGGTTGAAGGATGTTCCACCCATGATTCGATAAGATATTCCCAGGTGATAGATGCCGCCATACTGAAGGCAATGGAGCCGCCGACACCGAAATCACCTTCTCTGGCCCGCAGATAGGTTTCAGAGCCCATAAGCGGATGGAGCACAAAATTGAATAAAGCACTGTCGTCATCCTCTCTGGGTCGTGGATGTCTCCAGGCGTTTTCGAAGTTGGAATATCGCGCCGAGTCCTTATTCAGATCCAGCGCGAACAGGGCGGCGAACTCAACACTCATCAGTAATGCGGTGTATTGTAAGGGTGTGGCGAAGTCAACCGCCTTTGCCTCTCTCCCGCCAAGCAGAAGGAAAAGGAGTAGAAACGCCACATTAATTTTGAGTATTGTATGAGGCAATCGCATCAGGATACACTACCATTTAAGGAGGAAGGAGTCGTTCCGGGGCTCCCTGTAGAATTTTCAGTAGATTTTTTCATAAAAGTTCATCCTGATACCGGCTTGTTTTGCTGCAGGCCGGCCATCATTTGCGGGATTCGCGCGATTTTTTCCGCATCCGTTGTAGCAAAGCAGTCGACTATCCTGCCGCCGTACATGACGGCGATGCGATCCGAAAGAGCCAATGCTTCAGAAAGATCACCCGTGACCAGCAGGATACCGGCCTCCTCACGCGCTTTGAGGAGAAGCCGCCAGACATCTTCCATGGCGGCGATGTCGAGTCCCTGGGTCGGTTGCTCCGCCACAATGAGGCGTGGCCGGCGATAGAATTCGCGTGACAGTACCATCTTCTGCAGGTTCCCGCCCGATAACTGCCAGGCAAAGGCGTTGAGGTCCGGGGGGCGGATATCGAATTCGTGGAGAAGGTTGTCGGCCTTGCCACGGGCCTCTTCCCGCTGCAGCCACACTCCTTTTTTGAAGCCGTCTCTGGTGGTGAGAAGAAAGTTATCGAGCAGATCGAGTCCCTGGCAGGTGGCCAGACCCTGACGGTCTTCCGGGATATAGCTCAGACCGTTTTTCCATGCACGTCCGGCGAAAAAGTGTTTCCAGTCGCGACCCAGCAGATTGACACTGCCCTGCTGAGGCTGCTGCAGCCCGCAGACCACCTCGACCAACCGCTTTTGTCCGTTCCCCGCCACGCCGACAAGGCCCAGGATTTCGCCCTGCCTGATGCTGATGGAGATATCTTTTACCATACCGTGGTGCAGGTTGTCCACCTTGAGGACCATCTGTTTCGGCTCGCCCGGCTGTCGATCGACCTTGAGGAGGACCTCTCTTCCCACCATGCGTTCGGCAAGTTCGGCGGTGGAAGAAACCGTCTTTTTTGCCATGGTGTCCACCACCTCTCCTCTCCTGAGGATGGCGATATCATCGGCGATGGACATGACTTCTTCGAGCTTGTGGCTGATGAAGACAATGGCTTTTCCCTGGTCGACCATGAGGCGCATGGTGGCGAAAAGGCCTTTGGCCTCTTCGGGTGTGAGGACGGCGGTTGGTTCATCGAAGATGAGGATATCACTCTTGCGGTGCAGCAGCTTAAGAATTTCGACCTGCTGTTTTTCTCCCATGGAAAGATCACCGATTGTCATGCCCGGTTTAAGTTGCATGCCATAACGGCGACACAGAGCAACCACTTCTTCGTTCATTTTTCGGGTGTTGAGGAAAAAAGAGCCGCCTTTGCCGAGGAAAACATTTTCCATCACGGTCATGGCCTCCACCAGTTTGAAATGCTGGTAGACCATACCGATACCTGCCTGGATGGCTTTGTCGGTGGAGCCGAGTCGAACAGCTTCGCCGTTGAGCAGTATGGTGCCTTTATCCGGCTGGAGCTGGCCTGCCAGTATCGACATCAGGGTTGATTTTCCGGCGCCGTTTTCTCCCAGCAGGGCGAGGATGCGGCCTTTGTGAATTTCCAGGGAGATATCGTGGTTGGCCTTTACCTTACCGAAATATTTTGTGATTCCGTCGAGGCGTATGGTCGGCTGAGGTGTCACGGAGCTATCTCTTGCCTGCTATGGGCTGGACGAACTGGGATTCGGTATCCCAGGGGAAAAGTATCCAGGTATCCTGGCTCACCTCGGTGATAAAGGTATCCACCAGGGGTCTTCCGGCAGGTTTGGCATAGACTGTGGCAAAATGGGCCTTTGGAATCATCTCCTTGACCAGTTTGGCGGTCCTGCCGGTGTCGACCAGGTCATCCACCAGTAACCAGCCCTCGCCGTTGCCGGGAAAGTCTTTGAGGACCTCGGCTTCGCCCTTTTTATCCTGCCAGTCATAGCTGGAGACACAGATGGTGTCCACCATATGAATGTTGAGTTCCCTGGCGATAATGGCGGACGGCACCAGTCCGCCCCTGGTGATTGCAATAATCCCCTGAAAATAGTGATCGCTCAGAAGGCGCCAGGCAAGGGCCTTGGAGTCGCGATGCAGCTGCTCCCAGGAAATGGGGTACATCCGTTGATAGTCTGTAGAATGCGTCATGGGTCACCTCGTATGTGGTATTGATGTCAATCTGTTGGTTTCATATTTACTCCCAGCGCTGCCGGTGCTTCGGATCTGCCGCGTTTCCAGGAGGACAGAACGAGCACCGTAATGGTAAGCACATAGGGCAGCATCAGTAAAAGGGAGGATGGTACCTGGGTTCCCGAGGCCTGGAGACGGAGTTGCAGTGACATGATGCCGCCGAACAGATAAGCGCCGAATATTGCTCTTCCCGGCCGCCAGAAGGCAAAAATAACCAGGGCTACGGCAATCCAGCCTCGTCCGGCCGTCATATTATTGGTCCAGAGATGGGTGTAGGCCAGAGAAAGATAGGCGCCGCCAAGACCCATGAAGAATCCGCCGATGAGTATCCCCGCCCAGCGATAGAGAGCGACATTGAGCCCGGCAGCCTTGGCAGCTCCGGGGTTTTCGCCGACGGCACGAAGACCGAGGCCGTACCTGCTGTGATAAAACGAAAACCAGAGTAGAGGAGGGATGATATAGGTAATATAGACCAGGGGGTCATGGTTAAAAAAGATCGGCCCGATGGCTGGAATCTCAGAGAGGTAAGGAATGGCCCAGGGGGAAAATCCGGGTGCCGACTGGCCGACAAAAGTGCTGCCCAGATAGTTGGCAAATCCTACCCCGAGTATGGTCAGAGCAAGGCCGGAGACCACCTGGTTACCCTGAAAAACCAGGCAGACCAGTCCATGAATCGATGCCGTGGCAGTGCCGGCCAGGCCTGCTGCAAAAAAGGCCAGTACCGGGTTGCCGGTGAGCTTGGCTACAACAAAACCGGTCAGTGCGCCGACAATCATGATGCCTTCCACCCCAAGATTGAGAACGCCTGATTTTTCGGTGATGATTTCGCCCAGGGTGGCATACAGTATCGGGGTTCCCGACTGTACTGTGGCCGCCAGCAGCGGTATGGCAAGTTCCCACATCATTTTTTGCGCACCAGAAGAGGTCGGTAATGGATAAAAAAGCCGCCGGCCAGGACAGTGAGGAGAATGAGACCTTCCATGATACCACCGAAGGCAGCCGGAACCTGCAGATCGAGCTGCAGATTTTCAACACCCACCCGCAGACCGGCGAGCAGAAACGAGGCAATACCAATATAGAGAGGATTGAGGCTGGCCAGCCAGGCCACAACGATGGCGGTGTAACCGTAGCCCACCATAATACTGGGCTGCAGTCTGTTGATGGTGGCGGAAGCCTCAATAAACCCGGCCCAGCCGGCCAGGGCGCCGCTTAATATCATTACCAGAAATACAAGTTTGTCATAGGGCAGACCGGCATACCTGGCGGCTTTGACACTGTCGCCGCTGGCTTTCAGCTCATAACCCAGTTTGGTATAGCGAAAAAATATCCAGACCGCCGCGGCGAGGACGATACAGTGCAGCAGGCCCCAGTTGATGCTGGTGCTGCCTATTTTGCCGACTATGGCGCCTTCGGAGAACTCCGGCGTCATGGGGAAACCGAAACTGGTTGGGTCCTTCCATATGCCGTAGACCAGGTAGTCCAGAATGAGGATTGCGATATAGTTCATCATCAGACTGACGATGATCTCATTGGTCTGCATTTTCTGGCGCAGGACTGCCGGTATCAGCCCCCAGAAACCGCCGGCTACGACAGCCATGAAGATCATGGCCGGTAATAGAAACCATGCCGGCAGGCCGGGAAAGGAAAGGGCGATCCAGGTAGCTCCTATGGCTCCGAGACAGAACTGGCCCTCGGCCCCGATATTCCAGATCTGCAGACGAAAAGCGATTGCTACGCCAAGAGAGCAAAGAAAGATGGGTATGGCTTTGATGAGGCAGTCTTCCAAGGCCCAGCGTGACCCGAATGCGCCTTCAAAAAGAACGGAGATCCCCTGCAGAGGCGGCGTACCGCGCATGGCGAGGAGAAGTGCGCTGAAGCAGAGCGACAGGAAAACAGCCCCAAAGACAACAAAACAGGAGCGCCAGCCGAGGGGCTCCTGTCTTTTTATGATTTTCAGACGGAACATCTGATAATCTCAGAAAAGTTCAAAAGCTGTGCCGGTCGGGTGAAAAGTTTGAGATGTCTCATCCGGCCGGCAACGGCTCAGTAATTGATGGTTATTCCGTAGTGCCTACGACACCTTCAACAAACCAGTTCATGCCAAGCAGGGTGGCATCGTCGGCCACAACACCTTCGGGAATCTTTACTTCTCCCTTCTGGTCTTTGATGGGGCCGGTAAAGACCTTTGTTTCACCCTTGGTGATCGCTGCTTTTTGGGCCATGACCATTTCCTGGACATCTTGTGGTACCATTTCGCCGAAGGGGGCGAGACCAATAATATCCGTCTCTATGCCGGGCCAGGCCGAACCGGACCTCCAGGTGCCGTTCAAGACGCTTTTGACGACAGACTGGTAATAAGGACCCCAGTTCCATATGGGTGCCGTCAGGTGGGACTTGGGGGCAAAGGCGGACATGTCGGTGTTGTATCCGATGGAATAGACTTCTTTTTCCTGGGCAGCTTCCTGGGGGCCGGGAGAGTCCTGATGCTGCGCAATGACATCGGCGCCCACATCAAGCAGTGATTTGGCGGCTTCTTTTTCGGTAGCCGGATCGTACCAGGTTTTGGTCCAGACAACCCGGACGGTGGCTTTCGGGTTGACCGCCTGGGCGCCAAGGGCGAAGGCGTTGATGCCTCTGATAACTTCAGGGATCGGGAAAGCGGCGGCATAACCGAGGATATTGGAGGTTGTCATGGCGCCGGCGACCATACCGGAGAGGTGGCGGGCCTGATACATTCTGCCGAAATAATTCCCCATATTGTCTGAGGTTTTAAAGCCGGAACAGTGCATGAAGACCGTGTCTGGGAACTGCTTGGCGACCTTCAGCATGGGATCCATATAGCCGAAGCTGGTGGCGAAAATGACATCAAAATTCTTCCTGGCCATATTCTGAATGACACGCTCGGAATCGGGTCCCTCAGCCACTGCCTCGACATAGGAGGTAGTGACACCTTCAATTTCTTCAACAGCCTGCCGGCCTACATCGTGAGCATATGACCAGCCGGCATCCCCAATGGGTGACACATAGACAAAGCCGACTTTTGTTTCCTTGGCTGCCAGGTTTCCGTAAAAACAGAGAGCCAGTGCCGTAATAAGCAGGATCCTGGTTACACGCATGTTCTTCTCCTCTTGAAAAATATTGTTAATTAGTGGCGAAATGGAAACGACGAGTATGCAGATTCTCTCCGCTGATGCAGCACGAAGAGTAATAGGCATCATATACGTAATAGTATCGTCTGTGTCAAAGAAAAACGGTTTGCAGCAGTAAACAAAACTGCAAACAAAATGCATGAATGGCAGCAGTCGTTTCGGTTTTACTCTTTTGCTCTTGTAAAAAAAAGGCTTGTGATAAATAGTTAACAGACGGCTGTGGAGAAAACTGCATGGCATAAATGTTCTGTTCTCTATTCACTCTCATCATTCCAGGGGTTTGTATGGATGTCTGGATCATCTCCTCTATTCTGTTGCTCACGCTGTATCTTCTCATTACGGAAAAGATCTCCATCGATCTGACGGCTATCTGTATCATTGTACTGTTGGTGGTCAGCAGGATTCTGACGCCTAAAGAAGCCGTGATGGGTTTTGCCAATCCGGCCGTCATTACCGTCGGCGCCATGTTCGTGGTCAGCAAGGGAATGATGCGAACCGGAGGTATCGAGTTCATCGGTCGCCGTATTGTCAGACTTGCCCGAAAAAACCTTAATATGGCGCTGGCCGTCATCCTTTGCACCGTTGCCGTGGCGTCTGCCTTTATCAATAATACCCCTGTGGTCATTCTTTTTATTCCCGTGGTCATGAGTTTGTGCTGCGATCTTGGCCTCAGTCCGTCAAGATTTCTCATACCGGTATCCTATGCCTCCATTCTGGCCGGCACCTGTACCCTGATCGGCACTTCCACCAATATCATTATCAGCGATCTCAGTAATGATTTCGGCTATGGCCCGATTTCCATGTTTGAACTGGCAATTATCGGTGTACCCATTGCCGTGGCCGGGATCGTCTTTCTTTTGATTGCGGCGCCGCGCATACTCCCCGCACTGGCCAATCCCATCTGTCAATTGCAGGATAGTGAACATCGTAAGTACCTGGCAGAGTTACGTATTCCTCAAGACAGCAAATTGATTGGAAAAGACCCCTATCTTTTTTTCCAGGAAAAATTTGCCGAAATAGATGTTATCGAGCTGGTCAGTGACTCGCACATCTATCGTCCTTCGCGTGATAAAAGAGTCATGTCCGAGGGAGATATCCTGCTGGTCAAAGGATCTCTGAATGACCTGGTTGCCATTCTGCAGGAGCAGGAAGCGCATTTGCCATGGGATGATGTCGGTCTTTCCATGGGAGCGCAGAAGGATGCACCGATTGTGGTGGAGTTAATCATTGCACCAAACTCTTCACTGCTTGGCAGACAGCTCAGCGATACCGAATTGGCCCGAGACCCCGAGGTCAATATCATAGCGGTAAAACGAACCAATCTTCATCTCTCTGAAAAGCAGATTCATGACGTTCGTCTCAAGGTTGGTGATATTTTGTTGATCTGGTGTCAGGGCTCCAAGTTGCAGTCTATCCGTACCAAGATGGATTATGTCGTCATTGAAGATGTTTATGAGGAAATCGTCCATAAACGTAAAGCCGTCTGGGCGGTGCTTAATTTTATCGGCATGATAGGCACGGCAACGCTGGGGCTCGCCGACATTATGACCTGTGCTCTGACAGCCGCTTTTCTGATGATTGTTACCGGCTGTATTCAGATGCGGGACGCCTACAGAGCGTTGCAGGGTGATGTCCTGCTTCTGATAGCCGGCACAATCGCTCTTGGCACGGCAATGCAGAAAACCGGGGCAAGTCAGCTCTATGCCGAGGCCTTTTTAAGTCTTTTTGATACCCTGTCGCCGACCATGGTGCTGGGCGGCATGATCCTGCTTACCAGCGTCAGCACCCAGATTCTCAGTAACAATGCCACGGCGGTCCTTCTTCTTCCCATAGCGGTTTCCACCGCACTTGGCATCGGCGTTGATCCGAAACCGTTCATCATCGGAATCTGCTTTGGCGCCAGTGCCTGTTTTGCCACTCCTGTCGGGTACCAGACCAACCTGATGGTGTTTGGTCCCGGAGGCTATAGTTTCAAGGATTATCTGCGTCTGGGTATTCCTCTCAATATCTTCGTTATTCTCGCCGGAACCCTGTTTATTCCTCTTGTCTGGCCTTTTTAGACGGAAGGAGGCTGTCTTTTCAGGCCCAAACTGCGTCTCTTTGTTAGAATAAAATGAATAATATTATGTTTTTATCGTGCATTTAATGGTACAGTCCTTCGGCATAAATATTCAGCCGACCACCTTTTTCTGCAAAGAGACACTGTCTAAACGTTATGAGTAGCAAGATTAATATTTTATGTGTTGATGATAAGGCGGAGAATCTTCTTGCCCTGGAAGAAATTCTCCGCGATCTACCAGTCAATATACGGAAAGCTTCATCCGGGGAGGATGCTTTACGATGTATTCTTCAGGAAGAATGTGCCCTTATCTTGATGGATGTGATGATGCCCGGCATGGATGGCTACGAAACCGCCGCCCTCATTCGAAAACGGCGCAAGAATCAGCAGGTTCCGATAATTTTTATTTCTGCCGTAAATAGAGAGCTTGAGCACGTCTTTAAAGGATATAGCGCAGGAGCTGTCGACTATCTTTTCAAACCGATCATTCCCGGAGTGTTACAAAGCAAGGTAAAAATTTTTCTTGAATTGTATGAGCAGAAACAAAATCTCAAAAATACGGCCCAGGAGCTGCAAGGAGCTGGAGAACGTATTTTGCTGCAACGGCAGGCTTTACTGAACAGCGAAGTCCGGTTTCGCACTGCCTTTGAGCAGTCCTTCCAGTTTATGGCTATTCTTGATCCTCAAGGCAGGGTTGTTGAGCTCAACAGCCTGGCGAAAAAGCTCTGCGGCGACTATAGCGGAAGCCTGGTGGGACGGTTTCTCTGGGATGTCTGCTGGGTTGATCAGGATGAAGAAAACATACGTTTGCAGCAGGTTATCAAGCAAGCTGCTGCTGGAGAATGTGTCTGTGATGAAGCAGCATTTATTGATGTCGACGGGAGGTCACGTTTTTTTTACCGTGCTGTTGCGCCTGTGAAGAATTCGGCAGGAGAAGTGGTATATGTATCGGTTCAAGGACATGATGTAACCGATAAGATTGTCGCGGAAAGAGAGAAGAGGAACCTGGAAGTCTTATTGCAGCAGGCTCAAAAAATGGAGGCTCTTGGCGCCCTTGCGGGAGGGATCGCCCATGACTTCAACAATGTACTCAGCGTCATAATAGGTAATGCCGATCTTGCCGAAAACAGCTGTGAGAAGGCATCTACGCAATATCAATATGTCAGGCGTATTCATGAAGCCGGTGCCAAGGCCAAGGAACTGGTGAAGCAGATCCTGTCTTTCAGTCGTCAGGCCGAGATTGAAAAAATAGTCATTGAGCCCGCCAAGGTAGTTCTGGAGTCCATAAAACTGTTACGCTCCTCTATACCCACAACAATAGATATCGTTCATGATATTGACCCGGATTGTGGCTGCATATATGCTGATCCGACGCAGTACCATCAGATCATCATGAATCTGTGCACCAATGCCTATCATGCCATGGAGAGTGGCGGCGGAGTCCTGTCCATCCGGTTACGGCAGGAGAGTGTCGTGTCGAGGGCCCATTGCCTAGAGCTTGATATCGCTGCGGGAGAATATGTTCATCTCGTGGTTGAGGACAGCGGTGCCGGCATAGAAAAGGAACACCTGGACCGTATCTTTGATCCCTATTTTACCACCAAGGAAAAAGACAAAGGAACGGGGATGGGACTTGCTATTGTCCATGGAATCGTAAAAGGCCATGGCGGCGCCGTTTGTGTTGAGAGCGGTGATGGTGAGGGTGCCGCATTTCATGTTTACATGCCCCTGGCTGATGAGCAGAGCGCGGCGCAGGAGAAGACCTTTGCAGGAGTATCCCATGGCAACGAGCGAATCCTTCTGGTTGACGACGAAGAGATGTTGCTCGAAATGGAAAAAAACATGCTGGAGCTTATCGGCTATCACGTTATAGCTGTGAACAGCAGCCGAGAAGCGTTGCAGATTTTTTCTGAGAACCCACGGGATTTTGATCTGGTTGTCACAGATCAGACCATGCCGGGTATGACAGGTTTGGAACTTGCTGAAAGAATCCTCTATCTGCGACCGGCGATACCAATTATCCTCTGTACCGGATATAGTCCCAATATTTCCAGGGAATCTGTTGTTGCTCAGGGCATTCGGGAACTGGCCTTCAAGCCCATGGCGCTGGATGAGTTCTCTGATATAATCCGCCGTACCCTTGACCGGCTTGCATGATTTCCGCGCATTTCAGGAGAAAATTCTGTTTTCGACTTCATTTCCGCTACCGCGCTACTGTATATATGCTGCTGCCTCGCATCCACGGCAACCTCGGCTGGTGAAAAATCCGGGCTAAGGATTTGATCGTGAAGAAAAATTACGATAGAGTATTCATATCGTCTGCCGGTAAAGATGAATTGACTCGAGGAGAAAGAGAATGAAAATATATACAGGAACCGGTGACAGTGGTAAAACCAGTCTCTTCTCAGGCGAAAGAGTAAAAAAAGATGATGGCAGGGTGGCGGCATACGGCACGGTGGATGAACTCTGCTCGTTTGTCGGAGTAGTCGCAGCACAGCTGCCCGAATGTGAAGAACGTGCTGCTCTTGGCAGGGATCTGCAGGATATCCAGGCCGATCTTTTTATAGTGGGAGCGATTTTAGCAACCACGCCTGACTCAAGTGATGCAGCTTTGCTGCCGCCCTTGGAAAAGGCTAGAATCCTGTGGCTGGAGAAGAAAATTGATGCGATGCAGGCTGGACTTGAGGAACTGCATTCTTTCATTTTACCGGGCGGACATGTTGCAGCGGCCTGGTCTCAGACAGTCAGAGCGGTTTGTCGCCGGGCTGAACGAAAAATCATCTCATATGGAGATCCCATTGCCGTGACCTGCTTTGCCGAAATTACCGCATATATCAATCGCCTGTCCGATTATTTTTTTGTTCTGGCCAGGTATCTCAATAAACTTGCCGGGACAACGGATGTGACCTGGCACGGTTCATCGTAGAGTTGCAGTGGCGCAGTATCATGTTGTCGTAGAAGAGATACGTTGTCTCAGTGATAGAGCTTTCGAGGTTTTGCTGACAAAGCCGTCCGGCTTTGTCTTTACGGCAGGCCAGAGAGTGTCCTGCAGTGTTGCTGGAGAGTCGAGGGAGTATTCACTGGCCTCTTCTCCATCTGATTCTCACCTGGCACTCTGTGTTCGTCATGTTGCCGGTGGGTATGTTTCTTCGAGGATGGCAAGATTGAAGCCAGGCGATGCTCTTTGTATCTCCGGCCCGCATGGATATTTTATCCACAGACCGGGGAAGTCGGTGTTTGTGGCGACGGGAACCGGAGTCGCTCCTTTTGTGGCCTTTTGCAAATCAGGTGTGCGCGGCAGCTTTCTCCTTCATGGCGTCAGCAGGATGACGGAACTGTATTATAGGGAAGTCCTGGAGAGTGGGGTGGACCACTACATCCCCTGTTGCTCCGCCCGGAAGAAAGAAAAAAGAGCAACCCGCGGCGTGTATTACGGCCGTGTCACCGATTATCTGGAGAGGAGACTTCCCGAAGATCACTACAACTTTTACCTTTGCGGCAACGGGCAAATGATACGAGATGCCATGGCGATAATAGATACACGATTTCCCGAGGCGAAGGTCTTTAACGAGATCTTCTTCTCGGGGTGAGGCGGTCATGATGAAAATAATTAAATGCGAATGATTATTACTATTGACAAATGTGCCGTCTTGTTGATATTTACTTTGTCTTGAATATCGGAAGAAACGAGGTATATAATTATCATATTGTCGTGGACTTACTTCAGTCCAAAAAAGTTACACTGTGGTAGTGATCTGAGAGAGGTTCGGTCTATGTTTAATTATTTGATAACTGACACTGCCGAAAAGTGATCAAATATGTACAAAGGAGGAAAATAGATGAACGAGTTAGATCTGAGCATGGTCAACTGGGCCAGAGCTCAGTTTACCTTGACAGCGATGTATCATTGGGTTTTTGTGCCGTTAACCCTTGGTCTTTCATTTCTGTGTGCCTTTATGGAAACAATTTATGTTCGTACCGGCAATGAAGAGTGGCGCCGGATCACCAGGTTCTGGATGACCCTTTTCGGAATCAACTTTGCCATCGGTGTGGCAACGGGCATAATTCTCGAGTTTGAATTCGGCACCAACTGGTCCAGTTACTCATGGATGGTGGGTGATATTTTTGGGGCGCCCCTTGCCATTGAAGGAATCTTCGCCTTTTTTCTTGAGGCGACCTTCTTCGTCGTTATGTTTTTCGGCTGGGACCGTGTCTCGAAAGGGTTTCACCTCTTTTCCACCTGGATGGTCGCCGTTGGAGCGAACCTGTCCGCTTTGTGGATACTGGTTGCCAATAGCTGGATGCAGTATCCAGTCGGAATGGACTTTAATCCGGATTCGGCCCGTTTTGAAATGCAGAACTTCTGGGAAGTACTGTTTTCCCCGGTGGCCATCGCCAAATTTACCCATACCACCAGCAGCAGTTTTGTGGTTGGTTCTCTTTTTGTCATCACCATCGCCTCCTGGTACCTTCTCAAGGGAAGACATGTTGAGATGGCTAAAAAATCCATCATTGTCGCCTCTGTCTTCGGCCTTCTCTCCGGAGGCTATACCGCTCTGACAGGAGATCAGTCTGCCGCTGTCAACGCTGAAACACAGCCGATGAAACTGGCGGCCTATGAAGGATTGTATAAGGGCGAGAGGAAGGCCGGCATTGTCGCTCTAGGCATCCTCAATCCGGACAAGAAACCAGGTGACGGCGCGGATCCATTTCAATTTGAGGTCAAGATCCCGGCATTGCTTTCTCTGCTGGCAAAACATGATGTCAACGCCTTTATACCTGGAATCGACGATCTGGTCTGGGGCAATGCGGCGGAAAATATCGTCGGTGTCGAAGAGAAGATGAGGCGCGGCAAACAGGCGGTGACTGATTTTTCTGCATATAAAAATGCGCTAAATAATGGCGATAAGGATGGCGCAGAGTTGTCGCTGACCAGGTTCAATGTCAATAAGAGCTATCTCGGCTACGGCTATCTTAACACACCTGAGGAGAGTGTTCCTCCCGTGGCAACAACATTTTACGCCTTTCATATCATGGTGATGCTGGCTGCTTATTTTCTCCTTATTTTCTGTGCCTTTCTCTACTATGCCATTAAGGATACCCTGCAGCAGAAACGATTTTTACTGTGGGCCGGTTTTGTGTCGTTTTTTCTGGCGATGCTGGCCTCCCAGGCAGGTTGGCTGGTCGCCGAGGTTGGACGTCAACCCTGGATTATTCAGGATATGATGCCTGTAGGTATCGGCGCAACACATATTTCCGTGGGCAGTGTGCAGACAACGACTTTTATGTTTGCGGTGATCTTTACGTTGCTGCTTTTCGCCGAGATCAAGATTATGCTGCAACAGATTAAAAAAGGACCGGAGGGGGTATAAAATGATAGGAAGTCTTGATCTTGTAGTATTACAGCAGATTTGGTGGCTTCTCGTATCGGTTGTCGGCGCCCTGTTTCTCTTTCTCACTTTTGTGCAGGGAGGTCAGAGTCTTCTCTGGCAGGTCGCCAAAAACGATACCGAAAAGGCACTGGTTATCAACTCACTGGGCCGAAAATGGGAGCTTACCTTTACAACGCTGGTGCTGTTCGGCGGCGCCTTTTTTGCAGCGTTCCCGAAGTTTTACGCCACCAGTTTCGGAGGAGCCTACTGGGTGTGGATGTTGATTCTGTTCACCTTTATCATCCAGGCGGTCAGTTACGAGTACCGTAAAAAGCCGGGCAATTTTCTCGGGGCCGGGACCTATGAACTGTTTCTTCTGATCAATGGTTCCATTGGACTTCTGCTCATCGGTACCGCGGTCGGCACCTTTTTTACCGGATCCAACTTCATCCTGAATGATTACAATCAGGTAAGCTGGACCGTGGCTACCCGTGGTCTGGAGGCTGCTCTGTCACCTTTCAATGTCTCTCTGGGCCTTTTTCTGGTATTTAATGCCAGAGTCCTGGGGTCTATGTACCTTATCAACAACATAGATTTTTCCACTCTGCCCGAGTTTGAGAAAAGATTGCGTCGGGCCTCTCTTGTCAACCTTATCTGGGCACTGCCGTTTTTACTCTATGTGCTCATCAGCCTGCTGTTAATTGATGGCTATGGCGTCGATGAAAGTGGTGTAGTGAGCATGGTTGCCTATAAATACCTGCAGAATCTGCTGGCTATGCCGCATGTTGTGGTGCTGTTAGTGGCCGGCCTGCTTCTGGTGGTCTGGGGGGTTGTTCTTACCGGCCTGAGGAGCAGCAGCAGAGGTATCTGGAGTGGAGGTCTCGGCACGGTATTTGTCGGTCTGGCCGTTTTTTTTCTGGCAGGCTATAACAATACTTCCTTCTATCCTTCCAAGGTGGATCTACAGTCGAGCCTGACTATTTATAATGCCTCCTCGACCCATTACACTCTGACGGTCATGACCTATGTCGCTCTGATGATACCCTTTGTTCTGGCCTATATCGCCTATGTCTGGAAGCAGATGGATTCGAAAAAGATCGGTATTGATGATGTAACCGGTGGAAAGGCATACTAGTGTTTTGCAAGGAGATTTAATATGGACATGTTTCTGATGATATCCTGGCCGCTGCTCATCTATGTATCGTACAGGGGCGTTCTTTGGGCCCTGAATAAGGCAGGCAGGCTTTAAGATGTCGTGCCGCCGGTATTCTCTGCGGCACGCTGATGTATTAGCGGTACGCACTCTCCATGAGGGCGTACCTGTTTGAACAGCAATGCTTGTCTTGGAACAGGCGTTTTCTTAACGGTAATTCAACATACATTTGTGGTATCATGCACTATACTTCTGTAGTATTCGACCTTGACGGCACCCTTCTTGATACGTTGGAAGACCTGGCCCATGCCGGGAATCAGGTTCTGGCACAATCCGGCTATCCTACCCATCCGGTAGAGTCCTACAAATATTTTGTCGGGGACGGTTTGCGAACCCTGATTGAGAAAATTGCGCCGACATCGGCATCTCAGGAGGACATTGCGGCCTGTTTTGCTCTCTTCAAGGATATCTATGCACGATGCTGGAAGGAGAAAACCCGTCTTTATCCGGGCATAGCGGAGCTGCTGGCTGCCTTGGGGCAGTCAGGTCTACATCTGGCTGTCCTTTCCAATAAACCGCACGATTTCACTCGGCTGTGCGTCGATCATTTTTTTGCGGAGAAGTCGTTTCAATGTATATATGGCCAGCGGGACGAGGTCCCCAAAAAGCCGCATCCGGCCGGGGCCAGGGCTATTGCCGCAGAGCTGGGCGTCAGCCCTGAGAACTGCGTCTATGTCGGCGATACAAAAATCGACATGCAGACCGGCAAGGCCGCCGGCATGTTCACCATCGGCGTCCTCTGGGGCTTTCGACCGGCGCAGGAGCTTCGTGAAAACGGTGCGGATATACTTGTGGACCATCCCATGGAGATTCTGGACGTCGTTCAAGGGGGCCGAGGGAGTTGATCTCAGTCTTTCCAGGAAAAATAGAGGTAGGCGCGGACTCCGATCTTTCTGCCGGACAACGATGAAGATTGATACAATGTTTCTGAGAAGTCCGGGTCAGCCGAAAATAGTGCTTAAGGGCCACCAGAGAAGGTGCAGGGCCAGACAGGCGTAGATGCCGGCGATGACATCATCCAGCATTATACCCGCTCCGCCGTGGATATGTCGGTCACACCAGGAGGCGGGATAGGGTTTGCTGATATCGAAGAGGCGAAACAGGACGAAACCAAGTATCCAGGCCACGGGATGATTGGGAGCAAGAGTCAGAGTGATGAACATTCCGACAATCTCATCTATGACGATAACACCGGCATCGGGCCGGTCCAGCATCTTTTCGGCCGAGCCGGCCACGAAAAAGCCAAGAACGAAAGCGGCACAAACCACCGCCAGATACAGCGATAACGGCAGATCCTTGATGAGCAGCCAGGGTAAAAAGGCCACCAGGGAGCCCCAGGTGCCTGGGGCCTTGGGCAGTTTGCCTGCATAGAAGCCGGTGGCGAGAGCCATGATAAGGTGGTTCATTTTTTCCTCGCACCTTCTGTTACAGCCGCATAGACCAGATGGAGCGGTACGGCATGTTGAGCCGCTATTTTGCGACACTCTTCATATTCCGGGTATGTTCTGCTGCCGCCGGGAGTTTCTACTTCTTTGGCGGTGAGACTGCCCCACGGAGTGGAGACCGAAACCGCCTGGCGCGGCAGGGTCTGGCGGTACTCCCTGCGGTAGCGCAGCCCGATGGAGGTCGTTTCAGTTAAAAGTATCCGGCGAAGAGATCCGGCAAGATGGAGCGGGCTGATGATTTGGATAGCAAAGCCGGGACGGCCTTTTTTCATGTGGATGGGCGTCAGACTGACATCAAGGGCGCCGCTGTTGAAAAGCAGTTCACAGAGGTAGGGAAATCCCTCCGGGCTCCAGTCGTCGAGGTGGGTTTCCATCACTTCAACTTCCTGATGTTCTGCGGCCTCGACCTGGTTGCCGATGATCAGCCGGAAGAGGTTTGGGGTATTGTCCGCTAGCTCATGGCTGCCGGCGCCGTAGCCGGTTGAGGTGATACGCATTGGGGGCATGGGACCGAATCCCCGGCTCAACACTTTCAGAAGAGCCGCCCCTGTGGGCGTGACAAGTTCACAAGACTGATCCACCCCATAACAGGGGACTCCCTTGAGGATCTCGCAGACGGCCGGTGCCGGCAGGGGAAGTCTGCCGTGGGCACATTTGACGAAGCCGCGGGGGGCCGGCAGAGGCGAACTATAGAGGCGGCCTATTCCCAGATGGAGCAGGCCGGCAATGGTGCCGACAACATCGACGATGGTGTCCACTGCTCCAACTTCATGGAAATGGACAGTTTCGACAGGTATACCGTGTACCTTGGCTTCGGCTCGGGCAATTTCCTGAAAAACCTCGATGGATTGTAAGATTACCCGGTCATTCAAATGGGAGTTTTCCAGAAGAGCAATGATGGTGGCGAGATGGCGATAGTGCTGTTGCGGCTTGCCGTGCACAGTAACCTGTGTCGCACTGATTCCGCAGGACTGTTTTGTGCTGATGTCGATCTCATATCCGGAAATGTTAAGCTTGCCGAGCTCTTCCTGCAGAACGGCTTCTGCAAGGCCGTTATGGATCAAGGCCCCCAGAAACATATCGCCGCTGATGCCTGCAAAGCAGTCGGCGTATGCCGTCAGATGGAGTCGGCTCATGTGCTGCTGCTCATCCATTGGTGAAACGGCTGCCTCTCTGTAGAGTGTGGCCGCAGAGGAAAGCTGCAGCAGTCAGTCTTTTTTTGCCTTCCGGCTGCAGTTCTTTCAAAAGAAGAGCCTTATCTCCGGTGGCTACCAGGATACCGTTCCGGTCTGTCGACAAAATGGTGCCGCCGGGTTCATCCACCTCTTTGTGCACTACCCGGGGAGAAAAGAGCCGGTATCGTTTGCCGTGCAGGAAGGTATAGGCACTAGGCCACGGATCGAGACCGCGGATGAGACAATCAAGTCTTGTTGCCGGCTGGGACCAGTCTATACAGCCCATTTCCTTTTGCAACGGTGGCGCCTTACCGGCTTGACTCTCATCCTGTTTGGTCGGGGTGAGCTCACCATTTTGCAGTTTTGCAAGGGCCGTGCTCAGTGTCGTAGCGCCAAGATGGGCAAGCCTGTTGAAAAGAGATCCCGCTGTTTCGTTTTCTTCTATGTCGATTGCGGCGCTAAAAAGTATATCACCGGTATCCATACCCTCATCCATCTGCATGATGGTGATACCTGTTCGCTTGTCGCCTTCGATGATTGCCCACTGGATAGGTGCGGCTCCGCGATGTCTCGGCAGAAGTGAACCATGAACATTGATGCAGCCCAGGGGTGGAAGGTTTAAAATAGTGGAGGGCAGGATTCTGCCGTAGGCTGCCACTATGATAACATCGGGGCGGAAGGCGCTCAAAGCGCCATAGAATTCATCTGTTCGAATTTTAGTCGGCTGGAGAACAGGAATGTCGGCCTGTTGGGCCACAACCTTAACGGGAGGTGGTGCAAGCTTTTTGCCTCGGCCTTTCTTCTTGTCCGGTTGTGTCACCACAGCAACTACCTGGTGGTGACTGCCGAGCAGTGCTTCTAGAGAGGGCACGGCGAAATCGGGCGTCCCCATGAACACCATACGGTAGCCGCTTCCGTTCATGCCGGTTCCTTCGTCGCCGCCATGGCTTTCTTGATTTTTTTCTTATACAGATTGCGTTTTAAAGGAGAGAGGTGATCGATAAAGAGAATGCCGTTGAGGTGGTCTATCTCGTGCTGCAGCACAACGGCAAAGCGGTCTTCCGCGGTGAGCTCTTCAACATTTCCCGCTTCATCCCGGTAACTGAGGCTGATTTTCCTGTACCGCTGTACATTGGCGGTCAGCTCAGGTACGCTGAGACAGCCTTCTTCATCTATCTGACTGCCCTCGGTTGCGGTGATAGTCGGATTAATAAAGGCCTTGTACGTTTTATCTTCCTGACTGATGCCTGTGTGCACGACCAGCAGCTGTAACGATTCACCAACTTGTGGTGCAGCCAGGCCGATTCCCGGGGCGTCATACATGGTTTCGGCCATGTCTTCGATCAGGTTTCTGAGGTCGTCGTCAAACTTTTCAATCTTGCGGGCCTTTTGGCGGAGTACAGCTTCTGGATACTGATATATTTTTCGTAAGCTCATATCGTCGTGATTAGGTTGTTAACATCTTGTTCCACACTTTTCCGGCGGTGATAACCCGAATGGGATTTTTTGCTGCCGGACTCTCTTCCTGCTGGCAGCTAATTCTACCATAGGGTATACAATTGTGCTATTCTCATAAAAGTGCAAGTGAAACATGGACCTGATACGTATTTTGCAGTGCGGGGGCAAGGTAAAAAGAGAGTTTGATATTCCAGGGAGGCAGGGAGATCACTGATATGGAAATTGTATTACTTATAGCAAGTTATCTGGTTGGAGCCATTCCGTTTGGTTTTCTTATCGGTCGAATGGCAGGAGTCGATGTCCGCCGGCATGGCAGTAAAAATATTGGCGCCACAAATGTGAGCAGGACGCTGGGGAAGAAACGTGGTCTGCTCACCCTGATTTTTGATGTCCTGAAAGGCTTGGTCCCCATGGCTGTAGCCGCCCGGATTCTGCCGGATAGCCCCCAGACTGTGATGGTTGTATGCGGTTGCGGAGTATTGGCTGTTTTGGGGCATATGTTTCCCATCTATCTCGGCTTCAAAGGTGGCAAAGGGGTGGCAACCGCACTCGGTGTCTTTCTCTTTCTTTCGCCTCCTGCCATCCTGATAAGTTTGCTACTCTTTGTGGCGGTTGTTGCTCTATCCGGTTTTGTTTCCGCCGGCTCCCTTCTTGTTTCGGCCCTTTTTCCTTTATTACTTTTCTTCTTTGGTTTTCCTGCTCCGATAATCATAACCGGTGCCATAATAGCCATACTGGTTTGGATCAAGCATCATGAGAATATCGGCAGATTGCGGCGCGGTGAGGAAAAAAGCTGGAAAAACAAATGAGGTTTTCCCGATCAGCCTTGCGCAGAAAGGTTGGCATGTCTGACACCGGAAAAGGCAAAAATTGTCTCTTTGAGAAACATGAATGATGTATAATCGTATACTCAGTGGAAAGACCTTTCCTTGATTATTTATTGAAATAGAGAGGAGGAGCATATGAAGGCAATTCAGGTGTGTGAGTTTGGAGATCCCGACGTACTGCAGCCGGCAGAGCTGAATATTCCCCAACCGGGCAGTGAAGATGTTCTCATCAAAGTAGAGGCTATAGGGGTGAACCCTGTAGACACCTATATCCGGGAAGGAAGTTATCCTCTTTTGCCTGCTCTGCCTTACACACCGGGGAAAGATGTTTGCGGTGTCGTCGTTCAGGTCGGTGATGGGGTGAAAAAATGGAAGGAGGGTGACAGAGTCTACAGTTCCGGCACGGTCAGCGGCGGCTATGCAGAATATGCAGCATGTAGCCAGTCACAGATTTTTACCTTGCCGGAAAACATGGATAGTTTTCAAGGAGCTGCCATAGGTGTGCCCGGTGCCGCTGCCTGGAGAGCATTGTTTACCAGGGGGAGAGGCAAAAAAGGCGATATTCTTTTTATTCATGGAGCCAGTGGCAGTGTGGGTATGATTGCTGTTCAGCTTGCCGTTGCCGCAGGCCTCCAGGTATATGGGACGGCTGGGACAGAGGTTGGTCTGGAAAAGATCCGGCGGGCAGGGGCGTTGCAGGCGTTTAATCACAGCCTGCCCGGATACCTGGAAAAAGTATCTGCCGCCTTTGGTTCGAAAGGGTGTGACATCATCCTGGAGATGCTGGCCAATGAGAACCTGGCCCATGATCTTGCGCTTTTAGGAACGGGCGGCAGGGTTGTTATTGTCGGCAGCCATGGAAAAATCACCATTGATCCAAGAGCTACCATGGCCAAAGAGACTGAGATTCTTGGTATGTCACTTTTCAATAGTTCCGTGGAACAGATGAAAGAGGCTCAGATGGGACTCTTTCGCCACATGTCCGAGGGCAAACTTAAGCCCGAGATAGCAATGAAAATGAACCTTGAGGACGCACCCGAAGCGCACCGGAAAGTTATGCAATCCGGTAACTGCGGTAAAATAATTCTTGTCCCTTGAGAACAAAGAGTTACGGCGCAGCAGTATGGAGCAGCTCAGAAAAAAATAGAGGCGCGTTATACGGAAATGCTTAAAACTATGCACCGGGCTGAAAAAATGAAGGGCCGCCGGGATTTTGCCGAAAAGTGGTTGTGTGATTGAAATGATACTTGTATCTTTCAGATGTTTTTATGAGCAGTTTCGTGAAAAGCTGGAAGGGTGGTCGACGTGTTTGGGGCTTGGTTGTGAAGATAACAATTAGACTATAAGGAAGAATTTATGAAAGAGCTGAGTGAGCTGCAACTTCCGGGTGATAGAAGCTACACAGACGACCATGAGTGGGCCATGGAGGATGGAGAAAGAGTCAAGATCGGTATAAGCGATTACGCCCAGGACCAGCTGGGTGATATTGTTTTTGTAGAGCTCCCCGAAGTTGGTGATGAATTTGAAAAAGGAGATGAATTCGGCAGCCTGGAGTCCGTCAAGGCCGTATCTGAGTTGTATCTTCCCATAGGCGGGACGATCACGGCGGTCAACGAAAGTCTTGAAGATGAACCGGAACTCCTCAACCTCGATCCTAATGAAAACTGGCTTGTCGAGATAGAACCCTCCGACCCGGGTGAATTGGACGATCTGTTGAGCAGCGCCACCTATCTTGATATGCTGCGGCAGTAGATCGTGAGGAGAGAGGTCCTCCTTCGTGGAGGAGGTGTGTTTCCAGCAAACCCGGCATATGTTCCTTTATGCCCTTTGCTGCACTTGATACAGACCTCCGTCACTGTGCCTCAGTCCATATCGTCCGGGTAAAATTTGGCAATACAATCAGGGCAGATGCCATGGCTGAATCGAGCCATGGTGTGATTTTCGATGTATTTTTCCAGTTTGTGCCAGGCTTCATCATCACTTCGAATGCCGTGACAATGCATACAGATGGGAAGAATTCCCTGAAGTGTGTCGACATGGTCTAAAGCCTGGCGTAATTCCTCCACCGTACCGGTGAGCGACTGCTGTATCGTCACCATTCTTTCCGCAACCCTGACCCTTGCCCGTAGTTCATTTTCGTCGAAGGGTTTGGTGATATAATCATCGGCTCCGGAGTCAAGACCGTGCACAATATCTTTTGTGGTGTTTCTTCCCGTCAGCATGATGATATAAATAGGATTCTGTCTGTCCAGTGCTCGTGTTTTACAACAGACCTCAAGACCATCCAAACCGGGCATCTCCCAGTCAAGAATTGCTATCTGCGGTGGCTCGCTCTGCTGCAGTAATCGCCAGGCTTCGTGACCATCTGCTGCCGTAACTACATTATATTTCCATTTATCGAGGATTACCTGCAGCATCAAACGTGAGGTGTAGTCATCTTCTGCTATTAAAATCTTCATGGGTCGGTCATCTCCCTGATGTCTGACTGATGGAGTCTTGCAGACTCGTTTACTGTTGTAGCCCGGATTTCTCATGAACATTGTGTCAACCTGCCGGCGCTGCTTTGCAAAAAAAAACAGGCAAATCCAAGAGGCAGGAGCCTTCCCAATACGGCGATATCCGGCGTCGCCCGGTTGCGTATGCTGTTTTTTACTGTACTCCGATCTGGAAAATGGTGCGATGGAAAACAGACACGGCGCAATCTTGCAGACATTTGTAGATACCATATTGCTGTGTTGAAAAAAAGAGATTGTAAAAAAAAAAGTACCGAAATCTGTTGATTTATGCCTATCGTCTCTTTTATGCTGCAGAATCTTGCAAGAGCACGTATCCCTGTTACAGTGCAGGGGTGATAAAAAAAGAGAAATCACCTTCCGTTTGGGAGAATAGCTTTTCATAAGGTCATCAAAGAGGAGAAGAGAGACAATGGAGTTACAGACGTTTTCAGGATCAGACACCTATGTTCTTGACGCAGAGCTTGCCAAGATCGTCAACATTTCCATGGCGTTGGAGATGCCGCTGCTGCTTAAGGGAGAGCCTGGTACCGGCAAGACCATGCTGGCTCACGCCGTGGCCAAAAGCCTGGCGATGGATTTGCTTGTTCTGAATGTCAAGTCGAACATGAAATTGATAGAGGCATTGTACCAGTATGACACTTTGACCCGCTTAAACGACAGCCGTTTTGGCGACTCTTCCAGGGATGTCAGCGATATTAAGGAATATATACGGATGGGGAAGATCGGTCAGGCCTTTGTGGCGGAAAAAAGGTGTGTTCTGCTGATAGATGAGATCGACAAAGCCGAAACCGAGTTTCAGGATGATATGCTTGATGTCCTCGATCAGATGGAGTTCGATATTCTGGAAACAGATGAAGTCGTCAAAGCCCGGCACCGGCCGGTGATCATCATCACCTCCAACGCCAAAAAAGATCTTTCCGACCCTTTTCTGGGGCGTTGCAATTTCCATCATATAGCCTTTCCCGAACCGAAAATGATGCGTAAAATAGTACATACACATTTTCCTGATATCTCTGAGCGACTGGCGCAAAACGGTATCGAAATGTTTTACCAGTTGCGGAATGTTGAAGATATAGAGAAGAAGCCGGCAACACGGGAACTGCTCAACTGGTTGCGTGCCCTGCAGGCCGACCCGGACTTTAACAGCGGCGAGCAGCTCAGCAGAGACATACCCTATCTGGGGGTTCTCTTTAAAAAGAGCGGTGATTATCAGCGTGTCGGCAGCTCACTTATGAAAAAACGATTCTTCAGGTAATTCATGTTTATTCAATTTTTCTATACCTTGAGGGATGTTGGTGTTCCGGTCAGCCCTACTTCCTTTCTGGTGTTTCATAGAGCACTGCGGCAGGGACTGGTAGAATCGCTGGAAGATTTTTATTTTACCGCCAGAACCGTGCTGGTAAAAAGCGAAAAATATTTTGATCTCTACGATCAGGTCTTCGCCTCGGTTTTTGCAGGCGTTGCTCTGCCGCAAAAAGAGGATGAGGAGCTAGACCTGCTTGCCATGAGCATGCTTGATGAGTGGCTCAAAAATCCTGAAAAACTGGCTGAGCGTCTTGGGCTGGATGAAAAGGAGTTGAGCAGGCTTTCACCGGAAGAATTGCTGGACTACTTCAAAAAACGGCTTCAGGACCAGGAAGGGCGTCACGACGGCGGCTCAAAATGGATAGGTACCGGTGGTACTTCGCCGGTGGGACATTCCGGGTATCATCCGGGTGGCATGCGCATAGGAGGTGTTTCCGGAGGGAAGACTGCGGTGAAGGTGGCCGGCGAGAGGCGTTATAAGGACTATTCAATCCATGCTCCCTTGACGCAGGCCTCTCTCGGAGAAGCCTTGAAAAGGCTGCGGCACCTTATACCCCAGGGCAGCAAAGACCGAATAGATGTGGATGCCAGTATTTACCAGACCATGAAAAACGGCGGGGAAATAGAAATTGTCTTCCAGCGTGCCGTGGTGGACAGGCTCAAGGTTATCCTGGCGATCGACAATGGCGGCTGGTCCATGGAACCCTATGTTAATCTGGTGCAGACACTTTTCAGTAATGCCATGGCGCAGTTTAAAGATGTTAAGACCTACTTTTTCCATAACACCATCTATGATCTCCTCTGGGAGGATGCGGCGCGTTACCGGAAACCGGTGAGTGTTGATTCGGTGGTAGCGAACGATCCGGATACCCGTTTAATACTGGTGGGAGATGCGAGTATGGCTCCCTATGAACTGATGTCCACGGACGGCTCAATATATGCCTTCGAAAGGAGCGGCCGCCCAAGCATTGAACGTCTTCGTTTCTTGGCAAGATCTTTTCCTCACGCGGTTTGGCTCAATCCGGTTGCAGAGAGCAGCTGGGACTATACCCAAACCATCGGTGTGATCCGCTCCATATTCCCGATGTTTGAGCTTTCTCTTGACGGCCTTGAAAAGGCGGTGGCGTATTTGATGCGGAAATAATACATATGGTGTGCAGTTATGCTGGAAATGCTTAATAGCCACATAGATGAGATACTCCCACAGATGATTGCGTTGCGCAGAAGCATTCATCGTTGTCCTGAGCCTGCCTACGAAGAATTTAAGACTGCGGCGGCCATCGTTGCTTTTCTCGAAAAAATACCGGGGATGGAAATACGGACCGGCGTGGGTAAAACCGGTGTGGTGGCGCTGCTGGGCAGAGAGAAGCAAGGGCCTTGTCTGGCTCTTCGGGCCGATATGGACTGCCTCAGACTTCAGGAAGAAAATAGTTTTGCCCATGCGTCACAACATAATGGTTTGATGCATGCCTGCGGCCATGACGGCCATGTCGCCTGCCTGGTGGGCGCAGCTGTGGTGCTTGGCCGTCTCCGGGACAGTTTAAAAGGACCGGTTAAGTTTATCTTTCAGCCGGGGGAGGAAAATGGTGCCGGGGCTCAGGAGATGATTAAGGATGGAGTCCTGGCTGATCCGGAGCCGCGGGCCGTCTTCGCCCTACATGGCACCCCGTCTCTGCCGTTTGGCCAGGTTGGTCTGCGCCGGGGGCCGATGATGGCGGCATCGAGGTATTTTAAAATTACCATAACCGGGCGAGGCACCCACGCCGCCATGCCGCATAAAGGGATTGATGCGGTACTGGTTGCCTGCCATGTCGTTTGCGCCGCACATACGATAGTGTCGCGTAATATTAATCCTATGGAGGCTGCTCTGATATCAATCCCTAAAATTGAAGGAGCCAGGGCGCCCAATGTTATTCCCGCGGAAGTGCATCTCGAAGGAACTCTACGGGCGCTTTCCAACGCAACCCGGGATTTTCTCGTGAAGCGATTGGAGGAAGTTGTCATCAAGACCGCTGAGGCTCATGGCGCCCAGGCAGTTGTCGAGATAACAGGTGGGTATCCCATCCTCCAGAACGATCGAAAATGCTTTGATTATGTCGTTGATACCGCGGCAGAGGTAGTCGGCCTGGAAAATGTGCGCAGCAAGTATTCACCCTCCCTCGGGGCCGAGGATTTCGCCTTTTATCTGGAAAAAATTCCAGGCGCCTTCTATTGGCTTGGACTTGGTAGGCATGGTGCGGCGGATACGCCGTTGCACAATCCCTGTTTTGACTTCAACGATGATGCCATCAAGCTTGGCATTGCCCTGCATTGTCATCTGATCTTTCAGGCGCATCATCTTTGCTGAGCAACACCGCACCTCCAGGTGCCATGTCAGCGGAGATGCGGCCCCTCTGTTTTCTCTTTTTCCATCTCTGCCGGCGACGTTTTTACGGACGTGGTCCGTACACAGCCGGAGACTCCTTGACAGAAGAAGAAGTACGTATATACTAAGTTAATACGTGTCTATTCTCAGGGGAGGTAATGTATGGCGCGAAAGGTAACAGTCAGTATTCCGGATATGCTGTATGAGAAAATGGAACGATGGCGGAGGTCATTCAATCTCTCCAAAATGTTTCAGGATGCTGTGGCGGATGCCATCCAGAAAAAGGAGGATTTTCAGAAGCGGATACAGCAAGACCTGGATCTCTGTGAGGTTGTTGAACGTCTTCGTAAGGAAAAAGCACAATCTGAAGGAGATTTTTTTGATACGGGAAGGCATGACGGCGTGCTGTGGGGCAAAAGTGCCGCCTATGATGATATCATGTATGCCCTTGCCTGGGAAGATATCGATGCGGCCCCACATGACGGAATTCTTGGGGCGTATTTTCGGGAAAAATTTGAGCACAGTAAGCTGATGACCATACAGAATGAAGTCATGAATGAGTATGCACGCCTCTATGTTAAAGGTTGGCAGAAGGGTCTGCAGGAGTTTTGGGAGGAGGTCAGGGACAAATTGTAGAGCTGTTGTCTGATGAGGTGAGATGATACAGGTTACAGGCGGAGCTCTCGAACGCCTCCTCATGAATCATTCATATAACCGAGGACGGTATGGTAGATGGAAGAGTTATCGGTATCGATGTAGGATCAGTTGCGGCAAGCGTTGTCATTGTAGGAACAGATGGAAAAATACTGGCGGGCCAGTATTGTTTCCATCGGGGCGATATTGAAAAAAATCTCCGTCATATGATGGAGAAGCTCAATGTGGCGGAGCCGGTGGTCGCGGCAGCTACCAGCTCGACGCCGGACTTTGTCAAGGCGCAGCAACGATACGATAACCAGGTAGCCGTTATTGAGTCTGCCAACCACTATCATCGGGGAGTACAGGCTGTTCTTGCCGTGGGAGGAGAGAAGTTTTTTTATGCTACCTTCGATGAAAACGGTAACTATAGTGGGTCGAACTGTAATACTTCGTGCGCCGCCGGTACCGGCAGTTTTCTGGATCAACAGGCTTCCAGGTTGAAAATGGACGATATTGCAGAACTCAGTGCGACCGCCGGCCGGAACAGGGGCCGTTGTCCCCGGATTGCATCACGCTGTGCGGTCTTTGCCAAAACCGATCTGATTCACGCTCAGCAGGAAGGCTACCAGTATGAGGAGATCAGTGACGGCCTCTGCGCCGGATTGGCCAGAAATATTGTTGATACCTTATTTGCTGCAGGAAAGCTGCCGGCAGAAATTCTGTTTTGCGGTGGGGTTTCCAAGAATAGTGCCGTTGCCCGCCATATAGAGAAACAGGCTTCGGTAAAACTGATACGTACGCCATACGGCCATATGTACGGAGCAACGGGGGCCGCCCTCTGTCTGCTTGGCGATATGGAAAAAAGTAAAATTGAGCCGATGGCATGCGCAGCGATATTGCATGCTCCGCCACAGGAGAAAAAATACTATTATCCCCCCTTACAACTCAATAGATCATCTCATCCCGATTTTTCCAGTTTGAGCAGGTATGCCTCTAACAGTGGCGGTAATAACCCGGTGGAGGTTGATATCTACCAGGAACCGGATGCTGTTGAGCATGTCTGCCTGGGCATTGACATAGGTTCGACCAGCACCAAGGCCGTCCTGCTCAATGCCAAACAGCAGGTTCTGGCCGGTTTCTATACACGCACGGCAGGAAGGCCGCTCCGGGCGACCATGGATATTTTTGGCGCCATCGCAGAGATGGAGAGCGCCAGAGCAGTTCGTTTCGAAGTGTTTCAGTGCGCAACTACCGGTTCGGGCCGCAAATTTATCGGAAAAATAATCGGTTCCGATATCGTTCTTGACGAAATAACGGCGCATGCCCGGGCAGCAACGCAGCTTAATGATCAGGTGGATACCATTATAGAGATTGGTGGTCAGGATGCCAAATTTACCGTTTTGCGCAACGGCAGGGTAACATCATCCACCATGAATAATGTCTGTGCCGCCGGTACCGGTTCTTTTATAGAAGAACAGGCCGCACGACTGGGATGCCCCATAGAGGAGTATGGCTCAAGAGCTGCTGGGGTCAGCGCTCCCATGGCCAGTGATCGATGCACTGTTTTTATGGAACGTGATATCAACCATTATCTCAGTGATGGATTCAGCGTTAACGAGGTGCTGGCGGCAGCACTCCATTCCGTCTGCGAAAATTACCTGATGAAGGTGGCGACAGAAAAAAGTATAGGTTCCACCATTTTTTTCCAGGGAGCAACGGCGAAAAATCGATCGCTGGTAGCCGCCTTCGAAAATCGTCTGCAAAAACCCATTCTCGTGTCGAAATACTGCCATCTTACCGGTGCGCTGGGAGCAGCTCTGCTGGCAGAAGAGGAGAGGAGCTCACAAACAACCTTTGCCGGTTTTTCTCTCTGTAAGACAACCATACCAATCTCGGCGGAAGTGTGTGGGTTCTGCAATAATGCCTGCAAAATTTCCGTTGCCGATACACCCTCCGGCAAGGTGGCATATGGCTTTCTCTGCGGCAGAGAATATGAGGACTCCACTTACGTGCCGCGAGACAGTGGCGCCGTTGATCTGCTTGATTTGCGCAAAAACGTGATGCCGAAACCAAAAACCCGGCCCAGCCGCAGCGAGCTGGTTATCGGACTGCCCGCTGCAGTTTATATGATGGAAGATCTGCCCTTCTGGGAGAATTTTTTTGCTGAGCTTGGAGTGAAGACAGTCTCTACTTCAGTACGGCAAAGTTATGCCGCTGTCGGAAAAAAACTGAGCCAATCCGAATTCTGTGCCCCTGTTACGGCCATGCATGGCCATGTCGATGCACTCCTCGATCAGGCCGATTATGTTTTTCTCCCTTTTTATCTTGAAATCAAAAGCAAAGAGGCGCGGCGCCAATTTTGCTACTATTCGCAGTTTCTACCGGGAATAATGGGCTTTGTCGGGCAGGAGAGGGCCGAGAAGATTCTCTCGCCGGTAATTCGTTATCTGTATACCTCTTTTCATGCCAAAAGGCAGCTGTACCGAATGTTTAAAAAGATCATGCCTGATCCCCCAGGATTTATTGAGGTTTCAAGGGCTTTTGATCATGCCGCCGTACTGGATCAACAGTACCGCAATGCTCTGCAGACCCTTTTTACGCGTCACTCCCGAACAGCAGACGACATCGAAGTGCTGCTTGTCGGTCGACCGTATACGGTTCTGTCTCCGGCCATGAACTGCGGCATACCGGAAATTTTTGCATCATTGGGAATTAATGTCTTTTTTCAGGATATGATTACCTGCACTGATGAAGATGTTGAACATATAGCTCCTTTACTGCGGGAGATACACTGGCAGCATGCCGCAACTATTCTGAAGGCGGCGGAAGTAAGCGCGCGAAAAGAAGGAGTCTATCCTGTTTATATTACATCATTTAAATGTTCTCCAGACTCCTTTACTCTGGAGTATTTCAAATCTATCATGGAGACAAACAACAAGCCCTATCTGGTTTTAGAGCTTGATGAACATGGCTCAAACATAGGGTATGAGACGCGGATTGAAGCTGCTGTGCGTTCTTTTCGTAATCACTATCAGGAGGAGAAGTGTACTGTCGCAGCACCGGTAATGCTGTCTGATTACAGTAGCATCAATCCTCATTTTGCCGAAAGTGTTAAAGGTAAAAATATTGTGTTGCCAAACTGGGACCGGATCACCTGTGCCTTTCTCGCAGCCACTTTGGAGCGGGAAGGATGTGATGCCTATGTTATGAATGAAACGGAAGAAACTATCAGGAAAAGTTTGAAATACAATAGCGGCCAATGTATTCCACTCAATGCAATTGCGCAGGGATTTGTTGAAACCATTGAAGCCTATCGACTGGCGCCCGAAAAAACTGTTTTATGGCTCAATAAATCCACCCTGGCCTGTAATATTAAGCTGTATCCCTATCACATAAAAACATTGCTCAACAACAGAGGCTTTGGTGATGCAGACGTCTATATCGGCGATCTCACTTTGACGGATATCTCGCCATGGGCAGCCATGAATGCCTATTTTTCCTATATGTTCGGTGGCCTGCTCCGCCGGATGGCCTGCTCCATTCGACCATACGAAATTGAAAAAGGATCAACCGATCGGCTCTTGGAGGACAGTATCGTCATTCTTTCTGCTGCCTTTCGTGGTGAACGGGACAAGGAAGACGCTTTGCTTGAAGTTGTACAACGCTTCGAGGAGATCCCCATACAGCGTCAGGAACGACCGCAGGTAGCCATTTTTGGAGATCTTTACAGCCGCGACAACAGAGTCATGAATCAGAATTTAATCAGGTTCATCGAAGACCATGGGGGTGAAGTAATCACCACACCATATAGCGAGTATGCCAAAATGATAGCTTCGGCCTACTTCAGGAAATGGTTTAACGAAGGCAAGTATAGAGATGTCTTGTCCTATAGGGCTATTTTAGCAACCATGGGGCACCTGGAAAAAAAATACAGTTTGATCTTTGACCGGATCCTGGGACACTCTCTGCATAAGTATGACGATTCGGCGGCGGATGTCCTGGCCCGGTATGATCTCTCCGTTGAAAATACCGGTGAGTCCATGGATAACATTCTTAAAATTCATTATATCAAGAAACATTATCCTGATGTGGCTCTGTTCGTGCAGGCCAGTCCGGCACTCTGCTGTGCCTCTCTGGTGACGGAAGCCATGCGGACGAAGATAACGGAAAAGACGGGAGTGCCGGTAGTTTCTGTGATTTATGACGGTACGGCTGGAGAGAAAAACGCCACCATTGTACCATATCTGAAATACGGCAGAACCGGAAAGGAAAAAAAAGAAGAGAGACTTGTCTGTTACCGTTGAGACGGACGAGATCTCTCTTCCTCTGGTCTTTAGACTTTGAAATCCTGCATCAGAGCGCGCAGCTCTTTCGCTAATTGCAGCAGCTCCAGGGCATTTTGCTGCATTTGTCCACTCTGCCCGGCAACCTCGGTGGAGCTGTTGCTGACCGTATGAATATCATGGGCCACCTCGTCGGCAACGGTAGAACTCTGGCTGACGTTTTCGGTAACTTCCTGGATTCCCTGGGTGGCTTGGGCAATGTTTTCGGCAATTTCGATTGTTGTCTGATTCTGTTCTTCAACCGCGTCCACAATAACGGTTACAATATCATTGACTTCATTGATAACAGCGGTGATCTGCTCAATCTGCCGGATGGTCTCCGCGGTGGAGGTCTGGATTCCTGTTATCTGAGATTTAATTTCGCCTGTAGCTGTGGCAGTTTGTTTGGCGAGTTCTTTGATCTCGTTGGCGACAACGGCAAAGCCTTTGCCTGCTTCACCTGCCCTGGCAGCCTCGATGGTGGCATTGAGGGCGAGCAGATTGGTCTGGTCACTGATTTCGGTGATGGTTTCGGTAACCTTGTCGATACGCGAAGCTGCTATGCCAAGTTCATTTACCTTGGCGGAGGCGCTTTGGGCTTCATGAACCGCGTTGGCGGTGATGCTCTGTGCCGATTTGGTATTTTTGGCGATTTCGGAGAAGGTCTGCGACATTCCTTCGGTGGCGGTGGCGACCAGAGCAATGTTGGTCGATGCCTCTTCAGTGGCAGCGGCAACGGAATTCATATTGGAACTCATCTCTTCGGCTGCGGCGGCAACGGATATCGATCGGCTCTTCATCTCGTCGCTGTTGCTGGAGAGTTGCGCGGCACTGCTGCTTAAGCTTTGGGAGCGGTCATCAAGCTTGTCGGCGCCATTGATAATGGCAATAATAACCGTCTGCAACTGCTTTTTCATATTCTGCAGGGCACGGCCTATGGTGCCGAATTCATCGTTCCCTGTAACTTGCGGAGTTCCGGTAAGGTCCTTGTCGGCAATTTTCTTGATTTCCGCAGAGGAAATTTTAAGCGGTTTGACTATATTGGTATTGAGGAGCAGCCAGGAACAGAAGCAACAGAAGGCCAGGATTGCCATGGTCCAGATGGCGATGGAAAAAATGGTGGCTTTAACCTGTTTATTGGTTGCTTCCATGGAGCTGATGATCTCAAAGGCGCCATGAATTTCTCCAACCTTCCAGCCTTCCATGATGCCGCCGGTCGGATCTGTTTTCCCGGCGGGATTTCCATGGCAGAACATACAATCTTCTGTGAGGACTATTGGCTTGAAATAGCGGATTTCATTGCTGGTAATAAGAATTTTTTCGTTTATTTTTCTGGTCTTGAGTTCGTCGAGAACCTCCAGCTCCAGAGGTGTTGGTTCGTTGGCGGGGTTACGCGGCTTGACTTTGGGTACTCGAAACTGATAATTGGAGTGCTGTGCATTCAGGGCTGCGGTTTTCATGGCTGTTACAACCGGCACCGCCTCGATGATATTGGTAGAGTCGAGCTTGTCAAAAGGTACGATGACACCCACCTGCAGTTTTTTAGCCATTTCCGTTCGGGTTGCTTCCGCCATCTGGACAATGGCCTTGCTTTTTGCAATCATGGCTTGTTCGGCATGCGTTCTGATGTCTGTGGCACGTTGCCAGGAGAAGATCACGGCAATGACGACAGGGCCTGCCAGTGCCAAGGTTAAAATCTTCCATTTAATTGAAATATCGCGCCATTGTTTCATCCTTTTCTCTCCTGACAGAAAATAAAAAAAAGTAGTGTTATGCCGCCCACTATACTTTGCGAGATCACTACCGTTGTTCTTGTTGTGAACTGTTTTCCCTTGGGAACTGATAACTCCGCTGTATTGGGAAGATGTCCTTTCTATTACTCTGTATTTTTAAGCGAAGTCAATGAGTTTTTTCCCGGATAAGGAATGCCTGTTCCACTCTGTTATAAAAAAGGGGAAGAACTCAGAATTGACGGAACTAAACAATCGTTTCCTGATGGTGTATTATCCTCAATTGCTAAGCAGCAGGGGAAGGAGCAGAGGAGGCACAGTGGCTCCAGATGCCGGTAAAGCCTCTCTGATATCCAGCCTTTTTCGCTTCACCAGCCCATTACGTGAGGTGATTGTGGGGCCGACCGATTCGAGCAGGTTTTCAAGCTCCATAACCGATGCTTCCGGGCTGGCGTGCTTAAGTACAGCCCATGCCCCGGCAACATGTGGGGCCGCCATGGATGTTCCCTGCATGGTGGTGAAAGAGCCACCGGGAATGGATGAGAAGATTAAACTGCCGGGTGCATAAATATCGAGTGCAGCCGATTCATTTGAGTAAGATGTCGGCTGGTCGGGATTCGGAGAAGCGTCGCTGGTTGCTCCTACGGCAATGGCAGATGAAATGCATGCCGGGAAATTGGTGGCAGCGGAATAACCATTGTTGCCTGAGGCGACGACGGTGGCGATGCCGGCCTGCTTCAGATGGTTGATGGCGTTGGTGATCAATGCGTTTTCACTGTTACAGAAGCCGGAAAATGCCCCACCGCCAAGACTCATATTGACTGCGGCAATATTATGGCTTTGCCGCAAGGCATAAATTCTTTCTAATCCTTTGAGGATGTCGCTGTCAAAGGCCACGATACAATTATCGCCGTATCCGGTTCCACAAACATTGGAAAAAAAATAATCTCTGATACCTGTAAACACCTGCACGGAGATAATTTTACCTGCTCTGGCTACTCCGTTGAATGAGGTACCACTGCCGGCAGCGATACCCGCAACATGGGTGCCATGCTCACAACCGTCGTATCCGGAGCAGTGTAAAGCTGAGTTTGATGCGGTCGATGAGGAAGCATTACCAGGACAGAGAGGATCTATTTCGGGATAGGCGCTGGAGTAGCCCCCGCTGGAATAGCAGGCTTCGGAAACGACTTTGGGGCCAAATCCCGCTGTCAGGAAGGGATGGCTTTTGTCGATGCCGGTATCAAGAACAGCCACCGTCCAGTCGTTTCCTCCTGTGAAAGTGGAAAAACTCTGGTTTGAAAAAACCAGTGGGATACTTTGACTCAGGGATATTTTGCGTTTGCCGTTTTCAAAGATCGCCTCGACCAAGTCGCTACGGTGCAGGGTTTCCAGAATATCTTTGTCAACCAGCATGGTAAGGCCCGGTACAGATTCATAACGGTGCTGGATCCGTTGTCGTGCCGCTGTCGGCAGGCTCATCTCCAGTCTTTGTTGCACCGCGGCGATTGCATTTTTTCTTGCTGCCGAGGCAGTGTTGCCGTTGAAAGAAGGTGGCACGGTAGAAGATGAGAGCTCAACAAGAACAGTAGTTGTGCCTCTGCTTTCGATCTGATTAAGGATATTGGAGTAGGCTGGTGCTGATATTTTGTCTGTGGCAAAGGAGTG
This sequence comes from uncultured Desulfopila sp., assembly GCA_964446655.1. Classification (GTDB taxonomy): domain Bacteria; phylum Desulfobacterota; class Desulfobulbia; order Desulfobulbales; family Desulfocapsaceae; genus Desulfopila_A. Next base: position 39,557 of record CAYUPL010000014.1, read on the forward strand.
GCCGGCCGCACAGGCCAGGGAAAATCCTGTAAGAAGAAGCAGTTGAGTCAGATAATTCACAATTTTTCTCCATAAAAAGTGTTGAAGAACGTCAGTACAAGCAATAGCAGAGAAAAATTACAGAGCCTTTTGTAATCGTCTGATGAGTGCTTCCGGATCTTCCGGGATGGTGTGGTCGTACGGTTCTTGCCCCATCACACCATGCTCCGATGGTAGCAGCGGGGGCTCTTTGCTTGTGAAAACGCCATGCAAGGCCGAGGGGGTGCTATAAGCGAGTCCGTCGGCATGAAGATCAAACAGGAACCTTTCCGAGAATGGTTCAATAGTATCGGGAGGTATATGGACCGCGTCAACATAAATTTTCATCTTCAGACCATGACTGTCGGTGATCACCCGTTGCAGTGTCTTTCCATCAATATTTTCCGGTTCGACCAGTGAAAGTCCGTGGGCATAGCCCGATGCCACTCGTAAACCAAGACGGGTGAAGAGCCACTCGTAATTGTAGCTTTCCCAGGAATCTCGGTCAAGCCGCATTGTTTCTCGGCCTTGCGGGATATCCACACCCTGGATAAGCCTGACTTCAACAGGTAAGCCGGGCAGAAGGTCGTTATGAACCCTTTGCAGTTCATCAGGGTCATAACATTTGAGATAGAGAGTCTTTTCCGGAGATTCCGCATGGGCTACCATGGTGTTCAGTATAACTGTGCTGATGTCCTTTTTCTCGTTCGCATGAAACCAAGGATATTTGATAACGGGTAGCACCTCAAACTGATGCGAAAGCAGTTCTCCTAAACGGGAGATGGCTCGCAGGGCATCCGTCAAAGTAGCTGGATGCAAGGTGGCAATCTTTTCTTCGCCAGAGTCTTTCCGAAAAGAGAGCTGCTCTATTTCGAAGAGGTCGAAATCGATAAGATAAAAATTGCCGTCAGCTCGACTTCGGTCGGGGAACAGTTGGGCGACATTAGTTTTGGGGTGGAGAACAAGATCATCGAACACGACGGGGATATTGTCTCGTGTCAGCAACAGAGGCAGTTCGAAAAAGTCAGGTCGCCCCAGTCCGGCGAAGATCAGCGAGGGCAAGGCATATGAACTGCTGTTTTTCCCCTTAAAAATAAGAGTTTTGGGCTGATCAGCCCATACGGGAAAAGTCAGGGAAAGGAGAAGGATTGTAGTCAGAAGGAGACGGTAGATCATTGCTTGAGCCCTCTATTATAGCTTGGTCAGTTTTTGAGGAATTCTCCGAAATCAACGATTGAATAAAAGCTGCTTGAGTGTCGAACTGCAGTTCTTGAGCTGGGTCTGGCTATATGGACAAGGTGTCCTATGCCGTATTGCCCGGCAGCCTGGAGGACTTTTTCGGTATCGTCGGCGAAAAGGGTCCGTTCTTTCTTGAATTTGAGGAAGTTTTCCAGGTTGTGCCAGAACTGGAGTTGTTCTTTTGCCTCTCCCACCTCTTCGGCACAGAGGATGGTGTCGAAAAAGGGACCTATGTTGGTCTTGGCAAGTTTGATTTCCAGCGTCTTGGGATGGGCATTGGTTATCAGGCAGAGGTCTTTTCCCATTCGTTTGATAAAACGGAAAAAGTCAAAAACATGCTCATGGACGTTTATCAGGTGATTGATTTCAGATTTAAGCTTGATGATATCAAGACCGAGCTGTTCGGTCCAATAATAGAGATCAGTCCACTGCAGGGTGCTTTCGACACTGCGATATTTGGCCAAGAGGGCATCTTCAGCCTCCGCCGCGGAAAGATGGTGTTTGCGGGCGTAGTTAAGAGGAACGTACTTTTCCCAGAAATAGTCATCAAAATATTTATCCAGAAGGGTACCATCCATATCGAGCAGGACGGTGTCGATGGTATCCCATGGATATTGTGTTGTCGTAGTTGGCTGAGTCATCGCATTATTTATTGGTGAGTTGAAGTAAGTCGTTCAGTATGGTTCTGCAAATTGGTAGGATGTCATTGTGCGGCAGATGGTCGGTAAAGCAGATCAGGCGACCGTCGGGCAGGAGTCTGGCGGCCGGCTTTTTTCTTTTACCGACAGGCCGGGCTATAAAATCAAGCAGAGGTCCGGCCTGGAGAGGAGTATCTTCTAAGAAGGAGAAAACCAGGCCCTCTCTGCCCTGCTCCAGCTTGCTGACCCGCAGGGAACACAGTGACTTCTTCAAGGTGACTACGGCAAAGAGGTTGGCTGTTTCGGCGGGGAGCCGACCGTATCGATCAACGAGCTCATCCTGCAGGTCCTGGAAGTGGTCATCGGCTGATTTTGCCAGAGCCGAAATGCGGCGGTAAGCGATATAACGTTGGCCGGTGTCGGGGATGTAATCTGCGGGGATATAGGCTGACAACTGCAGGTTTATTTCCGGGTCGAGGTCGTCATGTTCTTCCTGGTCCTCTCCCAAGGCGGTGCGTGCCTTAAGGTCCGCCACGGTTTTCTGTAACAGCTCAAGATAGAGGTCGTAGCCGATGGCGGCAATATGACCGCTTTGGGAAACACCGAGTAAATTGCCACCCCCTCGAATCTGCAAATCGCTCATGGCAAGTTTAAAACCGCCTCCTAGTTCATTATAATCCATCAGGGCCCGTAATCGTTCTTTTGAGTCCCGTGATAAGGCGTCAACTGAAGGGACGAGCAGATAGGCAAAGGATTGTAGAGATGAACGGCCGACCCGGCCGCGGAGCTGATATATTTCGGCAAGTCCCAGGGTATCGGCACGATTGATGATTATGGTGTTGGCCGTCGGAATATCGAGTCCCGATTCGATGATGGTGGTGCTGATCAGGACATCGATCTGTTTATTGACGAACTGAACCATGATGTTTTCCAGCTCTTTGCCGGCCATCCGGCCATGGGCAATGGCGACACGGGCCTGTGGCACCAGCTTTTGCACTTTGGCGGCCATTTTCCCAATTGATTGAATCCTGTTATGGACAAAAAATGTCTGTCCATTGCGACGTATTTCTTTGGCAATGGCCTCTTTTATGACCAGATCGTCAAAGCGAGCCACAAAGGTTTTGACGGGTTGGCGATGTTCCGGAGGGCTGGAAATGACAGAGAGGTCACGGATACCTAGAAGGGAGAGCTGCAGGGTTCGTGGAATGGGAGTGGCCGTAAGGGTGAGAATATCTACTTCCGATTTGATCTTTTTTATCTTTTCTTTATGGGCGACCCCGAAACGGTGCTCTTCGTCCACAACAAGCAGACCAAGATTTTTATAGACCACATCCTTGGAAAGAAGACGATGAGTGCCGATAATGACATCAATCTTTCCCCGGGCAAGATCTTTTAAGATAGATCGTTGTTGCGCCGGAGTACGAAAGCGGTTGATGCATTCGACCGTCACCGGAAAGCCTTGCAACCTTTCGCGAAAGGTGCTCATGTGCTGCTCTGCCAAAACGGTGGTTGGCACCAGGACGGCAACCTGAAAACCATCTTCGACGACTTTGAAGGCACCTCGAATAGCGACTTCGGTCTTGCCATAGCCGACATCACCGCAGATCAGACGATCCATCGGTTTGTCGGAAGTGAGGTCGCTGATTACCTCCGAAATGGCTCTATCCTGCCCGGGGGTCTCGTCGTAGGGAAAGGATTCTTCCAGTTCATGGTACAGTTCACCCGGCGGTGAAAAACAGGTACCTTGGCGCAGTTCTCTTGTGGCGTAGATGTCGAGCAGTTCCTCCGCCACTTTCCAGACCTCTTTCTTGATCTTTGATTTAGTCGTTTTCCATGCCTGGGCGCCGAGTTTGTCGAGGCGAGGCTTTTTGTCGGAGAGTCCTTCATATCTGCTCACCAGATTCATTCTGTCCACCGGCAGATAGAGCTTATCGCCGTCGCGGTACTCAATGAGCATAAAGTCGTTTCTGGCTCCTTGAAGCTCCATGGTTACCAGACCCTGATAGAGTCCGAGTCCATGGTCACGGTGAACGATAATGTCACCGTTATTGAGCTCGGCAAACTGTAAGCCCTCTTCCGGTTTAAGCCGTTTTTTGACTTTTGTGCCGAGCCGCATTTCGCCAAACAGCTCGCTTTCCGAGAGAACATGAATTTTTTGATCCGGTAAGCTGAAGCCTTGCTGCAGGGGATGATCGCAAATCAACAGCGGACTTGCCGGCGTGATGGAATCGAGTTGCAGCGGAGGACTGACTGTCTCTATTTCGTGTCCACGCTTGCTCAGTAACTCCACAAGGTTTTTGGTGTGCCGCGTCGACCTGCAGCAGATGGCGATGCCGTCGCCCTGATTCCGCCACTCAAGAAGGTGGTCGGCAAGCGGGGCCAAAAGTCCACGTTGACGACGCTCTGCCGTTATACTCTGTTTGAGAAGACGGTGGTCGGTGGTCGTCTGATGTGTATGTTGGGGTGAATCATTTTCAAAATCGGTAAGAAAGACCCTCTTAAAGCGGTTGATTTGTGCAGATATGGCATCGTTGTCGAGAAAGAGTCGCGCCGGTGCCAGAGCAGGAAGATTGCTGTCTTGAGCTGCCTGATAATTTGACTCGATGCGCTCATAGACCAGATCGACGGTTTGCCTGCAGGCGGAGGGATCGACCACGACCATAATGGCATCTTCCGGTAAAAAATCAAAAACCGTGTCGGTGGGATTTTTTTCCTGAGGATAGAACAGTGGAAGAAAGAACTCGGCTCCGGCAAACCTGCCAAGAGTTTGTAATCGTTCCTGCAAAAGAGCAGTTTGTTCCTCATCCCAGTTGGAGTTTTGTGCCTCGGTGTGCAGCATTTTGATCGACGCAGGGGAACAGAGTGACCGGCCTCTTTCGTAAAGAATGTCGTTGACCGGCAGGATGACGGCTTCAGGCAGATCCATCTGCGATCGCTGGGTGAAAATATCAAAAGAACGTAACGATTCTATGGTATCTCCAAAAAAATCGAGGCGCAATGGTCCGGTATGGAAACCATTTTTCTCCTGAAGAAACGGAGGTGGAAAAATATCGATTATACCGCCACGGACAGAAAAATCACCGACGCTGCGAACCAGGGCGACCTGTGCATAGCCGGAACTGACCAGCATGGCGATAAGGTCCTGCTGATCGGTATCTTCGCCGGCCATGAGAAGCTCTGCTCTGCTGTTGAGAATACGGCGCGGCAGTACCCGGCGCATCAGGGCTTCGATGGATGTGACGATAAGCGGGGTAGATCGACTCTCCTGCAAGGAAAAAAGAGTGGCCAGTCGTGTGCTGGTGGTCTGCTGATCCGGCGAGAGGGGAGTGTACGGTGGAATTTCGTAACCTGGGTAGGTGAGGATCTCATTTAAAGAGAAAAGCCTCAGATCCTCCTCAAAAAGTGAGACCATGTGTTCGTCGGGGACGATACAGCAGCAGACGCTGTCACCAGCCAGCCGGGAGCTGAACCAGGCCTGGCTGCTGCCCCGCAGTCCGGAGACACTCAATTCCTGAAGACTAGACTGCTTGATGTTGCTGATAATCGAGTGTAATGGCATAAAAAAACTTCGGCTGTCCCAGGGACAGCCGGATTATGTACAGACAGTTTTCTGACCAACCGAGCCTTTCAAACCATGCTTGATCAGGACTAAAAGACTCCGCCAATGGAAAAGTCCCAGACGGCATCATCTTCATCATCTTGAGGATCGAGGTTATAGCCCCACTCCAGGCGAAGCGGTCCGATTGGCGAAAACCAGCGAATGCCGAGACCGACTGATTTCTTGTAGTCGTCAAAACCCCAGTCTTCATCATCATTAAAGACATAGCCCATATCAAAGAAAGCAACACCGTTGATTCCCTGCTCGGCAAGCAATGGGAAAATATATTCAAAATTGGTATACCACATTTTGTCGCCACCAATACGTTCATCTGTAACGGGGTCGCGAGGACTGACCTTGCCGTAATCGAAACCGCGGATACTGTTTAAACCGCCGAGAAAAAAACGTTCATATACGGGCAATCCCCCGTTTTCATTTTCAAAGACCTGTCCGGCAGCACCATGAACATGGAAAACCGTATCCCAGAAGAGAGGAAAGTACCATCTGGTGGAGCCTTCAATTTTGGTGAATTCCGAGTCACCACCGAGCGGGCCGCCGGCATAATCAACACTGATTTCGTGGCGTGAACCTTTGGTGGCACCGAAGCGTTTGTTGCGTGTATCTCGCCGTAAGGAAAACTTTACTGCACTGGTGATGTTGATATCCACTGAATTGCGAATAATAAAAGAGGCGTTTTCAGCAACGTCTGAAAGGGTTGTGTCGATATAACTGTAGGCGCCGAAGCCGCGCCATTTCTCCCAGACCGGATAACCGAAGCTCAAGGTCCCGCCGGTGGAGTCCCTGGTGTAATCGTCGAACTCCCGCATGGTATCAAACAGGTCTATGCCCCAGGAGAGCTGCGAATCATTGAGGCGTGGATTTTTGTACTGTAGATTATATCTGTTGCTGTCTCCACCTATGTTTGCTGATAAAGCCAGGGTGTCTCCACGGCCCAGAAAGTTGTTTTCGGCAATTTCACCCATGAGAATAAGGTCGTCGACAGAACTGTATCCTGCGCCGATGGTAAACATACCGGTACTCTTTTCTTTTACTTCGATGGAAAGATCAACGGTGCTATCGTCAAAGGATTTCTCCGGGGTGATGCCTACCTCCTCGAAAAAGTCGAGATACTGCAGCTGTTGCAGACTGTCGCGTAAGGCCTTGGCATTAAAGATACCTCCTTCGGAAACTTCAAGCTCCCGGCGAATGACATTGTCTCTGGTTCGATCGTTGCCTGCTATGGTGATGCGGTTGATATAAACCAACTCTCCTTTATCTACACTGATGGCAATGTCAAGGACATCCGGCTGATCCGCTGCGTTTATCATCGGGCGAATATTGGCATTGGCATACCCTTTCTCGGCATAAAAATCCGTGATTTTAAGTATATCATCCCGCAGGATTTTCCTGCTGAGATATTTTTCGTCCGATATGGTGAGAATCTTCAGCAGTCTGTCGCGGTCATCGTCAATTTCGCCTTGCAGGCTAATATTACCAACTTTGAAACGGGTACCTTCTTCAATAGTGAAGGTTATGTAGAGCCACTCTTCTTCCTGGGTGACCACGGGGTCGCCGATTTTAGTTTCGAGAAAACCATGGTTGCCGTAAAAATTGATAATTCGCCCTGCATCCTGGTTAAGCCTGTCATAATCGAGCAGGCCTGAGTCGGTGACCCAGGAGAACCACCCCTTGGTACTGGTTTCGATTTCGTCTTCCAGGGTGTCATCATCAAAGGTTGTATTGCCCTCGAAGGAAATCGATCTGATATAGATTTTTTTCCCTTCATTAATGACAAAACGTATTTCCGCGACATCTTCCGTAGGAAAGCCGGTTTCGGGGACCACCGTGGTATTGTAATATCCCTTGGTTTTGTAAAGCAATTGGATTGCTTCAGCGTCGCGGTTGATCTGGGCCGGGTTGAGAATAGACTGTTGTTGTGTTGTAACAACTTCCTTGATGTCCTCTTCCTTGAGTTCGTCTATGCCACTGAAAGAAATAGTTCTGATCACCGGTTTTTCGACAATTCGAAAAACGACTGCTTTCCCATTGCTTTCCTGCTGTACTTCAATTTGAATGTCGTCAAAATAGCCCATCTTGAAAATTGATCTTAAGTCCTGACGCAGTTGCGCCGGGTCGTATGGGTCTCCCGGCTTGGTCGCGATGTTTTTCAGGATAGCTCCGGAATCGATTTTACGGTTACCGGCAGGGGCTATTGAGGCAATGATACTGTCGCTTGAGGTGAAAGCGGTTATTTTTTGCAAGACATCAAGGAAGAGAGGGATGAAGTTGTCTCCCGCGCCTGCCTGGGTGGAGAAATGTTGCGGATCGTCAACTGAGAGCAGATCAAACAGCTTCAGGTCAAGACTTATGCGATCACCGATTTTGGTGAGCGTCCCTGTAACGATATTATTGTAGGTCTGCAAGCTTTCCTCAGAGGCGAAGACCTGCGGACTGGGCGGCCATTCCGCCTGGTAATCAAGAAGTGTCTCGGCCTGTTCTCGACTGAAAGAGGTAAAATCTGTTCGGGAAAGTGCTTCTGTCAGGGTACGGTCTACCTCCCTTGTCAGTGCATCTTCATCAGAGAGAGTAACGATTTTCAAAGGAATAAAAGCAGTTTTCTGCGATTGAGCCGCGCTCTCTGCCCCGCTGAAAAAAAACAGCAGGCAACAGAAGAAAAGAGAGAAAACCGGAAATTTCAAATGAGGAGGAAGCATGCTGTTCTCAAATAATTTCATTTAGTAAACCTTGTGTGTGAGGCGCAGTTAACCGGCTTGGGCCGTTTTGGGGTGTCCTGTGCCGCTGGAATGCAGTTTAAGGTGTTGTTTTACAGTGAATAATTGGTATCTTACTAAAAATTGCGCCCATTATGACATGTTTGAAGAAAAATGAAAAGAAAGTAACTGCGAAAAAAATTATTTAGTCCTTCCGGGACAGCCTCCCGGACGAGACGCATTCAGAAACAAGGTCTTTGTAGCACTGCCGCCCATAACATATCGTCAGTAATTTTCGGGAAAATCTTTCTGGGCAGTAAGGGTGCTGTGGACCAGGTCAACGAGACGGGATGGGTCATGGCGAAAAATTTGGTCATAGGTTTCTTTTGGGGAAAGCTCAAGATCTCGAGCTGTTATGAGATTCTGCTCAGTCCAGCGGGTGAGATAGTAAGAGGCTATGTCGGGTAAGAGTGAAAAAATAGTTTGATGGGGGTCAGGGTCGACAAAACTGGAATGACGGATTTTGGCCGAAGAAAGGGTCTGATTTTGATAAAAGCTCTCCAGAAACATCAGCTCCTGCGGCATACGGGCAACCAGGCCGAATTTGGCAAAAGCGCGCAGTAGCAGAGAAAGCAGCCACTTGCCGTTTTTGGCTATATTATACGGAACATATATCTCTTTAGGTGACTTTAATTGTAAATATTTTTTGATGGTCAGAATGAGTCTGGCCAGTTCTACCGGATCTTTATCGACGAAATTGTATGTTTGTCCGGAAAATTCCTCCCTGTTTTCAAGTATATGGTGTACAAAGTAAGGGATCTTGCGACAGTTCGAGTAAGAATGTTGCGTTCCTTTGGCGGTGAACAGGAAGGGCATTGACTGTTCGACAATACTAAAAAACAGCCGATGAAATCCCTGTATCTTATGGTCATGGTCGCCATATACTATAGCAAGTCGAATGGAGGTATAGTCGAGTCCATCTGTTTCACGTAAGTGCTCCAGTGTTTTTTCCGCCATGAGTTTTGACTTGGCATAGTTGTTCAGATCCGCGGTGACCGGCAGGGTGTCGTGTTCTGCCAGGTCGTCACCGTACGGCAAGGCTGCGGCCGTGGTAAAATGGATATAGGGTATGTTATGCTCCGCTGCTGCCTTGGCGAGGTGCATTGAGCCGAGATAATTGACCTCAAGCGCCAGGCGGCTGTTGGAACTCAGATTTGTGATGGCGGTATTGATGAGGAAGTCGGGTTGTACTTCGTCAAAATAGAAGCGAATATCACCGGCGGACCTGATGGAAAGCTTTTTCGAACTGGGCGCTCGTATCTCGATGGTTTTCGAGGTCCTTGTTTTAAAGTAGTGTACCAGCGTACCTCCAATGAGACCGGAGCCGCCGATAACGATGCCTAGTTTTTTGACCGATTTTTGAGTATCCATAGCGTCATAGAGGTTTGAGGTTGTTTCTCAAGCTTGAGATTTTGCTGTCATGCAGGTCGGCAATGAAACGTTGTGCAATCCTTATTCTATATAGCATGCTGAGGTGATGTCCGGCAAGAAACAACTTCATAAATGGGTAGACCTGTTGGCCGAGCTGCTTTTTCCTCCACGATGCAGCTCCTGTGGTGTCGTGGAAGAACAGGTCTCCTCGTGCCTGTGCGGCAAGTGTCTTGCCGGGGTTCCCTATGTCCTCTCTCCTCTCTGCGTTATCTGTGGTAAAAATTTCCCCATTTCTTCGGCAACTGATCATATCTGTGGTCAATGTTTACATCAAGCACCACCTTTTTCCATGGCCCGTGCAGTTACCTATTATGAAGAGCCTGTCCGCACTTTATTGCACAAACTGAAGTATTCATTTGATACAAGTACAGTCGAGCCATTACTGAAAATCGCTCAAGGTTTCGATTTTTCGGCTTTTGAATCCTGTGCTGTTTTTGTACCGGTACCTCTGTTTCCAGGAAAACTGCGGCAGAGAGGGTTGAACCAGGCACTGCTTCTTACCAGGATTTTTTTCCCCTGCCGAGATGAGCATATTGTGGCGGATGCTCTTGTCAAAATCAGACAGACAGCTTCGCAGACAGAGCTCGACCGAAGTGGGAGGAGAAAGAATCTTAAAGGTGCTTTTGCTGTTAAACGACCTGAAATTATAAAGAATATGAAAATCTGTCTGGTTGATGACATCTATACGACTGGTACAACCGTTACAGAGTGTACCACAACCTTAAAACAGGCCGGTGCGGCTGAAGTTATGGTGCTGACCCTGATGAGGGTGCGGGAATTGTATTGAGAAAAACGGTAAATGCTCCAGGCTTGGGCTAAAAAAAAAGTGGAGAAAAAGAGGGTTTGATGCATTGTCGGCAAAGCCTGTGCTTATAAAGGATTGTCCTGTGTCTGTAAAGAAAATTGGATATATTTCTAGTAAATTTTAGATTTATGCAGATAAGTGAAGTTTAACTGAAAAATTATTTTGTTCATATCCTGTGGATAAAGAGTATAACTATTCGAAATGGCGGCTGTTTGAGCAGTTTTTGTTAGGGTGGTGTTTTTCTGGACATTAAAAAGGTTGTGGCGGGGGGAAGTGCCTTTCTTTGCCTAGTTACGAAGAGGAGGTCAGCAGAGAAACAGTTTGCGCAAAACTTCAAGATATCGTCTTTGACGAAACAGCAAAAATGGAGTTTATCAACGTGCATACATCGTCGGCCGATCATTCAGGGGAGAGACTGGAAAAAAGCGTGGTCTTCGGCTGGAAGAATTCCTTTATTGTGTACATACATTGAGTTGAAAGAGGTTGGAATTACGGCGGTAGTCCGTTTTTCTAAATTATGGAGACGTTTTTAGATCGATAGGGCGGAGACACGTTTATGGTCTGGCAAAAAGCGAAAGAAATATTACGGAATGATTTGAGCGAAAATGTCTACAATCTCTGGATTGATCCGCTTGAATGCGCCTCCGTGCAGGAGGACACCGTTCATGTTTCTTGCCCAGACCGATTTTTCAGCGCCTATATTTCCAGGAATTACCTGGAAAAGATTCAGGAAAAACTCAATGAAGTCGATCCGCGACAAAGGAAAGTCCTTCTTACTGTCGCCCAGGAACAGAACTGTCTTCCAGCGCGACGTAAAAATACCCAGCTGCGCCTTCCCCATATACCGGAAGGGTGTTCATCCGTCAGGGCTTTGCATCCACGATATACTTTTGCCGAATTTATGGTGGGAGAGAGCAATATCCTGGCGCAATCGGCCTGTCGTTCGATTTCCCTGGCGGATGACTCCGTCGGACCCTGTCTCTATATAAATAGTTCGACAGGCCTGGGGAAAAGTCATCTTACTCATGCCGTGGCACACCAGATTCTCGCCGAGTCACCCATGACGAGGCTTCATTATGTCACCGCTCAGCAGTTTTCTTTTGAGATGGTAAGCAATATCAAGGCCAATACCATGGATGCCTTTAAAGAAAAGTATCATCAGCATTGCGATATTCTTCTGGTTGAGGATGTTCATTCATTGACGGGTAAAAAGAAGACCCAGGAAGAGCTTAACGAACTTTTAGATTCTCTGATAAAATGTGGTAAGCGAATTGTGTTTACCGCAAACAGGCCTCCACGTGACCTGGTCGGTATCGATAATGAGTTTCGCTCGAGAATGGCCGCGGGGCTGGTCACAGCCATTCAAGCACCCGACATATCCACGAGAACAAGAATTGTCAAAAACAAGGGGATGCAGCACAACCTTGAGTTGGAGGAGACGCATGTTGATTATCTCGCCCAGCATATCCAGGGAGACGTGCGTCAGATAGAATCGGCCATAATTGGGATTCGCGCCAAAGCTCAGTTGCAGGAAGGCGTTATCGATATGCCCCTGATAGAGCAAGTTGTGCGTGCTATTGTAGGGACGCCGCAGAGTCTCTCGCCTGCCGTGATAAGAGAGTTCATCTGTAAACAATATAATATCAGCACCACGGAGCTGCAGTCCCGCTCCCGCAAGAAGGTTCTCGCCTTCCCCCGCCAGGTGGCGATGTATCTCTGCCGCAAACATACCGATAATTCTCTTGCCGATATCGGTAAGGAGTTTAACCGGGATCACTCCACTGTCCTGCATTCGATAAAGGTAGTGACAGGCCTGACCAACAGGAACATCTCCGTCGGAGAGCAGATCCGTCTTCTCAGTAACAAATTGAAGACACTTTAATATTCCAACAGAGGTGCTCAGCGAAACGAGGCAATACAGAGAATGTCATTGCGAAGTAGCGGATATCTCCTGAAAAACCTGTTTCTGCGCCAGGCCCTCCAGCTGATGGTGCCGTGTCGGCACATCAGGATTTTTTCGAGGTCAAGGCCGGCATTGGTGATGGTTTTGGCGGCGGTGTAGGGAGAAAACCAGAAACGGTGGTCACTGTTGATGGTCTCTTTGCCTTGCCTGGCAAGCTGATAATTATCATGTGACAATCCGTTCGGGACAGTGAGAATAAGTTTGGGGAAGCTGTGGCGGTATTTTCGTGCTATTGCTCTGAGAAAGTCGGTGGGTGCTTCAATATGCTCCAGTACTTCCGGTATAAGGAGGTAATCCCAGTTGTCACCTGTTATAATGGCAGAGATTTGATCACTGAAAATATCGTTGCAGGAAGTATCTTTGAAGCCTAATTTTTCCTGGATATACCGAATGCCTTCTTCTTGAATATCGACCCCGTGACACCTGGCGGCGTGTTGACAGAGCCTGCTGTGCAGCCACTTCTTCCGCTTGATTTTATGGTTTATGGTTTCGATATTGTGGTCAACGCAACCCAGATGAATGACTTTTTTCCCTGTGGCAATGTCACAAAGAAGGTCGATTTGGGTGCGATAGGCATAATCCTCCTCATCAAAGATGAACTGAATCGGCAAGGCATTGGTGTATTGCCTGCCCTGGAGGTAGTCCGCTATCTCGTCGGGAAAGTACATGGAATTTTATCCTTCGGATGTATGCTGTTGTATGGAGATCAGAAGTAGATTCCTTTAACCTCAATTTCAGCACCTGCTTTATCAAGCCCGGCTCGAATAGCCTCGGCGATTCGTACTCCGTGTTTCATCATGTCATTCAGGCCGATGCCCTCCCAGCCGAATCCGCAGATATGTAAACCGGGAAGTTCGCTGCTGACGCGGTCACGCCATTTGAGCAGTTCCGGATAATGCTGCTCCAGCTGGGGAATACTTCCCCAGGGACGCAGCACTCTGCTGTAGACCGGTTCACCCCGCAATGGCAGGATATCCTTGACGTCTTCAAAGGCGAGGCGAATAAGCTGGTCGTCATCGAGCTCAAGACGCTCCGGATGTCTTCTGCCGCCGATAAGCGTTTCAAAAAGGATGTGATCCGCCGGGGCCCTTCCTGGGAACATATTTGAGGAAAAAAGGGTTCCCAGGGAAAAGCGGTTCTCTTTTTCCGGAGTGAGGTAGCCAAATCCTGGAGGAAGGTGTGAGCCGGGACCAAAGCCCAGCACAACGGTTAGAATATCGGCCAGAGGAACTGCAGGCAGAGGAGGGGGAACGAATTTCTGCAACAGGGCAAGAGTTGCATTGGTCGGTATGGCAAGGACTACCGTGTCGGCGGCAAAGGTGCCACGACTGGTTGCTGCCAGCCATTTGCCGTTTTCTCTGCAGAGGTCCTGCACATCACAGTGCAGAAACAGGTCTTTGTCTTCCTGGAGATACTCCGTCAATCTCTGCGGTAACCGTGCCATGCCCTGGGGAAAGGAGGTCATGGCCGGTATGGTGAATTTGGTTGGTCGTCCATGTCTGTCTTTTTTGGCTTTGAATCCTTTAGCCAAAAGACCACGGATGACCGAACCATGCTCTAATTCGAGCTTTCGCAGACCAGGCATAACGCTGTCAATGGTGAGACGATTCATGTCGCCCGCGTAGGTTCCGGTAAAAACCGCATCGGCAAAAGGTAGCAAGGCTTTGCCGAAACGATGGTTGACCCATTTGGCAACTGTGGGTTCGCCCTGCAGCGGTTCACGCCATAATTCCGCCAGCATACGGAGTTTGGCGCTCCAGGGAATAAGGGGTGCTCGGAGTATTTTTAGAGGAGTCTGGGGAATCATGCGGAGTTCCCCATCCAGTAATACATAACGGACAAAGTTTTTCAGAGGGGCTTTGATGCACTCGTCCGCTAATCCGCATTCTTCAAGAATTTCTATGCTTTCTCTGCAGTTATCGAGAAATCCATGAGGACCTATTTCAGCTATAAAACCATCTTCGTGGTGCGAACGGATCACGCCGCCGGTGCTCTCTGTTTTTTCAAGGACTATATAACGATGACCATAGCAGGAAATACGGAGTTTATGAGCGACGGCGAGACCGGAGAGGCCTGCACCGATGATGAGAGTGTCAGTGTGCTGCATCATTGTAATGTAGTTGATAACTTGTTTTTATTGAGAGTTATGGTGACCCAACCGCTTTTCATCAGCATGCCGGGATTGAGGATCCGGGTGGTGCCCAGAGTATCTTCGCCTTTGGCCTCATGCATATGGCCGGAGACGCACAACTCCGGTGAGTGAGCTTCGATAAATTTTCGTACAGCCTTTGAGCCGACATGTCTGCCGTTTCTGAGACGATCGATTGCAGTTCCATAGGGCGGAACATGTGATACCAAAAGTGTTGGGATTGTATGTCCTGCAATAGGTTTGGCCAAATCGATGAGTTCTTTGGCCTGGCGATACCCCTCCATCACGATCCGATACAGTGTCTCTTCGCTGAATTCCCATGGAGTTCGAAAGGGTGTGGGGTTCGAGCCGCCGACTCCGAAGACGCAAAGCTTGCGCCTGATCATATGGGCCTGGCCGTGAAGATTCATGCCCAGATCTTCAAGGTAATCGTTGATATCGCTGTTGTCCAGGTTGCCGGCCAGGCAGAGAAGATTGCGGTTATAGGAGAGAATGTCGTTGAGAACGGTTTTGGCATCGACCCTGGTGCCGAAATTGGTAATATCGCCTGTGACAATGACAAGATCCGCCGAGGCCAGATCCTCTATATGCCGTAAGGCGGCGGTGGCCATGTGAATATCTCCAAAGGCAATTATTTTCAAGGTGTTATCTCCGTTAGAAAGGCAGGGTCTTTTGCCTTAGGTGTTGACTTGACATAGAGTGATATATGCTTACCATTTTCGCCGACTTGATGAAAAATATCAATGGAAAGGGTAATGAAGCTATAAAACTTTCTCTTTTAGGAGCCTGTCGGAGTATGCCCTTTTAGCCCATATCTTCGTTATTTCCAGAAAATCAATGCTCGCAATATCAATTATATGGCTGTGCTTGATTTCCTGAAAATGCCTCGATCTGAACAAAAATGCCTATACCCCGACAAGCTCCTAGAATTACTGAGGTGCACAGATGACAACGACAACACATGAATTTCAGGCGGAAACAAAAAAACTTTTAGATATTGTTATTAACTCGCTCTATACCGAACGGGATGTCTTTATTCGGGAGCTGATTTCCAACAGCGCCGATGCTCTGGAAAAATTCCGTCATGGAAGTCTGACCCAGGAGGAGGGCTTTGATGCCCATGTTCCTCTTGAGATCACGATAGATCTGGATGAGAAAAAACATACCTTCACCATAACGGATACCGGCATCGGTATGACACGGGAAGAACTGGAGGCAAATCTCGGCACTATAGCCCACTCCGGTTCAAATACCTACCTGGCTGAGCTGGCTGAAGCCGTGAAAAAGGATGTCAGCTTGATCGGCCGCTTCGGCGTCGGCTTTTATGCCGCCTTCATGGCCGGTTCTAAAGTGAGAGTGCAGAGTCGTTCCTGGGATGGAAGTCAGGGGCACGAGTGGGAGTCGGACGGTTCCGGCTCATTTACCATCAAAGAGGTGGATGGACTGCATCGGGGAACACGTATAATTGTTGAGTTGAAGGAGGACGCTCACGAGTACGCGCAGCAATGGAAGGTTGAATCCATTATCAAGCAGTATTCCGCTTTTGTGTCCTTTCCTATTAAGCTGGAAGGCGAAAAGGTCAATACGGTTCAGGCATTGTGGATGCGTAACAAAGCCGAGATCACTGAAGAAGAATACACCGAGTTTTATAAATTTATCGGCAATGCCTTTGATGAACCGACATACAGGCTTCATTTTTCCGCCGATGCACCGCTTGCTATTAACGCATTGCTCTTTGTCCCTAAAGACAATTTTGAGATAATGGGGTTCGGTCGTGTTGATCCCGGTGTCAACCTCTACTGTAAGCGAATCTTGATCGATCAGCACTCAGAAAACATCCTGCCGGAATGGCTGCGTTTTCTTAAGGGAGTGGTCGATAGTGAAGACCTGCCTCTCAACATATCGCGCCAGGCGCTGCAGGATAATGCCCTGGTGGCCAAGCTGAGAAAGGTGATTACCAAGCGGTTTCTCAAATACATGGATGAGGAAGCCAAGAAGAACCCGGAAAACTATCTGCAGTTCTGGAATACCTTCGGCATCTATCTCAAAGAAGGTGTTACCAGCGATTATGAATTTCAGAAGGAACTTGCCCGCCTGGTGCGGTTTGAGTCTTCCAAGTCTGAGGATGGTAAGCCGATCGCACTGGCTGATTATCTTGCCCGTATGAATCCTGATCAGGAAGAGATCTATTATATTAATGGTCCTTCTCGGACGGCTATCGAGTCCGGACCCTATGTTGAGATGTTTACCAAAAACGACATCGAAATCCTCTATACCATGGAGCCCATTGATGATTTTGTCTTGAATCATCTCGGTGAGTTTGAGGGAAAGAAACTGGTATCGGCTGATCGGGCTGATCTTTCTCTGCCGCAGACGGCAAAGGATGATGATCCTGAAAAGCAGGATTCGCAATCATCTCTTGATAAGGAGCAGGAAGAGTCGTTGCCGGCCTGGATGAAGAAGGTACTGGAAGGCAAGGTTGCTGAGGTCGTGCTTTCCAAAAGGCTGGTGGAGGCTCCGGCAATGATCGTCAACCCCGATGGCTATATGAGTTCTTCCATGGAACGAGTCATCGCCATGAGTCGACGGGAGAAAGGCATGGCGGCTGAAAGCAGCAAGAAGAATCTTGAGATCAATCCGGCAAGTCCGCTGATTAAGCGACTGGCAGAGCTGGCAAAAGATGATGAGGATTTTGCCAGGCAGGTGGCGGAGCAGATATATGATAACGCCATGATCCAGGCAGGTCTGCTGGTTAACCATCTGGAGATGGTGGAGAGAAACTACCGGATTCTGGGACGGGTGACTCAGGCCTGAGAAATCCATTGCGGATATCATTGGGGTACTCTGGGGGAGAGAAGCTCAGACGTTCTCTCCCTTTTTCACTTTTATGTATTGAAAAATGGGGTTCTTCGGTTTATAGAGCTGAGAACTAATTTGATTCCGTTAACGTAGATTCTATCAGGTGGACACCTCTCCCTTATCGGGCAGGCGTTACACTAACCCGATAAAACAGATCTCGGTGCTGCGGAAATCCGGTTTATCCTGTTGCGCTGCAACGGATCATCTTCTCAACAAACGCTTTACCGCTTGGAGTGCACTATGCCTCGAATTCTGCTATGTCCAACAATTTTGTTTCTGTCGTTGCTGATGTTTACAGGAGGGTGTTACAACAAAACCATCAGGCATCTGGCCTCCGATGCTGTTCTGATTGAGACCGGCGGTTCACTTCGCAATGATGTGCTCACCTATCTCGGCGAACCGGATTCGATCCGGATGCTTGAAGATGACAAAGAGGAATGGCGCTATGTGGAAGAGCGGCCTGGAACGCTGCAGGCCGTGCCGCTGATAGGAAGGTATTTCGGAGGCGGATACTATGAAATACTAACTGTCGTTCTGCACAATGATATCGTTCAGTCATCTCGTTTCAGGGAATTTTCCGACGATGATTTTGACTGGGCCGAGAGGTATTCTCCCGAAGAGAAAGAGAAGTGATAGATAGTTACAGCACCAGCCGGCAGCGTATGGTTGAAGAGCAGCTCATACGCCGTGGTATCACCGACAGACTGACTTTAAAGGCCATGAGCGAGGTTCCCAGGCATCTTTTCGTTGACGATGCCATGAGGGGCCGCGCCTATGGCGATTACCCTCTCCCCATAGCTGCAGGTCAGACCATTTCGCAGCCCTATATCGTAGCCCTGATGACACAGTTGCTCCAGCTTTCCCGACAGGAAAAGGTATTGGAAATAGGAACCGGGTCCGGTTATCAGGCGGCAATCCTGTCGAGAATGTGCGAGCGGGTTTATACCGTTGAGCGGATAAATCAGTTATTGGCTGCAGCCAGGAAGGTGTTTGATACATTGCGTTATTACAATATTGTCGCCAAACTCGATGATGGTACCATGGGCTGGCCGGAAAACGGACCCTACGATGGCATCATTGTGACCGCCGGGGGGCCTGAGATCCCGCCGCCGCTGTTTGACCAGCTCGCCGAGGGCGGCAGAATGGTGATTCCTGTTGGTGGTCAGGATCTGCAAAGTCTTGAGTTGGTCACCAAGACCGAGGGCAATATTTCCATTGAATCTCTGGATAAAGTCCGTTTTGTTGATCTTATAGGAAAACATGGCTGGTCGAACTGAAGAAGTTGATAACAGGGGAATGTTGCGTCGACTCTATGATATCTGCATGGAGTGGCTGGAAACCCCCTATGGCATGTATGTGCTCTTTGCCATTGCCTTTGTGGAGTCATCTTTTTTTCCCCTGCCGCCCGACGTTTTTCTTATTGCTCTTTGTATAAGTGTTCCACGGAGGTCTTTCCGATATGCCGCAATCTGTGCCGTTGGTTCGGTGCTGGGGGGAGGTTTTGGGTATGGTCTCGGCCTGTGGGCCATGGAGAGTGTCGGACAGCCGATTGTGCAATGGTACGGCCTGAACGATAAATACGATCAAGTACAGTATCTGTATCAACAGTATGACGCACTGGCAATCTTCGCAGCCGGATTTACCCCCTTACCCTATAAGCTGTTCACCATCACCGCAGGTGCTTTCCATATAGATTTCGGCAAATTTATGGTGGTATCGTTGCTGGCCCGTTCGGCCAGATTTTTTCTGGTGGCAACCTTTATTTATTATTTCGGTGGGGCGGTAAAAACCTATATCGACAAGTATTTTAACATCCTTTCAATCGTCTTTATGATTCTTCTGATTGGTGGCTTCGTTGCCATCAAATATCTCTTATAGAGAGTCTTCCTTACGGAAAACGATGGTCCTGTCGTTGGAAAGATCATCTGCAAAAATATAGCCCCGGTAGTGGAAATCCGCCAGAGCGCTGCTCCGGCGTACCCTGTTTTTGATGATATAGTTTTATCAGTTTTTGAAACTGTGGACAGGTGCCGGGATCCGTCCACCCCAGGAAACAAATCGGCTTGATTTGCCGACATTACGAACGGGCATAATGGGGCTTGCGCCAAATAAACCGCCAAAGCTGACATGGTCGCCGGCTTCTTTACCCGGCACGGGAATAAGCCGGGCTGCCGTTGTTTTATTGTTGACCATGCCTATGGCCATCTCATCCGCGATAATGGCAGATATGGTGTCGGCGTCGACGGAACCGGGAATGGCGATCATGTCAAGGCCGACGGAACAGACACATGTCATGGCCTCCAGCTTTTCCAGACAGAGTTCATCTCTGCCGACGGCATCTGCGAGGAGGGAATCTTCCATGACCGGAATGAAGGCGCCACTGAGACCTCCCACAGCCTTGCCGGCAAAGATGCCGCCTTTTTTTACCGCATCGTTGAGCATGGCCACAATGGCTGTCGACCCAGGCGCACCGATGGCGTCAACGCCTAAAATATGAAGAATTTCACCCACACTGTCACCAATGGTGGGAGTGGGAGCAAGGGAAAGATCGACCACACCGAACTCGATACCCAGTTCGCGGGAAACCTGTCTGCCCACCAGTTCACCACAACGTGTTACCCGGAAAGTCGTCTGTTTAATTTCATCGGCGAGATCATCAAGTAACAGGTTTTCCGCGCCTTTGTTGGTGATCAGCCTTTCAAGCGAACGGGCAATGACGCCCGGTCCGCTGACGCCGACATTCAAAACCGCGTCGGCCTCGCCGGTGCCGTGGATGGCTCCGGCCATAAAGGGGTTGTCGCCAGGCTGATTACAGAATACCACAAACTTGGCAGCGCCGAATCCGCCTGAGTCCCGTGTAGCTTCGGCAAGGTCTTTGACGGTTTGACCGACCATGACCAGAGCGTCCATATTTATGCCTTTCTGACTACTGGCAATGTTGATTGAGGCGCATACCTTTTCCGTTACAGCAAG
Source organism: uncultured Desulfopila sp. (assembly GCA_964446655.1). Lineage (GTDB taxonomy): Bacteria > Desulfobacterota > Desulfobulbia > Desulfobulbales > Desulfocapsaceae > Desulfopila_A. The sequence goes on from CAYUPL010000014.1 coordinate 60,001, forward strand.
GGCTTCAGGGATGGAAAGGATATATTCTCTATCGGATTCGGTAAGGCCTTTTTCCACCTGAGCGGAAAAACCTCCCAGAATATCCACCCCGGCAATTCCGGCGGATTTGTCCAGACATTTGGCCAGCTCGACAAATTCGCGCCGCTTGAAGCCTTGTCCAACCAAGGCGATGGGAGTTACCGCAATACGTTTGTTAACAACCGGGATACCGAGTTTTCTGCCGATGCGGTCGCAGGTGGGGACGAAGTTTTCGGCCAGCAGGCGGATCTTTCGTTCAATATTATCACAGGTTGTGCGTATATCTCCACTGCGGCAATCGAGAAGATTGATGCCCATGGTGACCGTGCGGACATCAAGATTTTCCTTTTGTATCATCTCGACGGTTGCAAGGATTTGGTCCGAGCGTAGCATTATTTTTCTCCGGGGAAATATTATATCAGAGTGACTTCGTGGGTAACCTTGAAGATATCGTAATGTTGCATCATTACATGCATTCCGGCCTTCTCCGCGTAGAGATCAAGCTCATGGCGCAGGTCCTTGATGGATTCTATGGCGCTGAGGTCAATCTGCAAAATCATGGTGTAACGCCCTGCAGTCAGGGTGGTTGACAGGTCAAGGATATTGATGCCTCTCTCGCAGCAGAAGGAGCTAATGCCATATACCAGACCGCTTTTATTTTCTCCTTGTGCGGTAACAATATAGGTTTTGGGGGGCAGCAGGGTTACAGTCGTATCCAGCGGTGTATCCATGAGCTTGACGATGACATCGAACCTGTTTTCTGAGTCGACCTGGGAGATGGCTGTATGAACCTCTGGCGGAGAAACGGCTTCCGGAAAAGCGGCAATCAGTGTCATGGTAAGATAGCCTCGCAGAATCGACTGACTGAGATCGGCCAGGTCACCGTTGAGTTCAAATATCGCTCCGGTTACTTCAGCTATAATGCCTGGTCTGTCCTTTGACATCACAGATATGATCATCTGTTTTTCCATATTCTTCCTCTCCTTCAGCGCAGGGCGGTTTCGTAATATTTGTAGCGAAAGGGCGCTAGTATACTCCTGTGAAACAGCACTTGTAAACAACAATGCTGTCGAGGTCCGTTAATGATTCAGGAGAGTGGCGGCATGGAGAGAGTGAAGAGAGAGCCTTTTCTTTATCAGCGGGAAAAGCGATGGTGTAGTGCACCGTCCCGGGCTTTTTTGTTATTGAGCATGTTTTGCAGTGTTTGCAGTTCCGCCCTTGCCTGTCTGAGTTCGTCCTTGATGGGGCCCTGATCCCGATAGTCGGTGTGCAGAAGTTGATCTTCTAAGGAAGAAACTCTTTTTTGGCTTTTATAAACTTCCCGAGCTATAGCTCTGATTGACATGGTGAAGTACTCCTTATTTTGCCGGATTGTTGATTGTGATGAGAGAGGGTTACCAGGAGAGCCGGCAGGCTGTCTTTTGAGGTGCGGTAATGTACGGGGCAGAGGTGACCCGCGGAGCCGTCTGGTGTTGTCTGGCGTTGTGCAGGTATCACATTTCTTCAAGAGCAAGTGTAACCATTTCCCTCACTTGGGGACTGGGGTCCTTCTGCATTTTTGTGATCAGCCGTTTCGCCTCGTCGGTTCCGATTATCCCGAGAATGCCGATGGCTTCACCTCTGATGAGTGCCGACTCATTGGCAAGAGCCCTTTCGAGAGAGGGCACGGCGCGCGCCGAGAGGCATGGTTTGAGTGCGCCCAGCTCTTCAAAAAGAAGAGTGAGTCCGAGTCGGACGCTGAAGCGCTCGTCCTGGAGCAGCTCGCCTGTCCAGTCAAAGTACTGCGGTTCTTTTCTGAACATGGAAACGATGTTGTCGACATAGCCCATTTCGAGGAAGTCACCAATGACTTTTTTCAGTTCAGTGTCGCTGACTCCGCTCATGTTGCAGTCCTCATGTTGTCGTGCCGAGTGCGATGCCGGAGCCGATGAAAAGGGAAGCAAAAAGACGGCTTACAATTTTTTCAAGACGGCTGTTTTTCACGCTGTGATGCGTTTTCGCGCTTATCCGGGCATAGAGAAAAAGACAGATAAAAGAATATGCCATGAAGGTCACCACGAGAATGGTAAACTGAGGGAGCAGGGCCGCCTGGTGGTCGATGAAATGGGGAAAGAGGGCGGTGGTGAAAGCGATGGCTTTGGGGTTGCTCAAGGCAACCATCAGTCCCTGGGAGTACATGGCCAACCGGCTTTTGTCATACCGCGGGGCAGTCTTGCCTGTGTCTGGTATTCGTGGGGAAAAGCCGTTTCTCCACAACTTGATACCAAGATAAACAAGATAGAGGGCTCCCAGCCCTTTGATGAGAGCAAAGGTTGTGGAGGAGTAGAGTACCAGTGCGCCGAGGCCCAGCACGGAACAAAGCGACATGAGAAACAGGCCGCTGACATTGCCTAAAATGGTAAAAACAATGCGGTTGCTGCTATACGTCATACTGTGTGTGGCAACCAGCAAAACAGCAGGTCCCGGTGTGATCGTCGCTACCAGGGCTATGGAAGAGAAGAGCAGCCAGGTTTCTAAATCCATTGTTGACAATCCTTGAAAAAGACCTCATTGCCGAGGCTTTTTAAAATAATAAAAAGGCATCACTTTTGGTGACTCAAGAGTGCTGTACCATACCCACGGCTTCTGCCTGTTTTGCCGCCAACGACTCATCTCTTTCTTATACATCAACTGTCGAAAAAAAGCACCTTGCTTCGCGCCTCGCGTCCACGGCAACCCCCGGCTGGTGAAAAATCCGGCTTTTTTTGAGGTTGTAAGAAGAGAAAAGTGTCGTTATCCGCGGCAATGCCGTATTTTTTGAAAAAGAAGGGCGCTTTTTCCTTGGAGGCCGGGTATATTATTTTGTTCTTGATCTCACCGGAGGAATGGGGCCGGCGTCTGCCTTATACGTTTCTGATTACGTATAATCCTCAGCCATGATCTCTTTATCCGGGAGACAGATCGGAGTCTGCGCTTACCTAAATTTTTCTAGGAAAGACTGAGGGGACTGATCGGAGTCTGCGCTTACCTTTTTTTCACGTTGTTTTGTGAAAATAAATCTGTCTCCCGTATTCGAAGAAGAAAAATAAAATCAGTCCCCTAGCTGCCGAGTCACTGGCAGCGTATGCGATTTGGCTGTGCTTCGTACGTAATCAGATACGAAAATGTGTCTTGCGCGCAAACCACATTTACCCGAGCCCCTATGTTGAAGGTGTTGAAGAAGGTTTGCCGACGCCGCTCCTCCGGGCTGGAGTTAAAAAAACCTGCAAATTTGGTTCCAGTGTGTCATGCACTTTGGCATAACTCGGCATAACGTGGGATAACGTAACATAAGGAGGTGGTGGGTCTGTTCGTGGAAACCGCCTCCGCGAGCTGTGTCATGAAAGAGGCGCAGCGCTGTCGAGGTACCATCCTTTGAGGGCATCGTAACGGATTTCGTCCAGTTCGGCAAAACCGCTGCAGCCATCGGAGGTCACAATAAGATCGGCCTGTCGGAGTCGTTCCATGGCCCGTGGTTTGATTTTCCGGGCCATGTTTTTGATCATGACCAGCAAGCCGGGTCGGATAAATGCTCCCAGGCTGTTGGACTCACAGATCACCGCAGCAGGCATTTCAATCCGGCGGCGAAAAAGGTCAAAGCCGGTTTCGATTCCGCTGTCATCACTGCGAAGATAGAAGACGCGGGATGCACCGGCCCGCAGCATTCTCGAGGTATCTTTATGGGTTTCGGGGCGGGTCTCTTCGAAAAGAAATTGAGCCGGCTCTGCCGGAGAGTGGTTGCCGTGGAAAATTTCTTCGTCCGGGTAAATCGCTGAAACTTTGAGGGCATATATCTGCTGCTCGACCGCGATCTTGGCAATGAGGCGGCAGATAAACTCGGTTTTGCCGACGTTGCGGCCGGTTCCTCCAACGATAAGGAGGTGGCTGTCTTGAAGCATGTGTATGAGATCGTTTGAAGGGTGATTAAACATTGAACCATTGATTCCGCTGCTCACCTTATTGTTCCCGGAGAACAAAGGCAAGCTGTATTTCCGGTGGTCCGGTCCGGTTGAGTATAAAAAAAGAGAAGTATCGACTGTGTGGCAAAGGAAGAAAAAGACGGTGGGCGACCATGCCCGGCATGCAGAAACGAGGTTCAATTGCCGTTTAAAACTTCATCGATGAGAAAACAGGCCGGATCGTCAAGTCGATCCGGCTGGATCAATACAAACTTTCTTGCCGTTGCCGGGTCAGTATGACTCGGAATCCCTGGGGTTGAATTCGGCATTTTCCACCCACCAGTCCGGACGTCGCACCATATCGAGCAGGTTTTTGGTAGTGTGCAGGTGATAACTTTCCTGGCGCATCAGTACTTCAAAGAGTTTTTTGCTTTCCGGATCATCGGCTTCCTCAAACTTTTCCTTGTAAAAGTCGAGACCGCGTTGCTCGATTTCAACGGCTTTTTCGTAATCTTCCACCGCATCGACGGTGATACCGGTGATACCGTCATCCTTTTTCATCTCTTCAAAGACGGTCTTGATATCAAGCGCCTGGCCTTTGCCTGGCTCAACGGCTAGTTTTTTACGGAGCTGTTCTATGGCGACTCGGTGCCGCACTTCATCTTCCGCAAGCATCAACAGAACTTTTTTGATACCTTCGGCCGGAGCGTTTTCCGCCATTTTACGATAGAGATTTTCTGCATCTTTTTCCATCTGGATGGAAAATTCGAAATAATCCATGTTGCCTCCTTGGTTGATTTATACTATCCGTGCAGTCTATTCATTTTTATGATTCGAAACAAGATAATTTCTATATATTGTTTGTCGCGTGTTTAAATTAAGACAGCTCTTCATAAGAGCTGTTCTTTTGGTGAGCTAAAAGTTATTATAGATAAAGATTTAGTGACCTATTGCGGCACGATTGAGGTGGACTATGTTGCACAACTCGCCGGAGCCTGCGGTGGAGGTGGATTCAACATTAGAGCGAAGAGACCTCTATAACAGTTCAAAAACGATTGCCGGAAAAGAAAAACATTGCACGAAAAGAAAGAACAAACAAGTCTCATCGCTCTGCAGATGTGGCTGCGTGGAGTAATCTATGCCGGCTACATAGATGAGAGCAGCGCTGAAGCACGAAAGCAGATAATTGTCAGCTCTGTTTTCAGTCTTGTCAGCTTTATTTTCCTTATTCTTTTCGGGATGGAGAATTTCAGACAGGGCAATGCCGAGTTGGCCTTGGTTGTATTTGGTGCGGCGATCATCAGTGGTGTCAATTATCTCTTTCTCTGCAGAACCGGGAAACACCAGGTGTCTTCCATTGTCATTGTTTTGATGATGACCTTGCTCTGCCTCTATCTCCTCTGTACCGGCGGCAATGCATCAACCGGTCCTCTGTGGATGTTTGTCCTGCCGGCACTGATTTTTTATATATTAGGGCTGTTTCGCGGGGCTATTTTTCTGGGCGCTCTTCTTGTACTTGTTGCTTTTATACTTTTTGTACCGGAGAATGGCTTTCTGCAGACGGAGTATCCGGCAGCCTTTTTGGGTCGTTTTGTTGCAGCGCTACTTTCCGTGAGCCTCCTGGCCTTTGTTTATGAGTATACAAGAGAAGATGACCGCAGGGAACTGCTCGCTTTGAGTCGAAGGCTTGACCGTCTTTCCCGTAGAGATGAATTGACCGGGATTGCCAACAGGCGAGATATGTTTGAGCGACTCCGGCATGAGCTGGAGCGATTGGAGCGCAGCGGCAGTCTCTTCAGTATTTTGCTGGCGGATATCGACAACTTTAAAGAGGTAAACGATAGCCATGGCCATGAATGCGGCGATTTTTGTCTACAGGAAGTTGCCCGGATTTTTACCGCTTCCACCCAGAAGCGCGACAGTGTTGCCCGTTGGGGTGGAGAGGAGTTTCTGGTTTTCCTGCCTGAAACATCAGGCGAGCAGGCGCTCAAAACAGCGGAGCGGCTGCGGCGTACTATTCTTGAACATACCTTCAGCTATCAAGGGATTTCCATTCCGTTGACCATAAGCATCGGTGTAGCCGAATATGTGCCGGGACAGTCACTAAACCAGTTGATCAACCGTGCCGATAAATATCTCTACCTGGCAAAACGTAATGGGAGAAACCGGGTGGAATACGATCAGTCAAGGCAGTAGAAGCCGTATCTTTTTCACCCGGTAAGGTTCGTCGGCTTGGGACTGCCGCCGACGAGAGAGCGAAGATCATGGCCGCTTGGAACCTGGAAGACCCGCAGGTCGAACTCAGAGACCGCCGCAAGAAGGTGATCAAAAATATCAGCTTGAATTGCTTCGTAATGTGCCCAGATCTGGTCTCTTGAGAAGACGTAGATTTCCAGGGGCAAACCGTGATCGGTAGGGGCAAGCTGCCGCACCAGAAACGTCATGTCCTGGTTGATGTTTTCGTTATGGCGCAGGTAGGCTATGACATAGGCTCTGAAGATGCCGATGTTCGTCTGCCGCCTCCCATTGAGCAGCGTTCGTTTTTCCTGGAGAAATGCGGTGTTGTGTTGTTCTATCTCTTTTTCTTTTCGCTCGATATACTCTCGCAATATCTCAATGCGCGACAACCCGGCTATCATCTCTTCATCGCAGAAGCGAATGGAATGCAGGTCGATATAGAGAGGTCGTTTTATTCTTCTCCCTTTCGATTCCTTCATGCCCCGCCAGTTTTTAAAAGAAGAAGACACCAGAGCATAGGTTGGAATGGTGGAGATGGTTTTGTCGAAATTCTGCACTTTGACCGTGTGTATGGAGAGAGAAATAACGTCTCCATCGGCGCCGTACTGCGGCATTTCGATCCAGTCTCCGACGCGGACAAGATCGGAGGCGCCGAGCTGCAGAGAAGCGACAAATCCAAGAATGGAGTCTTTGAAGATGAGCAATATTACGGCTGTGAGGCCACCAAGTACGGACAGGATTCCCCAGGGGGAGCGACCACTGAAAATAGATATAATAAATATTATACCAAGTATATAGCTGATGATACGCAGGGCATCGGTGTACCCTGCCAGTACTGAATGACGGGTACGGCTGACGATGATATCGATCTCCTTGGCGGAGGTGAGCAGGGAGTTCAGAGCTTGTATGGCGACAATGACAAAACCGGCGTTAAGGAGCCTTCGTGAAAGAAGATAGCCGGCCCCGCCTGGTTCTAAGAGAGAATCTACTGCAAGGGAAAATATTGTCAGCGGCACCAACCAGCTTACCCGAATAAAAAAATTGGTGCGGACCAGTGGGGCGCCCCATTGATAACGTTTCTTCTCTATCCATTGCAGAACAAGTCGTAGCAGGGTTTTTCTGATGGTATAGGTTGCAGCTGTCGCAATAATTGTGACAAAAAGAAAAAGCAGAAGGAGGGAGAGCCCTTGTGCTGTCGCCGCCGGGATATCCCAGCTCATTAACCGTTCCGCAAGCCATTCTGTGTTCATTGTTTTTTTTGTAGAAGAAAAAATTGAATCGTAAAATGATGAGTTTCCTTGGTCGTCTCTGTTTCGAACAGGCCTGACGAAATATATTGGTATTGTCTTTGAAAAATACACTTTTCAGAGTATTCTTGAGTAAGTGTAATAAATAGACAGCCTCATATCAATGGAATTACGAAATCTCAACAGGTTTATCTGCGATGGTTCTCCGTTCTGTCATTACAGGTTGTTCATCTCTTTTTACCGCCCTACTCATTCTGGTACCTCTGTTGTCCGGTTGCGGCTATCTGGCGGGGAAACCGTTAGAAGTCCTGACATATAAGAATGCTGCCGGTTCTCATAAAAATCTGCTTGTCTTTGTCCGGGGACTCGGCGGCAGCCACCGTACCTTTGCCGAGGAGGGAATGGTTGAGGTCACCTGGCAGAAAGGTTTCGACGTTGATATGGCGGCTCCCGACAGCCATTTTGCCTATTACTCGGAACGGACCCTGATTCCTCGATTACGTCAAGATGTTATTCTTCCTGCCGGACAGGAAGGCTATGAAAAAATCTGGCTGATAGGTCCGTCCATGGGGGGGCTTGGCTCGCTGCTGTATACCCGACAACATCCGGAGGAAATCAGCGGGATCTGTCTACTGTCACCATTTCTTGGTGATGACGCCATCATTGAGGAAATTTCGGCACAGGGCGGAGTGCTGCGTTGGCAGCCCGGTGACTATGATCCGGAGAAGGATTGGCAGCGTATGCTCTGGCACTGGATCCGGATGGAGGTGGCACATGACAAAAGCGTGCCAATATACCTCCTCTATGGCGAGGAGGATAACTATGTTGCCGCCCAGAGGCTCCTTGCGTCTGTTCTGCCGGCAGACCGGGTAGCTTCATTACCGGGTGGACATGATTATCAGACATTCAAAGCTCTCTGGCAGGTGTTTCTTGATTGGAATCTTCTGCCCAGGCAATAAGGCGAAAAACGCTGCAGCTATCTGAATACAATGGTCATGAGAAGACCTCCGTTATTGTTCTCGGATGTGTCGGAACATGTTGGACTCAAATCCCGGGGTGTGTATGAAAATATTCAGCAGGGTGGTTCTCTATAGTGTCGTTTTGCTTTTATGCAGCGGTTGTGGTCAGGGACCATGGCTTACTCAGCCGTCGTTCCAGCTGAATGACGGCAAGGCGGAGGAGGCCGATTTCTTATATGCCGGGGCGTACTCTAATTTTGAGAAAGCCGCATCTCTGCCGGATCTTCTTGTGGTACAAGAAGATCTGGAGAGAGTTGTTGCAATTGAACCCACCCACAAAGAAGCTCTTGCCTCTCTCGGCAATTTGCATATCCTCATCGGCGCAGCCTACACAACCGATAGAAAAGCAAAAAGAGCTCATTTCCGTCAATCGCGACAATACTGCGAACAGGCCATGCTTACCAATTCGGCTTTTCGGACAGCGATTCAAAACGGGAAAAAAGCCTGGGAATCGGTACAAAATCTAGGTAGCGAGGATGCTCCCGCCATGCTCTTCTGGGTAACCGCTCTGCAGTACGAATTTAAGGAGGGCATGACGATTTTGGGAAAAATTATACATATAAAGGAATTGCGAGTGTGTTTGCCGTTTCTCGATCAAATCAGTCGGACGGCTCCTGCATTTGGTGGCGGAGCGGTTCAGTTTGCCTACGCCGTCAGCTATTCCGCCCCGCCATCATTTCTCGGGGGTGATAAAGAGCTGGGAAAATACTATATCGATCGGGCTCTCATCGAGGGAAAGGACTATCTTATGCCGGTCTGGGGCAAAGGGAAATATTACCGTCAGGTTACCGGAGATCTCGGCAGTGCTCGTCGAGATCTCCTCTGGGTGACCAGGCAGGATCCCGACAACTTTCAGGATTTTTATCCATGGCAGCTGTATTTTATCGCTGATGCCGAAAAAGAACTGGCACTTCTTGGAAAATAACAGAGCGCCTTGTTCTACTTATCCTTCATAGAGTATCACTGGGCGAGGTTCGGCCCATTACCTCTTACAAAAATGTACTTGGAAGATTGCAACCCGTCTGTTACATTGAGCTGATATTTCAGCAGTGAGGTGTAATGGGCATGTGGAGTATTACCCTGAGCAACGGGGAGTACCGCCGGGGGAAAAGGAGATCTGCTGCCCTCAGGTGTGCCGGCTTGCAAGTACTGTGCGGCAAGGAGAATCATCCGGAATTGGAGACTGATCACGTTAATGGGGGTTAAAGACATATCACATCAAGGCTTTTCCATAGCGTTAGCCTTGCAATATATTGAAAAATTCTCAGCTCGACTTGCCTCGACCGCTGACCTGCAAAGACTCTATGATCTCTGTCTTTCGTTTACCAAAGAAACCTTTCATCTCGATTATTCAACTCTTCTTCTCTTCGACAGCAGACGTGAAAAACTGGTAATGCGTGCCACCTCCGGTTTTCCTGAGAATATGGTAAACATTTTCTCATTACGGTTGGACCAGGGCTTGCCGAGTCTGGCTCTAAAAACCGGCGAGGTGGAAACTGTTGAGGATTTTCGTCTGGAAACACGTTTTGAAGTGACTCCTATCATGGCTGAATTGGAAATTTGTTCAGCTATTGCCGCACCTATGTTGGTAGCCGATACCATTATTGGAGTTTTGATCGGCCATACCTGCCGGCGGAAACATTTTTACGAGGTGGAAAAGCAGGTCTATCAAGTTATGGCCAATCAGGCCGGTATTGCCATAAACAATGGTCTGCTGTTTTCATCCCTGCAGAAGTCCGAACAAAGAAGAGAGCGAAAAATAGAAGAGCTCCAGCTGGAGAAAAGGAAAACACGGGAGTTGAGTCATGAGTTTGAGTCCATTTTTACAACCATAACAAGCGGGGTTATACTTCTCAAAAATACCAGTGTTCTTGTCAGATGTAACGAAAAGTGTGCCGAAATATTCGGATACGAGTCTGCTTCAACGCTGCAAAATACCTGTGTGCGCCAACTACACCTCTCCGAGAAGAACTATCACGAGTTTGGCAGATCATATTCCGTGCAACTGGCGGAAGGAAAAAGTGTTCAGACGGAATACATGCTGCAGAAAAAAAATGGTGATCCGATTTTATGCAGTCTGTCCGGCAGGGCTGTCGATCAGGCTGTGCCGCCGGATCTCGGCAAAGGAGTGGTCTGGCTTGTTGAAGATATAACCCGACAGCGACAGATGGAAAAAGAAGTTCTGCAAGCCAGGAAGCTGGAATCCATTGGTATTCTTGCTGGTGGAATAGGGCACGATTATAATAACATACTTTCGGTCATTCTCGGTAATCTAGGTCTTGCCCGCCGCATTCTCGAGGCGGACCATGGTGTGCAGGACATGTTGAGTTCTGCTATAGAGGCTGCCGACAGGGCCAAAGAGCTGACGGCCAAACTGCTTTTGTTTACTCAGAAAGACAGCAAAAGTCCAGGAAGTGTCAACCTGCCGGAGTTGTTCAGGTATTTTGAGTTTGAATCGCTTCTGCAAAATACGGTTGACTTGGACATAAACCTGCAGCCGGGACTGTTTGCCGCCAGAATTATGCCGGAACACCTCAAAGTCGTTCTGCAGAATTTGCTCCTGAATGCGGACAGCTGCATGGCAGAAGACGTCAAAATCAAGGTTACCGGTCACAATGTCGAAATTCTGGAGGACGATCTCCCTGGTCTGTCAAGGGGTAAATATATTGAGATCGCAGTAGCCGACAATGGCCCGGGAATCGACCAGACTATTCTGGACAATATTTTTGATCCCTATTTCTCCACTAAAAGCAGAGACAGTACCAAAGGGATAGGTC
>CAYUPL010000015.1:0-65414 GCA_964446655.1 uncultured Desulfopila sp.
TGCCGAGTCACTGGCAGCGCATGCGATTTGGCTGAGCTTCGTACGTAATCAGATATACGTTTGTCGGCTCCTACAGATTAACAAGTGAGATGAGCCGGCAGGAAATAGAGGGGCAGACTCCCTGAATTTGCGGGAATTATTTTTAAGATCATCCTGAAAAGGAAGAGATGAGAAAAAAAATCTTTATAGAAAACCTTCAGGAAGGAGACCGGGTTGATGATGTTTTTCTGGTCAAGTCATCACGACTGGCCGAGACACGTGCCGGCAAACCGTATCTTATTCTTGACCTGGTTGACAAGAGCGGAGAGATCGGTGGTCCTGTCTGGGAGAATGCCGAGAAAACAGAGGAGATCTGTCGGGCTGGAGCCTTTATTTTCATCAGGGCTGTAGTACAGTCCTATCGGGAAAAACCGCAGCTCCGTTTTGAAGATATCCAGCCTGTTTGTAAAGATGATGTCGAGTTGAGCGATTTTATCCCTGCGTCCAGTGTCGATATGGAAGAAATGGGACGGCAGATTCAGAAAATCGTGGCCTCGATAGACAATAGTTGGGTACGGAAGCTATTGAATCGATTTTTCAGTAAGGGGGAGATCTGGGAAGGATTTCAGACTGCTCCTGCTGCAAAAGGTATTCATCATGCCTATGTCGGCGGACTGATGGAGCATTGTCTCTCCATGGCCAAAGTAGCGGATATGCTGGCCGGCCATTATCCCGGTATAGACAGATCCATGCTGATAGCAGGTGTTTTATTGCATGACATCGGCAAAATCAAGGAATTGAAGGAGCAGGTCGGCCTGGTTGAATATACTTCGGCCGGTAGGCTGAAGGGACATCTGGTCATGGGCAGCGAGATGGTCGCTGCGGAGGCGGCTGTCATTAAAGATTTTCCCGAGGAGATTCTGACCCATATTCAACACTGTATCCTCAGTCATCATGGCAGACTTGAGTTTGGTTCTCCAACGGTACCAATGACTCCCGAGGCATTCCTGTTGAGTTTTATAGATGATCTCGATTCAAAAATGAACCTCATCGAGCAGTTGCGGCGCAAACAGAAGGGAGACGAGGAGCAGTGGACGGAATATCAGCGTTCGCTGGAGAGGTTTTTATACCTTGGCCCCCTGGCAGATGAGGAAAAGACCCAGGAGGCAAAGGGCTTGCCGCTGCAGGAAAATAAACAAAAAACCCTATTCTGATATCCTTCGGTTATGCGCCCGGACAATCATTCATCACCTTTTGCGAAACTCTCAGGACAGCAGAGAGCCAAAACGATTCTCGGCCGCTCTCTGGCGTCGGGCAGGATAGCGCATGCCTATCTTTTCAGAGGCCCTGACGGCGTCGGTAAAAAGTTGTTTGGCACTGCCATGGCAAAAGCGCTGAATTGCAAGGTTGATGGACCTTCGGGAGCCTGTTGCTCCTGTGTTTCCTGCAGGAAATTTGATTCAGGTAACCATCCCGATTTCGTCGTTGAGAGTCCTGAAAAAAAGACAATTAAAATCGAAAGAGTGCGGCAGCTCTGCAAATCACTGTCCTATCCCCCCTATGAGTCTGAACGAAGGATTGTTGTTATTGAGGACGTCCATGCAATGCGGCCGGAAGCGGCCAATAGCCTCCTCAAAACCCTGGAGGAGCCGCCACCGGCTAATGTCCTTATTCTGACGGCCGAGACGTCGAAGAACATCTTGCCGACCATCAGCTCACGCTGTCAGATAGTCCCATTTTTTCCTTTACTGCAGACGGAAACCGCTGCAATACTGCAAAAACATCAACAACTGGATGAGGAGCACAGTCATCTGCTGGCACGACTAGCCGAGGGAAGTCCGGGACAGGCTCTTCTACTCCATAAGACCGATATGATAGAAACGTGGCAGAGGGTTGTTGCCATGCTCTCGGAACCAAAGCATAAAAATGATCTCTATATCGGCACTGTTTTACAGCTGGCCGGACAGATGGCCGATTTGAAGGAAAATCTACTCCCCATGCTTGGTCTGTTGCGTATTTGGTTACGTGATATTCTTGTGGAAAAGACTGCGTTGACAGCCGGCTCAGGAAGGTCTCCTTCTCCGTCGCAGACGGTTTTTACAAAAATGGAGGCAATAGACAAAGCTGAGCGGGAACTGGCCAGGAACTGCAATCGTTCATTGGTGTGCGAAATTCTTTTATTTCGGTTACAATAGATATTTGTGGTGTGCATTGTGATGTTGCTGAAAGGGCTGCCTTTTGCGGTCCGGGCTTCAGGGAAAACTTCGACCCGGCACGTAAAGAGTCGTATATCTGCCGGAAAAAGTACACCTTGGTAGTGATTTTTAACGATATCGTTGGAGGTTTGTGTTGCAGACCTTGTAGCTCGGGAAGCGATATTTCAACATAAAGCAGATGGTTGTAGTGCATGGTGGAAAGAGAAACAATATCCGATGCCGATGCGTCCACCGAAGATTTGGAGGGCGAAAAGGTTTTTTATAGAATTCGTTTTAGAAGGGATGGTCAGGAGTTAACGGCTGAGTCGGTTATGGACACCTTGCAGCGAGACGAAGTTGTAATGGTAAAAACCGATCATGGCCTTGAGCCGGCAATTGTTATTTCAAAGGCGCCTTCTTTTTGTTGTGGAGAACAAAGAAGGGGAGCCGCATGCCGTATTGCCAGAAAGCTGACCGATGAAGAAATGGAACGGTTTGAGAAACTTCCTGATGCTGAAAAAGCAGCTTTTGCGGTCTGTGTTGAGCTGATCACCAAGCATGGTCTTGATATGAGTCTTGTCAGGGTGGAAAAATTCTTTAACGGCAGTAAAATGATTTTCTACTTTACGGCTGACAATAGAGTTGATTTTCGTGAACTGGTCAAGGACCTGGTACAGGAATTTCGTACGCGAGTGGAGATGCGGCAGGTTGGGGTGCGTCATGAGACCAAAATGCTCGGTGGGCTTGGCGCCTGCGGCAGGGAGTTATGCTGTTCTTCTTTTATGAAAAAGTTTGATTCCGTTTCCATTAAAATGGCAAAAGAGCAGGATCTCCCTCTTAATCCTTCCAAAATATCAGGAGTATGCAACAGACTACTCTGTTGTCTCACCTATGAATTCGATAATTATCATGAGCAGCGCAGACGCATGCCGAAGATAGGCAGTCGCGTAAAAATTGACGGGGTTGAATATAAAGTAAAAAGACAGATGCCTCTGCAGCGGATGCTCGTTATTATTGGTCAAGATGGTGGCGAGCGGACTCTTGATGAACAGCAGTGGCTTGCCGTGGAGAGAGTTAAAAGTGGTGGTAGCGCCGTAAAATTGAAAAACAGGTCTCCCAAAAAATAAGGTAACATGACAGCATATATTACAACACCGATCTACTATGTGAATGCCCAGCCGCATCTTGGCCATGCCTATACAACCATCGTCGCCGACACCTACAGCAGGTTTCGCAGGCTATGTGACGATACAGTACGCTTTCAGACGGGAACTGACGAACACGGGGATAAAATTGCCGAAGCGGCCCATAAGGAGAAGAAACAGCCTCAGGAGTATGTCGATGCTATCAGCGCAATGTTTCAGAATACCTGGGAGTCATTAAAGATCTATCCTGATACTTTTGTCCGGACCACGGATGCCTTTCATATCAGGACGGTGCAGCGGATCCTGCAGCAGGTCTATGACAATGGTGATATCTATTTTGACAAATATTCGGGTCTGTACTGTACGGGGTGTGAGAGATTTCTGACGGAGAAAGAACTGGTCAACGGCAATTGCCCTGATCATCAGGTGCCGCCTCAGGAAATAGCAGAGCAGAACTATTTTTTTCGCATGTCGAAATATCAGCAGCGCTTGATTACTCATATTCAGGCAAATCCAGAATTTATCACTCCTGAAAGGTACCGCAATGAGGTCCTCTCCTTCCTCAGTGAACCCCTTGAAGATCTTTGCATATCACGGCCGGTGAGCAGATTGAACTGGGGCATCCCTCTGCCCTTCGACAGCAGTTTTGTCACCTATGTCTGGTTTGACGCCTTGATTAATTACCTGTCAGGGATCGGTTACCCCGATGGGGACGATTTTTCTCTGTATTGGCCGGTGGCCGAACACCTCATAGCCAAAGACATTCTTAAACCACATGCAATCTATTGGCCCACCATGCTTATGGCAATCGGCCTGGAACCCTATGCCAAGCTTCATGTTCATGGTTACTGGAATGTTGATAATACCAAAATGTCGAAAAGTATCGGTAATGTCCTGCGACCGGCAGAACTTGTAGACGAGTATGGCAGAGATGCACTTCGCTATTTTATTCTGCGAGAGATGTCATTCGGTCTGGATGCCTCCTTTAGCCATGACGCTATTGTCGCGCGGAAAAATTCCGATCTGGCCAATGATCTGGGGAATCTGTTCAGCCGTTCCCTGGCAATGCTGCAGAAATATTGTGACGGCAGGGTACCTGGAACTGCAGGCGGGATGAAGGAGTCCGATGAGCTGCTTGTTGCTACAGCGCAAGGGATGCTGCAAGAGTATCGCAGGAATATGATAAATTTCCAGTTTCATAAGGGATTGCAGGCCGTTTGGGAGCTTGTTGCACAGGCTAATAAATATATCGTGGTTAACGAACCGTGGGCTCTGGCAAAGGACGTAACCCAAAAGGACAGGCTTGACACGGTTCTGTATAATCTGGTTGAGACCCTGCGGCTACTTGCTCTGGTGCTGTTGCCGGTTATGCCGGAGACCGCCGCTACTATGAGGCGCGCCCTGGGCCTCGAAGACCATGAAGACCTTGCTTGCAGCCTGGTGGCTGGAGGCAGCTGGGGCGCCTTTCCCCCGGGGCGAACTATTTCCGCCACGGCTCCTCTTTTTCCCAGGGTAGTTGTGATGGAAAAGAAGCAAAAAAAACCACAGACACCTACAAAAGAGAAAAACAGCACGGCCGCAGAAGGACTGATAACATTTGATCAGTTCAGGAAGATTGAGTTCAAGGTGGCTGAGATTCTTGCTGCGGAAAAGGTCGCACAGTCGGACAAACTCCTGCTGCTTACCGTAATGGCCCATGAAAAACGTACCGTTGTCGCCGGCATAGCTGAACATTATGGTATCGAAGAGCTGATCGGCAAAAAGGTGATTCTGGTTGCCAATATGAAACCCGCCAGGATCATGGGGTATGCTTCGGAAGGCATGCTTCTTGCGGCCAAAACAGAAGACAAGGGACAGGATCGCCTGGTGCTGGTGACGGTAAGTGGTCCGGTGAAAAATGGAAGTATTGTAGCGTAGAAGGAGAGAATAATGTTTGTGGCGCAGAATTTTTTAATGGCCGTTGCGCAGTTGCTTGATTTCGCGTTGACCGCCTATATGTGGATCATTATCGGTAGAGCCATTATCTCGTGGGTAAACGCTGATCCATATAATCCGATAGTGCGGTTTCTCTATGAAGTTACCGAGCCGTTGCTGGGAAGAATCCGGCGGGTTCTGCCGATAAGTATGGGCGGGATTGATTTTTCTCCTGTAATTCTCATCATGGCAATTATGTTTTTGCAGAGTTTTCTTGTCCCGACCTTGAAGCACATAGCAATGTGATCCGCTCCGCGGCACAGTGTCATTGCATAAGATTACTACTTAATGGAGCATCGTTATGGCTATTACTCCGCAGGCTATTAAAGACCAAGAGTTTATGGTTAAATTCAGAGGGTACGACACCGTCGAGGTAAAAGCCTATCTGGAGCTGATTGCAGAGGAATTTTTCGAACTGCTGGAGCAGGTGCGGCAGCAGATCGATGAGCTCGATGTCATCGTTGAAGAAAGGGACGTCCTGCAGGCAGACAAGAGAAGGTTGCAGGAAGAGCTGAATGCGACGCGGGGCAGTTCGGAAGAGATTCGGTCGGAATTTGCGGAAAGAGACACCGAAGTAGCTGATCTCCAAAGTCAAATACAATCTCTCCAAAGTCAGATAAGTGCCCTTGAGCGGCAGAACAGTGCCAAAGAGAAGGAACTTGCCGAAGCACAGATGCGAGTCAAGCAGAAAGAGCAGGTTGTACAGACGGAAAAAGAGAGAAACGACAAGCTTCTCGCCCGTCTCGATGATCTTGAAAAACAAAATACACAGTTGCGCAGTGAGGAAATTGATTTTAAATCAACTCTGGTGGCGGCACAGCAGTTCACCACGGAACTGAAAAGGAAAAGCGAGCAGGAAGCCAAAGCAATTATCAACAAGGCAAAGGCGGATGCGGAAAAGATTCGACAGGACACAATGGCCGAACTAGCCGCCTATCCTGCTGAGATCGACAGACTCAAATCAATGAGAAATAAAGTTCGACATGATCTGGAAGAGGTGCTCCAGTTATGCCTTGAAAATCTTGATATTTTCAAGAAAGAGGAGGAGAATGATGATTACGGTGAACTGTTTCAGAAAATAAAGCTGGATACTTTGAACCCTGATGCCGACGACCTTGATGCTATAAGTATGAACTTTGATCTTCCCGGAACCAGGAGAAACGAGGAAGATGATATTTTTTCCATGAAGGGCGAGATAGAAAAACAGGAGGACAAGTTTCGTTCCGAGGGATAATGTGGACCTCTTTATGTCCGCTAAAGGAAACAGGCCCGGCCTTAAGTTGATTGTGCAGCCGAAGGCAAAAAAAACCAAAATTCTCGGCGTACACGATGGTATGGTAAAACTGGCGATAGCCTCGCCGCCGGTTGACGGCAAGGCCAATAAAGAAGTTGTCGCTTTTCTGGCCGATTTTTTCAAATTGAAGAAGAGTGAAGTTTCCATTGTGTCCGGAGAGCGCTCCCGCAGGAAAATATGTCTGCTTGGCTCCCTTGAGGAAGAGGACATCAGGAAAAAATTGACACCGTTTCTTTAAATTCGCCGGGAGGGACGAATCATGATTAAGCATCAGCGATATGTGATAGGGAATTGGAAATCACATAAGCGCTTTGAAGAGGCGAAAATATGGCTGGATGATTTTGCCGGCAGATATACGGCTGTGGATGATGTGCAGGTGATACTGGCGCCCACTTTTCTCTGTCTGGAAAAAACCGCGGAATATCTGCGCTCCCTGGCGCTTAAAAATGTGGCCCTTGCGGCGCAGGATGTTTCTCCTTTTCCTATTGGCGCTTACACCGGGGCAATTGCGGCCGATCTTCTCAAGGAGATGGTGGAGTATGTTATTGTGGGACATTCGGAGAGAAGACGATATTTTCACGAAACCTCTCAGGATGTCGGCAACAAGGTCTGTGAAACTGTTGATGCCGGCCTTATTCCCATAGTTTGTGTCGATCAGCCCTATGCAATGTCTCAATTGACGGCTCTCAGCGATATAGATACGGATTCGGTTATTATCGCTTATGGTCCGGTGGATGCTCTGAATTTTCGTATTCCGCAGACTCCTGAGAAGGTAGCGGAAGCCGTGGAGTTCATCGCGCAGATTCATCCCAAATGGCCTATTGTCTATGGTGGGGCACTTCATCCCGACAATGTCGACAGCTATGCCGCCATCCCTAAAATCGCCGGCCTTTTCTGCGGTTCCGTCAGCCTTGAAGCGAAGGCTTTCCATACCGTTTTTGAGGCTGTCCGTGGTGACGCTTAGGGGTTGTTGGATTTGTGGTGGTGTCTTTTTATCGCCTTGTTATTGCCGTTTTTTAGGAAGCAGAAAAGAAATAACAAAACCCGCGGAATAGATTCCTGCCAGGATAAGACCTATGAAACCCAGGGTTTGCAGGAAGCCATGTTCTCTGGAGATGTGATCTGCCAGGATGAGTATGGAAGAACCCACAATCAACGCAGATATGATCATCGCCATTCCCATGAGGCGGCTGGCTAAATCGATTTTCTCCGCCAGATGTTCTATTCTTTTCAACTCCAGGTTAAGGGTGAAGCTGCTGCGGCGCAGATGATCGCGAAAGCCCTGCAGTTCACTGGGCAAACCTTCCAGCAGTTCCAGATAGCCTCCCATTGTTTTCCATAATCTCTCCCGGATCGCTTTGTAGCTGTACCGTTTCGAGATAATATCGCGGATTTGCGGCTCTACATGGCTCAGGACATCAAAGGTGGGGTCAAAATATTCGGCCACGCTTTCGATAACCGTCAGGGCCTTAGTGAGCAGGAGGAGGTCCCCGGGGCACTGGATATGGAAACGCTGCAGCATGGCGAAGAAGTCCCGCAGCAATGTGCTTATATCAATTCTTTCCAGGTTGCTGTCCTGGACCTGGTTGACCAGATGTTGCAACTCCGAGCGGAAATCCCTGCTTCGTGTTACAGCCGGATCAGCATCGGTCAGTTCAATGACTATTCTACTGAGTTTGTCGAGGTTGCCCTTGGCAATACCGGCGAGCAGGTCGATGAGGAGGTCGGTTGTTTTACGATCGAGCTGCCCTGTCATGCCGCAGTCTATAAAGCAGAGCTTATTATCCGGCAGAATAAAAATATTGCCGGGATGAGGATCGGCATGAAAAAAACCAAATTGAAGACATTGCTTGAAAACGGCATCGGTACCTTTGGCCACAATGTCTCTTCTATCCTGGGGAGATAATCGGCTCGGGGAGATGTTTGAAAGTCTCTGTCCCTTAATCTCTTCCAGTGTCAGAACACTGCGGGTGCTGGCCTCCCAGTATACCAGAGGGAAACTGATATTGTCGTCGCCTTCGAAATAACGGCGCAATCTGTCCGTTGCCTGCCCTTCATAAATCAGATTGACCTCTTTGAGAAGTTCGCGGGAAAACTCTTTGGCGACCAGCATGGGACTATAGCCCAGATTGGAGAAATACTGTTCAACAAGCTGAGCCAGGCTTTGTAACAGAACCATGTCTTCCTCGACAATCTGACGATTACCGGGGCGAAGAACCTTGATAACAACATCATCACCCTTGATGAGCCTGGCGCGGTGCACCTGAGCCATGGAGGCCGCGGCGAGCGGTTCCTCACTGATATGGCTGAAAATCTCTTCCAGCCGCCCTGCAAATTCTATATCGAGTACAGCGCGGATCTCAGTAAAGGGAACCGGCGTGCATCTATCCTGTAATTTTTTGAATTCTTCAGCCCACTCCGGCGGAATCAGGTCAGGTCGGGTTGAGAGAATCTGGCCGAGTTTGATAAAGGTGGGACCCAGCTCTTCCATGACCAGGCGCATTCGCACGGATCTCGGCAGGTTTTTTTCTCCGCTGTCCTCCCCATCCTGCTTTTTTAACTCGAAAAACCTGGACAGACCAGAATCGACGAGTGCTCCACGGAAACCGAAACGGGTCAACACCGTCAGGATTTCGGCGAGCCGTCTGGTATTTTGGAAAGTTTTTTTCAGGATATTGATTTTCATTGGAATGGTGTACTACCTCTTTAAGAGGTGAAAGCTGCAAGAACGGCGGTGTCTTTTTCCCGACTTATCTTCAGGAGCCTGAACCACGTTGCGATCTCTTCGCGCGTGCAGGGTAATTGTTTTTCCTGCCAGAGATCGAAGATATCTGCGCGTATACCGAGCATCAAGGCTTTGTAGTCTGCCGCAAAAGAACCACCGGGGCCGTGGAAAATAATGGCTATATTGTCCGCCATTTCTACGGCAATGGCCTGAAGCTGATGCTCTGCGGCTTTCTGGGGATGGTGGTGGAAACCAACTGCTTCGATGAGTCTGGTGGGAAAAAGCCAACGCTTTAATATCCGACGGGCAACTTCATCGTGGCTGATGTAAAACAGCTCAACTTCTTTTTCTCGATTATGGCGACGATTTTCCGCCGAAGTCTGGAGCAGATGAGAGTAGATATTGGGAAAGGTGAGCAGCATGGCCAGTTTCCCGATATCGTGAATAAGACCTGCTATGAACATTTCACTGGGGACAAGGTTAACCCGCTCTGCAAGGATCTTGGCGGCGAGACCACAAGTGAAGGAATGCTGCCAGAAATTGTCGATGTTCTTTTTATTATTGATATTGAGTTCCTTGAAGGAGTTGAATACGGCCTTGCCGAGGACAATGTTTTTGACTTCATGGAACCCAAGGACCATTACGGCTTTTTCAAGGGTAGCCACCTGTCGCGGTAGGCCGAAAAAGGCGGAGTTGGCAATCTTTAAAATAGTGGCACACATTGACTGGTCCGGCAGAATAGCCCGCATGAGATCATTGGCAGAGCTTTCCGGATCTCCGGTTATCTGCAGGACGTTGGAGACAATGGCGGGCAATGACGGTAAAACATCAATTTGGCCGTAAATTGCATCGAGATTGGATTTTGACATAATTGAATCTCACTCAAAAGGAGATGGATTATTGTTCCGGATAAATTCTCCGGCATTGTCGAGGGCTTCCGGGTCAATGTTCAATATACCCCTTTCCTTGATCACATCAATGAGTTTTAACACCAGGGGTGGGTCAACCCGGTACGGACCTCTTTTATTTGTTTTTGAGGTTTCTCAAATCCAGTAAAGGTTGCTGCCGACACGCGGTGGTGACCAGTGCATTGAGTTCCCGACGAATGTCCTTTACCGCCGGTATGGCTGGGATGACCGGAAGGAGTTCGGATACCGGAGGCGGAGGGTGGATTTCCAGTTTGCGTTCCAGTTCGCTGCGGGAGGTGAGGTCGAAAGAAGTGAAAGTATCCTTTGCCGGACCCTGGTCAAGGCTACGCAGGAATTGCAAAATGGAATGGATATCGTTTTTACGGTAGAACATTTTTATCTGCTGACAGATGGTCTCATGGTCTTCCATAAGCTTTTCATAAGAACGGCGATAGTCGAGAATGTCGCTGTGAAGCTGGTCATACGCATCAAAAAACATATTGCGCAGGCACCCTTTGCGAGTGAAACCTCTGAAATTCTGGTTGGTGAATATTCGTGTCCTGGCAGGTGATGTGTTGATGGACGAGTCGATAAAGAGTCGCTCCGGTAGACCTGTCAACGTTATGAAAGTCTCAACGAGGCTTTTCCGGTTTAAAAGGGTATAGATACGGACAAGGTCGTGTCCGACGGTTTTTTCCAATTGCCTGGAAGCATCCCGGATTTTACCGAGATACGTTTCTGCGTCTTTTTCTATGGTTTTGCGAAAGCCGAAATATCTTTGGGCTATTTCCTGCTTGACCTCCAGTGCAAGAAGGGTGTCTATGTTTTCCATATGCATTCCGGTCTCGGTGTATATGTCTTCTTCGCAGGATATGAGATGCTTCTGCACTTGCTGGAGAGAAGAGCGGCCGTACAAATTTGTTGTATCATGTGAAATCGTCGTTATGTTGTGTCTCACCGGCATCCAGCCGTCTACTCATACTCCGTATAGGTAACAGATATGGGATTTATTGAAACACGTCAAGATATAACTGCTTCCATAAAAGAGCAGACCGACATCGTCAAGATAATCGGTGAGCATGTCGAGCTCAAGCGCAGTGGTGTGCGTTATTTGGGGCTGTGCCCATTCCATGGCGAGAAGACGCCGTCATTCTCCGTGCATGGTGACCAGCAGTTTTTCCATTGTTTCGGCTGTGGTGAGTCGGGCGATGTGTTCTCGTTTCTGATGAAGTATCACAATTACGATTTCCCCACAGCGCTGCAAGTGTTGGCGGACAGGCTCAACATTGAATTACCGCGGAAAGAGGAGACACAGCAGGAAAGAGAGCAAAAGGAAAAACGTCGCCTGATGTATGAGGTGTCCGAAAAAGCAGCGACACTCTATCGCAACTGTCTCGTTGATGAGCAAACCGGCAGGGTAGCACGGCACTATCTCAAAGAAAGGGGCATTCCACCGGAAATGCAGGCCAGGTTTAATATCGGCTATGCCCCCTCCAAGGAAACCGCCGGCTGGAATTATCTGGGAAGCCGCCTTTCCCGGAACGAAGCTCAAGCTGCCCAGCAGGCTGGACTGTTGGTCAGCAAAGATGGCGGGAGAACATACGACAGATTCCGGGATAGGGTTCTCTTTCCCATTTACGATGTCCGGGGTCGAATTTGTGGTTTTGGTGGGCGTATAGTAGGTGAAGGTCAGCCAAAATATATGAATTCGCCTGAAAGTGCTGTTTTTAACAAAAGCAGAACCTTGCTGGGACTCTATCAGCAGAAGGAAGAGATACGACGCCGGCGAAAAGCAATAATAGTTGAGGGCAATTTTGATATGGTATCCCTGGTGACGAATGGATGTCCTCACGTCGTTGCTCCACTGGGAACGGCCCTGACATCAGCGCAAATCCGCTTGTTGGCCGGATTTGTTGAGGAGGCCATGTTGCTCTTTGATGGAGATGATGCCGGCGTAAAGGCGGCAATGCGCGCAGCTCCACTCTTTTTAGCGGAAAATCTCAATGCCAGGGTGGCACTGCTGCCCAAAGAACATGACCCCGACACCTTTATTCGACAAAATGGAGCCGAAGGCCTCAATCTTCTCCTTGGTGATGCCGAAGAACTGACGGAGTTCGTCTTGGGCCGGCTGATACAAGAGCATGGCCTGACCCTGGGTGGGAAAAGCAGGATTGCCGAAGAGATAAAACCTCTACTGGCTGCCGCATCTTCCCCGTTGCAGCGATCCGTCATTATATCGCATTTTGCCGAAAAGCTGGGGATTGAACCCAACAAACTGGAAGATTCACTTGGACCACCGCACCAAGCTGCCGTTTCTGTAGCCGTGTCGCAGCCGAAAGCCGGAAAAGCAGGTGTTGCAGCACAACCACTTTCGGCCGCCCAAAAAAGACTGGTTGAGTTCATGATAATGAACCCACAGTTCTTCAAGCAGCTTGAGGAAAAGAATTTGCGAGGGGTTCTGCAGGGTGGCATTGGTGAAGTTATCTTCCTCCAGCTTCAAACGCTGATCAACGCCGACGAGGAAGTGCAGCCTGAGGATCTTTTGTCGGCATTGCCGGAGGGACCGGAGAAAAGCCTCGTGGCGGAGATGTTGCGCAATGCGCCGCAGTTTGCTGTGACTCATCAGGGAAAAGGACAGAGAAAGGATACCAGAACAGATGAGCTTGGTGAGCTGGTTGAATGGTTGGATATTCATGAAAAACGTAATTATTCAAAAATGTTGACTGCGAAAATCGAGGAGGCGCAAAGAGAGAATGATTTTACCGCTATGGAAAAACTGCTGCATGAAAAACAAGTGATTGAAAAGGAGATGAAAAACTCGAGAGGATAATTGTCATGACAGACTGTTTTTCTTTTTTACTAAATCATTACGTGGTTATTGCGCATAATATTTTATTTGCTATACTGTTTCGGCAGAGGTGTTAATGGGTTGGCAACCATAATGTGCTTTTCAGGGTTCGGAAGGTTGATGAACAGAATGGGATACGGGGATTGGGTGACAATATGGTTCTTGAAGGTCAAGATGGCAGAGACGAAATGGAGGAAGAATATGAGGAGCATGAGGACGTCTCTGAAAATGAATCTGATCTTGACGATCTAACAGAAATGTACAGCTCTGAGGATGATGGGTCGGTGCTGCAGCCGGAAGATGCTGGGGCAGATCATCGTGTCGGAAAAGAGCAGGACCAGGGCCTTGGTTATACCGGTGATCGTCGTAAAGGGGACAGGCGGAGAATATCGAGAAGCTCGGGCAAGGAAGGGAAGCATTCCGTGGACCCTATGAACATTTATCTTCGTGAAATGGGATCGTTGACCCTCTTGAGTCATGAAGAAGAACTGAAGCTTGCTCAAAAAATGGAAGACGGCAGGAAACGCATTCAGAGGGCCGCGTTTGCGACTTCACTTGCTATCCCCGCAATTAAGCAGGTGGCAGCTGATCTTGAAGAAGGGAGAAAAAAAGTTCATCAGGTTATAAACGGTGTTCCGGAAAATCAACCCTCTCTGGTCTCCAAAGGGCGGAAGCAGTTTTTTAAGGCGGTGAAAAAGGCACTGGAGCTTGATGAGAAGCGTGAGCGTTTGAGAGAACAGCTTGTAACCATGCATCCCTATGATGCCCGGGAAGTTTCCGCTATCTCTCAACAAATCATTGCCCTGGGGGAAGAGATAGCAGCACTTTTCGAACAGCAGAATATCTGTTTTTCCTGTGTGAACGCCATAGCCGAAGGTCTTGAAGAGCTGTCCAGACGCTTCAGGTCGGTACTGGTGGAGGTTTTGCGAAACTATAAGCGTCATGTCAAAGATTTTGAAGGTGACTTTGATCCCCAGGCTCTGGAGAACAGGGTTAATTTCCAGTTTCTGCAAGAGTCCGGCATCGATTATAAGATGCTCAGGGATATTCTGCATGAAATTGAATCGGGGCGTGAAATAAGCAAGCAGGCCAAGGAAGGGTTGGTGCGCGCCAACTTGCGCCTGGTAATATCCGTCTCGAAAAAATTTGTCAATAGAGGGTTGCAGTTTGCCGATTTGATCCAGGAGGGCAATATCGGCTTGATGAAGGCAGTTGAAAAATTTGATTATCATCGGGGCTACAAGTTCAGTACCTATGCAACCTGGTGGATTCGTCAATCCATTACCAGAGGAATCGCCGATCAGGGCCGGACTATTCGTTTACCGGTGCATATGATTGAAACCATCAATAGGCTGCTTCGGGTTTCGAAAGATTTTATGCTGGAGGAGCATCGGGAGCCGACTCCTGAAGAAATGGCTGATCAGTTGGGTACGGAGGTTGCCAAGGTGAAGTCCGCCTTGAAAATTGCCAAGGACGCCATATCGCTTGATACACCGGTTGGAGACGACGGCGAAACCTTTCTGGGTGATTTTATAGAGGACAGCGGCAAATTGAGCCCACACGAGGCTACCATGGTCACCAGCCTCCGGGAATGTCTGAAATATGTCATGTCCTCACTTTCACCACGAGAGGCAAAGGTGTTGCGGATGCGATATGGCATAGATGTGGACTGTGATCACACCCTTGAAGAGGTTGGTAAATGTTTTGCGGTGACCCGCGAGCGAATCAGACAGATTGAAGCACAGGCCATTCAGAAACTGAAGCATCCTTCGCGCATTGAGGAATTGCGGGTATTTATGATAGATCATTAAGCCGGATTGCTCACCAGCCGAGGTTGCCGTGGGGGCGAGGCGCGAAGCAATGCTCTTCAGGGGACACTCGTACTTCGTGGCGGACGGGCTGCACGGTCAGGTCCGCCGATTCTTTTTTATCACCTTCTGCTGATCCAGAGGAAATGAAAGAAATTCTGGAATGGATGGTATTGAGCCGGATCCCCGGCATAGGCGTTACCGGGTTCTGGTCACTCGTGGAACATTTCGGCAGTCCCCGAGCCGTGTTGCAAAGTTCTCCGCTGCAATTACAGGCAGCCGGCAATATACGAAAGAATCAGCTTGCAGGTTTGGCCCGGAAAGATGAAATCAGACTTCAGTGCCTGCGAGAGCTTGATCAGCTGCATCAAAGAGGTGTAGAGTGTATCATTCCCACAGATCCAAGGTATCCTTCAAGGCTCAGGCAGATCAGTGATCCGCCGGCGCTCCTCTATGTTCTGGGAAAAGTTCATCTCCTCAAAGAATGTTGTGTGGCGATTGTCGGCTCGCGCGCTTCGACAAGTTATGGTAACCGTGTTGCCCGCAATATTGCCGCCAGGCTGTCCGGCAGCGGCGTTACCGTGGTCTCCGGACTGGCTCTGGGAATCGACACTGAGTCGCATCGTGGAGCCCTGGCCTCGGCAGGGAGTACCATTGCCGTCCTTGGCTGCGGTGTAGATGTACTATATCCGAGACAGAATAGACACCTTTTTGAGGAAATTAGCAAAAACGGTGCTATAGTCAGTGAATACCCGCCTGGGACCTTGCCCGAAGGATTTCGCTTTCCAGCAAGAAACCGTATCATTGCCGGGCTCAGTTGTGGTGTCGTCGTGGTTGAAGCAGCCAGAAAATCAGGTTCGCTTATTACCGCGCAACTGGCTTTAGATGAGGGCCGTGAAGTCTATGCTGTCCCGGGACAGGTCGATTCTTACAAAAGTGAGGGAACACATTGGCTTTTGCAGCAGGGCGCCAAGCTGGTGCTGTCGGAAAACGACATCCTGGAAGACCTGAGAGACCGGCTGCATACACCTGATGCCCAAATGGCACAGTCTTCACCAGCAACGATACCTCCAACCCTGGAAGGCAAAGCTGAAAATTTGCTGCAATGTATCGATACCTATCCTTTGTCCCGGGATGAACTCATTCGAAAATCGGGTTTGGAGATCTATGAGTTCAGTGAGTTTCTGCTTCTGCTTGAACTGGAAGGACTGGTGGAAGTGTTGCCGGGGGATAAAATCCGCCGGCTTTCTTGAGGCATGATTATCCGGCAGTTTGATTGTATTCGGGATCTTCACGCCTGCAAAGGCTGATAATCTCGTAAAAAGGCATTGAAGTGCCGGGATAGGCTCGAAAAAAGCAGTAATTAAAAACCACAACAGAGGACCAGAGATGCAGGAAATACAAATTGCGCCTTCAATTCTATCAGCCGATTTTACCAACCTTGGCAGCGAAATACGAGATGTGGACCAGGCCGGCGCGGATGTGATACATGTTGATGTCATGGACGGCAGCTTTGTGCCGAACATTACCATAGGTCCGCTGGTAGTTGAGGCGGTCCGAAGAGTGACGGATAAACCGCTTGATGTGCATCTTATGATAGCAGATGCCGATCGCTATATTGAGAACTTTGCTCAAGCCGGTGCCGACTGGATCAGCGTTCATGTGGAGGCTTGTCCGCACTTGCATCGAACGGTTACCAGAATAAAGCAGCTTGGCAAAAAAGCAGGAGTTGTACTCAATCCTGCCACGTCTCTTGCGACGATAGATTATGTGCTGGAGGAGATCGATTATGTCATGTTGATGAGTGTTAATCCAGGTTTCGGCGGGCAGTCTTTTATCGCTTCCGCCCTGGAGAAGACCTGGCAGTTGCGCAGCCGCATTGAGACTCTTGGCCTGGAAGTGGGAATCGAATTGGATGGCGGGATCGCTTGTGAAAACATCAGCATGGTGGCAGAAGCAGGAGGCAATATCTTCGTGGCCGGTTCAGCTATTTATGGTTACGATGACTATGTAGGTATTATCGCGGAGATGAAAAAGCTGGCGAGCGAGGGTAGAAAAAGGCGAGAGCGGAGTTCCTGAGACTGGTAGGCACGGGAGAATGTCGGCGGGGTGTGGTTTGCGGGAAATGGCAGGGTGAATGGTTGTTCATTTTGTGCGGTGCTCATGCACTGTTTTTTGTTGACAAAAGCGTTATACAAAGATATTCTCACCGGTTGAATGATTATTCATTGGTTTATTGTTTCCTGGTGTTTTGGGGTCACGGAGGTTGCCGCAAAACGTCTAAAAACGGGTGGACAGTGCAGCAGGAATGTCCATGTAGCTTTTTCAGACCCGCCGGTTTTGAAACGAAACTCGTCAATAAAAAAATTATTTCATTTGGTAAGGTTGCAGTACTAACAGTAATTTAAAGGAGGAAATCATGGCTAAACGTGAGACACCCTTGTTGGATCAATTGGAGACCGGTCCATGGCCGAGCTTCGTTACCGACATCAAGAAGCAGGCCGAAACAAAGCCTGAATGTTGGGATATTCTTGGTATTCTTGAATTGTCCTACAAGGATAGAATCACCCATTGGAAACACGGCGGTATCGTAGGTGTTTTCGGGTATGGCGGCGGAATCGTTGGTCGCTACGCCGACGTCCCTGAGCAGTTTCCCGGTGTTGAGCATTTTCATACAATCCGTGTCGCTCAGCCTGCATCGAAATATTATTCCACCGAGAATCTACGTCAGCTGATGAGCCTGTGGGAGAAGCATGGCTCCGGTATGACAAACTTTCACGGTTCCACCGGTGATATCATTCTTCTTGGTACCCGTACGGAAAATCTTGAGCCGTTTTTCTGGGATCTGACCCATGACATGGGCCAGGATCTTGGCGGTTCCGGATCGAATCTGCGTACCCCGGCCAACTGCGTTGGTATGTCACGTTGTGAATGGTCCTGTTATGATACCGAAGAAGTGTGCCACCATCTGACCATTCATTATCAGGATGAGATTCATCGCCCGGCTTTCCCCTACAAATTCAAGTTTAAATTCTCCGGCTGTCCCAATGACTGTGTTGCAGCCATTGCCCGTTCCGACGTCTCCGTTATCGGTACCTGGAGAGATGAGATTCGTATCGACCAGGCCGGCGTTAAAGAATACGTCGCAGGAAACTACCCGGCAAACGGTGGCGCCCACAGCGACAGAGACTGGGGTCCTTTCGATCTGCAGAAAGAAGTTATCGATCTTTGCCCGACGCAATGTATGTGGATGGAAGGGGACGAACTGAAAATCGATGACAAGGAATGTACCCGCTGCATGCATTGCATTAATGTTATGCCGCGCGCCCTGCGTCCAGGTCTTGACAAAGGTGCCACTGTTTTGGTTGGCGCCAAGGCTCCTATCCTTGATGGTGCCCAGTTCTCCACCCTGCTGGTACCCTTCATGAAGATTGAGAAAGAAAATGAGTTCGAAGAACTCATCGATTTTATCGAGAAAATCTGGGATTACTGGATGGAGCAAGGTAAGAATCGTGAGCGTGTCGGTGAAACCATGCAGCGTGTCGGCCTGCCGACCTTTATCAAGGTTATGGAACTGGAACCCATTCCACAGATGATCAAAGAGCCTCGTTCAAATCCCTATGTCTTCTGGAATGAGGAAGAGGTTGAAGGCGGCTTCGAGCGCGATATTGATGAGTTCCGCGCTCGTCATGCAGCGTAATAGTGGAATTAATAACAGTAATTTTTAAAAACATATAAGGAGATTTCTATCATGGGTTACAATCCAGAAAAACCGATGGAAGGAAGAATATCTGATCTCGGTCCACCACATTATGAGCAGTTTTTTCCGGCTGTCATTAAAGCAAACAAAGGAAAATGGCTGTATCATGAACTCGTAAAGCCGGGTGTGTTGATGCATAAGTCGGAAACTGGTGACGAGGTATATTCAATTCGTGTCGGTAGCCCGCGTCTCGTGTCCGTTGAGTATATTCGAGAAGTTTGTGATATCGCTGACAAGCATTGCGACGGTTTCCTGCGCTTCACCACCAGGAACAACATCGAATTCATGGTTGATTCAAAAGATAAGGTTCAACCATTGATCGACACATTGGCAAGTTACGGCAACGGCACCAAGTATCCTGTTGGTGGTACCGGAGCCGGTGTGACAAATATCGTTCATACCCAGGGTTGGGTACACTGTCATACTCCTGCGACCGATGCTTCAGGTGTTGTCAAAGCAGTTATGGATGAACTGTTTGATTATTTCGGCTCCCACAAACTGCCGGCGCAGTGCCGTATTGCTCTGGCATGCTGTCTCAACATGTGTGGTGCCGTGCATGCTTCCGATATCGCCATTCTTGGTGTGCATCGTAAGCCGCCGATGATTGACCACAAGCGTATTACCGGTGTGTGTGAGTTGCCGCTGGCAATCGCTTCCTGTCCTCTTGGCGCGGTAAAGCCTGCCAAGGCTGAAGTTGACGGCAAAGAGATCAAGACAGTCAAGGTAACCGTTGAGCGCTGTATGTTCTGTGGTAACTGCTATACCATGTGTCCGGCTATGCCTATGGCCGATCCTGATGGTGACGGTATTGCTATACTGGTAGGCGGCAAGGTTTCCAACGCGAGAACGACTCCCAAGTTTTCGAAGCTGGTTATTCCTTTCCTGCCGAACAATACCCCGCGGTGGCCTGAGACTGTAGAGGCCATCAAGAAGATTCTCGAGGCATATTCTGCAGATGCGAAGAAATATGAGCGTGTCGGTGAATGGGCTGAACGAATCGGTTGGGAGAAATTCTTTGAGAAATGTGATATTCCATTTACCGAGAAGAGCATCGACGATTATCGCCTTGCGTACGACACCTGGCGTACTACCACGCAGTTCAAGTACACGAGCCACATCAAGTAATTAAGTGTGATATCCGGACTGCACCGAATGGCGGGGCAGTCCGGCACTGAGATGCTTTCTTCTATAATTCTTTAGGGAGATTACCATGGCCTTAAGTAAAGATGAGCTCAAAGAAGCAATACTGGAGAAAGCGACTTCATCTCCAAAACCACAGTTGTATATTAAAGACTTCTACAAATGTGATCCCGAGGCCAAGCCCCGAGAAATCAAAAATATTGCCAACGAGATGGTGCGGGAAGGAAAGTTGATGTTCTGGTCTTCCGGTTCGACAACCATGTATGCTGTTCCCGCTCGCATTCAGAACGAAGAGAAATAATAGTACTTTATTTTCGTTGTTCATTTATGCTGCATTGAAAGTGTAGAGCCATCGGGTTCTGCACTTTTTTGTTTCCAGGTCACTGCAATGTCGCTTCATATCCATCAGTTTGATACGCTGCCTTCCACTAATAAAACAGCCTTTCAATTGGCTGATAGCGGCGCTCCCCACGGCGATGTTGTCCGCTCCATTAAGCAGACGGAGGGGCGAGGGAGGCTTGGTAAAAAATGGCAGTCTCCAGCCGGTAAAGGCCTCTATTTCTCGCTCATTGTACGTCCGTATCTCAGTCGAAACGATTATCCGAAATTAACAATGACTACCGGTGTGGCCATCGCTTCTGCGCTAAGGAGGCATTGCGGCAAGGAAGTTGCCTTGAAATGGCCCAATGACATTTTTCTCTCCGGGAAAAAATGTGGCGGCATACTCTGTGAAGCATCATTGGTCGATGACTGCAGAAAGAATTGGTTTGCCATACTGGGAGTTGGACTGAATGTACTGACTGCATCATCAGATTTTCCTGAGGATCTGCAGAATAGTGCCACATCCCTTTTCCTGGAGACCGGTACACGGTTTTCCATGGACGACCTGCTGAATCTAATCTGTACGGAAGTCTTGGCACATATAGGCATCTTGGAGCAAGAAGGTTTTGCTCCTCTTCTGCAGCGGTGGAAACAATATGATTTTCTTACCGGAAAATCGTTGCAATGGTTAACGCATTCCGGAGAGGTGGTGCGGGGTTACTCTGAAGGTCCCGATGATTCCGGCAGGCTGCTGGTCAGAGATAAAAACGGAGTACTGCATCACGTGCTTTCAGGAGACATATCTTTGGCTGGTAAATAATTACGATAGTCTGCCGAAGAACCGCTGCACATAGCATTTTCAGGCCATGCTGCGGTATGTTTCAGGGACATCCATCCTTCTATCTCAGCTCAGCAGGCAAAGATAGAAGGAATTAAGATGTTGGAAATGCAGAAAAATATGAAATAATATAACAGCAGTGAAAAGTTAATAGCGATAATAGTCCGGTTTGTAAGGACCTTCTATTTTTACTCCGATGTAGTCGGCCTGCTCCTTGGAAAGAGTGGAAAGATGGGCCCCAATCTTTTCAAGATGAAGTTTAGCCACCATTTCATCCAAGGCCTTGGGCAGAAAATACACCTTTTTGTCGTAGCTGCTGCTGTTTTTCCACAATTCGATCTGGGCTAAAACCTGATTAGTGAAAGAGTTGCTCATCACAAAACTGGGGTGGCCGGTGGCACAGCCCAGGTTGACCAGGCGACCTTCCGCCAGTATGATTATCCGCTTGCCGTCGGGAAAGGTGACATGATCTACCTGGGGTTTAATATTGTCCCAGGGCAGATCCCTGATGCCGGCTATATCGATTTCCGAGTCAAAATGACCTATATTGCAGACGATGGCCTCATGAGGCATCATCTCCATATGAGCGCGGCTGATTACTTTTAGATTACCCGTACAGGTAACAAAAATATTGCCAAGAGGAGCCGCTTCCTCCATGGTGACCACTCTGTATCCCTCCATTGCTGCCTGCAAAGCACAAATGGGGTCGATCTCAGTTACATAGACGTTGGCACCCATACCCTTGAGAGCCTGTGCGCAGCCTTTGCCGACATCACCATAGCCTACAACAACCGCATTCTTACCGGCAATCATCACGTCTGTTGCCCGTTTGATGCCGTCAATAAGTGATTCCCGACAGCCATAAAGATTGTCAAATTTTGATTTGGTTACCGAATCGTTGACATTAAAAGCAGGACAAAGAAGAGTACCGGCCGTCGCCATTTCGTTGAGGCGATGTACTCCTGTTGTAGTCTCTTCGCTGATACCGATAACATGTACCATCTCATCCTTATATTTTTGATGCATCACCAGAGTGAGATCGCCACCATCATCAAGAATCAGATTGGGACGCCAGTTATCAGCCCCAAAGATGGTTTGATCTATGCACCACCAGAATTCTTCTTCACTTTCTCCTTTCCAGGCAAACGTGGGTATTCCGGCAGCAGCCATTGCGGCTGCGGCATGATCCTGGGTGGAAAAAATATTGCACGAGGACCAGCGAATCTCTGCCCCAAGAGCAACAAGTGTTTCCATGAGGACAGCCGTTTGTATGGTCATATGAAGGCAGCCGGCAATGCGGGCGCCTTTGAGAGGCTGCTCCTTGCTGAATTTTTCACGCAATGCCATAAGGCCGGGCATTTCGGTTTCAGCAATTTCAATTTCTTTTCTGCCCCAGTCGGCAAGGGCGATATCGGCTACTTTGTAATCGTTTGGTGATGTTGTCATCTATAAAACCTCTAAATTCAGAAACTACGAAAAAATGCAGCCTGATCAGGCTGTACTATGGATTGTACTTCATTACAATATGTCAGCTTATAAGCCGGCGGCATCTTTCAACTGCATTGCCTTGTCGGTTTTCTCCCAATGGAATTCAGGAAGTTCCCGGCCGAAGTGACCATATGCGGCGGTTTTTTTGTATATGGGTCGAAGGAGATCAAGCTGCTGAATGATGGCCTTTGGTCTCAGATCAAAACATTCGTTGATGACCTTCTTGATATCCGTATCGGAAATTTTGCCTGTTCCGAAAGAATTGACATTGATTGAAACCGGATTGGAGATCCCAATGGCATAAGCAATCTGTACCTCCACCTCGGAGGCAATGCCTGCAGCCACAATATTTTTCGCTACATAACGCCCCATATAGGAAGAGGAGCGATCCACTTTAGAGGGATCTTTGCCGGAAAATGCACCGCCACCGTGCGAGCCTTTACCGCCGTAAGTGTCGACTATGATTTTTCTGCCGGTTACGCCACAATCGCCGACCGGTCCGCCGATAACAAATCTGCCGGTGGGATTAATAAAATATTTGGTATTGCCGTCAATCATTTCGACAGGTAGAACCGGTTTAACGATTTCTTCAATAACGGCTTCCTTGAGATCCTTATAGCTGATGGATTCGTCGTGCTGGGTGGAAAGCACTATGGCCTCAATGCGTTTCGGACATCTGTCTTGATATTCAATAGTCACCTGACTTTTGGCATCCGGTCGCAACCAGGGAAGCTTGCCTTCTTTACGAACGACAGATTGCTGTTTAGTGAGTCGATGGGCGAAGGTGATCGGCATGGGCATAAGAACACTGGTTTCATCGGACGCATAACCGAACATGAGACCTTGGTCACCGGCACCCTGATCAAGATCAACGCCGCTGCCTTCATTGACCCCTTGAGCAATATCGGAAGACTGTTTGTCTATTGATGTCAATACGGCACAGGATTGCCAGTCAAATCCCATATCTGAGGAATCATAGCCGATGTCACGGATGGTATGTCGAACAACCTCCGGCATATCAACCCAGGCACTGGTGGTAATTTCACCGGCGATTATTGCCATTCCGGTTGTCACCATGGTTTCACAGGCTACCCTGGCATTTTTATCCTGCATTAAGAGAGCATCGAGAATAGCATCTGATATTTGATCGGCAACTTTGTCAGGATGTCCTTCTGAAACGGATTCAGATGTGAAAAGATAGTTGGACATATATGAACTCCAAAAGTATTTTATTGAGGTTTGCATGCTGGTATGGGAGATGCCTCCTGGAGGAGGCGTCTTCGTTGGTCATCCCTTCTAAGGGCACACCAATATGTCATTTGGTCGGTTACGCTTTCATGAAGATGTTTGAAAACGTAATCCTGCATGATAAAACATTCTCTGCAATGGTGCCATCAAGAAAAGAGATTATGTTTGGTCTAAAGCTTTTTTTTTTGCTGGGTATCGCAGCAAAAAATCATTATATACGTCTTGATCATATTTGCCGAATGATTACGATAGAGGCAGTTTGCCCTGCGCTATGTCTGCTCTGCTGCTGATACATAGAGTATAATTATGCGATGTTCCTCTGTTTTTATTATGATTTTCCAATAGAATGACTATTGCGGGGGGCAGTGCTCTGCTGGGATGCCTATCTCTTGCCATGGCCCAAAAATATTACATTAAGGTTTTTTTATGTCCATAGAAGAAGCACAAAATGTTCTCCTTATTGAAGAGCAGGGCCTTGCCGCTGTTCGCCGGAAGATTGGTGCTGAATTTGACCAGGCCATTGAGCGTCTCCTGGAGTGTCCCAGTCGGGTGGTTATCACCGGAATTGGCAAGTCTGGTATAATAGGGCAAAAAATTGCCGCAACGTTGAACAGTACCGGGACTCCGGCATTTTTCCTTCATCCGGTGGAGGCGATGCACGGTGATTTAGGAATGGTTGCTGCAACCGATGTGATACTTGCAATCTCCTATTCAGGAAAAACAGTCGAACTCAATCTGCTGTTGTCTAATTTAAAGAAAAGGGGAGTGTCTATCATTGCCATGACAGGCGGGCGAAAGTCGCCGCTCGCCGCTGCCGCAGATGTGGTGCTCGATATAGGTATTCCTAAAGAGGCTTGTCCGCTTGGTCTTGCTCCAACTACCTCAACGACGGCAACATTGGCCATGGGGGACGCGCTTGCCGTTGTCCTCCTCAACCGGAAAAAGTTTGAGGTCGCTGATTTTCATCAGAATCACCCTGGAGGTAGTTTGGGGGAAAGGCTCAAGGTTCGAGTTGAAGAAGTGATGGTCACGGGTGCAGGAGTCCCTCAAATAGTTGATTCTCAATCAGCTATCAAGGCTGTACAGATTCTGAATGAAAAAAATCTCGGTGCCGTGCTTATTGTTAACACGGAAAACGAAGTGGTGGGAATCTTGACGGATGGCGATGTTCGCCGCTATATCGCCGATCGGGAAAGCTTCACCGGATTATCCGTTCGAGAAACAATGACGCCTGATCCGATAAGCATAGAAGGAGATATGCTGGCAGCTGATGCCTTGAGTATCATGCAACGCCATGAAATTACCATATTGCCTATTGTAGACCAGCAGAAACGGCTTGTCGGTATGCTTCATTTACATGATCTTCTCGGCAAGGGAGAATTCCGTTTTCTTGTGTAGGATCAACCGGCCTTCAGTGAACATTGTGTGGAATTTTTATACAATAAAAACTATGTGAAAACGTGGGAAAGTCTTGCATTGCAAGGGAATCGACACACTATTTATGAGCGGTGTCGGATAGGAAGTTATACAAGGTTGTCACATTGAAATAACCAACAGCAGAAAGGAGTGTGTAATGTGTCAGGTAAGTGCGTATGTCCAAGAGGGAACAAAGGAAGAGCTGCTGAAAGAAAATGTTACTAAACTGGAAATATTGACCGGTGGGCTCAGAATGAGCACCCTTTTCGAAGGGACGGTCGATCTCCCCGATCTGGTGCTGGACCATATTGATTTTTCGGCGGGAAAAGTTGTTTTGAAAAAGCAAGAGTAACTAGAGAGGCTACTTTAAAAATGAAAGATATTGAAAAGCTGAAAACGTTATTGCCTCATTGGGTTGATCATAATGCCGGTCATGAAGCCGAATGTATCAAATGGGCCGAAATAGCACGACGGGAAGGCCTGGAGAAGGTGGCCGATTCCATCGATGAAGCGGTTAAGTGGATGAGAGAGGCCAACAAAAGTCTGCAAAAGGCCATCGAAGAAGCCGGCGGATCATTCGAGCACCACCATCACCATCACCACTGATACCCTGGCGGAACGTGTTCCGCTTTGGTTGGTGAAGTGCAGCTGTTGTTCAACCTAGTTGGCTTCGCTGTAGAACTCCCACTTATTTCGGGCAGGATCATAGCTGTAGAGCATGACCAAACGTAGTTGTCTGCCTCGACTTCTCTCAATGCACTGGATTTCGTAAAGTTCCTTTCCATCTATAAATCTGAGGAAAGTGGCTTTAGGATCGTAGAGATATTCAGGGATTGCAGCGCTGTAATTAGCTGCAAAGAGATCCTTATAGTTTTTTTCCAGGTACAGAAGACGTTGAGCAATTGCAGCCTTTGCGCGTGTCTCTTCAATAGTTTGACGAGTCCCTTTAGCGATGGCCTGGAATTCCTGGTCGTCGGCAAAGCCGCTTGCAGTAATGGCTCTGGTGACATCTTCCAGAGATGCTGCCGCTTGGGAGTACTGCTCCTTTTCTAATTGCTCGTCAGCCATCTGTTTATATTGAACGATACGGGTCCGTAGAATAATTCGTTGCAATTGCTGCCGTATCTCCTTGGGATCAATCCGTTGCAGGAGCTCTTTTTTGGCATCGAGGAGATTGATCGCCTCTTGGTACATGGAAATGGCTTCATCCCATTTTGATCCGGAAAAAGCATTTTTGGCAGTATTGATAAAGGAGAAAAGTTCCGCCTCGGCCATATTGGCATACAATGTTTTGGCATCATCGTTTTCCAGGTTTACGGCGGTGCTGTTTTGTAATGTAAGAGCCTTCTGGTATTCAGCGATAGCACTCTCCCAGTCATTGGAGTAAAAGAATTTCTTTCCTAAGTCAAGATGTCGTAAATATTCAATTTCGTGTAATTTGGGTTCAATTCTGGCGATGAGACTGCTGCCGAACTCTTCCGGCAGGTTTTCAGCCTCCTCCAGAGCGGTTGAGAAAACTTCAAAACTTTTATCGAGCTCTCCTCGGGAGAGCAGGGAAAATCCTTTGTCGATTGACAGGTTGATTTCAGCGACATTACTAAAGTTTTCAATTTCAGTAAGCAGACTTTCTTCGATACTGCTGAGTATCGGCTGTGCTGTCTTCAGGGCGGTTTGATATTTGTCGGAAGCGTCCTGCCATTTGGAATTTTCCAGGAGAATGTCTGCTTCCTTCTTGATTTCATTGAACTCAAGGACACGGTCCATGTCGATCTTTCTGACATACTTACCCTGGAAAAAGACACGGCCGGAGAGACCTTGAATCATTTTTTCGGAGGCCAGAGTTTTTTTGATTTCCTTTTCCAGGGCGTCACGGGCATCCTTGTTGTAAACAGAAATTTTCTTTAAAGTAGCGAGGGCTGCATCACATTCAATCTGGGCTTTGTGAAACTGCCCGCTGTCGATAAGGCTTGAGCATTCCGAATAAAATTGGCCGGCTTTGTCCAGGTGGGAGTTCGAAGTGAAATATGGTGTAATGAAGATAACTGCCAGAACAAGTATAATTATAATCCCAAGTATGGGTAAAAACTTGAAACTTGCCTTGGTCGTTTCCTCAAAAAAGGCCACCCGTTTTTTGCCGGAACCGCTTTCAGTTTGCAATGCCGGCTCTTCCGGCTGTGTTTCATCAATGGCCCAGTCGTCGGTGGAAAGTTCAATCGAGCTTCTTGTCCGCTCCAAATTTTCCTGTAGGTTGGGAAAATCGGGTACAAGTTCAGCAACCTTTTCAAAAAACTGCAGAGCTTTTTGCAGATCACCCTGATGTTCGTATTCATCGGCCTCCTTCTGCAGTTTTTTTGCCTTGTTCATAAGGCTTTCGACATTCTGTTCTATTTCGTCTCTGTCGTCAAACTGCTCATCATCGGGCAGGTCATTGAGAAAAAGAGATAGTTCATAATAGCGTTTTTGTCGAATAAGCAGATGGATACGGTTTACCGAGCTTTTCCCGGATGGTTGTGCTGCTGCAGGGAAGGAAATTTCATCGGAATCGTCACCCGGTTCCGTGTCGAGATAATCAGGATGACTGCTGAAGTCACCTTCCTCAAGTGTGTCGATATCAGGGGGAAGCAGATCTTCATCCGAGATGACCAGGGGGGGATCAAGATCTTCTTTGGCCGAGGTGAAATCAGGGCGTTCAAAAGGAAGCTGGTGGGCAATTTTTTTATACCAGGCCAGGGCCGAATCGTTAAAAACATTTTCGGTTGAATAGATTTCTCCTGCTATCATCCGGCCGATATAGATTATCAGCTCCGCAAGAGTCTTATCTTTATTCCAGAATTCACCAATGCATATGGCCGCCTGGTCAAAGTCGGGATGAAACGTTCCTGTTTGCGGGGTACAACTTGGAGGAAAATGAGGAAAGCCAAAAGGAATATTTATGAAGACGGAATGGTTTCTGGTTTCAACGATTTTACCGTCGTTATCCTGCGCCAGGCCGGAAATGGTATATTTGATTTCATATTTTTCCGGTGGGTCGTCATCAAAAGGAATTATGGTAATATGAGGATTGTTTTTGAATCTACTCTGTAGATCTTGAAAAATCTTCCGAAGCTGTTCGTTTGGGGTAGCCATATTTTGCAGGATGTCGAGGTAGAGTTACTTGAGCAGGAAGCGGCAGGCTCCGAGGAAAGCATTCTCGGACGGCCTTCTATGCTAAGGTCTGCTCTCTTTTACAGCTGCGCATATTCCGATGCTTTACACATTGGAATAGAATAACAGAGTATAGAGCTAAAATGTAGAAAAATGTTTTTTATCGTTGAATAATATGTAAAAAGTTGAAAAAAATGATCACCTCTGCTAGAGCACAAGAGAGGCTCAGCCATATATCCGGTTTGGGCCGGTTCTCTGTATACTGTCTTCGCTGAAACTATAGGTAGAATATATAGGTAGAATACTGTATGAAATCCTTCCGCGCTGTTTTTCAGATCGTCGAAGATAATAACTGTCCTCTGTATGAAATTGAGGACATTTTTGTGTTGACGGAAAAATCGCTGGCCTTCCCCGAGGGCAAGGAGAGCTGTCTGATCCTTGTCAGGGAGGTGACACAGTTGCTTTTTCAATTACTGGGAGAAGACGATAAGGTTGATTATAAAACGAAATATACCTGCAGCGGTTGCACTGGGTTGATAAAATTCACCCGTATACCAGGTGGTGGTAATGCTTCACAAAGCCATACGGAGTCACTGCTTACCGAGAAAGAACAGAAATTATTTGATAAAATACGTCACTATCCTCTTTTAGAAGCAATTCCCACGAATCATTTGAAAAAATTTATCAACTGCTTTAAGGGGAAAATTGTTAAGGAAAATGAGAATCTTATCAATAAAGGGCAGTTAAACGAACATCTGTATATACTCCTGTCGGGTGAAGTCATTGTGGAAGATGGAGACGTTCCCATAACCAGGCTGGGAGAGGGTGAGTTGTGTGGAGAGATGAGTTATTTCGGAGACAGTATTGCGGGAACCTCGGTACGCGCTTTGAGGGATACCAGAGTACTTGCCATTAACGGTAAAGACTTTGGCAATCTTATCAAAAAATCCCACGCGGTTCAGCTACTTATGGCCAAATTACTGGCTGAAAGACTATCTCGGGCAAATTCTGTGCGGGCCAGTGATTTTGAATCCTGTATGCAGGGACGCTTGAATGAAATGGCACCGGCAGAGTTACTCCAGGTTTTTCATATGCATCAGAAAACGGGCGTGCTTACCCTGGAACTGCCCAAGGGAGCGGGACGGGTTTCTTTTATGGAAGGGTCAATAGTAGTGGCCGGCTATGCCGGCAGAAGCGGTCAGGATGCTGTCTTCGCTATTCTGGGTGAAAAGGAGGGGGTGTATAATTTTACTGCCGGGCTACCGGAGCAGGAGATGAAAGCATCTGCCATTGGTGACTTTATGATGCTTCTCATGGAGGGCGTCAAGAGGGTGGACGAAGATTGAAAGGAGAGAGTTCTCCTTGCTGCAGCGGCGGCAGATGAAGTATTTCCATAAACGAAGAGACATGATACTCTGCCGGAAGTTTTTTGTTTTTAAATGCTATCAGCGCAACCTCGCACGCTGCTGAATGTTGTCGGTCGATTATTGAATCACCAATAAAAAGAGTTTCCATCGGAGTACAGCCGAAATGCTGCAAAATTTCCTCAAGACCGTCTGGTGCCGGTTTGGGACGGGTTGCGGTTTCCGCGGTAACCACCTTGGTGAAATATTTCTCCAGTTTGAAGGTCTTCAAAAGGGGCATCATGGTGTTGCCCCGATTGGTTGAAATGGCCAGATGGTATCTGTCCTGAACGATCTCGAGAAAACCAATGAGGTCCTCCTCCATCTTCATATACGGAATAAAAGGAAAATACCCAATCCGACGACGATAGGCATCTATCTCGTCAAAAGAGTCTTCACGGTAGTGGCGGAAGATATAACGAATAGAGTCGGCGACGTTGTGCATGTGCACATATTCCAGTTCACTTTCATCCATGGGAGGATGGTCAAATTGAAGGAGGAGGCGGTTGTAATATTCCTGGTTGGCGCGCCGTGAATCAAAGAGAACGCCATCACAGTCAAAAACGAGCAGTTTCAGCATGGTTGGTTCACTGGTGAAATGGTGAAGAATTCTTTCTTTAACCACTCGATCGCATAAAGCAGCAGCTTTTCATCTTCGACAAGATCGTCAATATACGTATCCGGCAACATATCAAAACCACTGTCATGGTCCATCAGTTTCTGTCTGAATGTGTCAAGGTCATAAAGGGCCAGAATAAACAGGTCCTGTTGTGCTGTTGTTAAACGGACACCTTGGCGAATCTGTTCACTTTGGAGAAGTGAGGCCAAGGCATCGTTCATGCGGTTATATGGTTCAAGACCCTGCTGTTTGCTGTACGACAGCGCATTCTGCCTCGCTTCTTCAGTAAAACCTTGACAATGATCTTCCTTGAGAAGGACGAAAAAATGCTCAATGGAGTTGTCGGGTTGCCGCTTTGCCGCCCGGCCAAGCGGATACGTCCGGCAGGCCCCAGGGCGATCCCGGTATACAGAGCATCCCTTGCTCTCCACGAAAACACAACTGGCCCGGCCATCATCCACCATGGTGAGATAGCACCGCGGTACGATATCCTCTTCGTCCTGCTCGATAATGACATAGGCATCTAAAAAATCGCGGGAATGCATTTTCAGCCCGTTTTTGAGACGCATGACATCATAGGGGGTCAGCGATAATTCCAGCTCCCTGCAGCAACTGGTAAAACACGATACTTCGTGGTGGCAGGCAAAGCAGAACTCAAAATCGTCGGCAATCCGTTCAATATTGCGCGGCAGAAGCGGCAGTTTCATAGTATTCCTTAGCTTTCCTTTGGTTTCCAGACCGTCAACAACGGACTGGCGACAAAGATCGACGAATAAGTTCCCACAAGTACACCGCACAACAGGGCAAGGGAAAAGTCATGAATGACGGATCCGCCAAGGATGAAGAGAGCAAGTAATACCATGGCCGTTGTCAGTGATGTAACCAGAGTTCTGCTGATAACCTGATTGACACTGATATTGATAACACTGGTTAAGGACTTTTTCTCGGCCTTTTGCAGATTTTCGCGAATCCGGTCGAATACCACAACTGAGTCGTTTAAGGAGTATCCTGCAATGGTCAAAAGCGCAGTTATGATAAGCAGTGTTATCTCCACATTGAGTAGCCAGCAGATGCCTAAGACAACAAGAACGTCATGAAAGGTGGCGACAGCGGCTGCTAACCCGAATCGAAGATCAAATCGGAGAGCGAGATAGATAATTACACCAACCAGTGATATCAGTATGGCGAGTATGGCCTTGTTGCGCAATACAGCACTGACTGAAGAGCCGATTTCAGACTGGCTTTCGAGGATGAACCCCTTGTCGCCAAGCTCTTCATTAAGGATTTTAGTCACTGTCTCGCTGAGGTTTGCCACAACCTCTTCCGATTTTTTAATTTTGATGATCAGGCGGTTTTCCTTTTCAACTTCCTGTAAATCGACGCCTTCCATTTTGCTTCCTGCAAAGGCATTGCGCACTTCAGCCATGGTAAATTGCTGTGCTCCTTTATATTGCAGGAGTGAGCCGCCGGTAAAATCGACACCTAGGTTGGCACTGCCTCTGGTAATCTGCATAAAAGAGATAAGGCCGATGAAAACCATAATACCGGAGAGGACAAAGGTAATTTTTTTTATTTTCATGAAATCAAGAGAGGACCCTTTGATAATCTCCATAAAATTAAGCCGGCGCAAAAGTTTATTGGCAGTGAGGCCGTCAAAGAAAAGTCGTGAACAGAAAAGTGCGGTAAAAAGGTTCAGCATGATACCAAGGGAGAGGGTTACGGCAAAACCTTTGATCGGACCGGTGCCGAACAGAAAAAGGGCCATTGCCGTAATCAGGGTGGTTACCTGGGAGTCCACGATTGTTGATAAAGCCTTACCGTAGCCTCCATCGATG
Organism: uncultured Desulfopila sp.; assembly: GCA_964446655.1. GTDB lineage: Bacteria > Desulfobacterota > Desulfobulbia > Desulfobulbales > Desulfocapsaceae > Desulfopila_A. Next base: position 32,089 of record CAYUPL010000015.1, read on the forward strand.
CTGGATTTTAACGATTTGCCGAGTTTATACTCCTCGCGGATCCTCTCGAAAATAAGAACGTTGGCATCAACCGCCATGCCGATTGAAAGAACGATTCCCGCTATGCCGGGGAGTGTCAGGGTGGCGTTGAGGATGGCCAGTCCGGTAAAGAGAAAAAGAATGTTGAGGGCGAGGGCGCCGTTGGCAATGATACCGGATAACCTGTAATAGATAATCATGAAGCCTAGAACAAGTATTGCGCCCAACATACCGGATGTCAGTCCTCGGTCAATGGAATCCTGACCAAGACTGGCGCCAACGGTCATATTCTGAATAATATCGACAGGAGCAGGCAGTGCTCCAACACGTAAAACGATGGCAAGGTCAGAGGCCTCCTCATGGCTGAAGTTGCCGGTGATTTGCGCGGAGCCACCCAGGATTTTTTCGCGGATAACCGGCGCGGAGCGCACCATATCGTCAAGGACGATGGCCATCCTTCTGCCGGTATATTCATCGGTAATTCTAGCAAAAATCTTGCCTCCACTGCTGGTCATATCGAGCCCGACATAGGGTTCGTTAAAGGTCCCGCCGATGCGCACCTGAGCGTTTTTTATCATATCACCCGTCAACAGGATCTTGTCTTCCAGAAGAATCGGCCGGGTTATCTCCTGCCGGGTCTGCTGGTCGACCTCTTTTTCCATGAAAACCGAAGTGTCGGGAGGAAGAAGGCTTTTAATGGCCCGATTGAGTTTGCTGATGGGTTCGCCTTCCTGCCACTGCCCTGCTGCAATAGCCTTGTTGATGAGCTCATTAAGGTTGAGACCGGACGTTTCCGCAACGGCTCTGAATTGCAGCTGGGCCGTGTCGCCAATTAATTTTATGGCACGATCGGTATCTTTGATACCGGGGAGCTGGATGACGATTTCGTCCTCTCCCTGTCGTATAATAACCGGCTCAGCCACTCCGAACTGATCGATCCTGTTCCGTATAATCTCAAGGGATTGTTCAACGGCATTGTTTTCAATATAGGCCAGTTTTTCTTTTGTCAGGCTGATGAGGATTCGTGGAAAACTCCCGGGAGTGCTTTCTATTTTGCCTTCAATATCTTCATCTTCGGCCACAATGGATTGTACCCGCTCAATGGCGCTGGTGTTCGGCAGGGTGAAAATGACGGTATTTGTTTTGTCAGACCTGGTGCGTACCGCCGTGATCGATTGATCAGAGAGGTTGTCCTTGAGGTTGTTGGCCGCCAGTTCCAGGGTGTTTTCCGCTGCTTTTTTCAGATTAACCTTGAGAACCAGGTGCATGCCGCCCTGAAGATCAAGGCCGAGGCGCAACCCTTCCGGGGCCATATAGTCTTTCCACCAATCCGGAGCCTCTTTGTAAAAAGATGGGACTATGGTGGTGATAGAGCCGATGATCAGGAAGATGAGAAGGCCAAGTTTAAGTTTTAACGAAGTATTCATGTATGCCTCTGAATATGTTGGATTGCAGAAAACGCGTAATAGAGTTCCAGAATGTTATCTAGGGCGAAAGAGCCGTTTTGCAGGAAATCAGCATGGCGATTATAACGCAATGCCTGAATCTTGCAAGTTTTGCCCACTATTTACGATAAAAAAGAGAAAAGAACTCCTACGATGGGCTGCCGAGCCTGGTGTTGATGGCTACCGCCATGCAGGCAGCGCCAAAACCATTATCAATATTGACCACTGCCAGGCCGGGAGCGCAGCTGTTCAACATCCCCAGGAGAGCAGTGAATCCACCAAGATGTGCACCATATCCCACGGAAGTCGGTACACCTATAACAGGGGCGCTCACTAAGCCTCCGACAACGCTGGGCAGGGCTCCTTCCATGCCGGCAACAACGATAATGACGGAAGCAGTTGACAGAAGGGGCTGATTGACCAGGAGTCGATGAAGACCGGCTACGCCGACGTCATAAAGACGATCAATTGGGTGTCCGAGGCTTTCGGCGGTAACGGCGGCCTCTTCGGCCACAGGAATGTCGGAAGTACCGGCACAGACAATCAGGATATTGCCACGACATTGAGCACTGTCAATTGGGCGCGGAGCGCTGCTGAGTATGGCTGCTTTGGCGTGATATTGCAGCGTGGGCAGCTGTTCCTGCACTTTTACGGCCTTTTCCGCCTCGATTCGGGTAATGAGAAGGACGTCCCTTTTTTGCAGAAGCGCTGTACCGATGGTGACAATCTGTTCAACGCTTTTTGAAGCCCCATAAACAACCTCAGGGATTCCCGTTCTCAGGGTGCGCTGGTGGTCAAGGCAGGCGTCTTGCAGCGTCTCGGCCGGTTGAACCTGAATTTGTGCCAAGGCTTCATGTATACTGTATTGGCCATTTCTGACGCGGTTCAGTATCTCGACTAGTGTTATCATCGTTTGCCTCGTATTTTCTGGTGATGAAAGTGAAAATGCAATGTAACATTATAAACCTTGCTCAGCTACAGAGAAACACCATTGCTGCAGCAACCATAAGCGTGGAAGCGGTATTGTCGGCAAGGCTGATCACAGTTGCCAAAATAGAGTAAATAGGCTCTGTTGTATGGGGCGGCAAGATCTTGTTCTTCTCTGCCTGCAATAATGGATGTTGTGATTGTTTACCCGGCTGGGAGAATGCTGTCGGCCGAAAGAATTGATACGGGATCAGTATCAAAAAGGATTCGACGTCATGTATGCACGTATTTATATTTTGCGATTTCCAAAAGATACCAGCGATAAACCTTTTATTTACAACCTGGTTAAAAAGTTTGACGTAGAGTCAAATATTCTCAAGGCCAACATTTTTCCGCATAGGGAAGGAATGATGGTTCTGGAGCTTCGAGGGATTAGAGATAACGTCAAGGAAGGTCTCGAGTATCTTAAAAGTTTCGGAGTGAGGGTCGAAAGGCTGGCGGCTGGTATAAGTCGTGATGATAAAAAATGTTTTCAATGCGGCTTATGCACCGGAGTGTGTTCCTCCAGTGCACTTTTTATTCGAAGAGCTGATATGGCTGTTCTTTTTGACCCTGAAAAGTGCACCGGCTGTGGTATCTGTGTGACTATTTGTCCTGTGCGGGCCATGGATGTATTTCTGGGAGAAGAACATTATCCTGTCAAGTCGTGAAAGAGACGCTTTACAATAGCCTCTCTTTCCTGCCTGTTGGGGGGCTGTCGTCGATTTCTGTGGAACCCCATGCCCTGGAATGCCCAAGATGTCTACTTGTTGCTTTCCAGGCTGTTGAGTAAATTTCGTGCCTGAGAAGTTATTTCTGTCTGTGGGTACATGGTCAGCAGATATTGCAGACGGACAGCAGCCTGCTCCGGTTCTTTGGTTCGAAGGTAGAATTTTGCCACATTGAACTCATGATTAGCCAGAAATTCGAGAGAGGAACTGATTTTAATCTCCGCATCCGCCGAATAGGGTGATTGAGGGTATGCCTTCAGCAGAAGGCGGAACCTTTCTATCGCTTTCTGGGCATTGGAAATGTCTCTGTCAACCGTGCCGATCCGTTTGTAGTGACACATTGCCTTCTGGTACATCACATAAGGGATGGCCTCGTTTGTGGGGTGCAATTCCTCGAATCTTTCATAGTAGACATACGCCTCTGCGTATTTTTGCATATAATAATTGCAGTCGGCGATTTTCAGCTCTGCCAGCAGGGCCTGGGGCGTGAAGCGATGGCTTTCCAGGATCTTGTTAAAATATTCAAGAGCGACAAAGTATCTGCCCCGGTTAAATTCTTCCATACCTTTTTGGGCCAGCGTTTGCGGGGGGATGCTGAGATTCATGTCTTCCGGGGTTGTAGCTTCAAAAAAATTTCCCGCAGCGGAACAGCCTCCCAGTAGCAGCATGAGCATCATAAGAATGATGCTCATCTGTTTGCGTCTTGGCAGAGATCGAAGTAAATTGTTCATAGAAGTTCAGAATCGCAAATTCATGTGACTACGGAGCGCCGGAAGAGTAAGAATGTATTCCAACAGTACCGTTCAGTAGTGTATTAAACGGCTTTGTTGATGAGATCAACGAGCTGTGATTTTCCGACGGCACCAGTTATTTGATCGACCACTTCGCCTTTCTTGAACATAATCAGTGTGGGGATTGCTCTAATACCGAACTTTCCAGGAGTAACAGGATTGTCGTCCACGTTCATCTTGGCAATGTTGACTTTTCCTTCAAATTCTCCGGCAAGGTCCTCAACTACAGGTCCAATTGCTTTACAGGGACCACACCAGGGAGCCCAGAAGTCTACGAGAGTCGGTTTGTCCGAAGCTATAATTGAATCAAAATCGGCGTCACTTATCTGTTGAACTTTATCGCTTGCCATATTTTTCTCCTTAAATATGTGTGTTGAAAATTATCGATTACTTGACCGTGGAGCATACAAAAGACTCGATACACTGCCGACTACTTTACCTGCTGCCCTTTTTCGTGACAAGTAAAAATAGAGGGTGGGGCAAAAAGGTAGTTCATTACGCTGATGCCTGTCTTTGTATAGTGTCTTCGGCAATCACCTTTCTAAGTGTTTTTGTAGATTCCCACAAAAAAGACAGAATTGACTTGATATTGTAAACGTGAAAGATTGAGTGTCAATGGTTGAATATATCAGAACAGCCCCTGGTGGAACTTGTTTGACACTAATTCCAGCTCCATGCTATAGTTCACACTTTTTGGAAGAAGTAGAGCGACAATGCTCGAGTGTCGTGCAAGCTCGGTAGCAAAATATTGAAAGAGGAAGGAGAGTTCATGAAAACAGTCAAGTCCGGCGAATTGTTTAAAGAGGCGCAAAAATATATTCCGGGTGGAGTGAACAGCCCTGTCAGAGCGTGCCGCTCGGTCGGCTGTGATCCACTTTTCATAGAAAAAGCCGATGGGGCAGTGGTGTATGATGCCGATGGCAACAGCTATACGGATTATGTCTGCTCCTGGGGGCCTATGATAATGGGACATGCCCACCCGGATATAGTTGCTGCCGTGCAGAAAAGCGCGGCTGGAGGGACAAGTTTCGGGGCTCCGACATCATCTGAGATTGAGCTTGCCGCAATGGTGGTTGAGGCGGTTCCATCGCTTGAGAAGGTTCGCTTTGTCAATTCCGGTACCGAAGCTACCATGAGTGCCGTTCGTCTTGCGCGAGGGTATACGGCAAAGAAAACCGTGATAAAGTTTGACGGCTGTTATCATGGCCATGCGGATTCGTTTCTTGTTAAGGCCGGTTCCGGTATAATTACCCTTGGAATCCCGGGCAGCCCTGGTGTTCCCGAGGATATAGTCAGGAATACGGTTTCAATTCCCTATAACAATAAAGAGATTCTGGAGAAGACTCTTCGGGATAAAAATCTTGATATAGCCTGTGTTATTATTGAGCCGGTGGCGGGGAACATGGGATGCATACCGCCCGACCCCGGTTTTTTGCAGACACTTCGACGCCTCACTGCCGAACTTGGTATTGTGCTGATTTTCGACGAGGTCATCACGGGTTTTCGTCTTTCCTATGGGGGAGCACAGCAATACTATGACATACTGCCGGATTTGACCTGTCTCGGCAAGATTATCGGTGGCGGCCTTCCGGTTGGAGCCTATGGCGGGAAAGCGGAAATCATGAATAATATCGCTCCTGACGGACCCGTCTATCAAGCCGGTACCTTGTCGGGCAATCCGCTGGCCATGTCGGCAGGCATTGCTGCGTTGAAGATCCTGCAACAGCAAAATTTTTATACCGAGCTCAACGAAAAAAGCGCGGAAGTTGCCGGACGGTTGCGAGAGGCCGCTGTGCGTGTCGGTATAGCTGTGCAGCTCAATAATGTCGGTTCACTTATGACCGGTTTTTTCACTGGAGAACCTGTGGCGGATTTTGATTCAGCCATGAAGGCGGACACGGATCTCTATGCTCGTCATTTTCGGCAGATGTTGTCGCAGGGAATCTATCTGGCACCATCCCAGTTTGAAGTTGCTTTTATTTCAGCAGCTCATACAAAGAAAGATTTAGATAATCTAGTAAAAATGACTGAATGGTCATTCAAAAAATTGGTGGAAAGTTAAAAAATCCGTTGACTTTGGGCGGTAGGCATGCTACCAAACCGTGATGATAAAATATTCGGCGGCAGGGGTATTCAGGAGGCGTGATGTCCAGTATTAAAAATGAGATGGTCCACCTGCTTGCCAATTATGGTCACATTGGTTTCACTTTTGTCGCCTGCATTTTTATTGGACTCGGTGGCGGGATTGTGTTGGATCAAAAGGTCTTTGAAGGAAGAACGGCGCCATGGTTTACCTTCATCGGCCTTGCTTTTGGTATAGCGGCTGGTTTTAAGACGCTGTTCAGTGTTCTCTGGCGTACCGAAAAGAAGAACGGTGAGGAAGACGGTAGAGGATAGTGTGGTAGATGAGACTATATCCCTGAAGAAAATTCAGGTTGCCGGCTGGATTTATCTTTTGATTCTCACCGTCGGCTCATGGATGATTGTATCGTGGTCTTTCGCTTGGGCTGTTTTGGCGGGCGGCGTAATCTCCATTCTCAGTTTCATGATGTCGCATCGTGATGTTGGTGGTTTTATAGAAACGCTTGCCGCAACTCGGCAAGTGGAGAATGACGACGATACGAAAAAAGTTAAAAAGAGTAAAACCGGCTTTATCATTAAATTTTGGTTTCGGATTGGTGTCATCGGTATCGTTTTGTTTTTGCTTATACGAAGCGGCAAAGCGAACGTCTTTGGCCTGATTTTGGGTTTGTCAACGGTGGTGTTTACAATCACTTTCATGGCTGTGAGTGTGGCTAGACGCTATTTTTTCAGTGGGAGGAGGTAAAGAGGGGTTATGGAACATCCGATTCTATTCATTTCAATTATTCTGGAAAAACTGGGTTTGCCTGTACCGCATGGCTTTGTCGGCCATACATTTCTGGAGCAGCTCTGCGCGCCTTACATGACCTATACCTGGCTGGTCATGGCATTTCTTTTCATTGTTTCCAAGCTCACTTTGGGGAATCTGGAGATGATTCCGGGTGGTGGGCAGAATTTCTGGGAAATTGTAATCGGTGGCATGGACGATTTTTTTGCCGATAATATGGGCAGAGAAATGACAGACAAGCTTTTCCCCATGATCGCTACTTTCGCGCTGTATATAGCCGTTGCCAACCTGATAGGCCTTATCCCGGGCTTTATGTCACCGACGTCGAGTATCAACACCACATTGGCGTTGACCATCATTGTCTGGATCACTCATCACATTATCGGTTTTCGCGCCCATGGTCTGAATTACTATAAACACTTTATCGGCCCCATGTGGTGGCTTATTCCATTGATGCTTCCCATTGAGCTTATCAGTAACTTTGCCCGGTTGCTCTCTCTCTCCATTCGTCTTTTTGGTAATATTATGGCGAAAGAGACCCTGCTTGGTATCCTGTTCATGCTTGCCGGCGCCTTTTTCGCACCGCTGCCGATCATGATACTCGGTGTACTGGTATCTCTTGTGCAGGCAATGGTTTTTGTATTGCTTACAGTTGTCTACATTGCCCAGGCTCAGGAGCATGCCCACTAATATCAATAAGGAAAGCCTCCCCATGAATGGTGGAGGCTGCTGTTTTTTGTAGTTTCCCAAGAGGGAGAAGGCCTAAGAAAAATAACTTAAAGGAGTAGAACAATGGAAGGTAATTTACAGTTAGCGTTGATTTGTGTAGGTGCGGCTCTTTCTATCGGCCTGGCCGGTCTCGGAGCAGGTATTGGAATCGGTTCGGTAGGTCAGGGCGCCACCATGGGTCTGGCACGAAATCCTGAGGTTCAACCGAAATTGATGGTTTTCATGATTCTCGGTATGGCTCTTGCTGAGTCCATCGCTATTTACGGGCTTGTTATTTCTCTCATTCTTCTCTACGCTAATCCATTGCTGTAGCAGATCTTGTAAGAGAAAGAGATCTTGTATGATCGGAAAAGGCCGCAGAGTTTTCTGCGGCCTTTTTGCGTTTTTTAGGGCAAAATGAACGACAATGCGGGTCCTGATAATATGTTACCAACCGAAGATGATATCATTATTCACCCTGCCAAAGGCAAAAGAGATAAGGAGGTGCCACCAATCGGCATCTTTTTCGTGACCCCGGCAGAAGCTGGCAACGCAATACGTGCCGTTCTCCAGAATGGAGGTGAGAGGAGATTTCTCCATAACTCTAATCTGGCTGTCAGCGCAGACGGCAGCAGGTTTGTTGCCGGGCCGGCTGTAGGTGCGCCCGCGGCAGCATTGGTTATGGAAAAACTCATTGTCCTTGGTGCACAACATATTATTCTCATGGGTTGGTGCGGAGCGGTTGCACCCTCCTGTGTTATTGGTGATATCATAGTGCCTGACAAGGCTGTGAGTGGCGAAGGAACCTCAAGGTATTATGGTATAGATGATACAGTTCAGCCATGTCGGCAGGGAAATATCCGACTGCAAAAGCTGCTGAAAAACGAAAAACTGCAATATAAAGAAGGGACGATCTGGTCGACCGATGCGCCGTATCGCGAAAGCAGAGAAATGTTACATCGTTTACAAAAGAGACACCAGGTGGTCGCTGTTGATATGGAGTTCTCCGCGTTATGCAGTGTTGCTGCGTTCCGCTCCGTTGGTTTTGGTGCTGTTCTTCTTGTCTCTGATGAGGTGTGGGGGCCCTGTTGGAAACCTGGGTTCAAGGACAGTCGTTTCGTCGAGAGGCGCGAGCGGATTATGGAGTGCTTGTTGCTGAAGGAGTTGTGGTGATTATCAAGGCTATACATATTACCAGTCTTGGCTGCCCCAAGAATTTTGTCGATTCCGAGGTTATGGTCGGAGTGTTACGGCAGGATGGTTGGAAGATTGTCGACCAGCCTGAAGATGCAGAGGTTCTGCTTGTCAACACCTGCGGTTTCATTCAGGCTGCCGTCGAGGAAAGCATTGACGAGATCCTGGCTCTGTCGTCTTATACCACTAATACAAATAAGAAGCTGGTTGTCACGGGTTGCCTGGTACAGCGCTATCGGGAAAAGCTGCAGAATGAGCTGCCGGAAATTGATCTGCTGATCGGTACCGAAGGCGTCAAGGATATTCATATTCTGCTGCGCAGTCTTTCTGCGCCTGGAACAACGGCGAATATCCATCTTCCCGATCGTTTTTTAATGAACGCGGAGACGCCGCGCAAAATTGCCACACCTTCCTATCGTGCCTGGTTGAAGATTACCGAAGGGTGCAATAATCACTGCTCATACTGCATGATTCCTGCCATTCGCGGATCGTTGCGCAGTAGAGAGATCGACGATCTTACCCGGGAAGCAGGTCGACTCGGTAGAGACGGTGTGGTGGAGTTGACTCTGATCGCCCAGGATCTGACGGCGTACGGTACGGAAAGAGGACCGAATTCCGCCCTGGTGCCGCTTCTACATTCTTTGTTGGAATACACCGATATTCCATGGATCAGGCTGCTCTATCTGTACCCGACCGGAGTGACGGACGAACTGCTTGAATGTATAGCGGGCAACAGCAGGATTCTTCCCTATCTCGATATTCCCTTGCAACATGTCAGCACTTCGGTGCTGCAGAGGATGAACAGAAGCTATACCTTCGAATCATTGCTGAAGCTCATAGAAAGATGCCGTGATTATATTCCTGATGTCGCATTGCGAACAACATTTCTGGTGGGTTTTCCAGGAGAAACGGAATCCGATGTGCGTCAGCTGGAGTCCTTTCTCGAGACTGCCAAAATCGATCATGTCGGGGTTTTTCCCTATGCCGACGAAGAAGGGTGTCCATCAGAATTTTTTCCGGAACAGATTGCAGAAGAGATACGACAGGAACGGCTGGACCGTATTCTTTCCCGGCAAGCTGTCATTTCCACTGAAATTCAGAAAAAATATCTCGGCTCGATTGAACCGGTCCTCGTAGAAGGTGTCAGTAGAGAAACAGATTTACTGCTCGAAGGAAGAACCCGCTACCAGGCTCCTGATATAGATGGGTGTGTCTATATTAACGAAGGTCAGGCTGCTCCTGGAGAGATTGTCCCGGTAAAAATCAGTGCAACGCAGGTCTATGATCTTGTAGGGGGCATCCTTCGTTAAAGGTTCAAGGAGGTAATTCCAGCCAAGTACCTGCGAACAGTTATTCGAAGGGCTGGTCAACGTTGCAGTTAATCCGGCTGGAGAAAACCGGGCCGACCTTTGCAGCAAATAGCACGGACGCTGCCATCTGCTGCAGTTGAATGGCTAAAGAAAAAAGTACAACACAGATAAGGAGGTCCGGTCGCTGATCTCCTTATCTGTGTATCCAGCTCCAGGTCTGTATACAGGAAAATTACAGGAAGAGTTCTGGAAAAAATACGGGAAAGCGGTTACGTCCAATTCCTCACCACCACGAGCAAGACGTTCTCCTGCGCTTCCCGGTGAAGCAGGAGGGTACTGATTTTTGTGGAGATGTATTTCTATTCCGGCAACGAGATGGAAATACACCTCAAGAACTAATTCTTCCTGGAGTTAACCTGCTCACGAAGGTCTTTGCCAACCTTGAAAAAAGGCAGTTTCTTCGGCCTTACTTTTATTTTTTTACCTGTTTTAGGATTGCGCCCCTCGTAGCTGTCGTAATGCTTGATGACGAAGCTGCCAAAACCACGAATTTCTATGCTTTCACCTCTGGCCAGTGCTTCCGTCATGGTTTCAATGACGGTGTTGGTTATCGCCGCAGCTTCGCGGTGCGGGAGGTTGGTGTTCTGCGCCAGAGATTCGATGAGTTCCGATTTATTCATGCTGTGCTCCTGTACCCGTAAGTTGTTTTGCCCTAATGTGATATCCACCCGGACTGTAGTGAGTGCCTGCCCACAAACGGCACTTTTCCCGAACCTTTTTCGTTAGTCTCAAAATGTAATCCTCGGAGCTGAACGAAGATTACGATGCTTATTATATGCCTGCGGTGCGATGCGTCGAGCGCCTGGTTTGCGAACAACACTGCTCATCCCTGGACCGAAACATGTTAGGTGTTGGCGTTGTTGTGCGTAGTTATATTAATAAAAACAGTTGATTAGCGGTCTTCAGCGGCAATTTTTTAAACGTCCGTACGCCATGCATACTATGACAATTCCATCGTAAGGTGTTGATTTAATGTGTAACTGACTAGATTTAATCAGCTATTTTTCCTTTTGTAAAGGAATATTTTTAAATATTTTTTTTAAATCTTTTGGAGTTAAGCTACGATAGCTGCCCTGGCGCAGATTTCCCAGGCTCAGATTACCGTAGGCTATACGTTTGAGGTGAAGGACGGGATGGTTGATGGCGCGGAACATCATCTTCACCTGTCGCTTGCGCCCTTCATGGATAGTTATCTGTAGCAGGGTTGTTCGTTGTGCTGTCTGCAGAATCTGCAGAGATGCCGGTGCGGTAGGTTTGCCATCGAGAAGAATTCCTTTTTCCAGGGAGCGGAGGTCGCCCGCATCGGGCGTTCCGGCAACTAACGCCTCATAGGTTTTGGTAACCTCGTAACTCGGATGCTGTACTCGTTGAGCAAAATCTCCATCATTGGTGAGAATGAGGGCGCCTTCGGTGTCGAGGTCCAACCTCCCTACCGGAAAGAGTCTGGCATCCTTGCTTTTAATCAGATTAATGACAATGGGCCGGCCCTGCGGATCGTCAAGCGTGGTGACAAAGCCTTTCGGTTTGTTGAGAAGAATATAAATCTTGGCTTCTTCCCTGGTAACGGCTCTGCCGTCAAAGAGGACGCACTGGCGCTTTGGATCAATCTTTGCTCCCATGGTGGTGACAACTAAACCATCAATACTGATGCGTCCAGCGGCGATAAGTTCCTCGGCTTTTCTCCGTGAGGCTATGCCGCACTGGGCAAGGTATTTCTGTAGCCGGATCCGTTCGCTCATCGCCATTGTGCCGGGACGATTTTATGGTATTTTTCATCCACTTTGATGCGAGTGGCGTCATCAACCTCGAGAACTTCCGTGTACCATGGCTTCATGCGACAGTCTATTACGATCGGTGGCTGCAGACCGACGTGGAATCTTTTGATGTTCCGGGAGGCTCCGTGGATATCGGCAGCGGGCTCAAAGCGGGTGAAAAAGGTCCAGAGAAATTCCTGCATGGAGAGGGTGGTCTCTGCTGTATTATCCACCAGCAGAATCACAGACCACTGTTGCAGTTCAGCAGCTTCTGCCAGTCTGCCGGGCAGATCTGTCTCTTCGCTGTAGGATACGCCCTGAACCACCAATGTTCCGGGGAGAAAGGCCCGAGGATGAGAGCAGCCCCGGGGCAGGGTACCGCTGAAGGAGGTGGGCAGGTCGCGCCGTTTTTCCGTACCAAGTCCGAGCAGCAGAGCCTTCGAACCTTTGTTGACCGATGGACCGGTATAATCAAGAGTGTCCTGAGAAACATTAGCAAAAACAAAGAGGTCTCTGTCCCACTGGACGCGTTCGAGTACATGTGTCCACAGTGAAGCGAAATCGGTTATGTCGACGGCACCGTCTGTTATGATGAGGAATTTGGTGAGAGAGAGTTGGCCTTCGCCGAGGATTCGTAATCCGCAGGCAAATGCCTCCCGAGGATACCGATCCGCCACCCGGGCTGCGGCCAGACAATGAAAGCCGGTTTCGCCAAAGGTTTTCAATTCTTTTACTCCCTTCATAACCAGAGGAAAGAGGGGAGACAGTAAGTCCTGAAGGTAATCACCGATGAAATAGTCTTCCTGTTTCGGTCGCCCCACGACAGTAGCGGGGTAAATAGCATTTTTACGATGGTAGAGATGGCTTGCCTGAAATACCGGATAATCATGTTCCAATGAGTTGTAGCCATAGTGGTCGCCAAATGGACCTTCCGGCTTTCGCATATGAGGGGGGACTATTCCCTTGATGGCAAATTCCGCCTGGGCGACAAGGTCATGTCCGCCGAGCGGATCCGCTATCATCTTCAGCTTTTCTCCCATGAGCAGAGAGGTGAGAATAAGTTCGGGAATGTCTTCAGGCAGAGGGGCAATGGCAGACAACATAAGAGCCGGTGGACCGCCGATGTACAGAGTGAGAGGCAGGGCCTGATTCTTTTTTTCCGCTTCGAAGTAATGATATCCGCCGCCTTTATGTATCTGCCAGTGTATGCCGGTGGTGCTGTCGTCATACCGTTGGATCCGGTACATACCGAGATTATGACCGCGCCCGTCCGGATGTTCGGTATAGACCAGAGGCAGGGTGACGAAAGGGCCGCCGTCACTGTGCCAGGATGTCAGCATGGGCAGTTCGCTCAAACGGGGCGGCCTGATGCAGGTATCAAGTATTGGTGCTGAGGTACAGCGTTTTAATCCAATTTTTACGGCATCTTTGAAAATATTGCGGTTGTCCCACAGTTTAGCAAGAGTCGGCGGCACGATTGTCTCCGCCAGATGAACGACGTCACGGACAAATTGCTGTGGTTTTTTACCAAAAGCAAGTTCCAGTCGTTTGTTTGTCCCGAACAGGTTTGTTACAACAGGAAATGAGGAGTTTTTCACCTTGCTGAACAGCAAAGCCGGTCCCTGGCGTGCGATGACCCGCCTATGGATCTCGGCAATTTCGAGATACGGATCCACTTCTTCATCAATGATGAGCAGATCGTTTTCACGCTGCAGCAGGTCGAGATAGTCCTGCAGATTGGAGAGGAGGCTTCGGCTCATTTCTTCTCACCCGGTGAGTGCTGGTCGTGAGAGGTATCTTTGAGAAACAGAGTATGGTATTCGGTTTCATTGAGATGACGGCGAAGAAGATCCGTAAAGGCATCGACAAAAGCGAGTATTTCTTGGTCGCTGACCCGTTTGGCAAGGATCTCGGCAAATTTTTTTTCACCGGCAAGTTGGAGGAAGCAGGCGAACGATTCTCTGTCTAATTCTTCCGTTAAACCGAAACACATTTGATCTGATTTGATAGTCATGGTGTTATGAAGTATAATTGTTATGAATTACTGGTTATATGGCATTTAACTTTGCGTCTGCGGGGGCCGTCGAATTCACAAAAGAAAATTCTCTGCCAGGTGCCGAGAAATATTTGCCGGTTCTCGATGAGCAAAGTGAGGCTGCAGCCCATGAGGGAGGCCATGATATGGGCGGGTGAGTTGCCCTCGAGATGCTGGAAAGGAAATGACATCGGAACAATTTTCTGCATCCCGTTGATAATGTCGTCGCGCACTGCCGGGTCTGCGCCTTCATTAATGGTGAGCCCTGCGGTTGTATGAGGGTTAAAGACAAAGCAGGAGCCATGGTCGACGTTGGAGTTTGCCACCTGTTTGTTCAGCAGAGCCGTGATATCAACGAGTTCCATCTTTTTTTGAGTATTGATAATCAAGTCGCTGGAGAGCATATCCGTCTCGGTGGGCGTACGTTGTGGTTTGCCGCTGTTTACCGGCATCGATCAATCGGTTACAGCCGCCTGATCCTGATGTGTCAATGTATACGCCACTATATGTTCTTTTCCGCTGACAGTCAATTACTGATGCTGCGGCAGAAAGGTGATTTTGCCGGGAAGAGGTTTGTAGGGCGGGTGGATGCCTGGAAATGGGGTGAATTGCCGGCTTGCAGCAGGATTGTATGACTCATTTGGGGGCATGTTTGTAAAATATCTGGAGCTGCAAGAAATTTGACACATACTATATGCGATATACAGTTACCATCTGGAGTGCAACTATGTATAATCTGATAATCCTCATTGGATACCGAGGCGTCGGTAAAACCACGATCGGTAAGAAGCTTGCCGAAGTACTCGGCTATGACTTCTGTGATACTGACAGAGAGATTATTCGGCTTAAGAAGAAAGAAATAGCAGAAATTGTGGAAAAAGAAGGGTGGCAGGAGTTCAGGAAACTGGAAAAAAAGGTGTTGCAGTCATTGCGGAAGCGTCGAAAAATCGTTGCGGCAACCGGTGGGGGAGCTGTTCTGCATCGAGACGAGTGGGATATTCTGCGAAAAGAAGCGGTAGTTATCTGGCTTACTGCAGATAAAGATATCGTGTTTAACCGTATCCGCAACGATGATACCAGCCGGATGCAACGGCCATCACTTACCGGTGGCGATGTGATTGCAGAGATAGAGCTGGTGTTGCGGGAACGTACGCCGCTTTATACGAAAACAGCACATTTTCAGGTTGATACGGGGAAATATACAGTGGCACAGTCTGTACGCCAAATCCAGAATCAGTTAGAGGCAACACCTTGATCATGCAATACAGGATATTGTAAACTTATGAAAAAAACAAAACAATCGGTTGGAAATATCTGGATGCTCTCGCGCGAATATGGAGGGTTGGCCGGTGCCGGAGGGGTTAAGGATGTCGCCGAACAGCTTTCGCGCGCTCTGGCGGCCTGGTCCGGCCGCAAGGTGAGTGTAGTTTTACCTCTGTATGGTTTCATTGATCCGGTTCGTCACGGTTTTTCATCCCTACAGGACCCTGAGCAGCAAGGGAAAGAACTGGGTTTTGAGGTCGATATGAACTATGCCGATCAAGAGCGGCAAGAGAAGGTGACAGTCTGGTATGCCAAATCTGCCAGGGTTCATATCTATCTGTTGGATAGTCCTCGATTCAGGGAAAAAAAAGGTGTCTATACCTACACAAGCGCAGATGAGCTGGAGAATCCTGCGTGGCAGAGAGGAGAGGGACATATTGACTATTTTGCCATGAATCTTCTGTTGCAGAAAGGAGCAATCCAGCTTCTCCTGTTTTTACAGGAGTGTCCCGATATCATTCATTGTCATGATGGTCATACGGCCGTTCTCCCGGCAATTATTGCCGAGACGTCATGGTTGAAAAGCTATTTTCGCCGAGCCGCATTTCTGGTTACCGTCCACAATGCCGGAGTCGGGTATCATCAAGATGTTGCAGACCTTCCATACGCTCAGGCCATGACCGGTCTGCCATGGAGTGTTATTCTGAAAAGCAGATTGGCGGGGAATTTTGATCCCTTTATAGCAGCAGGCCATTATGCTGTGATGAATACAGTCAGCGAGAAGTATGCTACGGAGCTGCAGGAGAGTATTGACGACGAGCAGACCGGTTGGCTCGGCCATCACCTCCTGGATATAGGTGCTCGTCTGGAAGGTGTTACCAATGGGGTGGACCCGGAGGCGTTTGACCCGGGCAAGGGAGAAAAAATCGGCCTGGCGGCAGCTTTTGATCCGCGGGACGATACCCGTATGGCGGGTAAGCAACAGTGTCGGGATGTTTTCATTCAGGATTTGGCCAGGTCCGGCTCCCTGATTGGTGTCAACCAGTATGGGACGCTTGACGGGAACTGCGATGGTCCTCTTTTTACTTTTATCGGCCGACTCAGCGCCCAAAAAGGTGTAGATATCCTGCACGGCGCACTGCTGGAATTAAGCAAAAGAGAGACAAACTTTCAGATGGCCATTTTGGGCAGTGGAACTGCGGCATTGGAGCATGAGATTATTGCTTTGACGAAACAGAGTGAAAATATGGGAAGGTTCTGTTTTCTGGAAGGATATAGCCCGGAGATTGCCAACAAGATCTACAGTGCGGGAGACTTTTTCCTGGTTCCTTCGCGCTATGAACCCTGTGGTTTGACGGACTTTATCGCCCAGCTGTTCGGCAATCTTCCCATCGTTCATCATGTCGGGGGATTGGTGAAGGTGAAAGATGGTCAGACCGGGTTTGCCTACAGGGAAAACAGTATAGCTTCACTGGCTCAGGTTATGGAGAGAGCTTTGCAGGCGTATCGCGACAAACAATTGATTCGCAAAATGCAAAAGGAGGCGGTGCGTTTAATAGAAGAGAGATATACCTGGAAGGAAGTGAAAAAACACTATCTGCAACTCTACAAGAAAGCACTACTGGAGAAAAATGTCGGATAGTATCATATTAGACAAGAGGAGGTGGTACGCATGACCGTGAAAGTAGGGATAAATGGATTTGGACGAATCGGCAGAAGCATTTTCAGGGCGGTGACTCAAGATCCTGTATTTAAAGATATTGAGATAACAGCCATTAACGATCTCACCGATAATGCCACATTGGCGCATCTGCTGAAATATGACTCCATTATGGGAATTTATGGACCGAAAGTGGAAAGCAGCGAAGATGGTATTGTGGTTGACGGCCGTTTTATCCAGGTGACCAGTCACAAAAATCCGGCTGATATTCGCTGGGGTGACGCCGGTGTACAATATATAGCAGAGTGTACCGGAATTTTTAAAGATGGCGAGTCAGCCGGTGCGCATATTGATGCCGGTGCCGAAAAGGTCGTAATCTCAGCGCCTGCCAAAGGTGATGTCAAAACCTTTGTAATGGGTGTCAATGAAGACGACTATGACCCGCTTAAACATCATGTCGTTTCAAACGCATCCTGTACGACCAACTGTCTGGCGCCTTTTGCCAAAGTGATTCTGGACAACTTTGGTATTAAAAATGGGCTGATGACCACAGTGCATGCCTATACAGGCGACCAGCGACTTTTGGATTTCCCGCATTCAGATCTGCGCCGGGCTCGTGCCGCGGCAATGTCCATGATTCCCACAAAGACCGGAGCCGCCGCTGCGGTTTCTCTGGTTATTCCTGAGTTGAAAGGAAAGTTTGACGGGCTGGCGGTACGTGTTCCAACCCCGAATGTGTCTCTTGTCGATGCAGTCATGGAGGTGGAGCGAACAACCAGTGTGCAGGAGGTAAATGAGGTTTTGCAGGCGGCTTGTAACCGATATCTCGGCTATTCCGATCTGCCCCTTGTTTCCATCGACTTTCAGGGAGATGCCCGGTCGTCCATCGTCGATGGCCAGTCAACCAAAGTAATCGGTAACAGCATTAAGGTCATGAGCTGGTATGATAATGAGTGGGGCTATTCCAACCGGATGCTGGATCTCATTCTTCATATGCACAATAATAGACCTTTGTGAGATCAGTAAGGATTGCTGTCTCTGTTCCGTGTCTGTCGTAAGCCGAAGGTTTTCCGGTATGGAAATAAGGGATGGAAACTGAGCAGCAATCGTCGTCTTGCCGTATTAGAGGTTACCTGGCTTGCAAGGTAACCTCCTCTATACGTTTAACCCGGATTTCTCATAAACAACCCCCATTACGTTTCTTGAAGAGCTCCTGAAATCGAGGGGTATGTCGAATTTGATCAGGATTACGTCATCTTATCTCTGTTTTTTTTAACACAAGGCAACCGGAATGAGTGAACACAATGTAGAATCGGGATTATCGGCAATCGGCATAGACTCCGATGCGTTGCGAGCTAATCTGCTTGAAACTGCAGGCGAGGTGGTGATAGCGGACGAATTGCTGCCATTGCTCGAGGTTGTCAAAAAATTCAGAGGGATTCATTCAAGCTTAGAAAGCCTGCTCTACGAGATCTGTCATCCGTTCCGTAACTGGGGCCTTATTATGCCGCTGTTCAGGAGTTTTGTACTGCGGAACAGTAATCATTTCGTTCGACATGAACAAGGGCCTAAGGCCATGCAGCTCCTGGCCGAGATCTTTCTGGAAGCTATCGGCGACTCGGAGAAAAACAGTACTCTTCTCGCCCAGATAATTGAAGCCAAGCTTGCCTGGCTGGAGAAGATGATTCATCTTTTTGACGGTGAAACCCTGCAGCGCTATGAAACCGTTCTTAACCGGATTTTTGCGAGAATGCAGAGTCTTGAGGACGGTGAAAGTCCCATTATGCTGCATATTGTTCAGGGCCAGCATCCCATGAAACGGCTGGCGACATTGCTGTATGACGCAGAAAATAAGAGCGAGGTTTCCTTTGACTATCGCCCCGTGGCATCGCTGATGCGCACTGTTTTATTGAAAAACTATAGCTACTGGCTGGACGAAGATGACCCTATGCCCTGGTTTCTTGAACGCAGCGGAACCGCACCGGATGAGATCCGGTCTCTCAATCTTTTTACAGCCGTCAGTCACGAGTCGATTCTGCAGTATAAAGAAAAGCTGCAGGGTATCGATATTGAAAGCGATCCTCATGGCGGCCTGGGGCGGATTCTGGAGTTGCCGGCCCACGTTGATATCGTCCGTTTCTATAAAAATATTCCGGCTCTTCTGGCCGAGTCGGTAGATTCAATACGACGATCCGGTGAAGATGACGGTGGCGCCAGCCCCGTTGCCGAAAACTGGAAACTGCTCTTTCTTTTTAAAATCATGGATACCGAAGGGCTGTATCTTATCCATGAGGAGTCTTTGCGGGAGATTAACCGCAGTCTGGTACAACTGATCAGGCAACAGAGTTTTGAGGAGATCGAGGAATTTCTCCTGACAACATTTGATCTGCTCAAGGCCAATGTGAAAAAATATCCCCACACCTCGCTGCAGTGTATTCAGGTGTTGGGCGGCGAGGTGTTCAACAGGGGCAACAGCAGGATGGTGGAAGCGTTTCTCTTCAGTGTGGTCCGTTTCGGCTTCCAGTATGCCAATGTCGTCGGTGTAGATGAGGACTGGCAGCCTCTTACTAATCCAGCTCATCTCGGCAATATTCGCGTCTGGCTCAACTTGATCGAGCAGGAACCGAAGTGGTGCTCGACCCTTTTTTCAGCCCTTATTATCAATCTGAAACTGACCGGCACCTGTGTGAAAGACACGGATCTGTTCCAGCGAGATATCACAGAACTGCTCAACCATCCCATCGAGCCGATTTATAATCTGGCCAAGCAGTTCACCAAGCTGATGCCGGTCTTTTTTAATGAGATCGGTGCGGAAGGCGAACTGCGGGATGTCTCCACCGAGCTTGATGAACTGCACAAGCGTCAGGATGTTCTTATTCACTTCCTGCGAAAACAGAGCCATGTGGAAAGCTCGAACCTCATCGTTAACTTTATCAAGGCTATCTTTTCCTTCTGGAAGAACAGAGATAAAAAAGAGCTCAGGCCCTATCTCCCGGAAGAAGTGTACAGTCAGGTAAGGGAGAGCGGCAAATATATTGATGAACAGCATAAACTTATTTCCCGGATTACGGTGGAGCAGGATCTCGCCCATTTTGACGATATTCTGGGTTGGGAAAGTGGGAAATGCAGGCAGTATCTCGACAGGCAGGATGACTTATCCGCGCGGGAGCGCCGCCGCTTTGAACTGCTTGTCCATATGTACAAGCTATTGCATAAGAAATATAATCTCGGTTTTCAGGAGTTGCGTTCTGAGTTGCTGCAGGCCTCCAAAGACGGGATTGAGGGAATGGCCGAGCTCCTTGAAGACCTGGAGAACTGTGACACCATAACCTGTTTGAAGGCATTGCTGACGAGGTTGGAGCGCCTTAAAGATATTATTCTTTCCAAGGAACAGTTTGAGGCGCAGGAGAATATCTATTACAAAAGGCATATCGCGGTTGATATTCCTTCGGTATACGGCCGCTACCGGGAGCCGAAATTCGACAGCCTCAGTCTCACTTTCCGTCTGGAAAACCTGGCCAATATTTATCTCGAAAACCTGCAGGAGACCGTCAATCTCTCCTTTATCACTCAGGCGACCCTGTATCGGGTCGTCACCTGTATTGATCTTTATCTTCGAGCCCTGAGGATTGATGGAATAACTTCCAGACGACTCGATATCTATCTGACGCTGCTCAAAAACTCCTTAAAGGTTAGACGTTTTTCCTACACCCAGTATCTTGATATTTTCCGCGGAATGGCTGAGGGAGTAAAAGACATCATCTATGCTTTTTACACCAATATTCACCAGAATAATCTTTCGATTATCATTCCACAGATCGACAGTGATGATTTGCTGACAAAATATAAAACCCTGTTTGACGCCAATAACAAAGCTTTTACGCTATACCGGCTGTCGGAAGCCTTTTTCCGTGATCTGATCGCCTCTACCTTTGGTCTGCAGCATCTTGACAATTTTATTGTGCGTATTCTGCAGACCCTGGAAAATCAGAAGAACATTCTTGATAAGCGGGAAATCGATCTACTGATGACCTATAATCCGGAAAAGGCCATTTCCTCATTG
Source organism: uncultured Desulfopila sp. (assembly GCA_964446655.1). Classification (GTDB taxonomy): domain Bacteria; phylum Desulfobacterota; class Desulfobulbia; order Desulfobulbales; family Desulfocapsaceae; genus Desulfopila_A. The sequence continues at coordinate 52,956 of CAYUPL010000015.1, forward strand.
TACAAGGTGAATCCATATACCAATAATCTTATTCATCTGGGCAATAAAGGGTTTAATCTTCTCAATCTCATCAATGACAGCAAACCGGTGCCGTCCGCCTTTGTTATCACAACCGAGGTGTTTCGCTGTCGTGATGTCGTCTTCGGTTTTACCAAGGCGAGAGAAGAGTTTATGCAGCGCGCCCGCGCGTCGCTGACGGAGATTGAGGAGCGAACCGGCAAAATTTACGGTTCGCCCGATAAACCTCTGCTGCTGTCGGTGCGCAGCGGCGGAGCGATATCGATGCCGGGTATGATGGCAACCATTCATAATGTCGGCTTTAATGAGGAGCTGATTGACGAGCATGTCCGCGAACATGGTAATGCCTATTTGTGTTGGGATAACTACCGTCGATTCGTGCAATCCTGGGCGATGATTTCGGGAATGCGTCGAGAAGATTTTCAGGAGCTGATGGATGAAGCCAAGAGACGTCATCGTGTCAAATTAAAAAGAGAATTTTCCCCTGAGCAGATGCGGGAGCTGGCTCTTTCCTATCATAAGCTGGTCCGTCAAAGAGGCTATGTTATTCCAGAGGACCCATGGCTGCAGCTGGTGGGTGCCATCGAAAGGGTGTTGGATTCCTGGGAAACCCAGAAGGCCTGTGATTACAGGAAAGTTATGGATGTCTCCAACTCATGGGGAACCGCAGTGATCGTGCAGGAAATGGTCTTCGGCAATCGATCCGGTTCGGCGGGATCCGGCGTGTTGTTTACTTCTCATCCATATCGTAAAGTACAGCGGGTGGCCTTGTGGGGAGATTATGCCTATGGTGATCAGGGTGAGGACATTGTCTCCGGCTTAGTCACCAGTTGTGCCATCTCGGTGGAGCAGGCCGAACTGGATGGTCGAGCTATTGACGAGACTCTGGAAATCCGTTTTCCGAAGATCTATCATGAACTTCTATCTATCGCCAGAGACCTTGTTTATGAAAAACGTTGGAATCCGCAGGAAATTGAGTTTACCTTTGAAGGACCTTCTCCGGATGCTCTCTATCTTCTGCAGACCCGGGATATGATCACCATTAAGAAAAAAGAGCGTCTCAATGTTTTCGTGGAGACGCCCGATTTTGATACATATTATCTCGGCAAGGGGGTTGGGGTTTCCGGTTCAGCCTTGTCGGGCAGGGCGGTCTTTTCCGAAGAAAATCTAAAAGATTTACGAAAACAGGATCCCCACAGCAAACTGATTCTATTTCGGCAGGACACCGTGCCTGAGGACGTCAGGGTGATAAATATGGCGGATGGGTTAATAACTTCACGCGGCGGGCAGACCTCGCATGCGTCGGTCATTGCCGTTCGTCTGGAAAAGACCTGTGTCGTGGGTTGTAAGCATCTTAAGGTCTATGAGGCAGGACAGTATTGTGAAATTGGCGAGAACCGTATACAATTCGGCGACCCGGTTGCGATAGACGGGCGCAATGGCCTGTTGCTGCTTGGCAACCATGAGACACGGGAAGAAATGCATATTCTGCCCATTTGAGAAAGCACTATCGGCCGCCGGTTCTTTTACCTGCGTTCCGGCACCCCAAAACTTTTCAGTATATAGGCCAAGGGGCAGAATTTGGTAATACCGAACTGCAAAAGGTTGGCGCCGACAAAAGCGGTAAAAAACAGCCAGTATGTACTGTGAAAAAAAGGACTTGCCGGAGCGCCGAGCAAGAGGCTTATAAGTATGAACGTTCCTGCAATGGCATGTATCCAATCGGTAATAATCATGGTGGCCTCAGATAGTGGTTATTGTCCCAGCTCAGGACAGAAGAGTCGCTGCATGTTCATGATCAGCTCAAGAATGCGTTTATCACTTATGCGGTTATAGATGAAATTGGCATCTTTCCTGAAATCGATAATACCCTGATTGCGGAGGATGTTGAGATGTTGCGACACATTGGCGTTGGTTGTCTCCACCTCGTTACGAATGTCGCCAACGGACAGTTCACGGTCACGCAACAGGCAGAGTATCTTCAGGCGGATAGGGTGAGACATCGACTTGAGGATTTTAGCGACGGCTTCAATCTGTTCATCTTTCATAGTATATCCTTATTATACACTCGGGGTTATTTTAGTAATCAATTTAATACCATAATTTTTTTTGTAAAGCCTTTTTTGGGGTGTGTGCCAAAGCCTGTTTGTTGTCCTTTGATCCCTGCACGATTGTAAAACAGGAATGTCTCATCCAATAATTTTCCATAGAGGGCTCAGGATATTCTTGATTCATTGCAGAGAAAAGGTTTATTGTCCGGATATTCGCTATTCGAAACAGATGACGGAATGTGATTTTTCCATTGCAGCTGAAATGGTATTCACCGCAATGGTATTCAATGTAATGGTATTCATTATAGCCAGGAGGAGACCATGGACAATTATTCATTGCTGAAACCCGCTGATTGCTGTTTGCACATAATTGATCCTCAAAAAAGTCTGATGGCTCAGATCCATGAGGCAGAGAGGGTCACCAGGGTGATCAAATTGATGCTGCAATGCACCGCGGTTATGAACATCCCCGCCTTGGCGAACACCCAGTACCGCAAGGGGCTGGGGCCGTATGTGGATGAGCTCGAAGAACTGGTCGGTACGATACCCCGGCAGGACAAGGTGGAGTTCAGTGCCTACGAAAACGCGGCTACCCTGGGTATTGTAAACTCCTTTGCGGGGGATATTTCAACCGTGATCATGGTTGGGGTCGAAACCCATATCTGTATCTATCAAAGTGCGGTGGGAGCATTGCAAAAAGGTTTTATACCCTGGATTGTCGCTGATGGGGTATCATCGCGAAACCCGGCCAATCACGAGCTTGGCCTGGAGAGGTTGCGTCGTCTCGGCGCAGTGGTCGGGCCTGCGGAAATGATCATCTATGAGCTTATGGGCAAGGCGGGTACGGAGGAATTCAAGAAGGTTCTTCCCTATATCATTGAATTTAATAAGGCAATGTAATACTCTGTCGGTATCGTCAGCTGAGACAGCGTGTGGAAAAGAACGTCTACGATGCAATATGCCGCACCGTCACTACTACATAAAAGAGCAAACCGAAGCGGAAAAATATGACAGGAAATGAGATTAGGACGAGATTTTTAGAGTATTTTAAGCGGCATGGGCATACGATTGTGGATAGTTCATCACTTGTACCGGAAGATGATCCCACCCTGCTTTTCACCAATGCCGGCATGGTCCAGTTTAAGACGGTCTTCATGGGAGAAGATACAAGGGACTATATCCGGGCTACCACAAGCCAACGCTGCGTCAGGGCAGGCGGAAAACATAATGACCTGGAAAATGTCGGCTATACCGCCAGGCATCATACTTTTTTTGAGATGCTGGGGAACTTCAGCTTTGGCGACTATTTCAAGGAAGATGCCATCCGGTTTGCCTGGGAGTTTCTTACCGAAGAGTTACAATTGCCGAAAGGGCAGCTCTGGGTATCGATTTTTGAAGACGATGATGAAGCGGAAAAGCTCTGGCAGCAAGTTGAGGGGTTGCCTGCCGGTAGAATTGTTCGCATGGGTGAAAAGGACAATTTCTGGGCCATGGGAGATACCGGTCCCTGCGGCCCGTGTTCAGAGATTCATATCGACCAGGGAATTGCCGCAGGATGCGGTGCACCGGACTGCAGACTCGGCTGTGATTGCGACCGTTTTCTGGAGTTGTGGAATCTTGTTTTCATGCAGTTCAACCGTGCCGAAGATGGCCGGATGACACGGTTGCCGCAGCCAAGTATTGATACCGGAATGGGGCTTGAGAGAGTCGCCGCGGTACTGCAGAATAAGGTGAACAATTATGATTCCGATCTGTTTGCACCGGTAATAAACACCTTGCAGCAGTTGTCGGGTAAAAAATATGGCACTGAGCCCACAATTGACGTGGCCATGCGTGTAATTGCCGATCATGCCCGGGCGACTGCTTTCCTGGTGGCAGACGGCGTCTTGCCGGGCAATGAGGGGCGGGGCTATGTATTGCGGCGAATTATGCGAAGGGCGGTTCGTTTCGGCAAAAACCTGGGATTGGAAAAACCATTCCTGGACGAGGTTACTGCTGTTGTTACTCATTCCATGAAAGAGGCCTATCCGCACCTCAACGACTCCGAGGGGCTGTTGAAAAAAGTGGTCAATAAGGAGGAAGAGCGCTTTCTCGAGACGCTTGAACATGGCCTTATCCTGCTTGATGAAGAGGTGGCGCGCCTGGCAAAAAGTACGGAAAAAAACATCCCTGGAGACTTTATTTTCAAGCTGTACGACACCTATGGTTTTCCCGTCGATATTGTCCGGGATATTTCGCTCGAGCGTGGTATCGGTTTTGACGAGGCAGGTTTTACCGAGGCCATGGAAAGTCAGCGAGCCAAGTCTAGAGCCGGTCGTAAAGGCGAGGGTATGCGACTGCGCGGTGAAGGGGTGAAAACTTTGGTGAAACAGGGCTATAAAGTCGAATTTCTGGGTTATGATAAACTCAGGACGGACAGCGTGGCTGAGGTGCTGCTTGACGAAACCGGCAATGCCCTTGATAAACTTGATGCCGGCCGGCAGGGGCAACTCTGTTCACCCATAACACCGTTTTATGCTGAATCGGGCGGGCAGCAGGGAGATCGAGGAATGATCAGCTGGGCGGATGGTTCGGCAGAGGTGCTGACCACCATATCCGAAGGAGATCTGGTTCTTCATGTTATCCGCGTTGTTGCAGGTGAGCTTGTACCCGGACAGCCTGTGGTGATGCAGGTTCTGGAATCCGACAGGAAAGAAACCGCTGCCAACCATACTGCCACGCATCTGCTCCACGCAGCCCTGCGAGAAACGCTGGGGGACCACGTCAAGCAGGCCGGCTCTCTGGTAGGTCCAGAACGGCTTCGCTTTGACTTTACACACTTTTCCCCCCTGACCGAAGACGAGATCCTTCGCATTGAAGCACTGGTTAATGCCAAGATTCGGGAAAACATAACGACTAACACCAGGCTTTTGAGTCGTGATGCCGCAGTCGCCGAAGGGGCGACCGCCCTGTTTGGTGAAAAATATGGTGACGAAGTGCGGGTAGTTTCGTTGAGTGAATTCAGCAAAGAGCTGTGCGGCGGTACTCATGTCAGCGCAACCGGAGAGATTGGGCTATTCAAAATTCTGGCCGAAAACGGCATAGCTTCAGGGATTAGACGAATAGAGGCAATTTCCGGTCGACCGGCATATGATCTACTGGCACAGACCTGTCAAAGAGAGGCACAACTTTGTGATCTTCTCAATGTGCAGCCCAGCGGACTGCAGGAGAAAATAGACAGCATTCTTGAAGAACAAAAACGACTGGAAAAACAGGTTGCGGAGCTTTCCCGTGAAATTGCCGGCTCCGACCTCGACAGCCTTCTGAAAAATGCCGTGGAAGTAGAAGGAATCAAAGTCGTATCTGCCGAAATTGTTCTGGACAGTTCCAAAACCCTGCGGGAGGTTGGCGACAAAGTAAGGGATCGCCTTGAAAGCGGTGTCGCCGTTCTGGGAGGAGTTATCAACGGCAAGGCTGCTTTACTGGCAATAGTCACCAAGGATCTCACCGGAAGAATTGCAGCGGGAGATATTGTCAACAGAGCTGCCAAAATCGTTGGCGGTAAAGGCGGCGGTCGACCTGATATGGCCCAGGCAGGCGGCAACCTGATTGATAAAATAGGTGAGGCCATTCGCTCTGTGCCGCAAAACGTGGCTGACATCTTAAGAAGTTAGGATTTGTGTCGTTCGGCCATCAGCAGGACTGCCGGTGAACGAAAATGGACCAACATTTTTAGAGTTAAGTCTCAGCCATATATAAATTAGTTGACACCTGAGAATATTTGCAGTAAAGGTTTTTCTCGTTGTGAATGGTCATTCATTTTAGTACTGGATTATCATGCATACGTCTACTTGCGCTGATGTATCTATCAAAAGTATGTCGTCATCCGCGAATACGGATGTTATTACTCTATTTATCTAAGCCGATCGGGAGCGTGTAAACATGATTACGATGGACAACACCTTAATTTTTCAGATTATCAACATCATTATTCTGATGTTTATTCTGAATAAAGTTCTGTACAAGCCTGTGCTTGGGATTTTACGCGAAAGATCCAAAAAGATGAAGGGGATGGAGGGGGAAATCGAAAGATTCAAAAAACACGCGCGTCTCCGTCAGGAAGAAGTGGATAAAAAAATGGCTTTGGCATCCGGCAAAGCAAAAGCGGCTCTCGATGCCGCCAGGGCGGAAGCTGCTGCAGTCGGGAACGAGAAGTTTTCTGCAATAAAGACCGAAGCAGAGACGGAGAAGAAAAAGAAAATGACGGAATTGAAAAGCCAGGTCGATACTGCCGGAAAGAACCTCCAGGAGAATCTCGAAGGTTTTGCATCCGCCATGGCAGGAAAAATTCTTGGAAGGAGTCTCTAAAAATGCGAGGAGTAAAACAGAACAGCAGCGCAATAGTCCTTGGCGCAGTGATGCTCGTGCTTACTTTGGCCGTAACTTCAGCCTGGGCGGCAGGAGATAGTCTTTCGTCGGAAAAATTATGGGACCTTTTCTGGAGAGTAGTCAACTTTGCCGCTCTGATGATCATTCTGGTCAAATTCGGCGCCAAGCCCATAGCCGCGGCACTGGCTGGACGACAGAATAAAATCAAGGATGATATCGAAGATCTGGAAGCGAGAAAAGAAGAGGCGGAGACATCCTATCGCCAATTTGAGGCAAAGCTGGCAGGCATGGAGAAAGAGATAGATTCCATCGTCGAGAAGGCCCTCGCTCAAGCGGAAATCGAAAAGGTTAAAATCATAGAGAAGGCCGAGCAGGCAGCTGCCGACATTAAACGCCAGGCTGAGATGACAGCTCAAAATGAAATCATGGTGGCCCGTCGTCAGCTCAAAAATGATATAGCGGATCAGGCTGCTGCCATGGCCGAGGAGTTAATCGTTAAGAATCTCACCCCCGAAGATCAGGTGAAGATTATCGAAGATTACTTAGAAAAAGTAGGGGCCGTACAGTGAAACAGACAATTCTAGCACGAAGATACGCCAAGGCTTTATTTGCCGTCGGCAAAGAAAATGATGCGTATGAGGCCTATAACGAGATTCTCCAGGGAGTCGCGGGGCTTTATACATCTACTCCGGAAGTTGCTGATGCTCTGACGAACCCCCTCTACCCCATTGATGTCAGAGAAAAGGTGATGGCAGGTCTGATCGATTCCATCGGTGTCGATAAGGTTTCAGCCAATTTCCTTAATCTGCTGGTAGAGAAAAAACGGGCGGAAATTCTTCCCGAGATCGCTGAAGAATTTCAGGCGATGGTTGATGAGGAGAAAAACATCAGTCACGGCTCCGTTACTTCAGCAGTAGAGTTGAGCGATGAATTACAAGCCAAAATTCAGGCAGCACTTGAAAAGTTAACAGGCAAGAAAGTGGAGCTGTCCACCAGTGTCGACCCGTCTCTTATCGGTGGGATTGTTGCCAAGGTTGGAGATCTAGTACTGGACGGCAGTATCAAAACACAACTTGCAGGTTTAAAAGATTCCATTAAGGGGAGAGAATAGATGCAGATCAAAGCCGAAGAAATTAGTCAGATTATCAAAGACCAGATTGGAGAGTACGAGACCAGCATTGACCTGAATGAAACAGGGACTGTAATCTCTGTTGGTGACGGTATTGCTCGCGTATATGGAGTGCAGAACTGTATGGCCATGGAGCTGCTTGAGTTTCCCGGCGGAATCATGGGACTTGCTCTCAACCTCGAGGAAGATAACGTCGGTTGTGCCGTATTGGGCAGCGTCGATAAAATCAAGGAAGGCGACATCGTCAAGCGCACCGGCCGTATTGCTGAAGTTCCCGTAGGACCGGAAATGGAAGGCCGCGTTGTTGACGGTATCGGTTTCCCCATCGACGGTCTTGGTCCCATCGATTCCAAGCTGACTTCCAAAATTGAGGTTCTGGCCCCAGGCGTTATTGCCCGTAAAGGTGTCCATGAGCCATGCTATACCGGCGCTAAAGCCGTTGACGCCATGACTCCCGTCGGCAGAGGCCAGCGTGAGCTTGTTATCGGCGACCGTCAGATCGGTAAAACCGCACTGTGCGTCGATGCAATCATCGCTCAGAAAGATACTGACATTCACTGTATCTATGTAGCTGTTGGTCAGAAAAAATCCACCGTTGCCCTGGTTGTCGAGGCACTGCGAAAACATGGCGCCATGGAATATACCACCGTCGTAGCGGCATGTGCTTCTGATCCCGCGCCGATGCAGTATATCGCTCCCTTTGCCGGATGTGCCATGGGCGAATATTTTCGTGACAATGGACAGCATGCCTTGATTATCTATGATGATCTTTCCAAACAGGCCGTTGCCTACCGTGAACTTTCTCTGCTTCTTCGACGTCCCCCAGGACGTGAAGCCTATCCTGGTGATATTTTCTTCAATCACTCACGACTTCTTGAGCGGGCAGCCAAGGTAAACGATGAGCTTGGCGCAGGGTCACTGACAGCTTTGCCGATTATCGAGACGCAGGCTGGTGACGTTTCCGCATTTATCCCCACAAACGTTATTTCAATTACCGACGGTCAGGTATATCTTGAGCCGAACCTGTTCTTCTCAGGTGTTCGCCCTGCAATCAATGTCGGTCTCTCAGTTTCCCGTGTTGGTGGCGCCGCTCAGGTAAAAGCCATGAAACAGGTTGCCGGTACCCTTCGCCTCGACCTTGCTCAGTATCGCGAGCTTGCCGCTTTCGCAGCTTTTGGTTCAGATCTCGATGCCAAAACACAGGCTCAGCTCACCAGGGGTGAGCGTCTGGTGGAAATCCTGAAACAGCCCCAGTACCAGCCGCTGCCGATGCAAAAACAGGTAACGATCATTTATGCCGGTGCCAATGGCTACCTCGATAAACTGCCTGTAAACACCCTGGCCGATTATGAGCAGGAACTCTATAATTATATCGAGTCCAACGATCCCTCAATCTTTGCTGATTTGAAAGAACAGGAAGAGTTCACAGGTCCAATCAAAGAGAAACTGAATAAAGCACTGACCAGCTTTGGTGAAACATTCAAGGCAACCAAGGGTCTTAACTAATCAAAGATAGGTCCAAGCTATGCCCAGTTTAAAAGACGTTCAAACCAAGATCCAGGGTGTCAAAAAGACAGCCCAGATCACCAAGGCCATGAATATGGTCGCCTCGGCAAGACTCCGGGGAGCTCAGGAGAAAATGGAGGCCTTCCGGCCCTACACATCCAAGTTCAACGAAGCGATGTCCAATCTCTCCGGAGGCGCCAATACCACCAGTTTTCCTCTTATGGAAAACCGGGAGGTACAAACCGTTGAGCTCGTTGTGGTAACCTCCGATCGCGGACTGTGCGGATCCTTCAATTCGAACATTGTGCGCATGGTGGAGAAAACCATGGCGGAATATGAAAAAAACGGGAAAAAGGTCAGCATTGTCTGTGTCGGCAAAAAAGGCTATCAGGTGCTGCGGAAGACAGGAAAGGTGAGAAAGAATTTTCCTGATATCATGAGCTCTTTTCAGATGTTCAACGCGCGTGAAATAGCAAGTGATGTTTCCAAAAACTTTCTCGACGGACATGCCGATAAAGTGGAAATTATCTATGGCCGGTTTCAGTCCGTGGCCGTGCAAAAGCCTGCTCTGAAAAGTTTTCTTCCTATACAGCCTATTGAAAGTGAAGAAAGCGTAAAGAAGATCTCCGGCGAGTACATCTATGAACCTTCCACCGAAGAAATCATGGATGTGCTGCAACCGCTCTATCTCAATGTCATGGTGTATCATGCCATGCTCGAAGTAGGTGCCAGTGAGCACGCTGCCCGTATGACCGCCATGGATAACGCCACCAATGCATGTAAGGACATTGTGGATCATCTGACGATTGTATATAACAAGGCTCGCCAGGCCGCCATTACAGCAGAACTCATGGATATTGTTGGCGGTGCCGAAGCCCTTAAATAATATATTCAAAATCGTATAAAACTTAGACCTTTTAAGGAGGGGTAAGGCCCTATGAGTGAGCAAAGAAAAGGAAAAGTAATTCAGGTCATCGGACCTGTCGTAGACGTGGCATTCGATGCCGGCAATCTCCCGAATATCATGAGTGCATTGTATGTCAGCAACCCTGGTATTTCCGATGAAGCAGACAACCTCGTTATTGAAGTGGCTCAGCATCTTGGCGATAACGCCTGTCGTTGTATCGCCATGGACCAGACTGATGGTCTTGTCAGGGGCATGGAAGTTCGAGATAGCGGAGAGCCCATCACCATTCCGGTTGGTGAGCCCGCCCTTGGACGTATTATGAATGTCGTTGGTCGGCCTGTTGACGGTTTAGGACCGATCGTGTCCGAGAACAACATGAAAATCCATCGTCCTGCACCTTTATTTACCGAGCAGGATACCGAAGTTCGTGTTCTCGAGACCGGAATCAAGGTAATTGATCTTCTGGTCCCATTTCCACTTGGGGGAAAAATGGGCCTCTTCGGTGGCGCCGGATGTGGTAAGACCGTTATCATGATGGAAATGGTTAATAATATCGCCATGCATCATGGTGGTATTTCTGTTTTCTGTGGTGTCGGTGAGCGTACCCGTGAAGGAAACGACCTGTACCATGAGATGAAAGAGTCAGGTGTTCTCCCCAAAGCCGCACTGGTATACGGCCAGATGACCGAGCCTCCAGGCGCCCGTGCCCGTGTTGCCTTGACCGGTTTGACCGCTGCTGAATATTTCCGTGATGAGCAGGGCCAGGACGTTCTTTTCTTTGTCGATAACATCTTCCGTTTTACCCAAGCCGGTTCCGAGGTTTCCGCTCTTCTTGGTCGTATTCCTTCAGCGGTTGGGTATCAGCCTACTCTCGCCACGGACCTTGGTGCGCTTCAGGAACGTATTACCTCTACAACCAAAGGATCGATCACAGCGGTACAGTGTGTTTACGTTCCTGCAGACGACTTGACGGACCCTGCTCCTGCAACCACCTTTGCGCATCTTGATGGTACCGTTGTTCTTTCCCGTCAGATTGCTGAGCTTGGTATTTATCCGGCGGTTGATCCTCTTGATTCAACCTCAAGGATTCTTGATCCCAATGTTATCGGTCAGGAACATTATGATGTCGCTCGTGGCGTACAGGTGTCTTTGCAGAAATATAAAGATCTTCAAGACATCATTGCCATTCTTGGTATGGATGAGCTTTCAGAAGAAGATCAGCTCCTCGTTTCCCGTGCTCGGAAGATCCAGCGCTATCTGTCGCAGCCATTTACGGTAGCAGAGGTATTTACCGGCATGCCTGGAAAATTTGTAAAGGTAGCCGATACGGTTCAGGGATTTAAAGAGATCCTTGAAGGGAAGCATGATGATATGCCTGAGAATGCTTTTTATATGGTAGGTTCCATTGATGAGGCTATAGCTAAATCCAAGAAAGAAGCATAATCTCAATTCGAAGGAGTCAAATCAATGGCACAGCAGATACGATTAGAAGTGGTCACTCCCACTGGAGCAATAGTCAATGACGATGTCGATATCGTCAATGCTCCGGGATACGGAGGTGATTTTGGTGTACTCGCTAATCACGCGCCTTTTCTTTCTACCGTCAAAATCGGTCTTTTGACCTATGAAAAAGACAGAAAAAGAGAAAACCTGATGATCAGCGGAGGATTCTGTGAGGTGTCCAATAATAAAATCACTTTCCTGGTTGAGAGTGCCGAATATGGCCGACAGATTGATGTTGATCGTGCCATGAAGGCAAAAGAAAGAGCAGAAAAGCGACTGGCTCAGGCCGCCCAGCACGATGAAAGCTTGAACCGAACCAGGGCCGAAGCGGCCTTGCAGAGAGCATTGGCTCGTTTGAAGGCCTCCAAGGCAATGTAGCGACGCTGTTCAAAGAAAATCTGGTTGTTGTAAGGGAGTATCTTGCCATGAGATGCTCCCTTTTTGTTTGTAATCAGCAAAAAAATGTTTACCCTGAAAGTTGAACCAATAAACGACAGGGAGTAGCATGAAAACCATTATTTGGATTATAGCGGCGTTGCTGACAGTCTTCTCCGTCTCACTCATCGGAGCAACACGACAGAGTGATCAGCAGTATGGTGTATGGCTGAGGGTGGCACAGCTTGATACTTTCCTGGCAGACAACGACCCGGCAATTGTTGACATTCGCACCCCCATGGAATTCAAGACCGGACATCTCGCCGGAGCAGTGAATCTGCCGCTGCAGACCCTGGACCGCTCTGTTGTAAAGCTGGACAGGAACAGAGCGCTGCTTATCTACTGCAATACCGTTAACAGGGTCGCCGTGTCTCTGCCCATATTCAAGGAAAACGGCTTCGAAACGGTCTATATCCTCGATGGTGGATATACAGCCCTGAGAGAATCAGGATATCCTTTGGTGAGATAAGACCCGATAATAGCCTGATCGTCAGACACAGGTCACCCCTGCTCATATCTGCTTATTGCGCTTTTTGCACTAG
>CAYUPL010000016.1:0-42078 GCA_964446655.1 uncultured Desulfopila sp.
AAGTGCTGGACAAAAACGGAGGAGGCGGAGATATGGTCTGCTCTCATCTCCATATCCCCGCTGATAAAACAGTAGCGATTTTACTCTTGAACCGCGGCAGATGTCTGCAGATAGTAATAATCCGATATGGTGGTCCATTGCCTCGCTTTGGCCATGAAGTCACGCTGTGAAGTCAGGACTTCCTTGAAGAGGGCATCCTGTTCGGCATAACCGTTCAAGACGTTGTCGGTTTCTTCTTTCATCTTGGCCAAAACCTCCTCGGGAAACTTTTTCACCATGATGCCGGGGTACTCCTCTTTCATCTGGGCCCAGGCCTCGGCACTGTCGGCAAAGTTTTCGGCGTACATGTCGGCGCTTACCGCCTGCATGGCTGTTTTGAGGGCAACCTGATACGATTGAGGTAATTTATCAAATTCTCTTTTATTTATGAGAAATTGCATGTCGGATGCCGGTTCGTGCCAGCCGGTGTAATAATAGGGAGCGATTTTATGGAATCCCATGCGGATATCCATGGCCGGACCGACCCATTCGAGTGCATCGATGGTGCCACGGTCAAGGGAAGTGTAGAGTTCGCCGGCCGGGATATTGGTGACGTTAACGCCAAGCCTCGCAAATACCTCACCGGCGAGTCCGGGGATGCGCATCTTTAAGCCGTTCAGGTCGTCAAGGGAGGCTATCTCTTTTCTGAACCAACCGCCCATCTGTACACCGGTATTGCCGCCGGGGAAAGCGTAGACGTCAAATTTATCATAACATCTCTGCATGAGTTCCATGCCCCCGCCGTAATAGAGCCAGGCGCTCTGTTCGGCTGCTGTCATGCCGAAAGGGACGGTGGTGAAGATGGTGGTGGTAATGTCTTTGCCCTTCCAGTAATAGGAGGCGCTGTGCCCTATTTCGTACTGACCGCCCTTGACCATGTCAAGAATTCCCAGAGCTGCCTTATGTTTTTCGGCCCCGTCAATTCTGATGATGAATTTACCATCGGTCATGTCACTGATTATCTGAGCCATTTTTATTGGGGGTGAGACCAATGGTGTCAGGGTGCTGGGCCAGGTCATGGCAAGTTTCCATTTTACCGTTTCTTCCGCTATGGCCGGTGTGGCCGTAAACAACAGCGCAACACAAAATGCGATCCATTTTTTCATCGTATTTTCTCCTGGATAAGAAATTATGAGTAACAGGTAATGGGTGGGTATTTACCGACATTAACGGTAATTTTCAAGTATTTGTTGGAGAACTGCTGCACCTGGGCAGAGATCTTTTTCTTCCAGGGAATAAAGGGGCTTTTCACAGGTGCCCAGGATATCGTGAGTGTCGCCTAGTTGTTCATCGATGTGGAGGAGTCCTGTGAGTATCTGCTGCTGTTCACGGTGTTGTTCGAGAGCATCGATGGCCGAGCGCCGTGAGGTGACATCGATGGCATCGGCGGTCTTTTTGTAGAGATTGATGACGCTGCCGTCGTGCAGGGTCACGGGGGTGACGGTGCCCTCTTCGTATTGTGTGGTGATTTCCTGTCTGAGAGGGATAAAGTCGAGGTTCCCCGTGGCTTCCATATGATCGCGCACCCATTGGTAGCTTTTGGTGGAGGTGTCGCTGTTATTGAAGGTGACGCAGGGGGAGATCACATCAAGGAGAGAAAATCCTTTATGGGCGATCGCCGCTTTGATAAGGGGGACAAGTTGCTCTTTATCGCCTGAAAAACTGCGAGCCACAAATCCCGAGCCCAGTTGAATGGCCATTTCGCAGAGATCGATAGCCTCATAGGGGTTGGGGACCCCTTTTTTACCGGCCGAACCGCGGTCCGCGGTGGCGGAGTCTTGCCCTTTTGTCAGCCCATAACAGCCGTTGTTCATGACGATATAGGTCATGTTGAGGTTCCGTCGAATGATATGGGCAAACTGGCCCATCCCGATGGAAGCCGTATCACCATCCCCGGAGACGCCGATGTAGGTAAGGTCTCTGTTGGCCATGTTGGCGCCGGTGGCCACCGAAGGCATCCGGCCGTGGACGGAGTTGAAGCCATGCGATTTGCCGAGAAAATAGGCCGGTGTCTTGGAGGAGCATCCTATCCCGGACAGCTTGGCAACCCGGTGCGGCTCCAGAGAAAGTTCGTAACATGCCTGGATGATGGCGTTACTGATGGAGTCATGGCCGCAGCCGGCGCAGAGTGTCGAAATCGCACCTTCGTAATCTCTCTTGGTGTAGCCGACAGAGTTTTTGGGCAGGTCCGGATGGCGGAATGTTGGTCGACGATAGGTCATTTGCTGCCTCCCTGGCGTGGTTTTGGTTTGGTAATACTGCCTGCAGCAGAGTCCAGCCATTTTTCGATGGACTGAGAAATGTGAGTGGCCGTGATGGGCAGACCGTCGAAACAGACAATGGAGACAAGCTTCTCTGCGGCAAGAGCGCATTCGTTTATAAGGAGCTGACGCATCTGGCCATCACGATTCTGTTCGATTACAAAAATAGTTGTGTGACTGTTGATGAAATCAGCGACTTCGTCCGAGAAGGGAAAGGCTCGTAATCGCATGGTATTGTAACGCTTGTCTGTCCGGTTGAGGCCGTCCACCGCCTCCTGGGCGGCTGCCGTGCTTGAACCGAAATAAATAATGCCAAACTCTGCGTTCCGGTTGTGGATCTCAATAGACGGTCCCGGCACCATTGTCCTGGCTGTTTCCCACTTTACATTCAGGCGCAGCATGCTCCGCCTGTACGCATTGTGGTCCTCGGTGTAGGCCGCGTATTCGTTATGCGAGGAGCCCCTGGTGAAGTATGAACCGAGTTCCGGATGGGTGCCCGGATAGGTTCTGTAGCAGATACCGTCCCCATCGATGTCGAGATACCGGCCCCATTTTTCCGGCAAGGCCTCAAGTTGTGCTCCACTGAGAACCTTGCCGCGTTTGTAGGTGCGGGTATCATCCCACTGCATCGGCCGGCAGATATGGTCGTTCATACCGAGATCGAGATCGCTCATGATAATGACGGGGGTCTGGAGCTGTTCGGCCAGGTCAAAACTCTCCACCGTCATGGTAAAACATTCGTGCGGATCGCTTGGAAACAACAGGACATGTCTGGTGTCGCCATGGGAGGCATAGGCGCAGAGAAGAACATCGGACTGCTGGGTTCGGGTCGGCATACCGGTACTTGGACCGGCCCGCTGTACATCAACCAGCACCACCGGGATTTCAGCGAAATAGGCGAGGCCGAGAAACTCGTTCATCAACGAGATACCCGGGCCGGAGGTTGCCGTGAATCCGCGGGCGCCCATCCAGCAGGCACCAATGGCAATACCCAGCGCAGCCAGTTCGTCTTCGGCCTGGATTATGGCGGCTTTCTGTTTGCCGGTGTCATCGAGGCGGTGTTTGCCGGCGAAACGGCTGAAGGCCTCGATCACCGAGGTGGAAGGGGTGATGGGATACCATCCGGTGACCGTTGCGCCACCATAGACTGCTCCCAGTCCAACGGCACTGTTGCCGTCCATGATGATGTGATCCGTCAGTTTTTTGCTGGGGTGAATTGTTAATGCACAGCTGGCGGGATAGTGTTCCGCCGTATAATTGTAACCAAGCTCCAGAGCGAGAATATTTGGTTCGGCGAGCGCCGGTTTTTTCTTGAACTGTTTTTGTACCGCGTCGGTCAGTAAGGCGATCTCCATATCAAGGAGATATGCCAGGGACCCGACGTAGATAATGTTTTTCAGAAGCTGGCGTAATCTGGGATTGCTGATTTCTCTGTTGCATATCTCCGTCAAAGGCACCCCGATGACCGTAATGTCGGTGCGGTCATAGTTGTCGGGCAGCGGACGGGTTGAATCGTAGAAAAAGTAACCGCCCGTCAGCAGATTTTCATAGTCATCCCGCATGGTCTGGCCATTGACGGCAACAACAAAATCATAGCCTTCTCTTCTGCCGAGATAGCCGTCTTCGCTGATCCTCACTTCGTACCAGGTCGGCAGGCCCTGAATGTTTGAAGGGAAAATGTTTTTCGGGCTGACGGGAACGCCCATTTTAAAAATTGCTTTGGCGAAAAGATTATTGGCACTGGCGGATCCTGAGCCGTTTACATTGGCAAAGCGAATAACAAAGTTGTTGATCCCCTTGATTTTTATCATTTTTGACCTGCCTTGGCTATGATATAGGTGTATTTCTGCATATCCCAGGCCGCCGTCGGGCATCGCTCGGCACAAAGACCACAGTGCAGGCAGACATCTTCGTCCTTGGCCATGATTCTGCCGGTGGGGAGAATGTCGGAGACATAAAGGGCCTGGGTGATGTTGCGGGCCGGTATTATCAGGCGTTGCCGTAAATCTTCTTCCGTACCACCGGCAAGAAAGTTGATGCAGGAGGTTGGGCATATATCGACACAGGCATCACATTCGATACATTTCTGCACATCAAAAACCGTTTGTATGTCGCAGTTGATGCAGCGCAGCGCCTCTTTAAGGCCGATATTTTCATCAAAACCGAGCTCCACCTCGAGAAGGCGGTCCTTAATGGATTTTGCCTTCGAGGCCAACGGTACTTCCTGTCGAATTGATTCTGTTACTTCGCTGTGGTAGGCCCAGTCGTGGTAACCCAGCTTTTGCCCGGCAAGAGAAGTTGTCGGCCGTGGCCGCTTGTAGAGGTCTTCTCCCCGCAGAAAAAGGTCGATGGACAGAGCCGCTTCATGCCCATGGGCAACGGCGGTTATAACGTTTTCCGGTCCGAAGGCGGCATCGCCGCCAAAGAATACATGCTTCAAATTGGACTGAAAGGTGATAGGGTCGACATAGGGGCGACCGGTGTCGTTAATGTCCAGGCCCGCATCTTTTTCAATCCAGGGAAAGGCATTCTGCTGGCCGATTGCCAGCAGGACATCGTCGCACTCGAGCAGTAAGGGCTCCTCTCCTTCTCTGGGACTACCGGCTGAATGTTCAAACAGCATGCCCTTCAGCCTGCCGTTTTCACAGACATATTCTAGGGGGCTGAGGTATTCCATGATGGGCACGTCTTCGCGCAGAGCATCTTCTATTTCCCAGGGAGAGGCCTTCATTTTCTCCTGTGGACCGCGGATGATGATGCTGACGCTGTCACCGCCGAGCCGGCGCGCCGTACGGCAGCAATCCATGGCCGTATTACCGCCGCCGATAACCAGCGTTCTGGGTCCCACTTTTTTGGTATGGCCGTACTGCACTCCGGCCAGCCAGTTGATGCCGATATGAATGGCATTGTCTCCTTCCCGGCGCCCGGGCAGATCCAAATCTTTTCCTCGCGGTGCGCCTGTACCGACGAAGATGGCGTCATATCCCTTCAGGAGAAAATCCTTCATCGATTGTATATAGGTGTCGAAGAAGGTTTTAACGCCCATGTCGAGAATATAGTTGATCTCTTCGTCGAGCACTTTTTTGGGCAGCCTGAAGGAGGGCACCTGACTTCTCATGAATCCGCCGGCCTCTTTCTGGTCGTCGAACAGATCAATCTCATAGCCAAGGGGCATCAGGTCGGCTGCCACGGTGAGCGAGGCCGGGCCGGCGCCGATTAGGGCGATTTTTTTACCGTTTTTCTCCTCCGGTATGACGGGTAGACGCTTTCTGATGTCACCCTTGTTGTCGGCACAGACGCGTTTGAGGCGACAGATGGCAACCGCCTTGTCTTCGACCCTGCCGCGGCGGCAGACCGGTTCACAGGGACGGTCGCAGACCCGGCCCAGGATTCCAGGGAAGAGGTTTGACTCCCAGTTGACCATATAGGCGTCATCGTATCTTTTGGCGGCAATGAGCCGAATATACTCCGGCACACGTGTGTGTGCCGGACAACCAAACTGGCAATCGATGACTTGGTGGAAATATTCAGGGTTGTGTATGTTAGTCGGCTGCACTACATTCTCCAGATTAATAAGACACTTTTTTCGATCCCTTCAACCGGTGCCTGTTTATAAACACCACCCTGCTCCTGACTTTTCGTTGACCTCAAGGTTTGGTCCTCGGAGGCAGGCGCAGACTATGGCTATTGTAAACACATTCACACCAACTTGTGAAGGAGTTTTTGTTGCTTTGCACGAGTTACGGCAGCAGGCGGACTGCACCCTTGTCAGCCGAGGCAGCCAGCAGGGCATAGGCTTGCAGCGCCTTGGAAACTTTACGGTCACGATCGGTTGGGTAAAACGCTTTTTCTCCCTTTTTCTCCTCTTTCTGCCGTCTTTCCCGCAGTTTCTCGGCAGGGACGGCCATGTGAATTTTTCGGGCAGGGATATCGATTTCGATGGTGTCACCATCTTCGACAAGGGCAATGGCTCCACCGGCTGCTGCTTCGGGGGAGACATGGCCGATGGAAAGTCCCGAGGTGCCGCCGGAGAATCGGCCGTCCGTGACCAGAGCACATTCCTTGCCCAGATGGATTGATTTGAGATAGGAGGTGGGGTAGAGCATTTCCTGCATTCCCGGTCCCCCTTTGGGGCCTTCGTAACGGATGATGACTACATCGCCTGCCGCAATGGCGCCTTGCAGAATAGCGTCACAGGCGTTTTCCTGGGAAGAGAAAACTCTGGCGGTTCCGGTGAAGGTGAAAATGGATGGATCAACCCCGGCAGTTTTGACAATGCAGCCGTTTTCGGCAATATTGCCATACAGGACGGCAAGACCGCCTTCTTTGCTGTAACAGTGTTCCATATCTCTGATACAGCCGCCTGCGCGATCGAGGTCGGCCTCTTTATACATGGTTTTCTGGGATCCCATAACCAGATTCCGGCCACTTGTCGCAGGAGCGCTGAGATAGAGAGCTTTAGCCTCGTCGCTCACCGCGGGAGAACGTAGATCCCACTTCTCGAGAGTTTCCGCCAGACTTTTGGCGTCAACCCTGGAAACACTGGTGTCGAGGAGACCGCCCCGATTCAGCTCCCCTAGAATTGCCACTATTCCACCGGCACGATTAACGTCTTCAATATGATATGAAGAGGAAGGTGAGACTTTGCAGAGGTTGGGGACCTTGCGGGAAAGTGCGTCAATATTTTCCATGGCGAAGTCGACCCCGGCCTCATGGGCGACAGCAAGAAGATGAAGGACGGTGTTGGTGGAGCCGCCCATGGCAATATCAAGGGTCATGGCATTCATGAAAGCCTTTTTGGAAGCTATCGAGCGCGGCAGAACGGCATCATCTTCGTGGTCGTACCAGGCTCTGGCCATTTCCGTGATGCGATAGGCCGCTTTTTCAAAGAGACCTGTTCTATTGGCGTGAGTTGCCACTACCGTGCCGTTGCCGGGTAGTGCCAGACCCAGGGCCTCATTGAGGCAGTTCATAGAGTTTGCCGTGAACATACCGGAACAGGAGCCGCAGGTCGGGCAGGCGCTGCGCTCGATTTGGCTTATTTCCGCGTCACTGACCGAAGCATCGCCCGCCAGAACCATGGCATCAACCAGATCATATTTTTTATCCCCGACAACGCCTGCTTCCATGGGTCCGCCGGAGACGAAGATGGTCGGAATATTGAGGCGCATAGCGGCCAGCAGCATTCCGGGAGTGATTTTGTCGCAGTTGCTGATACAGATCATGGCATCGACGGTGTGAGCATTGCACATATATTCAACGGAGTCGGCGATGAGTTCGCGCGAGGGCAGGGAGTAGAGCATGCCGGAATGGCCCATGGCGATGCCGTCATCAATGGCGATGGTGTTGAATTCGGCCCCGAAAAATCCCTGTTCAGCCAGAAGTTTTTTGATATGCTGACCTATTTCGTGCAGGTGGACATGTCCCGGCACAAACTGGGTAAAGGAGTTGACTATGGCGATGACGGGTTTGCCCATCTGCTCTTCGGTCATGCCGTTGGCGCGCCAGAGGCTTCTGGCGCCGGCCATCCGTCTGCCTTCAGTCGTGGTTGCACTGCGTAGTTGTATTGCCATGTTTCTTGCCTCTTTAGTTGAGCTGATGCATCAATTTAGTGGAAAGGAGATGCAATTATATGATATGATGCGATGAAATTGTTGTACCTTTCGCTACAATATACTATGAAAGGAAGGGGGATTGCACATTTTTTCAGGAGGAAATAATGAAAAAGCCGGAAATCGATTATTGGATTACCACCATGTTGGAGGCGCACAGGAATGTTTCCGACTTGAATATAACGGTCGGCAAAAGCCTGCAGGTTGAGGCTGACGGCCAGTTGATACCGGTGCAGGTTGCTCCGCCGGTAGAAAATCTGACCCCCTTTCAGGCGGAAACATTTGCCATGAACCTGATCGGCAACAACAAGCGGCTCCTCAGAGACCTTGTCGAGAATGGATCGTGTGACCTTTCCTACTCCCTCAGTGATAAGGCCAGGTTCAGGGTTAATATCTTTACCCAAAAGGGGCATTTTTCCACGGTCTTGAGAAAGCTGGAAACCGAAGTGCCGTCCATAGAAAATATGCAGTTTCCTAAAGCCTTTGATAAAATGGCCGGAGAGCTCAATGGCTTGATCCTTTTTACCGGGGCCACCGGTACCGGTAAAACCACCTCGCTTGCCGCTCTTCTCAACCGTATAAACGAAAATCGGGCGGTACATATCGTCACCCTTGAGGATCCCATTGAATATGTGCATCCGCATAAGAAGGCGACCTTCAATCAACGGGAGCTGGGTAACGACTTCATATCTTTTGCCGGCGGTATGCGGGCGGCACTGAGGCAGGCGCCCAAGGTCATACTGGTTGGTGAGATGCGCGACCGGGAAACCATGGAGATTGGATTGACCGCCGCGGAGACCGGCCATCTTGTCATGTCGACTCTGCATACCATTGATGCCGGACAGACCATCAACCGTATCCTTGGTATGTTTGAACAGGAAGAACAGCCTCAGATCAGGAATCGTCTGGTTGATACAATCCGCTGGATCGTCAGTCAGAGACTGTTGCCCCGAGTAGGCGGAGAGAGGGTCGCCGCCATGGAAGTTCTTTGTACCAGCTTAAGGGTTAAAGACCTTATCATCAATGGAGAATCGGAAGATAAAACATATTACAACGTCATTAAAAACGGTTCGGCTCTTGATATGCGCACCTTTGATCAACACATCCTTGAACTCTACAGTCAGGGTGTGATCTCCGAACAAACCGCCATGACATACTGCTCCCAGAGAAATGAAATGAACAGGGGCATCGATCAGGTCAAAGCGGAACGCGGCGAAGCGACCACATCTTTGTCAGGCCTTACCATGGAAGAGGAAGAGGAATTTCACAGAGGTTATTGATGATGATACCCTGTTGTAGAGATGCTCGGGACGCTCGTCTTTATAGTGAAGTGGCCCCGTCTTTAAGCAAGGTTGCAAAAATCTCCGTGAGTCAGTGTTTCGATGAACGGCTTCAGGGTAACCCGTAAAAAAGAGGTAGAGATGAATACAGCCTGTCGTGCGTGTGGGAAGCAATTGAAATTGAGCAGCAAAATGCTGGAGAGCATCAATGCGCTCGGGCCGGGAAAAAGCATTCGGGTAAAATGTCCCGGCTGTTCCAGTGCCATTGTCCTTGATAGCTCAGTTGCCGTGCCGGCCAAAAAACAACCGGATCAACAGGAGAGCAAAAAAAAGATCATTACCGGCCACAAGGTCAAGCCGCCGGAGCCCCCTGACATTTCCTGGCTCGAGGAGGGGGTCTTTGATGAAGAGCAGGTGATAGAAGATGTCCCCCTGGCTTTGATTCTGATGGATGATTCAGATAGCCGGGATACCGTCATTGAAAGTATCGAGGGTATAGGCTACAAATCGGAGATCGTCAAAAACTCGCGGGAAGCCATGGAAAAAATGCAGTTTGTCGAGTACTCCTGTGTCATTCTGCATTCGAAATATGAAGGAAAAGAGCTGGCTTCGTCACCTTTTCATGCATATATGTGCAACATGGCGATGGAAAGAAGGCGTTTTGTCTTTTATGCTCTGCTCGGCGAGGAATTCAAGACGCTTTATAATCTGCAGGCGCTTGCCTATTCTGCTAATCTGGTCGTCAATGAAAAAGAAATTCCGTATTTTAATGTGATTATTCGTAAGGCCATCCCGGAATATGAGGAGCTTTTCGGCCCCCTCATGGAGGAGCTGCGCGTTTATGGCAAATGAGATATAGTGTTATGAACTTTCTCCTTTTGCGCTTGTGGGTGACCTTCTGTCCCAGGCTGTGATGGATGCTTCCTGTCCGTGGTTTTCTGCGGTTTCGTATAAACTTTTCTTTACTGCATTGCTTTAAGGGTACATTCCGCCATGACCATGTTTCATGGCCGGAGTACTCTGTCGCTTTGTTTCTACAGGTGTTAATATTCATGATAAAACAATTTATCAGTACAACCCGGCTCGCTATTCAGAATGCTGTTCAACGTGGCAAACGCAAGTCGCTTGCTTTTTTGCCGGGGAAATTTCGACAGGACCATGACAAGGTTGTCTCCTCCTCTCCGGATTTACAAGACAATCAGACTGAAGAAGCTTTGCAGGTTGATACTCCTGGGCAGCAGGAACCTCTACCTGTTGTCGAGCGGCGCAAGCCTCCCAAACGAAAAAAATGGCAGCTTGAAAGTTTTGAGGTTGAGGAGCAGGAAGGGGAGGTCCGTTTTCATGATATCGGTTTGCCTCTGCCTCTGATGCATGCTATTTCCGACCTTGAGTTCCGGTATTGCACCGCGGTTCAGGCCGAATCAATCCCGCACCTGCTTGAGGGCAGGGATCTGGTCGCCAATGCCAATACCGGAACAGGGAAAACCGCGGTTTTTCTCATCGCCATCATTGCTCGCCTGCTGCGTCAAAAAAGGCAGATGCCGGCAGGTACGGCCAGATCTCTGGTTATTGCTCCTACGCGGGAACTCGTTATCCAGATAGCCAAGGATGCCAAACTGTTGAGTCGCTATTGTAATCTCAGAATAGCCGCGGTATACGGCGGCACGGACTATCAGAGGCAGATGGATCATTTCGCTGAGCACAGCTGTGATATAGTGGTGGCAACTCCTGGAAGGCTGCTCGATTTTTGCCGGAAAAAGGTAATCGATCTGCGACAATGCGAAATACTGGTGATCGATGAGGCCGATCGCATGCTCGATATGGGCTTTATACCGGATGTCCGTAGCATTGTTCACCAGCTTCCCGGGGGAAAAGCGAGACAGACCTTGATGTTCTCGGCCACCATAACCGAAGAGGTGAACAGACTGGCTTCGCAGTGGTGCAGGAATCCGGTTAATGTTGCCATCGAGCCGGAGCAGGTCGCTGTAGAAAGTGTTGATCAGCTGGTCTATCTGGTCACAAGTTCGGAAAAATACCCGATTCTGTATAATCTCATACAGGGCAATGAGGGTGGCCGGGTGGCGGTTTTTGCCAACCAGAAATCCGAGGCCGGCAGACTGTATGACAGATTGCGCAGAAACGGTATTGACTGTACTCTGTTAACCGGTGATGTGCCGCAGAAGAAGAGAATGGACCGCCTGGAGCGATTTCGTTCAGGAAAAGTACAGGTACTGGTTGCCACTGACGTGGCGGGCAGAGGACTCCATGTGGAGGGCATAACCCATGTGGTCAATTATAGTCTGCCCTACGAGCCGGAGGATTATGTCCATCGGATCGGGCGAACAGGTCGGGCCGGGGCAGCCGGAGTCTCCATCAGTTTTGCCTGTGAGGAGGACAGCTTTGTTCTTCCTGATATTGAAGAATTTATAGGAAGGAAGCTGGAATGCTGTGTTCCGGACGAGCATTTGCTGCAAGAACCACCCAAGGGAACTGCACCCCAAAATCCCGGTAGGCCGAGACGCCCTCAAGGAAAAAAGGGTAGAGGAAACCGGCCCAGGGGGTATAAAGGGAACGCCAAAAAAACCTGAGTCCGGTTTCTGCCCCGGGAATCGCACTGTTTTTTACCTTGCAGTTGCATTGGTTTTCGCCATTTTCTCGAGGAAAAATCTGATCAGATCCGGATACGGCCTTGCGAAGTATTGATTCTGTAATACTGTTTTCTCTGTGGAGAAGAACAACGGTAAAAGGAAAAAAGAGGAAAAATCCTTTCCTAACCCGGCATTTTTTTTCTTCAGCGGAAGAAAATCTTGTAAGTGCGATACAAATTTGCTATATGTTGTCGTTTTATAGTTTGTGATGCCATCGTTGTTGGTGGCTGAGTTTTATTATTTGAACACCCGAATTTCCGGGACAATGTGAACCTTTACCTAATTTGGCCTTTGGTCTAAAAAGAGCGAAATCCATGACAGAAGAATTAAACCAATCAACCCAGGAAACAGGCGGAGAAGAGTTAAGTTTTGCGGAACTCTTCGAAATGGAAGAAAACAACAAGGTGGTCGCGGTAGGCGATGTTACCAAAGGTACCATAATCGGTGCCGTGGAAGACTACTTTCTTGTGGATGTCGGTGATAAGGCGGAAAGCTATATCGCCAAATCGGAGTTCCGTCTGGAAGAAGATGAAACAGTGGAGGTAGGTGATACCTTCGAGGTTTTTGTTGAGCGACGTAAGGAAGAAGGCGGACTTCTACTGTCCCGGGAAAAGGCCATTGCCATCAAGGTCTGGGAGGAAATTGCTAAAATCCAGGAAGACGACGGCACTATCGAAGGCAGAATAGAAAGCCGTGTCAAAGGTGGAATGTCTGTTGATATAGGCGTTCCGGCATTCCTGCCCTACTCGCAGATTGATCTTCGCCCGGTAAAAGACCTGGATGCTCTGATAGGTGAAACATTTGAATTCAAAATCCTGAAGTTTAACCGTAAACGCAATAATGTCGTGATATCCCGCCGTGCCATTCTGGAAGAAGCCAGGAATGAGCTGCGCGAGAAGATGCGTTCCAAGCTGGAAGAGGGACAGATCATCAAGGGAGCAATCACCAACATTACCGATTACGGGCTCTTTATCGACATGGGCGGCATGGACGGTCTTTGTCATATCACCGACCTTTCCTGGGGGCGGGTATCGCATCCGGCGAAATTGTACAAAGTCGGCCAGGAGCTTGAAGTCAAGGTTTTGAAATATGACCGCGATAACGACAGGGTTTCTCTTGGTGTCAAACAGTTGCGTGAAGATCCCTGGGCTACGGTGGCCGACAGGTATCCAGTCGGCGAGAAGACCGTCGGTACCGCTGTTTCAATAACGGATTATGGTGTCTTTGTAGAACTTGAAGAAGGTGTTGAAGGCCTTATTCATGTCTCTGAGATGACCTGGTCGAAAAAACCCCGTCATCCTTCCAAAATGGTTACTGTGGGAGACCGGATCGAGGTTATGGTTCTGAATATCGAACCTGAGACCAAGCGGATCTCTCTCGGCATGAAGCAGCTGCAGCAGAATCCCTGGGATTTGGTTACCGAAAATTACCCGGTTGGTTCCATCATTGAAGGAAAAATCAAAAACATCACGGACTTTGGTGTATTTATAGGAATTGAGGAAGGTATTGATGGTCTTATCCATGTTTCCGATCTCTCCTGGACTGAGCGGATCAAACATCCGTCGGAGAAATATACCAAGGGTGAAACCATCCAGGCGGTTGTCCTGAAAATTGATAAAGAAAACGAACGCTTTTCTCTTGGCGTGAAGCAGCTTGTTCCTGATCCCTGGCAGGAGGCCTATAACAACTATCCATCCGGTACGGTTGTGGAGGGCGAAATAACCAATGTTACTGATTTCGGTGTTTTTGTGAAACTCGAAGAAGGCATTGAAGGTCTTGTGCATGTATCCGAGATCAGCAAGGATAAAGTCAAGACTCCTGTGGGAATGTACCAGGTTGGCGACACTCTGAAGGCTATTGTCATCAACGTCTCGGCAAAAGACAGAAAAATCGGTCTTTCCATAAAAACCCTTGAGGATGAAGGTGAGGAGCAGGCCGTTGAAAAACTGAAAAAGAAAGAAGAAAACGCTGCCGGTTCATCTCCTTCTACTTTTGGCGATTTACTGAAAGCCGCGGCGGAAGGTAGCCAGTCCGAGGACGAATAAGGGACCGGCGCGGGTTCCATGAAGGTAAAAAGTTGTTTTGCCGGAGTAATTCGGTAAAACAACTTTTTTTTTAATATCATAAAAGGCATTATGCCAATGAAGCATGGATGGGTTTGCAGGTATGTTGAAGAAAGATCTGATTGATAAAGTAAGTGAAGAATTGTCGTTGCAGAAGCAGGATGTCGGAATGGCTCTTGATATCATTCTCGATACCATGGGAGAAGCGCTGGCGGAAAACCGCAGAGTGGAGCTTCGCGGTTTCGGCAGTTTTTCCACCAGAAAAAGAAAGGCGCGCAGTACCAAAAATCCGCGAACCGGTATCGTTATGGATATCCCGGAGAGGAAGACGCTCCATTTTACCATGAGTAAGTCTCTGAAAGAGTCTCTTATCAGTAAAACAGAGTAACGTCTCCCTTGCCCTCGCGCAGAATACTGGGAGTGTCGCCGGTAAGATCGATGACGGATGAGGGATCGGGGTAAACAGGTCCTCCATCAATAATCACATCGACCCTGTTTCCAATGAGCATTTCTATTGCATAGGCCTCAGTGGGAGGAGGGTCGTTTTCGTATGGTATGCTAGTGTTGATGATTGGGTTTCCCAATGTATCCAGCAAAAGAGAACAAATTGCTGAATCCGGTACCCGGATACCAACGGTTTTTTGCTTTGATGACATAAGCTTGGGAACAAGCTTCGTTCCGGGCAGAACAAAGGTGTAGGGGCCGGGAAGGTTCTTTTTCAGCAGCCGATAGGCGCTGTTGGAGACATGGGCGTACTCGCTGATGTTTTTCAGACTGGAGCACATGAACGTAAAAGGTTTGTCTTTGGGCCGCTGCTTTATCTGAATTATTTTTTTGATGGCCCTCTGGTTGAACATATCACAGCCGATGCCATATCCTGTGTCGGTTGGATAGCATATCGTTGCCCCGTTAATGAGTTGCTGGACGACCTGATCGATCAACCGTTGCTGAGGGTTGTCTGGATTGATTGAGATGATCATGTAGTATGTATTCTCCTCCCGGGAGTGAAAATTCTCTGCAAACTGATACTGTTAGATACTATATGTACGTGTTTTCGGAGAACAAGAACTTCGGAAAATACTACGTTATCTTTCTTGCTGCAACATTGAATAATACTGTATTGTACAGGCATGGATCCTAATAGCCGGTCACGCGTATCAGTCCGACCGGTATTTCTTTTTCCTCGCCTTTGCCTGTTATTATACTACTAATCGGAAAAAGGAGCCGACTTATGTTACCTGAGAGTATTGAATTGGCGTTAACGTTCGATGATCTGTTGCTTGTCCCGGCCGCCTCGGAAGTCATTCCCAGTAAAGTTTCCCTGGCTACCAGGTTGACCAATGCAATCTCGCTCAATGCACCGCTTGTCAGCGCGGCGATGGACACCGTGACCGAGCATCGGGCAGCCATTGCCATGGCTCGAGAGGGAGGCATTGGTATCATTCACAAGAATATGAGTATTGAGCAGCAGGTTCTCGAAGTGGAAAAGGTGAAAAAATCGGAATCGGGTATGATCATTGATCCCATCACCGTCAACCAGTTTCAGTCGGTGGCCGAGGTTCAAAAGATTATGAGTACCTATAAGATTTCCGGCCTGCCCGTGCTTCATAAGGGCAAGCTGGTGGGGATCGTAACCAACCGCGACCTGCGCTTTGTGTCGGATAATGATCTTCGGGTTGCCGATGTCATGACCAGTAAAAACCTGGTTACCGCTAAAGTAGGCATCGATCTGGAGCACTCCAAGGCCCTGCTGCATGAACATAGAATTGAAAAGCTTCTGGTGGTTGATGATCATGGAAAACTGAAAGGTCTGATCACCATCAAGGATCTGGAAAAGATAAAGAAATATCCCCTGGCGGCCAAGGACGGTTTTGGGCGATTACTGGTTGGAGCCGCACTTGGTGTAGGGGATACGTTGCTGGAAAATACGGAGAAATTAATCAAGGTAGGACTGGATGTGGCTGTTCTTGATTCAGCCCACGGTCACTCCAAAGGGGTTCTTAAATCCGTTGAAATGCTGAAGCAGACCTTCCCGGATCTGCAACTGATCGCAGGCAATGTGGCCACCTCCGAAGGGGCTTTGGATCTGATTAAGGCTGGTGCTAATGCAATCAAGGTCGGCGTGGGACCCGGTTCCATCTGTACCACCAGGATAGTTGCCGGGGTAGGTGTGCCACAGATGACAGCTCTGCGAAATTGTGTCAAGGTAGGCGACAAGCATGACATACCGATCATTTCCGACGGGGGGATTCAGCACTCAGGCGATCTGGCTAAGGCCATTGGTGCCGGGGCTCACTCTATAATGATAGGCTCTCTTTTTGCAGGAACGGATGAAACACCCGGAGAGACCTTTTTATACCAGGGCCGGACGTATAAAGGGTATCGGGGCATGGGGTCTCTGGGAGCCATGGGGTCAGGCTCTTCCGACCGATATTTCCAGGCCGATGTCGTCAGTCAGGCAAAGCTTGTGCCCGAGGGAATAGAGGGCAAAGTGCCATATCGTGGTCCGCTGGCCAATGTCATGTACCAGCTTCTCGGCGGATTGCGCTCCGGAATGGGCTATGTCGGGGCCGGGTCCATTGAAGAATTGCGCAAAAAAGCGCAGTTTGTGAGGATCTCATCTGCCGGACTGCGGGAATCCCATGTCCATGATGTCATAATAACCAAAGAGGCGCCCAACTACAGGACGGCTTAATTGTACACCGTTTATCACAATTTCACCATGATGGAAGAATACTATGAATATTCATGAAGAAATGATTCTCATCCTTGATTTCGGTTCCCAGACGACTCAGCTCATCGCCAGAAGAATTCGTGAGCAGAAAGTCTATTGCGAGATTCACCCGTTCTCGACGGATCCGGAAAATATCAAGGCCATGCAGCCCAAGGGTATTGTTCTTTCCGGTGGTCCGGCATCGGTTTATGACAGCGATGCTCCGGTTTCGGATACACGTCTGTTTGAGCTTGGAATTCCTGTTCTGGGAATCTGCTACGGTGCGCAACTGATGGTGCAGCAGTTTGGCGGCAAAGTCGAAAAGGCCCGAAAACGAGAGTTCGGCAAGGCTGATTTGACGGTAAAGATCACCGATGGTCTCTTTGCCGGGTTGGAAACAGGCCGATCCAAGCATCAGGTCTGGATGAGTCATGGTGACAGGGTTGAGGTGATGCCGGATGGTTTTATCGCCACAGCCACAAGCGAAAACTCGCCGTTTGCCGCTTTTCGCCATAAGGAAAAGCCCTTTGTGGCGGTGCAGTTTCATCCCGAGGTTGCCCATACCCTCATCGGCAACGATGTCCTTCGAAATTTTATTTTTGGTATCTGTGGTTGCAGCCCGGACTGGACCATGCATTCCTTCATCGAGTCCAATGTTCAGGCTATTCGGGAAAAAGTCGGTTCCGCCAAGGTCATCTGCGCTCTTTCCGGTGGGGTCGATTCGTCCGTAACCGCTGCTATTGTTCATCGTGCCATCGGTGAGCAGCTGACCTGCATCTATGTCAATAACGGTCTTATGCGGACCGGTGAGTCGGAGTCGATTCTTCGTTTTTTTCGGGAAAAAAGTAAGTTGAAAGTAATCAGCGTTGATGCCGAAGAGTTCTTTCTCGGTGAACTCGAAGGTGTGGTGGATCCGGAAGTAAAAAGGAAACGGATCGGGCTGGGTTTTATCAAAATATTCGAAGATGAAGCGAAAAAACTTGGAGAGGTCGATTATCTTGCGCAGGGCACATTGTATCCGGATGTGATCGAATCTGTTTCTTTTCGCGGTGAAGCGCCTATAAAATCCCATCATAACGTCGGCGGTCTGCCGGAAGTGATGAAGCTCGACCTGATAGAACCTTTGCGGGAGCTGTTTAAAGACGAAGTCAGGGAGCTGGGGCTGGAGTTGGGACTGCCGGAAGAGGCTATCTACCGGCAGCCTTTTCCTGGACCGGGACTGGGTATCCGCATCATGGGCGAGATCACGGCGGAACGCCTTGCGATCGTACGCCAGGCCGATGTTATTGTCTTGGAAGAGATGAAAAAAAGTGGTTTGTACCGTAAAGTCTGGCAGTCTTTTGCTGTTCTCTTACCTATTCAGACCGTGGGGGTGATGGGGGATTTCAGGACCTATGAGCACGTCATAGCCGTGCGTGCGGTGGATTCCAGAGATGCCATGACGGCCGACTGGTCACGGCTGCCCTACGAAATCCTCCAGACTATCTCGGCACGGATCATAAATGAGGTGCGTGGTGTCAATCGAGTTGTGTATGATGTTTCCTCGAAACCCCCTTCTACCATTGAGTGGGAATAACATCAAAGGTACCTTGTTTTCACCTGCTTTTTCATTTTGAATTGAAGAGCAAGGAAGGTTGAAATGTTGAAAACCGGAATCTATGTTGATGCTGAAAATATTCGGCTGTGCGGCGGCTACGGTATGCGCTACGATATACTCGTGGACCTGGCTAATGCCGGCAACTGTACCCTTTTGCGGGCCAATTCCTATGTCGCCGAGGATTCAGCCCGTACCAGTGAAGATCATGAATATAAACAAAAACTGTATCGCTACCATGATGTGCTGCGCCAGTGCGGCTTTAAAGTAATAAAAAAATTTGTCAAACATTTTGTCGATGACGAAGGCATTTTGACGACCAAGGCCAATGCCGATATGGATCTCGCCATTGATGCACTGCTGCAGGCCAGAAACCTTGATCGTATCATCCTGCTGACGGGGGATGGCGATTTTATCCGTCTGGTGTTGGCCTTGCAGAACATGGGATGCAGAGTGGATGTTATTGCTTTCAAAAATGCCAGCAACGAGTTGAAGGAAGTGGCGGACAGCTATCTCTCCGGCTACCTTGTACCAGGCCTGCTTCCCATTCAGGCGCCCTCCGGTAAAAACCGCCAACGCGGGATTGCCGTCAACTACAATCACGAACGGGGTTTCGGGTTCATGCGGTATTATATCTTGAACAAGAACGGCCTGTTGCCCCAGACGGTTTTCTTCCATTGTTCCAAGTCCGATGTTGCCGGCGATACTGTTTTTCTTGATGCATCGAATATTTTCGAGTTCACC
This sequence comes from uncultured Desulfopila sp., assembly GCA_964446655.1. Classification (GTDB taxonomy): domain Bacteria; phylum Desulfobacterota; class Desulfobulbia; order Desulfobulbales; family Desulfocapsaceae; genus Desulfopila_A. Next base: position 18,955 of record CAYUPL010000016.1, read on the forward strand.
ATTACCGAAACAGACGGGAAGAACGGCAGAACCGAGGCATGGGAGATCACTTTGCTGGAGGAATAATCCGGTAGGGAGGAGCAGTATGGCGGCGGTATTGATAATCGATCTCGGTGGTACCAAAAGCAGGTTGGGCTTGTGTTGCCGGGATGGCCGAGATGCTGATTTTTCTGCTCTGGCCGTATACCGCAATGCCGATTTTAAGGACATTAACGAAGTTATTGAGTGGTTTCCGCAGGCCTTTCACGGTACAGGGAAAATGGCGGAGTTGCTGGAGACAATACCCATCTTCGTGGTGCGTAAAGATGAGGCTAATCTTTACGGTGCCCTTCATTATGCAAGAACATCGCAATTATTTCCCTCTTTTTGAAACTATCCGATGATGCAGCGCAGGAAGAGAAAAGGTACGCCGGATCACAATCTGGTAGAGAAGGTTGCCCGCAGATTTTACCCATCTGCTGAATCATTTGAAATTCGGCAGATCGGTGAGGGACATATTAATGACAGTTATCTTGTCTCTTCCTCCCGAAAACGCTTCATTCTCCAGCGCATCAGCGGGAATGTCTTTGAAGAGCCCCATAAAGTCGCCCTCAACTCGGCCTTGGTCTCTTCCCATCTGCGGACTGGTTTGGTCCGGTTGCACGATGATTTCGCCAATATCCCCAATATTCTTTCTGCGGATAATGGCGATGTTTACTGGCAGGATGAATCAAACGGCATCTGGAGGGCGCAGAGCTATATTGAAAACAGCCGGGTATATAACTGCCTGGAGGGACCTGCACAGGCCTTTGAGGTGGGAAAATGTCTGGCCGGTTTTCACAACGCCGTGCAAGATCTGCCTCTGGAAAATCTGGAGACGGTACTGCCCGATTTTCATAACCTGCCCTGTTATATGAAAAAATACGACGCGGCTCTCGCGGCATCATCTGCAAGCTTTACTGCAAAACTGCGCTTCTGCCGTGAGTGTGTTGAGCGGTACGGAAACCGGGCGGATTTCTTTGCAAAAGCCATGGCCCGAAGAGATGTCGTGCTGCAAGTGGTTCATGGTGATCCCAAGGTTTCCAATATCCTTTTTGATCGTCTGTCCGGAAAGGCCATCTGCATGATAGACCTGGATACCGTCGGCCCAGGGCTGGTACTCTTTGATATGGGCGACTGTCTTCGCTCTGCCGCGTTTGCGACGGCGGAGGATGATGTTGCCGCTTCAGGAAAATGTGATACCACTATCCTGGCCGCGGTTCTCTCCGGCTACCTGGGGAAGAGGCGGCTCAATCGTTTTGAGCTCGACCATATCTTTGAAGCCTTTCTCCTTATCACTTTTGAGCTGGGCATACGGTTTTTAACCGATTACCTTCGGGGAAACCGGTACTTTAAAGTAAAAGATGAAGAAGATAATCTTCGTCGCGCCACAACGCAGTTCCAGCGAGTTGCAGGAATCGAGGCGCAGCGGAAGGATATCGAAAGAGTGGTCGATACAATTATCAAGACAGTAGAACAAACCAAAACAGGGAAAAAATGAGTACATCTCCATATACACTGCATTGCCGGTCTTCGGAATGCAATGCCAGAAGAGGCGAAGTCCGCACAGCACATGGTGTGGTCCAGACTCCTATTTTCATGCCGGTGGGAACGCAGGCCACCGTTAAAGCGGTTGCACCGCAAAACCTGATTGAGCTTAATGCTCAGATCATCCTGGGAAACACCTATCATCTCTACATACGTCCCGGACATCGCCTTATAGCCGAGTTCGGCGGACTACATCGTTTCATGGGCTGGGACAGGCCGATTCTGACGGATAGCGGTGGTTATCAGATCTTCAGTTTGCAGGAGCTTGCCGAAATCACGGAAGAAGGCGCCGCCTTTCGCTCTCATCTCGATGGCTCCAGGATGTTTCTCAGCCCGGAGGATGCCATAGAGGTGCAGCAGGCCCTGGGGTCGGATATCATGATGTGTCTGGATACCTGTATCCCCTATCCTGCCTCGGGAAAGGAGACCGTGGATGGTACGGCTCTGACGGGCAGATGGGCGGCGCGATGCCGAGCGGCGCACAGTAACAGAGAGCAGCTTCTGTTTGGTATTGTCCAGGGCGGTATGTACCCGGAATTGCGGAGACAGTCTGCCGAGCAGCTGGTGGATATCGGTTTTGACGGTTATGCCATAGGTGGTCTCAGTGTTGGTGAATCGAAAACATTGATGCATGAGATGACCGAGGCAACCGCACCGTATCTGCCCGATGATTTTGCCGTATATCTGATGGGTGTAGGAACACCGGAGGATATTGTCGAAGGTGTCCGGCGGGGTGTTGATATGTTTGATTGCGTTATGCCGACCCGAAATGCCCGCAATGGAACCCTTTTCACTTCGAAAGGAAAGATCGTTATAAAAAATGCAAGATACCGCCAGGACCAGGAACCTCTGGATGAGCACTGCACCTGCTATACCTGCAGAAATTTTTCCAGAGCCTACCTGAGACATCTGTTTGTCAGCCGAGAGATACTCAGCTACCATCTCAACACCATACATAATTTACATTATTATCTCAATCTCATGGCACAGATACGCCAGGCGATAGAAAAGGACGGTTTTGCTCAATTTCGAAAAGATTTTTATAGCATGCTTGACACTGAATGATTATCTTGAACAACCATTATAGATAGATGCGATGTATTTCGTACAACATATTGGCATCAGTATGCGTGAGCTAACTGGTATGTCAGCCAAAATATTCCATTGGAGGAGCACTTATGACAAGTATTGCATACGCGGCCGATGCTGCAGGTGGCGCTGGGGGATTCGCCTCATTTTTACCACTGATATTAATTTTTGTGGTTTTTTACTTCTTGTTGATCAGGCCCCAGCAGAAGCAGGCTAAAATGCACCGCCAGTTCCTCAGCGATCTGAAAACCGGCGACAAGGTTATAACCAGAGGTGGGATGCATGGCACCATTACCGGCTTGACCGATACCGTTGTTACGCTGGAAATAGCCAAAGACATCCGGGTTAAGGTTTCCCGTGATGCCATTGGCGGCAGTGCTGTAAAAGCAGAAGCAGCTCCTGCGGCAAAGGGTTGAGGGATTAAGGGCTGCTGAGTTTTAGCAGGTTCACGAAGGATTTAAAAGTGATGCAACCCCTCAACGGGGTTCATCACTTTTTTTGTTGCTGTGTTCTTCTCGACTGACCGTCTTCCTTGTTGTTTTGTTTGCCGGTGGGATTTTCTGGTATGGCGAAAAAAAAATATTACGCAGTACGGAAGGGTGTGACACCGGGTCTTTATCGGAGCTGGCCGGAAACAGAGGCTCAGGTCAAGGGTTTTGCCGGTGCCGAGTTTAAGGGTTTTGTCTCTGAAGATGCGGCACGGGCATGGCTGGAGGGTGTGGAAGAGCAGCAGATCCGCACGAAAAAAAAAGACACTGTTACGCCACTGCCCACTGTGAAGGATGGTGAAATTGTTGTCTATACCGACGGCGGTGCCATAAATAATCCGGGACCGGGTGGCTACGGGGCGGTACTTCTGCGAGGAGACCACGAAAGAGAGCTGTACGGCGGGTACAGGCGCACCACAAACAATCGCATGGAACTGATGGCCTGTATAGCAGCGTTGTCCGAACTTGGTACATGCAAGGAGAAAATCACTCTTTATTCCGACTCTTCCTATGTCGTCAACGGTATGACAAAAGGGTGGGCTAGAAAGTGGAAGAGAAACGGATGGGTGAAATCCGATGGACAACCGGTGCTTAATGTTGATTTATGGCAGGATCTGCTGCAGTTGGTGGAAGATCTCAATGTAGTCTTTCATTGGGTGCGGGGACATGCCGGTAATCCCTATAATGAGCGTTGCGATAAGCTTGCGACCCGATCTGCTGTCGGGACAAAGCTTCTGGTGGATCATGGCTACGAGAAGAGCAACTCTGCACTGTGATCGTGAGTATCTCTTCAAAAAAAGAGAGCGTTATGACAGACCGGGACGATGTCCAAAATGCCGGGCGAGCCATATCCGCCCGGCAACATTCTCCCTGTCTGCTTAACTTTTTTACAACGCCCGCAGGTATTCGGGTTTGAGGCCGATCTCTCCCCGGAGTGCTTGGTGTATCAGCTGGAGGGCGGCCTCTTTGTCATCCGGTAGTTTGGCCTTGATGGGGAGGTAGTTGGAGGCGTGATTGGCATGGAACAGACCGGCGGTGATGATGGTGTTTTGCAGCATTATGCCTATTTCCTCCAACATTTCCATAGGACCAGGCAGTGTAAACGTACCGGCTTCGATCTGCCGATGGAGAGGAGTTCCAGGTACCGGCATAAGGCTCAGGGCTCCGATGTAGTCAGGGTCGATGGCCGAGAGAACCCTGCCGGTTTCCTTGGCGTGAATGTGCGACCTGTCCTTTCCCGCAATACCCAAAAGAACGGTGACGGAGAGTGCGATACCGGACTTTTTTATTTTGCGGCCCATGTCGATCATTCGCCGGGAATCGGCTCCTTTATTGATAGCCTTCAGGGTCTGATCATCTCCTGTTTCCAGTCCCATGTATACAATTTTCAGACCATGTTGCCGTAGTATGGTCAACTCTTCTTCGCTTTTGTGATAAATGCTTTTGGTGTTGGCATAGGCGCCGATTCTGGTAATCCAGGGGAGATGCCGTCGTACCATGTCAAGAATGGCGATCAGTCGTTTTTGTGGCAGCGAAAGGGCGTCTCCGTCACAGAGAAACAGCCTTTTCCGGTTGCTGTAATGCTGCTTGGCGAAAAGGATGTCATCCTGGATGGTGGCATGATCCTTTATCCTGAATTTTTGTCCTTTGTACATGCCGCAAAAACTGCATTTGTTATGGGAGCAGCCGGTGGTGACCTGGAGAAGAATACTGTCAGCTTCACTGGGGGGGCGGAAAATGTTTCCTTCATAGTGCATAAAAAATTCCTCAAGTATCGTTGGCGCAACGAAGAGATATCAATTAAAGGTAACATGTTATGTTGTTGCGGGTAAAATGTTTTTTTTCCTTATTGATGTGATTACCTTTGGGAAGAAGTGAAGGATAAATATCTGCATATGACAGAAAAGATCCATCTCCTCTCAATTTTTACAGGATAGAGAAGGCAACAGGAATTGAGCATGCAAAGCGATTGGGTAGAAGAGTTACGCCGGAAAATACCACCGGTACCGGGTATTCTCGGCAGAGAAGAGTACCATTGCTGTGCTGTTCTTGTGCCGTTGCTTTTCCAGGGCGGAGAAGGAAACCTGCTATTTCAGAAGCGTGCTCCTCATATCAGGCAGGGCAGTGAAATCTGTTTCCCGGGTGGACATTTCGAAGAGAAAAAAGACAGCAGCCTGTTGGATACGGCGCTCCGTGAAGCTCGGGAGGAGTTGGGCATAACTCCGAGTATGGTGGATATCCTGGGCCAACTGGACACGGTTGTCTCGCCTCGTGGAATTATAGTAGAATGTTATCTAGGTGTGCTCGACATTGGTGACCTGGCCGAACTTGCTCCGGATCCAAAAGAGGTGGAGGAGGTTTTCACCGTACCGGTTTGCTGGTTCCGGCAGCATCCACCGCAGACATATCGGACCAGGGTTGAAATTCAATCCTCCTATGTCGACAGCAAGGGCAACACCAAGGTTCTCCTTCCCGTTGCCGAGCTTGGTTTACCTGATCGTTACCTTGAAAACCGGAGCGAATGGATGCACCGGGTTGTGGTGTATCCCACCAGGCCGAATATTATATGGGGACTGACGGCTGCCGTAGTGGAGAATTTTATTACTCAATATGTTCCTTTTTGAACGGGTTATAAAGAAGGAACGATGTCTTCCCTGTCCCGGGAAAACGGAAAAGGACAAGATTTCATGAAGGACAGCGCAAAAGCCTGATGTGTATTATTCTCTTTTCATATAAAACTACACCGGGCTACCGCCTGGTGGTGGCCGCCAATCGTGATGAGTTTCTTGCCAGGCCGACGGCTTCGCTGTCCTGTTGGGGGAAAGACAACTCCATAGTGGCGGGCAGGGATCTGCGGGCGGGTGGCACATGGCTCGGCATAACCTCTGCTGGAAAGTTCGGCGCCTTGACGAATTACCGGGAGGGGCGAGGGGATAGTGCTGTGCGGACAAGAGGAGAGCTGCTGGTCCGGTTTTTCGAAGAAGAATATGATTGTGCCGTCTTTTTAGAAAATCTAGTGCCGATTGCGGATCAATACAGCGGCTTCAACCTGCTTCTGGGGGATGGAGATTCAATGTACTACTATTCCAACAGAGATGGAAAACCACAGCCGCTGGAGCCCGGCATATATGGTTTGAGCAACCATCTCCTCGACAGCAGTTGGCCTAAAGTCGAACGTGGTAAAAAACTCTTTACCGAGGTGCTCCGTCAGGAAAGATTTTCCCGGGAAGATCTTTTCGCGGTGCTGCAGGACACGCACCAGCCGGACCAGAAAAGGCTGCCGCAAACAGGTGTTGGGTTGGAATGGGAGCGGCTCCTTGCTCCTATCTTCATCCAAAGTGCAACCTACGGTACCCGTTCTTCCGCCATTCTTACCATAACAGAGAAGGGGCATACCGTGTTGCGTGAGCGAACCTACCCTCAAAAAGTCGGTGAGCAGGTAGTGGATATTGAAAAGAAGTTGTGATGCAATGTGTTCCGGTGTTGCAGACGCACTTGGTGGTTCGGGCTTTCTGCAGGTCTCGGGTAGCTTATGCCGGGAGCATTCATTGAAAAGAGAGGGGGGAAGTTATGCATTATGATCTGATAGTTATCGGTTCCGGTCCAGCCGGCCAGAAAGGAGCAATTGCTGCCGCCAAGCTTGGCCGCAAGGTGGCAATTATTGATAAACAGGCAATGTATGGCGGGGTTTCTCTACATGGTGGAACCATCCCCAGCAAGACCCTGCGGGAGGCCATTCTTTTCCTGTTTGGCCTGCGTCAGCGAGCCTTCTATGGTCATGATTATACGGTCAAGGAAGAGATTAACCATGAAGATCTGGTCATGCGGGTGCGCATGGTGGAAGAGCGGGAAATGAGGGTGATCAGAGACCAGCTGAAGCGCAACGACATCCATATGTTTTTCGGCATAGCGCGTTTTCGGGATGAGAAAACGATTGTGGTTGAAGGTGAAAAAGAGCAGCATACGCTCACCGCCGAGCATTTTCTCATTGCCTGCGGCACTCATCCCGTCCGCGACCCTGAAATTCCTTTCGACGGTGAGACCATAATTGATGTCGACCAGATCCTTGATCTGCAGGATTTGCCCCGTAAACTCATCGTGGTTGGTGCAGGTGTAATCGGTCTCGAATACGCATCCATGTTTGCGGCGATGAATATTGATGTCACCCTGATCGATCAGCGAGACGATATTCTTAATTTTGTCGATCATGAGATCATTGACCGGCTCAAGTTCAGTATGATGGAGGAGCATACGGTATTTCGTCTGGGAGAGACGATACGTAAGGTGGAAAAGGAGAGGGATGGTCTGGTTAAAGTGACGCTGGAGAGTGGCAAAATTGTTCGGGGGGATATCTTTCTCTATGCTGTCGGCCGGCAGACCAACGCCGACTCTCTTCATCTTGACGCTATCGGCTTGAAAACCGATGAACGGGGGCGTATCGGTGTCGATCAAAACTTCCAGACCGAGCTGGAGCATATCTATGCTGCCGGTGATGTTATCGGTTTTCCGGCCCTGGCCGCCACTTCCATGGAACAGGGGCGTCTGGCCTGTTGTAATATGTTTTGCCATGCGGCGCAGAGTTGCCATGAGCTGTTACCCTTCGGTATCTATACTATTCCTGAAATATCCATGGTGGGTAAAACGGAACAGGAACTGACCAGGGACAGAATTCCCTATGAAATTGGCACCGCCCGTTATGATGAACTGGCCAAGGGCCAGATTCTCGGGGTAAAATCGGGGTTTGTAAAAATACTGTTTGATCCGCTAACCCTCAAACTTCTGGGAGTGCACATTATAGGTGATCAAGCTGCCGAGCTGATCCACATAGGCCAGGTGGTCATGAGCCTTGGCGGCACGATCGAGTATTTCCGCGACACCGTATTCAATTACCCAACCCTGGCGGAGGCCTATAAGGTGGCGGCCCTGAACGGTCTCAATAAGCTCAGAATGGAACAGAATGTCTGTCATACAGAGGCCGACAGGTGTAAAGATGTCTGAGGAAAGAAAAGAGAATGTAGTGCTCTTTCCGGAAGAGACGGTTCTGCAAACCAGGGTGGGACGGGTGGTTTCCGCCGGGGTGCGCAATCTGCGAACCGGAAAAAAGGATACCTTTTATCGGTTTCTCTTTTCCGACTGGGTCAATATCGTTGCCATCACCAGACAACTGGAAATAGTATTGATACGGCAGTTTCGTTTCGGTACCGGCAAGATGGAACTGGAAATCCCTGGAGGGGCCATTGAGCAAGGTGAATCTCCCCTTGAGGCCGGGCAGCGGGAGTTGCTCGAGGAGACCGGTTATGTCGGTCGGAATGCCCGGATTCTGGGAGAAGTCTTCCCCAATCCGGCTATTCAGAATAATCGCTGTTATACCATTCTGGTTGACGAAGCGGAACAAGCCGGTGGGCAGAATATGGATGAAATGGAAGATATCGAGGTTGTCGTTCTGCCCTATGACCGGATTGACGCAATGATAACTTCGGGCCGGATCAGCCATGGTCTTGTCCTCAATGCCTTGATGCTGTATGAGAAAAACAAGCGCTGAAAAGAAGATGCCGGCCTGAATCCCGGGCATTACCGTTTTACCTCTCTCCTTTATTTTTTCCTGATCACGAACGAAACTCAGCCGGATCGTATACGCTGCCGCTTTTTCAACAGAAGAATAATTGCTGTATTTTACAAAAATGATTTAAGGTTGACTCAAACGTAAAGGTAAGGTATAAGGAGGGGAAAGTGGCCAGCGCATTGGACGTAAACATATGTTAATCGGTGCGATGAGGAATGGCGACGAGGCAGGAAAAGGGAGGCGTGCGGAAGCTGTTGACCTGGCTTTTTCATGCACATTGTGACGAAAATACCGACTGTTAAGAGAACCATGCTACAAGCGGCTTTCGCAAGAGACAATCCTGTCTTTTTTTGACGTATGGCCTGTTTTATGAGAGAGTATTGGTATCGGCTCAGTCGGCTCGAGGATTACGTAAAGCAAGAGATATATGGCAATAACGGTAATGGCTGCAACACTACGCCGGAACCTACACATGGAGGAAAAAAATGAGACAGATTAATCGAGTAGCAGTGCTCGGCGCAGGTGTTATGGGCGCGACTATCGCGGCTCATCTGGCCAATGCAGGCCTGGACGTTCTCATGCTTGACATCGTTCCCAGGGAACTGACAAAGCAGGAGCAGGACAAGGGACTGACCCTGGAGAGTCCCGCAGTGCGTAACCGCATCGCCGCGCAGGGACTGCAGAACATGCTGACCATGAAACCTGCTCCCTTTTACCTGAAGGAATATGCCAAACAGATAGAAGTGGGCAATTTTGAAGACGATCTGGCCAAGGTGAAGGAGTGCGACTGGATCATCGAAGTTGTGGTCGAACATATGCCTATTAAACTCGACCTTCTCAAAAAACTTGTGCCCAATATTGCTCCCGGCGCAATTCTTTCCACTAATACAAGCGGATTATCCATCAACGAGATGGCCGAGGCGCTTCCTGCCGAGATCCGCCGGAATTTCCTGGTGACCCATTTCTTTAATCCGCCGCGCTATATGCGGTTGATGGAGATTGTCGGATGCAGTGATGCCGACCCTGCCGTGATTGCTGCAATGGCTGAGTTTATCAACAGGCGACTGGGCAAGGGGATTGTGTATGCCAAGGATACACCCAATTTTATCGCCAACCGGATCGGAGTCTATGCCATTTACAAAGGTATAGAGCATATGATGGCCCTGGAGATGACCGTTGAGGAGGTGGACAGTGTCGCCGGTCCGGCCACCGCGCGACCGAAGAGTGCTGCCTTCAGAACGGTGGATCTCGTCGGTCTCGATACCCTGGGGCATATCGCCGAAAATACCTATGAACTGTTACCCGATGATGAAGAGCGCGAGGTCTTCAAGGTGCCCGAGTTCATGGCGAAGATGATCAAAGATGGTCTGCACGGCAACAAAACTAAAAAGGGTTTTTATTCCAAAGCCATGGTCGACGGCAAACGTCAGATCTACTACTACGATCATACAACCGGTGAATATAAAGCGCTGCAGAAACCGAAATTTCCTTCTGTTGCCGCCGTCAAACAGATTGATGATCCGGCCCAGAAGATCAAGATGGTTCTGGCCGCGGCAGACAAAGGGGCCGAATTTGCCTGGCGCTCCCTGCGTGATACCCTCATCTATACCGTTAACCGGATTCCTGAGATAGCAGATGATGTCGTCAATGTCGACAACGCCATGAAATGGGGATTCAATTGGGAAATCGGCCCCTTTCAGATGCTTGACGCCATAGGTGTTCAGGCCTTTATCCAGCGGGCGGAAAAAGATGGTGTTGCCATCCCGCAACCCATCAAAAATGTGGAATCGTTCTACAGATTCAATGAAGAGGGCGAGCAGGAGTTTTATGATCTCCAGGAAGGTGCTTATAAGCCGGTGCCGACCAATGAGGATCATATCAAGCTCGATATCCTGAAGCGGAAAGCGGGCAATGTTGTTGAGAAAAATGCCAACTGCTCCATAGTCGATCTCGGTGACGGTGTCTTCGGCTTTGAATTCCACTCCAAAATGAACGCCATCAGCGGGGATATCCTTTCCATGACCCATAAGGCGGTCAAAAGGGCGGAAGAAGAAGGTGTCGGACTGGTGATCGCCAATCAGGGCGTCAATTTCTCCGTGGGTGCCAATCTGATGATGCTGGCCGTAGCGCTGGCCGAAGGCGCATTTGAAGACGTTGATATGGTTATCCGCTCTTTCCAGAAGGCAACCATGGCCATAAAATATGCCAGGGTGCCGGTGGTGGCCGCTCCCTATGCCATGACCCTTGGGGGAGGCTGCGAGTTTAGCCTCCATGCCGATGCAGTCAACGCCCACGCCGAAACCTATATGGGACTGGTTGAAATCGGGGTCGGTCTGCTGCCTGCCGGCGGCGGCACCAAAGAGATGTGCCTCCGTGCAGTGGATCTGGCAACCCGGTATAAAACCGATGTGACGCCGTTTATATTTAAAAACTTTGAGCAGATCGGCATGGCTAAAGTGTCCATGGGGGCTGCCGAGCTCTATAGCATGGGCTATATGCGCCATGGCGACGCCATCACCATGGATATCGACCGTCTCATTGCCGATGCCAAGAAGAAGGTTCTTGGACTTGCTAATAATTATCGCCCCGGCAAGCCCCTGCAAAATATCCCGGCCCCTGGGCGCAGCATTGCGGCAAGTATCAAGAGTCAGTTGTGGAATATGAAAATGGGTAAATTCGTCACCGAATATGAGGCGGAAATGGGCTTTATCATTGCTCAGGTTCTCTGTGGTGGTGATGTGAACGCCGGAACCCCTGTTTCGGAAGAGTACCTGCTGCAGCTGGAAAGAGAGGCGTTTCTCAAACTGTGCGGCAACAAGAAGACTTCCGAACGAATTCAGCATATGCTGAAAACAGGAAAACCCTTACGTAATTAATGAGGGAGAAAAGAGACCGGACGATATGTCTCATCAGCAGACGGTCTTTTCCCCTGCAAAGCAATGAATATACGTGACGCAACTATTCACATACCCATTTGGGAGGATTTGATATGAAACAGGCCTACATACTGGCGAGCTACCGTACACCGGGCTGCCGAGCCAACAAAGGAAAATTCAAAGATATGCGGCCCGACGATCTGGCTGCCGTGGCCATCAAAGGTTTGATGGAGCGCACTGATGTAGATCCCATGAAGGTGGAGGATGTCTATCTCGGCTGTGCCTTTCCCGAAGGCGAGCAGGGCATGAATATGGGCCGTGTGGCCGCCATGAAGGCCGGACTTCCCCTGGAGGTACCCGGCCAGACCGTAAACCGTTTCTGCTGTTCAGGTATCCAGACGATTTCCATGGCGGCGGAGCGGATCATGCTTGGTTTTGCCGATTGCATCATCGCCGGCGGGGCGGAGTCAATGTCTTCCGTGCCGATGGGCGGCAACAAGTACAGTGCCAATCCGGGCTTGATGACAGATTGGCCGGAGTCGTTCTCTTCCATGGGCATAACCGCGGAACTGGTGGCGGAACAATATAATATCAGTCGTGAAGCCATGGATGAGTTTGCCGCGGCGAGTCATGCCAAAGCTGCTGCGGCCATCAAGGCAGGACGTTTCCAAGATGAAATAATTCCGGTGGAAGTCGAGAAAACAAACGTTGTCGGCGGCAAGATAAAGCGTGATACGGAGCTGGTCACCATCGATGATGGTGTTCGTGAAGGAACCACTGCCGAGGTGCTTGCCAAGCTTCGGTCGGTTTTTAAGATCGGCGGTCCGGTCACTGCCGGTAACTCCTCTCAGACTACCGACGGCGCTGCCGTTTCCATGGTGGTTTCTGAAGATTTTCTCAAAGAGATCAGTAAGGATCCTTTTGCCAGATTTATCGCCTATGCCGTCAAGGGCGTACCTCCTGAAGTCATGGGAATCGGCCCGATAGCGGCGATTCCGGCGGTATTGAAATTGGCCGATATGCGGCTTGAAGATATCGATCTGATTGAGTTGAACGAAGCGTTTGCCGCCCAGGCCCTGGCCGTCATTGAGAATCTTGGTTTGAACAGGGAGATCATAAATGTGAATGGCGGCGCCATAGCTCTGGGGCATCCGCTGGGCTGTACCGGTGCCAAATTGACGGCTACGTTGCTTCATGAAATGGGACGGCGTAAATCGAAATATGGTCTCGTTTCCATGTGTATCGGCGGTGGTATGGGTGCTGCCGGCATCTATGAAAAACTCTAGCCAGACAGCAGGCAACCGACAACTCCCTTACAGGAGTTTGCCGGATATATGTGTCAATTTGACGATAACAGCAAAACAGAGGTGGCCGGGTAAAGATACTTCGTGTTATCCCGAGTGCAGGTAAGCGTAATCGCTATATGCCGATACTGCGCTCGGAGACGGGGGTAGCTTGCTTGTATGGCTGTCGTAATTCAAGATTACAAGGTGAGAACAATGGCTGATACTACATTAAAAGGCGGCGAATATTTGATTGTCGATGTGCCCTGCGAAGATGTTTTTACTCCGGAGGAGTTCAGTGACGAGCAGAAGCAAATCGGTGAAACCACGGAGCAGTTCATTATCAACGAAATCATTCCCAATATAGAAGAGATCGACAAGCAGAATTTTGATCTGGTCATTGAGGGAATGCGTAAATGTGGCGAACTGGGGCTGCTGATGATGGATGCTCCCGAGGAGTATGGCGGACTGGAGCTTGACAAAGCCACTTCCATGCTGGTCGGTGAAAAGATTGCCATGGGTGGATCCTTCTCCGTTGCCTTTGCTGCTCATTCAGGCATCGGCACCCTGCCTCTTATTTATTATGGCACCCATGAACAGAAAGAGAAATATCTGGAAAAGATAACCTCAGGAGAATGGTGCGCGGCCTACTGTCTCACCGAGCCCGGTTCAGGCAGTGATGCTTTGGGTGCTCAGGCATCCGCGGTATTGTCGGAAGACGGCAAACATTATATCCTCAACGGCACCAAGCAGTTTATCACCAACGGCGGATTCGCCGAGCTTTTCACCGTTTTTGCCAAAATCGACAAAAAACATTTTACCGCCTTTCTGGTGGAAAAAAGTTTTGAAGGACTGGTGGTTGGGGCTGAGGAGAAGAAGCTGGGGATTAAAGGTTCTTCCACCACGCAGATCATCCTGGATAACTGCAAAGTTCCGGTGGAGAACCTGCTTGGCGAAGCCGGCAAAGGCCATAAGATAGCCTTCAATGTCCTTAATGTCGGTCGTTTCAAGCTGGGCGCCGGTGTTACCGGAGCGGCCAAAATGGCCCTGGTGGAAGGTATTAAATATGCCAATGAGCGGAAGCAGTTCAATACCGCCATCAGTAAGTTCGGAGCCATAAAGGAAAAAATCGCCGATCTGACGGCGGAAATATATGCTTCAGAATCGTTGGTATACCGCCTGGCCGGGCTGCTTGATAATAAACTGGAAAAAATCGATAAATCCATCGACAACTACTACGAAGAATACCAGAAGGCCATTGAGGAGTATGCTCCCGAATGCGGCATATCGAAGGTTTTCTGCTCCGAGGTACTGGCCAAAACCGTTGATGAGGTGGTACAGATCCACGGTGGTTATGGCTATGTCAGTGAATATCCGGCCGAAAGATACTACCGCGATGAACGAATCAACAGAATCTTTGAGGGAACCAACGAAATCAATCGCCTCCTTATCCCCGGCATGATTCTGAGAAAGGCCATGAAGGGTGAGCTGCCTCTACAGGCCGAGGCCATGAAGGCCTTTGAGTCATTGATGACCCCTAGTTTCGAAGAGATTGAGGATAAACCTTTTGCCGCGGAAAAGGTTCTTCTGAAAAACATGAAGACCCTTTTCCTCATTCTGGCCGGAGCCGGAGTGCAGAAATTTATGGACAAACTGGCTGATGAGCAGGAAATTCTCATGGCAGCGGCGGACATCTCCATTCAGATTTTTGCCCTTGAAAGTGCTCTCCTGCGTGCTGAAAAGAACTACGCGGCGGCTTCGGAGCGTAAGAAGGAGCTGTGTCTGGCGGCTCTTAAGGTTTTTGCTTTTGAAGCGGCTGAAATTACAGGTACTGCGGCGCGGAAAGGCGCTTTTTATATCGAGGAAGGTGATACCTTGACCATGATCCTCTCCGGTGTACGTCGGTTTACCAAATATGATGCCGGTGGTCTGCTACAGGCCAAGAGGCTGCTTGCCGAAACGGCGTGTGAAGAGGAGAAGTATCTGTTCTAGGTGCCTCGATCTGAACAAAAATGCCTATACTCCGACAAACTCCTGATTCGAGTTGATTGGAAAAGGGCAGGAAAGCAGCGAAACTTTTTGAGGAGAAGGGACCGGAGAAGGTTGACGCTCCTCCGCCCCTTTGGTCCCTTTTGCTCTTCGAGGAAAACATGGTAATCGAGCAGCATACCATTAATACACCCTATATGGTTGGTCCCGTGCACTGCTACACCACTGCAGTGCACGGTGAGCTGATTCT
Source organism: uncultured Desulfopila sp. (assembly GCA_964446655.1). Classification (GTDB taxonomy): domain Bacteria; phylum Desulfobacterota; class Desulfobulbia; order Desulfobulbales; family Desulfocapsaceae; genus Desulfopila_A. The sequence continues at coordinate 34,059 of CAYUPL010000016.1, forward strand.
TTTTGATACCGGGCCTCCCACCGGTGCCGCCCAGAAATATCTCAGTGCCAATCTGGATCTGGCCCGGCTCAGGTATATTTTTGTGACCCATTGTCACGTCGATCACTATGGCCTGACTCACTGGCTGCAACAGAACAGCGATGCCCAGGTGTTTCTGCCCTATCGTGACGGCTTGAAGATCCTCTCCCATGACGAACGATTGCGGGATATGTATGCGCTTCTAGAGCGTCTCGGTTTCAGTGGGATCTACCTGGAAAAACTACATAATTCCTTGAGTGACGGCAGAGTCTTTCCACCCTTTCCCAAATCCTTCAAGATTGTGGAGGATGATATGCCCGACCACCTCGGCATAGATTTCCTCAGCTGTCCGGGGCATAGTCAGAGTGATATCATTTACTATACCGATGACTGGGCCGTAAGCGGCGATGTTCTCCTTAGAGGGGTGTTCCAGTCACCTTTGCTTGATACCGATCTTGAAACAGGCGAGCGCTTTGGAAATTATGAGGCCTACTGCAGAACACTTCTTAAGCTTGCCACTTTAAGGGATAAACAGATCTGTCCGGGGCACCGAATAAGTGTTGACGGCGTTGATAATACCATACTGTTTTATCTTACCAAGATGCTCGACAGGGCTGGACAGCTCGCTCGTTTTGAGGGATGTCACGATAGCAATGTCGCTGGGATCGTTGAGGCACTATTTGGTGACTCGCTTGAACCTTTTCATATCTACCTGAAGACCTCAGAAATACTTTTCATGCAGGATTTTCTCAAAAATCCCGGTAAATTGAAAGATTCTCTACAGAAGATAGGTCTTTTTCATCATGTCGCGCCAAAGTACGACGGCGCTGTTTTCTCCTAAGGAAAAGAGAATATGCTCGATCCATTGTTCCAACCCATCCAGATTGGTTCGCTTGTCATTAAAAACCGGATTTTCATGCCGGCCATGCATATGAACATGTGCCGTAATAATATGGTCGGCGATCAACTGGTTGCGTTTTACAAAAAAAGAAGCGAAGGAGGCGCCGGGCTTATCAGTGTCGGTTATGCCACAGTTGATAAACTCTCCGGCAGCCCCATGAATATCGGCGCCCACGATGATTCGTTTCTCCCCGGTCTGACACGCCTGGCGGAAGGCATCAAAGCAGGCGGTGCCGGAGCGGCGATCCAGCTCAATCATGCCGGTCGCTATAACCACTCCAGCTTTTCCGGGGGACAGCAACCGATTGCTCCAAGTAGCGTGGCTTCGCGGTTGACACGGGAGACACCCCGCGCAATGCAGGCTGACGATATTGCCGCAGTGCAGCAGAGTTTTGCCGAAGCGGCCCAGCGTGCTAAAAAAGCCGGTTTTGATATGGTGGAAATTTTGGCGGGTACCGGATATCTGATCAGCGAGTTTCTCTCACCGCTCACCAATAAACGACAGGATCAGTATGGCGGTTCGCTGGAAAATCGAATGCGTTTCGGTCTGGAAGTGATCCGTTCGGTCCGCTCTCAGGTTGGTGATTTTCCTCTGCTGGTCCGTATAAACGGCAACGATTTCATGGAAGGCGGCTGTGGTCTGGCCGAAATGGAGATATTCGGCAAAGAGCTGGTTCAGGCCGGTGTCGATGCCCTCTGCGTCAACGTCGGCTGGCATGAGGCGCAGATCCCCCAGATTGTTACCAAGGTGCCCAGAGGGGTTTTCGCGTATATGGCCAGACAGATCAAACAGCATGTCGATGTTCCGGTCATTGCCAGTCACCGCATTAACGATCCGCATACCGCCAGAAGACTCATTGGTGAAGGTTTTTGTGATATGGTAGCCATGGGGAGAGCGCTGATTGCTGATCCACTGCTGCCTGCTAAAGCACAAAACGGACAGGAAGGTGCCATCTTGCATTGCGTTGCCTGCGGCCAGGGCTGTTTTGATAACCTTGTCAGGATGAAAGCCGTTGAGTGCCTCTGTAATCCGCAGGCCGGCCATGAGCTGGAGTACCCTGTGGCCGTGGCGCCGGAACCACGCCGGGTGATGGTGGCCGGCGGGGGACCGGCCGGCATCAATGCTGCTCTAGCGGCTGCGGCACAGGGACATGAGGTGACGCTTTATGAGAAAAAAATGTTCCTGGGAGGGCAGCTCCACCTGGCCGGAGCCTCACCCGGCAGAGATGAATTCCTGGTGCTCGCTCGAGATTTACGCGAACAACTGGCTGAATCCACCGTCAAAATAGTGCTCAATACCGAGGTGGACGGTCCCCTGCTGATGCAGGAACAACCCGATATCCTTATTGCCGCCACCGGAGGTGTGCCTCTTGTACCAGCCATTACAGGGGCTGAACTGGATCATGTCGTCCAGGCCTGGGAGGTTTTGCAGAACAAATGGGTGGCAGGTGAAAATGTTGTTATCATTGGGGGAGGCGCGGTTGGTGTTGAAACCGCCCTTCTGCTGGCGGAACAGGGGACACTTTCCGGAGAGGAGCTCAAATTTCTGCTGCTGAACGGGGCTGAATCCCTTGAGACGCTCCGTCGTCTCGCTTTGCAGGGAAGTAAAAAGATCACTCTGGTGGAGCTTCAGGAGAAACTCGGCACCAACTTCGGCCGCACCACGAGGTGGTCCATGCTGCAGGATGTACAGCGTTTTGGTATCGGCGTCAGGATGGAGAGTCGGGTTTTGAGTATTGAGCAGGATGGTGTCCGTATCGAATCCGGTGGAAAAGAGGAGTTGCTTGAGGCGGATAGTGTTGTGCTGGCCGTCGGCACCATGTCCGACAATCCTCTGCAGAAGTTGGCCCTGGAGCTTGATATTCCCTGCAGAGTGGCGGGTGATGCCCACAAACCGGCAACGGTTCTCGAGGCGACCCATCAGGGTTTCAGAGCAGCACGGGAAATAGCTTGATGAAGGCGGCTCTGCTGACCACACTTGTAAAAATTACTCAACAAAGTGCGCACTAAAATATAGTGTCCATAAAAGATATAAGGAAATCATCGTGATACTTTTTAATCCATTGCAATATCAGCGCGACCATGCCGACTCCCATTCCCGTGAGCTGGTGGAAAAGACCATTCAGTTCTTTGAGAACAAGGGCTTGAAGAAGATCAAGGAAGATGACCAGAGCATGGTATGGTATGAGGACTTTCTCCAGTTTATCAAAGAGGAGAAAGTTTTTGCCACCCTGCTGACCCCACAGGAGTATGGTGACGGTACAACGAGATGGGATATGTGGCGCATCAGTGAGTATAACGAAGTCCTTGCCTTTTATGGTCTGTGTTATTGGTATGCCTGGCAGGTCACCATTTTAGGACTTGGCCCCATCTGGATGGGAGAAAACGAGGAGATAAAGAAGAAGACCGCTGCTCTGCTGGAAAATGGCGGCGTTTTCGCCTTCGGCCTTTCGGAAAAGGAACATGGTGCCGATCTCTACTCCAGTGAAATGAAGCTCTATCCTCAGGAAGATGGCACCTATCTGGCCCGCGGTTCGAAATATTATATCGGGAACGGCAATTGTGCGGCACTGGTGTCGACTTTCGGTAAGATAGCCGACACCGACGACTATGTTTTCTTCGCAGTCCGATCCGATCATCCCCAGTACGAATGTGTCAAAAAGATCGACACATCCGGAGTGCGCCAGGCCTATGTGGCGGAATATGCCCTGCATGACTATCCCATCACCGAAGCAGATATCCTCTCCCGGGGAAAGCTTGCCTGGAACTCCTCCTTGAATACCGTTAATATTGGGAAATATGAATTGGGCTGTGCCTCTCTTGGTATTGCTACGCATGCCTTCTATGAGGCCTTGAATCACGCTGCGGCACGGCAATTGTATCATCGCCAGGTAACCGATTTTCCTCATGTCAAAAAACTGTTTACCGAGTCCTACGCCCGCCTGGTGGCCATGAAACTGTTTGCCCATCGAGCGGCTGACTATCTAAGGGCGGCCTCCGATGACGACAGACGCTATCTGCTTTTCAATCCGGTTGTGAAGATGAAGGTCACAGGGCAGGGAGAGAAGGTGGTTGGTCTCCTCCATGAGATTATTGCGGCGAAGGGATACGAGCAGGATACCTATTTCGAAATGGCAATCCGTGATATCGGTATGCTGCCCAAGCTGGAAGGCACCGAGCATGTCAATATGGCTCTTATCATCAAGTTTGTGCGCAACTATTTCTTTGAACCCGTTGTGTACGAGGAGATTGGTACACGGAAAGAGGCCGGGGATGACTCATATCTGTTTCACCAGTACACCGGTGGCCTGGCAGAGGTTCGTTTTCCCGACTACCGGAAGGCCTATCGTAATCTTGAGGCACCCAATATAGAGATCTTTAAAAAGCAGATTGAGCTGTTTCGGACGTTGTTGATAACGGCGCCGCCCTCGGAGGAGCAGCGGGCCAATATCGATTATATGCTTGCCGCCGGTGAGCTGTTTACCCTTATTGTCTACGCCCAGCTCATCCTGGAGAAAAAGGATGATTACGGTGTTGACGATGATCTGCTGGCCCAGATATTTGGTTTTCTTATTCGGGACTTTTCCAAATATGCCCTGGAAATGGTGTTGGGGCGTCAGAACAGTGAACAGCAGGAAGAAATTTACAGGAAGATGCTCATCAAACCCCACCAGGATCGGCAGTCTTTTATGCGGGTGTTTGAGCAACAGGTTCTTCCACTGCAAAAGAGTTATACTATGGGCAGCCTCCCGGCGGACCGTCTCCATTCGTAAATTGTCCGGAGTGATCCTTCTCCTTGCAAAGAGGTTGTGGTAAAACAGCAGGAGGAGCGCTGCTGAGAGGAAAGTAATTTTCGGGTGGCTGCCCGACTGAGTCAGGAGAACAACATGGGACATCATGGCGCTAATAAAAATCTGGTTCCCCTTATCGACAGGCTGAACCGCTACCCCATCGGTCTTTTCGACAACGAAAAATTACGGCAGATTCTGGCCCATCTTTTTTCGGAAGAGGAGGCCTATGTCGCTGCCCATTTTCCCTTGCAGGAATCGACCTTGGATGAGCTTGTCCGTGCGGTCAAAATAGAGAAGGACAAGCTTCTTCCCATCCTTGATGCCATGGCCGATAAAGGACTGGTCATGGATGTGCAGTACGGCAAAACTACCTATTACCTGCTCATGCCGGGACTGATAGGGTTTTTTGAGTTTACTTTCATGAAGCAGCGGGCCGATCTGCCGGTGGTTGAGCTTGCCCGGCTGATGACGGAATACCTCTACGATGACCAGGGGCAGGCCAGAGAATTTTTCGGCAGTACCACTCAGTTGACCAGAGCGCTGCCCTATGAAGAGTATATTCCGGTTTCTTCCGTGGTCACCTCCTACGAGAGTGCCAGGGAAATCATCAAGCAGTCAAGTTTCGGTGCTGTCGGCCAGTGCTACTGCAGGCATAAAAAGGAACACCTGCAGGAAAGCTGTTCCAGGAATGCGCCTGTCCGGGGAATTTGCATATCTTTGGGGACCGCTGCGGAATTTATGACCAGAAGAGGCTTTGCCGTCAAGAAGAGCAAGGAAGAGCTTCTCAAGGTGCTGGAGACGGCCAGAGGATATAATCTCACCCATATTACCGACAATATTCGTCATAAACCGTCTTTCATCTGCAACTGTTGCTCCTGTTGCTGTGAACTTTTAGGCGGCGTGCTGCAGGGCTATACCAATGGGATAGCCAAGGCAAACTATACCCTCGAAGTGAACCGGGAGACCTGTCTCGGCTGTGGTCTCTGCGCCAAAACGTGTAACGTCAAGGCCCTGTCTTTAACCCCGTTAGTTAAGGATGACACAAGAAAACTGCTGATAGACGAAAAGATCTGTCTTGGTTGCGGCGCCTGTATTTCGGCCTGTACAACGGAATCGCTCTCCCTCCTGCCCTGCGAGCGTCCGGAGACTCCTGAGAAAAGAAAGGATCTGTTTGTCAAAATACTCAAAGAGAAGAAACGCTTTACCCCTTTTCTTATCAGCGCAATAAAAACCAGGGTGCGGCGCAAGCTCGGTTTTAAATAAGAGTACAAATGATGCAGTGTTGCGCAGCAGTGCAACGCTGCTTTTCTCTTCACGTTCCAGGCTATGTCGAAGTCCTTCTTCAGAACCGGCAAGATTGCCAACTCCTGACACCATTGTTATCCTGTGTAGTATTGTCATAAACAGGACTGTCAAAAATGGAGTGGAGGATACCATGCTGAAAAAATGTATTCTGCTCGTTATGTGCTGTATTTGGCCCAGCGCAACTCTTCAGGCAACCCCGCTGCTGACGGCGGAGTCGGAAGGAATGACCTACCAAGTTGATGAGGTGTATCGCGGCTCGGGCGTAATCTGGGGAATGGCCTTGGTGGCCCCCGACGAACTTCTTTTCACCCGGAGGGATGGTGCTATTGGGAAAATTAATCTAAACGACGGTACGCTGACGCAAGTGCGCGGCGGTCCGCAGGTCTGGTCCGGTGGCCAGGGCGGTCTGCTGGATGTGGCCGTACCCGATGATTTTCACAGGGGAGACTGGATCTATTTTACCTACAGTAAAGACCGGCAGGGTCAAGGGGTCACCACACTTGCCCGTGCCCGGCTGGAAGAGGATAGCCTGACAGAGTGGCAGGATATGCTGGTGACCCGATCTGCCGGCAGTACCAGTCGTCATTTCGGCAGCAGGATAGCTTTTGACGATCGAGGCCACCTGTTTTTCTCCATTGGGGATAGAGGTGATCGACCCAACGGCCAGGACAGATCCAATCACGCCGGCTCTATTCTTCGTCTGCGTCTCGATGGTTCCGTGCCTTCCGATAATCCCTTTGTCGACCAGGATGGACTGCCGGAGATCTGGAGTTTTGGTCACCGCAACCCTCAGGGTCTTTTTTGGGATAAAAATACCGGGCTGTTGTGGTCCAATGAACATGGTCCACGAGGTGGTGACGAAATTAATCTTATTGAGAAGGGCGAGAATTACGGCTGGCCTGTGGTCTCCCACGGTAAGGAATACTGGGGCCCCATCCGGGTCGGCGAGGCGACCAGCAAACCCGGTATGGTGGATCCGGTCAAAATCTATATTCCATCCATTGCCCCGGCAAGTCTGCTTGTCTATTCCGGCAAGGCATTTCCGCAATGGCAGGGAGATTTTTTCAGCACCGCTCTGGCTCTGGTTCATCTCAACCGTGTTGTTTTCGATGACCAGTGGAGGCCTGTGCAGGAAGAGCGTCTTCTACAGGAGCTGGATGAGAGGTTCAGGGATGTTATTGAAAGTCCGGAAGGCTGGTTGTACCTTTCCACCGACAGCGGCAAGATTCTTCGTCTCAGGCCTGTAACTCCATAGGCGGACAGGAGCAGGTATGAACCTGCATTGCCGTTCCCTCAAGATCAGGGTAGGGAAGAGCAATTTTCACATCAGTATATCTACAGGGCTCGGTCGGTTTCTGCCCAATTGCCGTAAAAAGTAATGCTTATTGGAGAGAGGAGTGGGGCGTGGAAGATATGAAGAATGTCATCAGGATGGAAGAGATGTGTGTGTTGGCTACAGCTACAGATGATGTGCCGCATTGCTCACTTATGGCTTATATTGCTGGTGAAGACTGTAGCAAGATATATATGGTTACCCACAAAAATACCAAAAAATACAGTAATCTGAAAACTAATCCGCTCGTCAGTCTGTTGATTGATACACGCTCCTCCTTTTCTGCCGGCCCCCGCAGTCGGGTTCAGGCGCTTACCATAAATGGTACCGGCGCAACAGTACAGGATGAAGGTGTTGCTACGGAGCTGCGCCGACAATTTATCGAGCGTCACGGCCATTTGCGTGAATTTGCCGGCCATGATGATGCGGTGGTTATTGAGGTGACTGTCCACTCCCTCCAGCTTTTGCGCGGCGCCACAGATGCCTCGTATGAAACCATGAAGTAGATTCCGTCCCTGTGTTTTTCATGATTGTTCCCGGTGGCTGATCTTCCCTGGGACGAGCTGGCCTTTGCTGTAATTCGTAGAGCTCTGGAACACTATTGCAGTGATCGTCCGGCAGGGTCTTTTCCCTTTCGCGTAGTCGATATCGATCCGGGAAAAGCAAAGGGTTG
>CAYUPL010000016.1:42178-64045 GCA_964446655.1 uncultured Desulfopila sp.
CAGGGTCTTTTCCCTTTCGCGTAGTCGATATCGATCCGGGAAAAGCAAAGGGTTGCTCTTGAGTTTTTTGCTTTTCATGCGCACAATATTTCCATGGCAATGTTGCCGTGTACTCCTTTTTTGCTGCAATACGGAGGATTATGATGATCAGGATAGTATTGCTGACCTCATTAATATGGGCATCGTCGCTCTACGCCGGGGAGGTGGATATGACGGATATATATACAATCGGCATCACCAGAATTGATGGTGAAAGCACAACTATGGCTGCATATAGAGACAGTTGCTGTAAGCAGTCGAGGCCTGTGCCGGTGCGAGAAGAGATAAGAGTGATACGAGAGCTGATGGATTGCCCTGTAGTGCAATGTTTGCCGGAGGAGTTATGAAAACAGGAACTTTGATATTGTGTTGCATGGTGAGTGCTCTTCTGTTGGGCTGTTCGGCGGTACAGGTGAGCCATGATTATGAAGAGGGCCGGGCCTTTGCCGAGTTTCACGTATACGACTGGAAAGTTGAAGAAAGAGTCGCAAGTGGAAATGTCCGAGAGGATGATCCTCTGCTGCATAGAAGACTGCATTCCGCCATCGATCGGGTTTTGGCCGAGAGGGGCTATCGGCTCAGTGATGAAGCCGATTTTCAGGTGAGTTACGATTTCTCCATTTCGACACAGCTGGAGTCGGATCCCTTCAGCACCAGCATCGGCTTTGGGGTGGGGCCCCGTCGTCACTACGGTGCTTTCGGGATTGGTACGGGAGCAGATATTCGCCAGTATGATGTCGGTATCCTGGTGATCGATTTTTTTGATCCACAGACCAATGAGTTGATATGGCGCGGGAGAGGTTCGGAGACGATCACAGTGCACATGAATCCGCAGCAGACCACCGCCATGGTGGATCGCATGGTACGGGCAATCATAAGCCAGTTTCCACCACCATAAGGAATGTCTGCCGGAGAATTTTCCGGATGGAAGAGAATCAGCCCGGCAAGGAAGGATGGGTTGGTATCCTCAAGAAACTTAATTAGCCCGGATTTCTCATGAACATTGTGTCGATTTCCACAAAATAGGTTATGTCCCAATGCGTTCACGTATTTTTCTTTCATGTGAAAAGTATACACAGTGTTCACCAAAGGCCAGCCGATCTTACCGCGTCTGAGTCGTTGCCGAAACAAGGTGCATGGAACTATAGCACCTTGCTTCGCGCCTCGCATACACGGCAACCTCGGCTGGTGAAAAATCCGGGTTCGTCTTGTCGGTGGAAAGTTTGTGTTGCTGTGTGGGTATGTATTGACAATTTCCGAAGAATATTTTAGGTTTACCTAATATGTCCGGGGCCCGTTGTGGTGTCTCGTAGTCGGGAAGAACAGAAGCCTATTCTGAAGAGTACCGGTTTATGAACTAGCAACGGCAGTTTATTGCTCCTAAATGGGAAAAAATACCTATTCCGATTAACAATGAAAGACGAAATAAAACAGCAGCGCCAGGAGACCATCCTTCTTGAAGCCCTGAAACTTTTTACTGAAAGAGGCTATTTTAATACGTCGGTAAGCGACATACAGTCAGCTTCGAATCTCAGCGTTGGTACCTTGTATAATTATTTCAAGAATAAAGAGGCTATAGCGATTACCCTGTTCAGTAATATTGAAAATTGTCTCTATGAGCATCTTTGTGAGATAGACAAGAAACATGACAGTATATATGACCGCTATAAGGCGATTATTTATCATCTGTTCGAGACAACAGAACGAAATCCCGGTTCCATGAAGTACCTGTTTTACAGTAAACACCGTGAGTTCATGCCAGTCGAAAAATCGGTGTTCATTTCCCTGCCTTTTCTCAAACTCCAAGACATGGTAGTGAAAGGGCAACAAAATGGAATAATACGAAAAATGGATCCTCACGTTGCCATGGTTACCCTCTTCGGCGGTCCTGTTCGCATGATATCCCTGCGTATTGACGGTATTCTTGAGCTGCCGTTACCGGACTACTTCGAGCAGTGTTGGGATTCTGCCTGGCGTGGAGTTAGGATCTAGCCGACCTTCCCCCCTATTCTCTGTTCAGGAATACTCTGCACGTCTGTTCCAATATCAAAACCTGTAAACCAGGGAAAGACCAAGCCTGACGGATTCCGTGTCGAAAAAATCAATATCGGAATCACCAATGCTGAAACCGGCAACGGCGCTGAAGACGAAGGCTTCCATGCCGAACGGCGCCGCATATTGCAGCAGGACATTCAGTGAGACTTTGTTTTCCTCGCGTCTTTTCTGAAAAAGAGGATGGATGGCATCAAATTCGGTATATTTATAGGAAATCTCCGGGAAGAGGGCCATTTTACCGGAAAAGTATCGTCCACCAAGTTTGACCCCATAGCTGGAGTAGGAACTGGCTTCGCCATCATGATCCCCAAGAGAATAACTCAGTGCCGGTGTCAGTGAAAATGTCGGCAAAATATCTACTGCATAGCCGAGGCTTGCGGTAAAGATATTTCCATCCCGTGCCAGTTCCGGCGTGATGGTTCCTATGATATCATTGTCGACATCACTGCGGTAATAGCTCAGGGAGGTACGAAAATTGGTGGCCGATATCTTATCCAGCGCCAGGTAACCGCCATATTTACCATTATCTGTCTCATCCCGTGGCATATCAGTGAGATAGGGGTTTTTCCACAGTTCACCAAAAGGTGCAATAAAGAGCGCTACCGTGACATCTGCTATCTGCTCGAAGGCGGTGGCGGCGCCGAGACTCAAGGCAAATTTCCCACTTTCTTCAATGGGAGGGCGACTTGTCAAGGTGTAGTGGAGCGGTTTTTTCTTGTCAGGATAGTACTTCAATGCCGGCAGGATGATGGGCACTGTCGCCAGTTCTTTGTCTGCACTATTGTCAAGATTGGTGATTATCTTTTTGGAACTGCCGGGATTCAGATTGTTGGCGCTGTCTATGACCATAAGGCCGACGCCTAGATCTCCGGTAAATTCGGACTCCTGCTCGGCCGAACAGATTGCCGGTGTCAACAGTGCCATGCTCAGGAATGTGTAGATAACAGTTTTCATAGTACTACAATCGATTCTGTAAAGGTGGTTGTGTTCCAGGCAGACTCAATCATACTACATGGAGAAAAGTTCGATTATAGAGCCTGACCGGTCGTTGTGATAAAAACCATATTGAGATTTTATGCAATATTTCCGCAAAAAGTGCAAGACATGATAAGATGAATGGTGATTGGTGAAGATGCTCCTCTGTCATATCGGCTCGGGAGATACCGCAGAGAACAGTACTGAGGAAAATGATGAGGCAGATATTGCTGGTGGAAGACAGTACCATGTTTGGCAGGCTTACCAAGGCAAAACTGGAAGCGGTTTTTGATGTTCCTGTGTATTGGGTCAAGACGCTGGCGGAGACTGTCGTAATTCTGGATATGGCGAAAAATGATTTCTCCATGGCCGTACTCGATGTTACTCTCCCCGACGCACCTCAAGGTGAAGTGATCGACGAGGTTGTCGGCCGAGGTATATCCGCTCTTGTGTTTACCAGTAATATCACGGAAGAAATCCGTAGCCTGGTCTGGTCGAAAAACGTGGCCGATTATATCCTTAAGGATGATCCTAATAGCCTTGACTATATGATCATGGCCATGAGACGAATGGAAGGCAATGTTGATAATCTCATCCTGGTGGTGGACGACTCCGACGGTAAGCGTTCTTTTTTTTCTGAACTCCTCTATGTCCGGAAATACAGGGTCATCACCGCCAAAAATGGAGAAGAGGCCCTGGCTATTCTGCAGAAATACCCGGAAATCAAGCTTGTGGTGGTGCAATATTTTCTGCCCGATATGGATGGTTGGAGCTTCTGCCGCAGAGTGCGGGAAAAATTCAAACGAGACAAGCTTGCCATAGTAGGAGTTGTTGCAAGAGGCGGCAAGAATATCGGCATACGCTTTATCAAAAGCGGCGCCACGGACTTTATCCTCGAGGATTCTTTTATGGTGGAAGAATTCTATTGTCGGGTGGATCAGTGTATCGAAATGATCAATCTGTTTCAGATAAGCGGCAAAAACAGTTGATGCTGAATACGGCACTTCTGTGCCGTTGCTCGTTGATAGCTGTTTGTATTACGGATCCTTGAAAAGGTTGTCTCTTTCGTACCTCTCTTCAATGATAAGTGCCGCCCGGATAAGAAACGTGACAACCGTCAGGCCGAGGCAAAAAATGCCGACGGTGACCGACAGCTCCACCCAAGTGGGCAGGTAGTCGACCACTTCACCTAGCGGCGACGGAATCAGGCCCGGCACAATCAGTCCAATTCCCTTTTCCATCCAGATAGCGATAAAGAGAAAGCCGGAGGCGGGTAGCAGGATCTTAGGGTTGTTTTTACCGGGATTCAAAGCCAGTACCAGTGTGGCGATGATATTGACACCGATGGATGTCCATATCCAGGGAACCAGGGCGTTATGGCCGTCCAGACCGAAGAACAGATAGACGGCCGAAATGGAATGGTGCGTGGTAAAATAGAACTCTTTGAAAACTTCGGAAAGGAGCATGATAAGGTTGATTATGGCGGAAACGACGATGATAAGGCGCAGCTTGTTAAAGACTTTTTTGTCAATTTTATATTCGGTGACATTGTGGATGATGGCGAGTATCAACGTGATCAGTGCCGGACCGGCGGCAAAGGCCGAGGCAAGAAATCGCGGTCCCATGAGCGGGTTGTTCCAGAAAGGTCTTGCCGGCAGCCCCTGGTAGAGAAAAGCGGTAACCATGTGAATGGAAAAGGCCCAGAAGATTGAGAGGATAACAAAGGGACGATAGAGTTTTTCATTCGCCTCTCTATTATGGTAGTGGTGGTACAGAATATACATAGGCACCAGGGCGTTGAGCAGGAGATAGCCGTTCAGCACCAGCACGTCCCAGGCCAGAATTGAAGAGGGAAAATTGAAGACCCCGATACCGGGAATAAGATGCCAGGCCTGCAGTGGTCCCCCGAGATCGACAAAAATAAAGGCAAGGCACATCACCAGGGCACCGACGGCCACTCCTTCACCGATGATGACGACCCGATGAAATTCCGGATCGTGAAAGACATAGGCCGGCAGAATCAGCATAACTGCCGCTGCCGCCACTCCGACCAGAAAGGTGAAGTTGGAAATATAAAACCCCCAGCTGACAATGTCGTTCATTCCGGTTACGGCAAGTCCGTGTCGTGCCTGCACGGAATAAGCATATATTCCAAGGAGCATACCGGCGATCAGGATGAGGCGGTAGATCTGCAGAGCGGCTCCGCCCTGGAGATTCCATCGTATAACGTCAAAAAGAAAGGGACGAAAACCTTTGCTTGGTGTTGGTTCCATGGAAGTACCTGCGTGTAAAAGGTTGCCTGTTAACCGATCAATGGTGTTGTTCTCCGGCGGGTCCGATCAGTCGATGAAATACCAGAACTTCGGATCCGTGCCCAATTCTTCCCGCATCCGGAAGACTTTTTTGTTTTTGAGGACAAAGCGGATTTCACTATCCGGATCAAGCAGATTGCCGAATACGCGAGCGCCGGTGGGACATGCTTCGACGCAGGCAGGCAGTCTTCCCGCCCTGGTCCGCTGAATGCAGAACGTGCATTTTTCCATTTTTCCTTTGGGGCGAATTCTATTGCCGAGATAATGCTGGACCGGATTGACCTCTTCTGCCGGGATATGGGGCTTGCCCCAGTTGAATCTGCGGCCGTAATAGGGACAAGCCGCCTGACAGTAACGGCAGCCGATACACCACTCATAATCCACTACGACGATGCCGTCGGGTTCCTGCCAGGTGGCCTTGGTGGGACAGGCCTTGGTGCATGGCGCGTTTTCGCAGTGGAAACATTGAGTTGCCATGTAAAATTTGTTTTCCACCGGAACCTCATGATAATATTTGCCGTTGCCGGCGGCGGGATCAAGTTGGCCCGGCTCCATCTCAAAAACCCGGATATATTGCGTGTTGGTTCGGCGATCAAGGTTGTTTTCTTTGACACAGGCGGTAACACACTCCATGAAGCCTTCGCATCGTGTCACATTGAAGGCATAACCGAACAGGACATTTTCTCGCGGTGGGCTGGTGCCTATCTGAACATCGTGGCCATGCTGCAGTTTAGCGAGTCTTTCCAGTCGAGCTACGGTTTCCTCTTTTTCTTCCTGGGTCATCAAACGGTAGTTTTTTTTGAAAAACTCCTGCCACTTCAGCTGCAGTGTTTCAGCAGAGGTGTTACTGATATCGGGTATACAGCCGGTTGTCAGTGCGGCACTTCCTGCTGCTGCCACGATTGAAAGGCCTTTGAGAAAATCTCTGCGGCTGCCGCGTCTCTTGGTAGTTCTGTCTTTTGCCATAGCTTTTTACCTGTATGGGAAACCTCTTAGCCTTGCTGCTACGGTATCTCCGGTGAGTATGTCACCGGGAAACGTTTTTCAAAGCGGGGCGAATGCGGATCGTGGCAGCTGACACAATTCAGAATGACCCGCTGCCCTGCCCAAAACTTGACCCTTTTACCGTGCGCACCGCCAAGCCAGTCTTTTTTCTGGCGGAAATGGCACTGGCCGCAGAGTTGGTAGCTGTGGTTGAAATCAATGGTTTTACCTTTCTTGTCTTCGAGGAAATTTCTATTATCCTGAGAATGGCAGTCAATACAGGCCAGGGCTCCGGGCCGGCCATGGTTCAAGCTGATATTGCCGTGAGTAAGTTCGGCGCTGTTGTGCACCATGACCGGCTTATCGGTATGACAACCACTGCAGGGATAGCGTTCCATTTCCATTTTCCGTGCCGTAACCTGGAAGGTTCCGCCCTGGTAGCGCTCATGAGCTGCAACCGTTTCCCCGATCACCGGTAAAACGCCCTCAATCGATGTTTCGTCATAGGGGGCATTGGCCTGGTCGATAGTTGCCATTATCGAGTCGCTGGAAGAGGCCCTCGCTGTCGGTGGGATGGCCTCCATACTAAGGCAGAGCATTGCACCAATGCAGAAGAGAAAACTGTTCAGGTTGCAAAATGATTTCATGGCGTATCCCGGGTGTGCTCTTTTCTGGTGAACACCTTCATCTGTTCCGTCTGTAGCAGCACCATATGACATTGTCTGCAGTTTCCTCTGGCGGAATGTTCAACCCGTATTTCCACTACGGCGCCTGGGCCGGTATGGCAGCTGACACAATTCTCGCGGAGCTGCAGGGCGTGCGGGATGACGGGAGGAGATCCGCCCAGGGCCGAAACTCCAAGTCGCGGTGGAGCAAGAGATTGCCAATCATGCGGCACAAAGGCTTGGTCGGTTTCAGGTTGCGGCACATGGCACTGACGACATGATTCTTCTTCCGGGTGGGGAGTAAGAGGAATAAACTTGGCATGTTCCGGACTGAAACCGCCCTTGGCATGGCAGGAGAGGCAGTCTGGAGCCGTTTCACTGAAGGACGGCTCAACCGGATGCGGAATGCGCGGCGGAGCGCCGGGATACTGGCGCAGACTGTAATATTGCGCCAGATTGCGATCTCCGGAATCAGCCGACATGTAGCTCAGCGGTGTGCTGTCGTAGCTCTGGAAGATTTTTTGACCCTGCGAGTCGAAGCTCATGTCGGCGGAGGTCGCCGTCCGGGTATCGGAAAACAGTAACCAGCCGCCGCCCAACAGGGACGCAGCAAGCAGTACTGCTGCACCGCTGCGATATAGGGCTTGTCTTTTCATCATGCTTTCTCCACGTTAACGGCACATTTTTTATAATCAGGCTGTTTCGAAATGGGACAGAATGCATCAAGGGTCACCTCGTTGATGAGAAAACTCTCATCAAAAAAGGGTACAAAGACTTGGCCCCGCGGGGGGATGCCGCGTCCTCGAAGTGACACCGGCATCGTCAGGGTGCCGCGACGCGAGGAGATCTTTACCATTTCTCCATCAACCACACCTAAATCGGCGGCGTCGGCTGGGTTGAGTTCCACGTAGGAGCTGGGGACTGAATTATGCAGAACAGGAACACGTCTGGTCATTGAGCCGGTGTGCCAGTGTTCCAGAACACGTCCGGTGTTCAACCAGAAGGGGTAGTCCTGATCAGGTGATTCCGCAGCCGGTTCATAGGGTCGGGCCCAGATCCAGGCGCGTTGATCTTTTTTGCCGTAGAAATGAAAATCATCACCTGAGGTGCAGGCGGGATCGTATTCGGCATTGTAGCGCCAGCGGGTCTCTTTGCCGTTGACGAAAGGCCATTGCACTCCCGATCGCTGCCGTAGAACGGAATAGGGAGCCATTTCATGTTTCGGGCCTGTATGAAAACGGCGATATTCTTCCCAGATTTTCTCAATATAGTTATCCCGGGACCAGGGGAACTGTTTTTCGTAACCAAGTCTTTTGGCAACCTCGATGATCTGCCAGGTATCGCACATGGCCTCTCCCGGAGGATCGAGGATTTGTTCGAAATGCTGCGTCCTCCTTTCGGAATTGCCGTAGAAGCCCTCCTGCTCAACCCACATGGCGGCAGGGAGAATGACGTCGGCAATATCTGTTGTCGGGGTGGGGTAGACATCCGAGACCACGATAAAACGGTCATCTTTCTGCGCCCCGTCTCGGTAGCGCTGCAGGTTTGGCATGGTGACCATCGGGTTGGTCACCTGAATCCAGATAAAGCGAATATCGCCCCGATCCAGAGCGCGGAACATTTCCACGGTATGATAGGTTGGTTTTGGATCGACGGCGCCGGATGGAAGATCCCAGATTTCTTCAGCCATGGCCCTGTCTTTTTCATTGGCGACAACACCGTGTGGTAAGGCGTGGGTCAGAGTGCCGACTTCACGGACCGTTCCGCAGGCACTCGGCTGGCCGGTCAGGGAGAAGGGACTGTTGCCGGGAGTGGAGATTTTGCCGACCAGCAGGTGGATATTGTAGACCAGGTTGTTGATCCAGGTGCCACGGGTGTGCTGATTCATGCCCATGCACCAGAACGAGGTGACTTTTTTGGCAGGGTCGCCATAGAGAGCGGCAAGATATTTGATGTCGGTTGCGGCAACGCCCGAAATCTTTTCCACCTTTTCAGGTGTGTAGTCCTCGAGAAACTGCTGATACTCAGCAAAGGTGATGGGTTCCGCCTGGTCGGTAAACTGAAAATGATCTTCCGTGCCGTAGCCTATGTTGGTTTTGCCCTTATGAAAGGAGACATGTTTATCGATGAAATCCCGGTTGATCCAGCCGTTCTTGATAATTTCGTGGCAGATGGCGTTGGCTACGGCCAGATCGGTTTGCGGTTTAAAGAGAATAGATCTGTCCGAGGCCTGGCTGCTCCTGGTGGTGCGGGTGGCGAAGTCGATAATGGTAACGTTGCTTTTTCGTTTCCGATTGGCGAGCATGCGCGAGAACAGTACGGGGTGCATTTCCGCCATGTTGTTACCCCAGGTGATGAAGACGTCGGCATGGTCGATGTCCTCATAACATCCCATGGGTTCATCAAGTCCGAAACTGGTCATGAACCCGGTTACCGCGCTCGCCATACAGAGCCGGGCATTTGCTTCGACATTATTGGTGCCGAGACAGCCTTTGAAGAGTTTGGAGGCGACATAACCGTCTGGTATGGTCCATTGTCCCGAGCCATAGATGGCCACAGCATCTTTGCCGTCTGTGGCGACGGTCTCCTCAATTTTTGCCGAGATCAGATCCAGGGCCTCGTGCATGGGAACTTCGACCATTTCACCATTACGGCGCACCTTGGCCGTGGTCAGTCGGTCTTTGCCGTAGAGGGCCTGGATGGAATGGTATCCCTTCACACAGCACAGCCCTTTATTGACGCTGCAGTTCGGATCGCCTTTGACTGCCACCGCTCTGCCGTCGGAAACGCCTATCAGAAGACCACATCCTGTACCGCAGAAGCGGCATGGCGATTTTTTCCAGGAAAGTATTCCGGGCGCTCCCTGCTGCCTGGTCCAGTCGGCAAAAGAAATACCCGGAAAGAGTGATTGCGCTGTTGCCATGGCACTGGATGCTGCAGCGTATTTAATGAAAGTTCGTCGGTCGAGTTTCATGGTCACCTCATGGTTTATCGGTTTAGAAAATATCGCTGTGGCCAAAGGTCATGCTGAGAGACTGCAGAGAATCCAGCCCATGTAACTTCTGTTGCAGGGCTTTTTCTTCAGGGGCGTTGGGGGTGTCTGTCACCAGAACGAGAACATTTTCGTTTTCGGCTGTGATCACTTCACAATACGGCAGTGCGTTTAAATCAGCGCTAAGCTGTTGCAGCGCACCCTGCTTTGGTATTGCCAGGTATCCAAAAATAGGCATTTGTTCTCCTTGTCGGGGCGGATTTCGTGACCAAAAACAGCCTTTGTGAAAAAAAGCAGAACCTTTGAGGCAATATGAAGAACAGGGGACTGCTCGCTATCCATCCGATGGGGTTCTGCTGACGGCGGAGTTTTGTTTGTTCATCTGCAGTGAAGATCTCGGCGAAATGCGTCCGAGTAACTTTAGTGTAGCATATTCTGATGGGAGTTTTTTGACTTAAATCAAAAAAAGGAAAAAAGATGTCTCCTCGTTTTCAGGCCCCTTCTCTGAACCATGATGAAGGTAGTGTGATGGTGCCGGAGCAGTCTGCTGCACCCGACGTCGGGTCGACATCTCTCGAAATTCAAGGGATGTAACCCGCTGTCTACTGACAATCGTCTATCTGCTTCATACAGTGACAGCAAGAGAGAAAAGAATGTATGGCGCACGTTCTCCCCTTGAGGTACACAATGAAACAGCAGACAATAGTGAACAGAGGAAATATTTATGGAAAGAAAAAGCGGTCTCTTCTCGGCGTGATTCGACTCTTCCCGGTGTTCTTTTTCTTCGCTTTTTTTCTGCCCTGTACTGCGTTGCCGGGAACCGAAAGATTCACTCTTGAGTATGGCGACGGTCAATTCAGAGGGCATCGCGATGGAACCAGGATATATTTAAAAAAGACCCTGAAAGAGCATTATGCCGAGGTGGATGTTTCCAGCTATCGTCTCCGCAAGGTGATTCTGGTAGCCTGGAGCAAAAACACTACGGCAAGTGTCCAGTTGCGGGTTGGTCCGGAAATGAGCAGTATATACAATGTGGACAGGCGTAAACCCGAGAGGTTGAGAAAAGGAGGCCATTCTCATACCTCCATTGCCATCGAAAATCCTTTTTACGAAAGCTGGGGACCGTGGCAACTGCTTCTTCATGGGGATATAGCTCTACGGCAGGTGGTGCTGGAGGTCGAAAAAAGAGATCCCGGTTAGTCTGGTTGGGCGCCGCAGGTGAACAGTGTGCGTCGTCATTGGGCTACTGCCACCTCTGCGGTTTTTCTGTGACGCGGAGGGGAAAGTAGGTGAATCCAGATCAGATTGTTTTGTGCGAGTGGTTCTTGACAGATACCGCTTAGGCGTTAGAGTTGCAACGGTGTAATGGGTATTTATAAGCCACAAGAGGCTTTTGAAAGAAATAACGTTTACTTATGGAGGAACAGATGAAATCGATCACATTAATGCTGGCTTTGATGATGGCATTACTGGCGACATCCTGTGCTAATGTCGACATGAATAAAGGACAACAGGGGGCTCTTGGCGGGGCGGCGGGTGGCGCTCTGCTCGGCCAGGCAATCGGCAGAAGCACGGAGGCTACACTTATCGGTGCAGCGGTTGGGACCATGCTGGGGTATATTGTCGGCAATGAGATGGATAAATTTGACCGACGGGAACTGAATCATACCTATGAATTCGGTCGTTCAGGACAGGCTACTTCCTGGCAGAATCCGGACAGCGGCAATGTTTACCAGGTGACACCTCAGCCTGCCTATACCAGCCCGAGGAACCCGCAGAGGCCATGCCGGCAGGCCGAGATACTGGCCACAATTGATGGACGAACAGAAAAAACCTACACCACTGCCTGCAGGAATGCAGAAGGTCAGTGGGTGTTGCAAAATTGAAAGTGTTTGATCTTCGCTTCCTGGTAGAAATGCCGGGAAGCGCTTCCTCTCAGGAGATCGTTTCGGTTTTATGGCTGTCTTCCAGTTCTTTGTAGAGAGCGAGTATTCCGGAGCGCGTCACCTTTTTGATGCCTAAAGGGCGGAGAAGTTCGATCAAGGAGTTAACCTTGTCTTCTGTTCCGGTGACTTCAACGATATAGGAATCGACACCGGCGTTGACGATTTTTGCATTGAAGATATGCACCAGTTGGAGCAGCTCTGTTCTGTTTTCTGCTGTAATACCAACGCTGACAAGAGCCATTTCTCTTTTGACTGATTTCTCATCAAGGGTCATATCACGGAGTTTGATGACATCTATGAGGCGGTTCAGTTGTGCCTGAATTTCCACAAACTGAGAAGGTGTGGACTTTGTCTTTATGGTGATTCTGGAGATGGCAGGGTCGTGAGTAGGCGCCCCGCAGATACTCTCCATGTTATAGCCTCTGCCCGAGAACAATCCGGTCACTCTGGAAGTAACACTGGGTTTGTTTTCTACTAACATTGTAATGATGTAGGATTGTTCCGCTTCCATACTGTTCACCTCTGTTGCGGTTGTCGGATATTTGATTTTTTGTGTTGTATGCGTCACAAGCTGTTCTGTCAAACTTCGTTGCAACTGTCTCTGTCTGTATACCTGAAAAGAAGATGAAATACGAGCAAAAGTGCTTTATTACTGCTGCGTTCAACCTTGATAAGTAGAGAATGTCTGACTCAGTTGAGGCCTTACGAAGCGGCGCTGCTTTGTGTTCCAATTGCTCAGCATAGTCTCGAGAAAGGGTGACTTTGTTTTCCGGTTGACCGGAAATCGCTTGATCTGAGGCAAAGCCGAGATAAAGAATCTGCCATCCCTTACCGGCTGGTGGCGGATTTTCCGTGTTGAAGCAGTAAGTGTGCTTTTTCGGGTCGATGGCAAAGAGAAGAACGGCCTTATTGGTCTGACTCTCAAGGAAGGCTTGTGGATCAAACTTTTCCTGCAGTTCAAAACGATGCACTGCGGCCCCGTTTTCAATCATGCGGCTCAGCAGGGTGTAGCCGGCCTCTTTGCCAAACAGTGTCTTGCCGCAAAATTGCTGGGTGGTACGATGTGGGAAAAGAGAATAGATATTGTTTTTGCCAAATTCTTCGCGGTAGTGAAAGGTGGCGGCGACGTTCTCGCTTTCGTGGGCGGACAAGGCAAGAAGTGTTCCCAGGCCGAGAAGCTCCACGTTATAACCGGTTTTTTTAGTGATGGGTCTGCCGAGGCAGTTGGGAATGCCGTCTTTACTTGCTTTGGTCAGACGAGTCGCTGAATTGTCGGTTATCAGAACCTTTACATTAGCATCGAGCAGGGCTTTGGCGATGATTCGTGATATATGGTTGCTGCCGAAGATAAGGAAGCCGTTTGGTTCCGGCAGGGTAACCTTGAGCAGCTTGGCGATTGGGCCGGCGGTCAGGCTTTGCAGCAGAACCGTAAAGATGATTACCATAAAGGTAAGCGGCACCAGAAGTGCGGCGTCGTCATGGCCGTAATTCTCCAGTTTCAGCGCGAATAACGACGAAATCGCTGCGGCAACGATTCCCCGCGGGGCGATCCAGGCGAGAAAATGTCTTTCGGCCTGACTGAGAGTTGACCCCATGGCGGAAGCCGCGATACTGAGGGGTCTGGCGAGAAACTGCAGGATAAGGCAAATAAACAGAGCCTTCCAGCCGAGCTGTTCCAGTGTCGAAAAATCCAGCCTTGCCGCCAGAATTATAAAGAGTAGAGAGATCAAGAGGATGCTGAGTGTTTCCTTGAAAGCAAGTATATGCTCAAGATCGACATTCTTCATATTGGCCAGCCACACCCCGAACACCGTCACGGTGACCAGACCCGATTCCGGCTGAAAATAATTAGCCAGGGCAAATGAGGCGAACACCATCGCCAAGGCGGAAAGGGTGTGGAGAAACTCCGGTATGAAATGGTAACGAAGACAAAGTCCGAAGAAATAGCCTGCGGCGCAACCAATTAGAGATCCGAGAACCACCAACTGGCCAAAAGTTATAAACGTAGGTCCCATGGCTTCCTGTCCGCCGCCGGAGACGATAAACTCAAAGACAAGCACCGCCAGAGCTGCTCCTATGGGATCTATCACAATGCTTTCCCATCTGAGGATGTTGGAAACCGAAGAGACAGGACGCACGGCCCTGAGAATCGGAGCAACGACCGTAGGACCGGTAACCACCATTATGGCGCCGAAAAGAGTAGCGACCTCCCAGGAAATGTCGAGAATGAACCTGGTTGCCAGTGTGGTAATTATCCAGGTCACCGCTGCGCCAATGGAGAGCATATTGCGCACTACAACATGCAACCCTCGAATATCCTTTATTTTAAGGGTAAGACTGCCCTCGAATAGAATAATCGCCACCGAAAGTGAGACGAAGGGAAAAAGAAGATCTCCCAGGAGGGCTTCAGGTTGAACCAGGCCGAGTATGGGGCCCGCGGTTATCCCGGTGAGCAGGAGAAAGAGGATTGCCGGGAGCCTTACCCGCCATGCCAGCCACTGACAGAGAGCACAGAGGCATAGAATTCCGGCAATGAGTGAGACGGTTGCAGTTGTCAAGGCCGATCCGGATGTTGTCCGCCTACAAAATGAGTCTGCTGGTGGATGGATGAGCGACAGGGATCAGATACGAATGGGTGTCTTGCCATGATTACTTTACTCTATGCAAACTGTGGGTATTTTTAATTTTTTTCCAAAGTTCCTTTACAATGACCATGGCGGGGTCTTCATGTTTGTCATACTCCCTGCCAAGCATTGCCGCACAGGAGTCAAGAAGCTCATGGTTACCGCTATAGAGGCCGAATTCTTTGCGAATCGTCTTGGCAAGGGCCAGATATACAGAAGATTCCAGTTCGGTTTCGGACATCGAGGCAAGAATTACCTTGTCTCTGAAGAGCAGATCCCGGAACAGTATCTCGACTACTTCCGATATGGTGCTGGGAGGGTTAAGGGTATGTGTGTCGTGTAAGGGTTGAAACATCATGGTAATTCTAGTCTTTAGACTAACCGGGTAAAGGTTTTTGCTGTAATTAAATGTATCAGTCGGTTTTTTTACGGTTGTTTCCTGTAGGTCGCTGTTCGGATCCGGCCGGATGATTGTTTACGGCAAAGATCTTACAAATCAGCGGATGTTTCTCTATAGAAATATAATACATCTGGAAACGGTGTCATCAGTTGTCTGATGGTTGGTGTCGACATTACAGTGGTTGCAGTAGTGACCTGAACAAGAGCCGGAACTTTACCACTGCAGAAAAAAAATGGTACTTGCTTCTCATGGCAAAAGGAGGTAATGACGGGGGAGAATTTCCATGAATTGATATCAAAGAGCCACGCAGCATATGAAAAAAATTCGTTACTTAGTAGAGTATCTGCTTCTTGTTTTTTTTGGCAATATTGTCCGGTTGCTGCCGCGCAGGATTATGCTTTTTATCGGCGCCGGGGCTGGGGATTTCATCTACTACTGTGTTCCCTTGCGAAAAAAGATAACCTTAGAGCAAATCAGCAGAGCCTTTCCGGAAAAGAGTAGGAAAGAGGTTTCCCGTATTGCCAGAGAAGCTTATGCCAACCTGGCTATAAACAGCCTCGAACATTTGTGTCTTCCTTTTTTAACACAGGATGATCTCCTGAGTATTGTCGATTTAAATAACGAAGAAATCTTTCAAAATGCTTTGAGGAAAAAAAAAGGAGTTATTTTGGTCGGCGGCCATTTCGGTAATTGGGAATATCCGGGAGCGGCGGCCAGTGCCAAAGGATACCCCATAACCTATGTTGTAGCCGATATCGGTAATCCCTATATTGACAGGATGGTCAATCGGCACAGAACACAAGCCGGGATCACTGTATTGAATAAACGAATGTCTATCAGAACGATGTTAAAGGCATTGCGGGATAATAATGCCATGGCGATGCTGATGGATCAGGATGCCGGCCGCAACGGGGTATTTGTCGATTTTTTCGATATTCCCTGTTCAACCCCTCGGGGGCCGGCTCTGTTTGCCTTGAAGACCGGTGCGGCACTCCTGTTTATTTCTTCAATCCGTCGACAAGATGGAACTCTTCAGGTTGATTTTGAAGAGATTGACGTTGATTGCAGTGCTGGTGCTACCGTTAAAAACATCCATGACCTGACGCAACGCTGTACGGCGAAGCTCGAGGCGCATGTACGGAAGCATCCGGGGCACTGGTTCTGGATGCACCGCCGCTGGAAAACGCAACCTGGAGATTCTTCTGGGAAAAAAGAGTGCGAAGCGATAGTTTGAAAGAGATTTCGTCGCAGAGGTTGAAAGAACAGTTATTGGTTGTTGAGAATATCCATAATACGAACTCGGTAGTCAACTATATCGCTTCGCAATGAGGAGAGGTTTGCGATTTTCTCATCGACCTTGGATATGTGTATGTCGAGGATTTTGATAAGTTTTGGGGTGATGGTGTGAAAGTTCTGTTGGTTGATGTCGTAGTTTTCCGCCAGTTCCTGCATTTCCCGTAACGATATGCCTAGTTCTTTGAGCTTGAGGATAAATTTAAGCCGGAGGATATCGTCCTGGTTATAGGTTCGCGTACCACCACCGAGCCGGTCGGTCTGACCCATAAGTCCTATTTCTTCGTAATACCGTATCGTCCTGGTGGTAATGCCGAGTTGCTTTGCCAGTTTGCCGATCTGGACGGTCTTGTCCTGTTTATTATTCTTCATTTTCTCTACCAAGTTATGGCGTTTGTGATATAAGTAGTGTTGCTGAAATGGAAAAAGAACGCAGGGCGCTCTCTGTATTTAACCTTTACGTAACCATAAAAGCAAGATAGCACTACTCTTCGCCGGCTGTCAACTTAAAATATGAATAACTAGAGTGGCGCTCAAAAAGAGAGCCTGGCAGGTGCAAATTTTCACACCTTGCTTCTTGACCTTTACGTAAAGAAACTGTATAAATGGACAGAGTACTATAAAAGGAACCAGCGAGATCCAGCGCCTGGTAATTGGAAGTGGGCTGATTTGCTGAGCAGACACAAACAAGCAGCAGGGAAAAAGCTTCACCCAAAGGATGTCCTGCCGGTCTGGTGAAAATGGGCAGTAATTACGTTCTCAACCAACGAGATAATCAATGGAGCAAGAGATGGAGTTTACGCGGGAGATTTATTGGAATGTAGGACATGGATTTTTGACACTTGGGCCGATGTATCTCCTGGCCCTGATGGCGATCGGAGTTCTGGTTTACGGTTTTCTCCAACGTGTCAAGGTCTATAAACAGGGGCAGCCCTTGCAGCGCCATGACCAGCCTGTCGACCGTGTGATCGATGCGGTTAAAACGGCCTTGCTGCAAAACAAAGTAACCAGAGTAAAAATTCCCGGTATTTTTCACGGCTTTTTTTTCTGGGGATTTTTCCTGCTGTTTATCGGTACTACGCTCATAGTCATTCAGGCTGACTTTACTGATTTATTTTTCGATGTCATATTTCTCAAGGGAACCTTTTATAAGCTTTTTTCCATAACTCTTGATATTGCGGGCCTGGTCGCTATCGTAATGCTGGGTGCCCTTCTGGTGCGGCGCTATTTCCTCCGGCCTGAAGGACTGGAGAGCGGCAGAGACGATGCCCTGATGCATGGTCTTCTTTTTATCATTCTTATTACCGGCTTCATTATTGAAGGGTCGCGCATGGCGGTTACCGAGCTTGGCACGCCACTGGCGCCATGGTCACCAGTTGGACTTGTGGTGGCAAATCTTCTTGCTCCCATTGGTGAAAACGGTCTCCTCCTGCTTCATCGTCTCACCTGGTGGTTCCACCTCCTCCTGGTTATGGGATTTATCGTTTCCATCCCTTTTACCAAATTTCGTCATATTTTCACTACCAGCATAAACAGATTCTTCGCCGACAGAGGTCCAACGGGTAAACTTATCACTCTCAACCTCGAAGATGAAGAGACAGAGAGCTTTGGTGTGGTCAACGTAACTGACTATACCTGGAAGGATATTTTTGATGCCGATGCCTGCACTCTCTGCATGCGTTGTCAGGACCGGTGTCCGGCATACACCACGGAGAAACCTCTTTCTCCCATGAAAATTGTGAATCAGATTGGCGAGCTTGCTTTCAGTACTGCCGAGGACAAAGGCGTGGTGGATGTTTTCGGCAAAGATGCACTATGGGCCTGTACGACCTGCATGGCCTGCCAGGATATCTGTCCTGCTTCCATTGAGCATGTTCGCAAGATCATCGATGTGCGTCGCAGTATGGTACTGATGGAAGGAGAGTTTCCCGGTGAGGAAGTCATGACCGCCATGGAGCATACCGAGGTTAACGGCAATCCTCTTGGGCTTGGCTATGCCGCGCGCGGCGATTGGGCCGAAGGTGTTGATGTGGCTCTGATGGCTGAGGACAGCAAGGTTGATATCCTCTATTTTGTCGGCTGTTATGCCTCTTTTGATAAGCGTAATATCAAGGTGGCAAAAAGCTTTATCGGTCTGTGCAACAAGGCGGGAGTCAAGGTCGGTATACTCGGTAAGGAAGAAAAGTGTTGTGGAGAGCCGATGCGAAAAATGGGCAACGAGTATCTCTATCAGACCATGGCTATGGAAAATATTGAGACGTTGCAGGGCTATGAAGTAAAGAAGATCGTTACAACCTGTCCACATTGTTTCAATACCCTTGCCAAGGATTATCGGGATCTCGGCTTTGAGGTCGAGGTAGTGTCCCATACCGTTTATCTCGAACAGCTTGTCAAAGAGGGGCGTCTGGTGCTTAATGGGGCCGATCTGTCCTGCACCTATCATGATTCCTGCTATCTTGGCAGGCATAATAATATTTATGACCCACCCCGGAATCTCATCAGTGCCGCCGGCGGCAGGCTTGTGGAGATGGAAAAAAACCGTGACCGGGCTTTTTGCTGCAGCGCCGGTGGAGGAAGGATTCTGGCGGAAGAGAACATCGGTCAGAGAATCAATGTAAAGCGCGTGCAGATGGCCGCTGAAACCGGCGCGGAACAACTTCTCTCCAATTGCCCCTTCTGTCTCACCATGTTTGAAGACGGTGTCAAGGGAGCCGACCTGGAGGGACGTCTTGTTCCTCGGGATATTGCTGAAATTCTGATTGAAAGGGTTTCAAAAGAGTGATGGATGGGCGGTTGTGCCAGGTATGATGGGCCGCCGGAACAGTTGATACAATCATAATACCTCGTGAAACAATAGAGTGGAGGAGAGTATGAAAATTTTAGTGTGCATCAAACAGGTGCCGGACATGGAGTCCAGATTCAAAATTAATGGCGAGGCGAACTGGTATGACAGTGGAGATCTTGTCTGGCGGATGAATGAGTACGATGAATACGCGGTTGAGCAGGCCGTTCAATTGAAAGAGCAGGTGGGTGATGCCGATCTTACGGTCCTTTGCATCGGCCCGTCCAGGGTCAAGGAGACCATGAAAAAGGCTCTTGCCATGGGGTGTGACCGAGGCGTTAATATAGAAGATGATGCTTCCTATACAAAAGATACCATGACAATCGCGGCCCTTATCGCTGAATTTGCCCGGGATAAAGGTTTTGATGTAATCTTTACCGGTATGCAGTCGCAGGATCGGGCCAGCGCGCAGGTCGGGGTGCTGCTTGCTGAAATGCTCGATATGCCATGTATCACCACAATTGTAGATTTTACCTATGACGATGGCGAAATCCGGGTCAAACGCGAGCTTGAGGGTGGTATAAAGGCGAAAGTGAAAACCACAATTCCGGCTCTTCTCACCTGTCAACTTGGTCTCAATACTCCGCGTTATCCGACTTTGCCCAATATTATGAAGGCGAAGAAGAAGGAGCTACTCTCCATCCCCGTGGTTGATCTCCTCAAAGAGGAGGGCCTGCAGGAGACGGCATCGGTGTATTTTCCAGAGAAGAAGGGTGGCGGTCTGGTGCTCGAGGGCGACGTTGCCGATCTTGCCGATCAACTGATAAAGATTCTCAAAGATAAAACCGGCGTGCTGGCCTAAGGAGGATGCTATGAAGACTTTGCTTGTTGGAGAATATAGAGACGGGAAGCTGCTGAGCAGCAATTATGAACTTGTCGCCTTTGCGGAAAAGGCCGGGGCGGAACCGGTTATGTTCCTGGTCGGCAGTGAATCCGCTTTACCTGCTTTTCCAGGCAAGTTGTATCTGGCCGATGTTGCAGAATATGGCGAATACAATCCTTCGGTCCACCGGGATCTGATCCTGCAGGTGGTGGAAAAAGAGCAGCCCGACATGGTGGTGCTGAGCCACTCCTCTTATGGCTGGGATCTTGCACCCAGACTGGCTTATGCCATGAAAGCCGCCCAGGTGTCCGAGGTGGTCGACCTGGTCGATTCCATGCCTGTGGTTCCGGTATGTAATGCAAAATTGCGGCGCAATGTCAAAGTGACCTCCCCAAAAGCGGTGTATACCCTTCAGGCCGGCGCCTTTTCTCCGTTGCAAGAGCCTGCGGGATCTCCTTCTCTTGAAAAAATACAGACCGATTCCCAGGGAAAGGTCATATTTGAAGGTTACGAAGCCGCCGAAAAAGGCGGAGTTGATCTGACCAAATCCGAAATTATCGTCAGTGCCGGACGTGGAATCGGCAAACCTGAAAACGTGGAAATGATAGCCGCACTGGCCCAGGCTCTTCAAGGAGAATATGGCGCCAGCCGACCGGTAGTGGACGCTGAATGGGTTGAGCATAATCGTCAGGTCGGCACTACCGGGCAGACGGTATCGCCGAAATTGTATGTAGCCTGCGGTATTTCCGGTGCGATTCAGCATCTTGCCGGTATGAAAAAATCGGAGTTTGTGGTTGCGGTTAACACCGATAAAGATGCTCCCATCGGTGAAGTGGCCGATGTCCTGGTGGTGGCTGACCTCAAACAGTTCATACCGGCGTTGACGGAGAGAATTAAAGCTCTCTAGTTTATACAAGGAGTGTTTCATGATAGAGAAGATTTTTTCCCAGCTGCCTGACCTTTTCCAGGCGGGCGGGACGGCCTCGGCCAAGACCTTTTACTTCTCTTTAGGGGACGTGAAGAAAACGGTGCGCCTGACGCCGGAAGGCTGCACCGTGGAGGATGGTAAAACTGTGGATCAGGCTGACTGTGTCTGCAAGACAACACCTGAATTTTTTGAAAAAATCTGGCAAGAAGGGTATCGACCAGGCTTGAAGGATTTTATGTCCGGCACAATTAAGTCCAATAATCCAAACGATTTAAAGGTCTTTCTTGCGGCCTTTGGCAAAGAATCCTGAAACATCTGCAAAGCGGAAATGTGTTATGGAATATTTAACGGAAATAAAAGTAAGAGGCTATCATGCCGATTTTTATGGGCATGTGAATAATGCCAGGTACCTGGAGTTTTTTGAAGAAGACAGATGGGCCAGGTTGGAAGATGTTATCGATTTACGGGAGTTTGCCGCACGAGGCTATGTCTTTCTGGTTGTCAATATCAATGTCAACTACCGACAGGCTGTTGCCGTTGGAGAGACAGTCCTGGTATCGACCGCTTTAGAAAAAATCGGTAATAAAAGTGTTGCCTTAAGGCAGGAAATTGTATTTAAAGAAACAAAAGAAGTTGCTGCGGATGCCATTGTCACGTTTGTTATCCGGAACCAGACCGGGCAGGCCGCGGTAATGGAGGGGGATTTGCTCGAGGAGATCAAAAAACTGGCTCGTTAATCCGGCACAGGTGTAAATGTATCAAAAAAATGAACGTTGTCTCTATGCTTTATTGGTTTCTTTTGGAGAAAAGGAAATCAGTTGCTTTGATAGATGACATAGAATCTCTTTGATATTGACTTGTACGTAAAAGTACGGTAGTAGGTTGAGATGAGGGTTCCGGTCCGGTGTGCATGCGGGGCTGCTGTTTTCCGCATGTGAGGGGCATACCGGTGGATGGGATTTCAAGGTCTGCTTATATTCATGGGCAGG
>CAYUPL010000017.1:0-61476 GCA_964446655.1 uncultured Desulfopila sp.
TAACGCCCATTCATCTCGATAAAACCAATCACGAGGGTATATTTCACCTCAAGGATGACTGGCAACTGGAACAGCACCACCTTGCTTGACCAGGCAGTACCGTTTCAATTACAACAGAACAATGCCCTGTAACGTAATCAAGCCAGGAGGCAGAACCATGTATTCAACACAAAGATGTTCCTCACTACACTCCAGGTAATCGACAGGTGACACAATGAAAATCGCCTTTTATACCGCCGGTGGCACAATCGACAAGGTCTATTTTGACGCAAAAAGCACCTACGAGGTCGGCGAGTCAATTCTTCAAGAGATTCTTCGGGATGGCAATGTTACCTTTGCCTTTTCCAGTCACATCATCATGCAGAAAGACAGCCTCGACCTCACCGACCAAGATCGCGACACCATCTACCAAACCATTCATGCTGAGCCAAACCGCCGAATTATCCTGACCCATGGTACGGATACCATGGTGAAAACGGCCCAGCATCTGAGTGCACTGTCCAACAAGGTTGTGGTACTGACAGGCTCCATGACACCGGCGCGTTTCCGCGCAAGCGACGCCACCTTCAATATTGCCTGTGCCATAGGGGCGGTACAGACACTTACCGACGGGGTTTACATTGCCATGAACGGCAGGATATTTGTCCCGGACAATGTGGTCAAAAATACGGAGAAAAACATTTTCACCACGATCCGTTGAATCAGAGGGTCTTCGCTCACTGCAGGGTTGCACCAAATTCCTCAAAAACCTTTTCAATAGGAATGGCAAATCCTATTCCTTCGGTATTCTGCAAAATCATGGTATTTACTCCGCGGACATAGCCATTTTCATCAATCAGCGGGCCACCGCTGTTGCCGGGGTTGATGGCGGCATCGGTTTGCAGAAAAACCTGTTCATCCGTCTCTCGCTGCCGAAAGCCGGAAAACACACCCGCAGTAACGGAATGACGCAAGCCCACCGGACTGCCCACCGTATATACTTTGTCGCCCTGTCGTATGGGCATACCTTGAGGAGGTAAGGCCAATTCATTGCCGTCATGGGAAAAAAGGGCCAGCAGGGCAAGATCATAATTCGAACTTGTCAACATATATCCGGCAGAATGCTCCGCTCCATCGGAGAGAATAATCTTAATCTGCGGGGCGACCAAATCCTTTTCCAACTGGGCAAGCCGTGCCTCTCCTTCCTGTTGCTGTCTGGTCACCTGCGCAAGGTTTTTTTCTCTCTCCCTGATGATTATTTCAAGTTGACTTTTGCTGGGACCGCGAGGCATATTCCGCAATCTGCTGCGTAACTCCTGCAGCTTCTGTTCTTCAAGATCAAGCAATTGTCTGTTTGTATCTATCTTCTCCCGAAATTCTCTGAGATTGTTTTCATCAAACTGAACGACATGCTTATTGGTAACGATAAAGTTTTTTTTGATAAAAAAACCTGAACCCGTACCCCACGGAGTTTCAATTGACACCGTTGCCATGCGGGCCCGTTCCACGGGAGATGCGTTAGCATACTCGGAAGACGTCCTGGACGGAGCAGCCGACCGGCTCGTCCTTATCTGCTCGACACCGGCCTGGGGAACCAAATCGGTCTCGTTTTTCCGGGTACTTTCCGCCGAGGCGAGAGGCTGTTCCTGCATAGCCTCAGGCCTGGAAAAATAGTAGGTAGTCGCTGCCACAACTACCACTAATGCCAGAACCTGGAAATATCTGCTCATCGCGGATTTTTGCGAGGCCTTGTTTTCCTCCAACTCTTTTTTACGCTTTTCAGCTGCGGCGTACTTGGCAAAAATCAAGCCGCATTTTCTGCATTCCGTGGCGTGGGCCTGGGTATGATTACATTTCGGACAGCGCATTCTGGTTTCCTCTGGTCAACACTTCTTCAAAGAATCTGGCTGAGAAAAAGCTGTGTTCGCTCATGCTGTGGATTATCGAAAAAGACGTTCGGTTCATTTTCTTCGACAATTTCTCCGAAATCCATGAAAATAACCCGATCAGCCACGGTCTTGGCAAATCCCATCTCGTGGGTTACCACTATCATGGTCATGCCTTCATTGGCGAGATCGACCATAACATCAAGAACTTCTTTGATCATTTCCGGGTCCAGGGCTGAAGTCGGCTCATCGAATAGCATTATTTTCGGCTTCATGCACAAGCTCCTTGCAATTGCCACACGCTGCTGCTGTCCTCCCGACACCTGGCCGGGATATTTATTGGCCTGCTCCGGAATAT
Organism: uncultured Desulfopila sp.; assembly: GCA_964446655.1. Classification (GTDB taxonomy): domain Bacteria; phylum Desulfobacterota; class Desulfobulbia; order Desulfobulbales; family Desulfocapsaceae; genus Desulfopila_A. Next base: position 2,224 of record CAYUPL010000017.1, read on the forward strand.
GGACAATCTCGAGATAATGCATCGCCAGTTCTTCCGCTTCCCTTTTCGGTGTCTTTCTCACCCAGATTGGACCCAGTGTCAGGTTTTCTAATATTGTCAGATGAGGAAAAAGATTAAAATGCTGAAAAACCATACCTACTTCGGCCCGAACTTTCTCAATGTTTTTCAGATCTCTTGTCAGTTCGGTACCATTGACGATTATCTGGCCGCGCTGATGCTCCTCCAAACGGTTGATACACCTGATCATGGTCGATTTTCCTGAACCCGATGGGCCACAGACGACGATTCTTTCCTGCGGCTGCACTTTGAGATTTATATCCTTAAGGACATGAAAATCATCAAACCATTTATGCATTTCCACAATTTCAATAATAGGATTTCCTGATGCCGCCTTGTCCTGTGACTGCTCTCTGTTCATTACTCTTCTTCCTTGATAAATGGAAATCTCTCTTAAATACCAACCCGGAGACTCATGGTGTCGTTTAACCTCCACCGCACCGGATACTCACTCTCACAAGCCGGGCGCAGATGGTGCAACTCTGTTATTTTTTAGTATCAGCTTTATATTCCAGTTCTTTTTCGATGCTTCTGCTGTATTTTGACATGGAAAAACAACAGAAATAATAGATTGCCGCCACAAATAGATATGCCTCGGTGCTGAATCCGGTCCACTCAGGGACATTCAATATCGACTTGGTGGTGTTGAGTATATCATAAAGGGCGATTATGACCACCAGCGATGTGTCTTTAAAGGCGGAAATCAATATTCCCACGCTCGGTGGAATTACAATTTTCAGTGCCTGCGGCAGAATTATCAATCGCATCTTCTGCCAGTAATTCAACCCCAATGACTCTGCTGCCTCATACTGTCCCTGGTTAAGAGCCTGCAGGCCGCCACGAACAACTTCCGCAATATAGGCTGCCGTAAAAAGAATAATGGCCATCTGGGCACGCAGCACCTTATCGATGGTCACTCCCTCGGGAAGAAAAAGAGGAAACATTACCGAGGACATAAAAAGCAGCGTAATAAGCGGTACGCCGCGAATAAGCTCAATATAGACAACGCAGAAAGCCTTGATCACCGGCAGATTTGACTGTCTTCCCAATGCCAGAACGACGCCGAGTGGATAGGATGCCAGGATACCGAAAAAAGACAGCAGCAAGGTGAGGGGCAGACCGCTCCACTTCGTGCTCTCCACCGCTACCAGGCCGAACAGTCCGCCTTTCATCAAGGTGCCCATGGCAAAAAGGGCAACAAGCCAGAGATACCCCAGCTTTTTGCTCCATTTTTTCCAATCCCTGCTATACACCAGCATAAAGACAAGGATTATCATGGCCAACAGGGGGCGCCACTGTTCGTCGTACGGGTAATACCCAAAAATATTAAACCTGATATTCTGCGTCACTACAGACCAGCAGGCACCTGCGGCCTGATGACACTCCTGGCCTGTGGTGAACCAGACACTGTCAATGAGGGCCCACTGGATAAATTGCGGTACAACCTTCAACAGACCGAAAAATATCAAAATGGTCGCCAAAGAATTTAAATAGCCGTTAAACAGATTATTCCTGACCCAGCCGAGAACACCGACATTCGTCAAAGGCGGCCTGATTATTTCAACTTCGGAGTGAGTACTCATGATTAGCGTTCTATGATTGCAATTTTTTTATTATACCAGTTCATAAAGGCAGAGGTCAGCAGGCTGAAGGTCAGATAGACCATCATCATCAAGGCAACTCCCTCGACGGCCTGACCAGTCTGGTTAATGGTTGTACCTGCCACCTGCACAAAATCGGGATAGCCGATGGCCACCGCCAGAGAGCTGTTTTTGGTCAGATTGAGCAGCTGACTGGTCAAGGGCGGCACAATAATTCTTAGGGCCTGGGGGAAAATAACAAGAGACATGACATGTTTCGGCTTCAAACCTATGGACATGGCCGCTTCCGTCTGACCATTGCTGATGGATTGTATTCCTGCCCTTACAATCTGGGCCACAAACGCAGCTGTATAGAGTACCAGACCGACAAGCAGGGCGGAAAACTCCGGACTGACATTATAACCGCCCTTGATATTGAAGCCCTGCAGGGATGGCACATCCATGGCCGTCGGAGCACCGCAGAGAATCCAGCTGAGTAGCGGTAAAACCAAGAGCAGACCGGCAGCTGCTGTAAATAGAGGAAATTGCTGTCCTGTTTTTTCCTGTCGCCGTTTGGCCCAGTGCCGAATCGCTGCCACAAGGAAGCAGGCCAGCACAAAGGCAATACCAACAAAGGTCCAGGCAAAATGGGGTGCCGGCACCGCAAAATCAAGTCCCCTGTTGGAAAGAAAGACCCCGGCAAAGGGCGTCAGGGCCTGGCGCGGGCCGGGAAAGGCCTCATAAAACAGGGCGTAAAAGAAAAAAAGCTGCAGCAGCACCGGAATATTCTGAAACAGCTCTACATACATTGTGCCGATTTTGGCAACCAGCCAGTTCTTAGAAAGTGTACAGATGCCGATAAAGGTCCCCAGCATGGTCGTCAGTAGCATACCGACAAGAGAGACTTTCAGCGTATTTAATACGCCGACCACAAGGGCCCTGCCGTAGCTGTCTGCCGCCGAATATCTAATGGGAGCCTCTCCTACTTCGAAGGCGGCTTCTTTTTTGAGAAAATCAAATCCGGTGGCAATGGATTGCCTCGCCATATTTTCTTGCACATTTGCAATCAAATAGTAACCAATAAAAGCAACAGCCGCAGCTGTACAAATCTGATAGAGAATCCCTCTGGTTTTCTCGTCGTTCCAAAAATAGGTTTTCTTTAAAGTACTACTGTGTATTTCAGCCATGAGCCAGGTCGTTTTCTGCGAAGAAGACTTCTAAAAAAGAGTAAGGAAACGTCGGGGTCGGCCATAGCGTTCCGGTTACAACAACCGGCAAAAGCGTCTCGTGGTCCATCAGCCATTGCAAAAGTTTACGCTACAACCATTAGCCGTCCCAAATAAACTAAAAAACCCATTCCAAAAGCACTTTGCAGAGCATTCAGAATGGGTTTTGGCCGTTTCATCCGTTTTTTACCTCGGACTTTCTACTTGAAAGGAGGAGAATACATCAAACCACCGTTTGTCCAGAGGGCATTTAAGCCGCGTTCGATGCCAAGAGGGGTGTTGACGCCCACATTGCGCTCAAAGATCTCGCCATAGTTGCCGACCTGCTTAATAATATTATAGGCGAATTTTTCATCCAGTCCCAGAGCCTGGCCATTGCCGGGAGATACTCCCAAAAAGCGCTGCACCACCGGATCGGTACTTTGCAATTTTTCATCAACATTTTCTGAGGATATACCCAGTTCTTCGGCATTGATCATTGCCAGGACAGCATAATTGACGATATCCTTCCACTGATTGTCGCCATGGCGGACAGCCGGAGCCAGAGGTTCTTTGGAGATAATATCCGGCAGAATTGTATAGTCGTCCGGTTTTGGGGCACTAGCCCTGATACCCGCCAGCTGAGAAGCATCCGAAGTCATTACGTCGCAGCGGCCGGCAAAAAAGGCCTGTGAAAGTTCTGCCGTTGACTCAATGGTGACTGTCTTCCACTCCATGTTATTGGAACGGAAAAAGTCTGCCGCATTCTGTTCCGTGGTGGTTCCAGGCAAGACACATACCGTTGCGCCATCCAGTTCTTTGGCTTTTTTGACTCCGAGGGCCTTGGGGACCATAAAACCCTGGCCATCGTAGTAGTTCACCTGCGCAAAGTCAAGTCCGAGAGCCGTATCTCTGCCGAGTGTTATGGTAGCGTTTCTGGTAAGCAAATCAACTTCTTTGGATTGGAGGGCGGTAAACCTCGTCTTTGCCGTCAAGGGTGTGTAGCGAATCCTGTCCCTATATTCCCCGAAGACAGCTACCGCTACAGCTCTGGCGGTATCAACATCGAGCCCCCGCCATTCGCCTTTCTGGTCAGCCTTTCCAAAACCGAAAAGATCGCCGTTTACTCCTACCTGAATAAATCCTTTCGCCTGAACATCCTTCAGGGTGTCTCCATTGTCGGCAATTGCCAGACCGGCTGAAGACAAAAGCAGGGTACAGCCAACCATGAATCCTTTAAGATAGCGCATCATTCCCTCCAAAAATGTTAAAGAACTTTTGGGATCTCTCCCCCGAACCCGGATTTCTCATGAACATTGACACAATGTACATGAGAAATCCGGGCTAACCAAGGTAAACACGACAAGAACTATGCCATTACAAGAACTTCTACTGTTAGTAGCATACAATCCCGGAATATCGCAAGTGGTTATTCATTCAGCGGAACAAAATTTTCCGCCATACTAAACCGCCGTTCAAAAGCATTGAACTTGTCACGCTTCCGATACTGCTTCGACAGGAGTATTGTTTCTCTTCCATCATCACTCTTCTCTTTGCAATGTCTAAGAAGCCGACAAGGACAGTACAGAAACAGTTACCCTGAAGCAGGCCCCACCTCTCCATTGTCAGAACAAGCTATGTCTCAATCAGCACTTCGGGCTATGGCGTCAATCTCTTTGCCGACAGCTCCATCATTATCTGACAGTTTCGGCACCCATTTTGCAAAAGAGAGCAAAGTTATTCATTTTTATACCTTGGAGAAAGCCATGAGTGCGACCATGACCAGATTTTCTGATGCAATTTACCACAGAACCGATAATTACACTTTCAGAATCACCGAGTTTACTCGCCGAGAACTGCGGGTACTTCTTTTAGTGGATGGCAAGAACACAATCTCCGATATTGCGGATATTCTCAGCGCCGATCCCTACAAGCTGTTGCCGGATGTTGCGAAACTGGTTCAGCTCAGCTTAATCCAAACAGAAGGTGAAATTTTTTCCGCGGACACGACAGCTCTTGTTTTTAGTGAAAAACCAAGACCGCGCTTTGAGTACGCCATTCTCGGAAAAACAGCGGCAGCTCGGATATGATACATCAATCATTCTTTTTCTGCACTGCTCCTGCCAGACCATAGCGTTTAATTTTTTTCTGAAGTCCCTGCCGGGTAATATGGAGCAGCTCGGCAGCTTTGGATTTGTTGCCCTGCGCTTTTTTTAAAGCTTGTTGTATAAGCTCAATTTCAAGTCCCTTCACCTGTTGCGGGATACTGAATTCATGGCCGGCTTCTGCTTTGCCTGAAATTTCAGTTCTGTAGCAATTCAGGAGTTCCCGGGAACACTTATCGGCAAAAATCAACTCCCCATCATTTGTCAAAGCAACGAGCCTTTCAACCTCCTTGCGAAGCTGACGCACATTACCAGGCCATTTATACTTTTCAAATAGATTGAGCAGTTCTGCTGAAAAACCGGCTACTTTTTTGCTGAAAAGTCTGTTGGTTTCTTCGAGAAAGTGAATCGCCAACGGTAGAATATCTTCTTTTCGTTCTCGCAAAGGTGGAACCATAATTTCCACTGAAAAAAGACGAAAGAAAAGGTCTTCACGGAAATTGCCCGATTGCACTTCGGCCGACAGATCTTTATTGGTTGCGCTAATCAGACGAAAATCATATTTAATAGTTTTACTGCTGCCAAGCCTGGTCCCTTCACCTTCCTGGATGGCCCGCAAAAATTTTGGCTGAATTTGTAAAGGCATATCGGCAATTTCATCGAGAAAAAGGGTGCCAGTGCCGGCCTCTTCAAATCGTCCTTTTCTGATATTTTCCGCACCAGTGAACGCTCCTCGTTCATGGCCGAAAAACTCCGATTCCACAAGATTTTCCGGGATGCAGGAGCAATTCACGGCAACGAAAGGCTGCTTTTTTAGTCCTGCTTTTTCATGAATCATTCTGGCGATAAGTTCCTTGCCGGTGCCATTCTCCCCTTGAATAATCACATTGACAGGAGCAGCACTGACAACGCCGACCAAGTCGATTACCTCACGCATGGCGGGGCTTTCGGCTATGAACAGAGAGCCATGGACGGAATTTCGGTCCATTCTGTCCATCTCCTCGTCAAGATAATTGGCAATACGCAATATCTCTTTATTAAGAACAATGGACTCAATAGAGATGGAAAGATAATGGGCTACCTCCTCAAGCTGGACACGATCTTCATCATCAAAGCCGGTTCCGTCCATTTTGTTGAGGAGCTGCACCGCTCCGGAAACACCATTACCAGTCATACTTTTAATTGGAGAGCAGATCATATTCTTACTGATATAACCTGTTTGCTCAGCAATGTATTCGTGGAATCCACTATGAGACTGAAGGTTGTTTTCAATGTGGCTTTTGCCTGAGCTGATAACCCTGCCGACCAGACTGCCCTCCACCGGAGCTTCAATCTGCACCTCGCTCAAGCCGGTACCGTAAATTGAACATATTCTATTACTGCCTATATCAATAATATATATGGTGCAACGTTCGACATTCATCAATCTCGGCAGCAACCGGGTGTGAAAGGTTACAAATGCCCGATAATCTTCCATGGCCCAGGAAGAAGCCACCTGAAGATACTGTTGCCTCAGGACAGCGAGATTTTTTCGTGAAGTGAGAGAATATGATGACATACCAGAACACGATCGGAAACTTAGTTAACATATGGAAACGTTTTCTACTACGCACTTAGACGTTAGACTATCGCAGTAGATTCGCCGGAAAAAAGCCATCCTAATTGACTTTCTCCTAAATGTCAAAAGAACAATATGCAATATTATTTGTTTCTTATGAGGTAGTTGTAAAACAGCCGATTCCTCACGGGAGACGCTCTTTGTTATTTTCGTCCTCAAGAAAAAACCATCACCTCCCCATTCATACCCCAGGAGCACCACAAAAAAGTAAACATAGTTTGCGCAATCGAGCCACCCGACCTCCTCTTCGCCCGGAAAAAAACGATGTTGACCCGGATTTTTCACCATGAGCAAAGAAAGAGATCGTCCGTAACATACTAATATTGCGATGTCATCCTTTGCGAAAAAAAAGTAACCGCAACACAACCTGATGCTTTTTTGGCACAGATTGTGCACTTGAGGCATAGTGTTGAGCACTGCAAAAGGTAACAGCAAACACTGTTGATCTTAAAAAAGGCCGAGTGTCGGTATCATCGATACCAGACGAGTTGAAAAAGATAAGGAGGGGGGAAATGAAACACAAAAAGACTCACGATTTCAAGCCGATAGGCCGTGGATTTGTAGTCATCAATTCCATACCTGGTGGGCCGGCAGGCAGGTCATTGGCAAAGGCCTATAGAGATCAAAACAATAAAAAATATGTTGAAATTAACGGAAACATGGAACCGCTGGAGGAAAGACACTGTTTCCTGGCGGTTGACTAGCACATTTATAACCTCATCAAGGAATACGATCCCACGATCGCCAAAGAACTGAAACAACACGGTGGGTTGATCTCGGTATGTTTGCATTGATTGGATCCTGGTAGTTTAAAGGATAGCACCAATCCCCTGGCTAATCTCTTATCCCGAGAATTACCAAGATCCTCTCAATGCAGGCATTTTTCCTGTTCTGCCGCAAATCATGCTCAGTGAATTTTAGTGCTCATCTGTCCCACCTGCTCTAAAGGGGACGTTAATGGTGTAGTCGGATTGTCACTTATGCCGTCACTTTCGACCTCATAAACATTTACAAGAGAAGCATCGAGTTTCTTCAGTCCAAAAGGACGGGTGCGCACTACCGATTTCACCTGATCATAGGTCGTCTCTCCAATAAGTATAGAATTTGCTTTAAACCGCGTTAGCTCCTGCAGGCGGAACGTCTCATTGACGACATCACCAATGACGGTATATTCCATCTTTTTGGTAAAGCCGATGTTGCCGACAATTGCCTCACCCGTATTGATGCTTATGCCTATTCGTAAAGGAATACCGCATCTATCTATAGAAAGAATGCTTAATCTATCTATTATTTTCACCATTTCCTGAGCGGCCAGCACAGCATCGAGCGCAGGATTAGCCGTTGTCGCCGGCGCCCCGAATATGGCAAGTATGCCATCGCCGAGATATTTATCAAGCAGACCCCTGTGCTTGATGATAATATTACCCATTCTCCTGAAAAAGTGATTCAGGATGTGAACAACATCCTCCGTTGAAGCGCTTTTGGACATCTGGGTATAGCCACGCAAATCGACATTAAACACCGTCACAATTCTTTTCTCACTTACCGCCATTTGATCAGCATCACCACGTTCCAGAATCTTTGTTACAATTTCCTCGGGCACATATTTCTGAAAGATTGTGCGAATAAACTTTTCTTTCTTGGCGATATGGTTTGTTTCACTGTACAGCCGCGTATTTTCAAGAGCAATAGCCGTCGAAGCGGCGACCGCTTTAACCGCCTGTAGATCATCCTGGGAAAATGGCTTTCTTTTTCTGTTCAACAATTCAATAACTCCGATAACCCTCCCTCCGGATATCAGAGGAACACAGAGAAGACTGCGTGTTTGAAACCCGGTTTTCTCATCAACCCCAGACAAAAAATGTGGGTTTTCGCGGGTGTCATCAACGATGACAGGCTCACCAGTGGCCACCACATACCCGACAACACCATGGTTGAGGCGAAACTTCTGTTTTTTCAGCTCTTGGCTGAATTGACCTATTGCTGCTTCAACAACCAGGGCGTCAAATTCCAACAGCATAATACTGCCTGCCTCAACATCAACTAAATCGGCCACTCGTTCAAGAATATAGGTAAGCACCTTGTTGGCCCTGATAGTGTGAGAGGTGAGCGCGCCACCAATTTTGTTGAAAATCTCCAGCTCAACTCTTTTGGCCCGCTCCCTGGCAACTATTTTTGACTGTTCCATGGCAATGGCCACCGCCATTGCTATCATATTAAAGATACGTTTTTCCCGCTGGCCGAAACGCGCCTCTTTTTCACTGCCCAGGCAAATTGATCCAATGGCTCTGCCGCTGCTGTTCAGGTTTGATACAACACAGGATTTTAGACCAAGTCGCTGAAACAGCTTTTTCTCAAAAAACTCAGCCGGCGAGGTAAGATTGTCGATTGACAACGCGTCCTCGCGCTGCATGGCCAGATGGAAAAGAGATCTCTTTGTCGCAATACGTTGACCCGTTTTTATATGAGGAGCAAATTTACTGAATGAATGTGACAAATACAGATACTTGCCATTATCGCTTTGCAAAGCAAGGCCAATCCAGTGATGCGGAATAACCTCTTCAACTTTCCGGGCGATGCTTGCCAGTAAATCGTTTTTCTCGGGATTGGAGTTGAGAATTTTAATAATTGACAACACCACCTTCAACTCATGGTCGGTTTCCTGTTTTTTTGTTTTTATTTCATGTATTTTAAGTGCATTACCAATGCTCAAAAAATAGGTGCTCAAAAACTCCAGTGTAGTTTCATCCCAGTTTTTGTCCGATTGAGCTGTTAAAACTGCGACGGCAGTCGTGGTGCCAAACCGACCAAAAGGAACAATCGCCGCGAAAGCACAATCCTCGGTAAAACATTCCAGCCACCTGGCTTCACTTGTTTTTTGAAGAAATAGTGGGCTGTTCTGCTGGATGGTTTTATGCCATGGAAACGATTCAAACAAAAATTTCCGGTTTTTCCGGAAGGCAAGCCCTTCCCCTATTTTCAGGTTACAGACGGCCTGGCTTCCCGAAACAAAGAGTATAACTCCACCGTGGCCCTCCGTCACTTCCATGGATCGCTGCAACGCTGTACGAGCCAATGATTTTGCAGTCATCTGCAAGGCAGAAAAATCACCAAGTTCCCTCAAGGCATGAATCTCCTTCATTCTCCTCGTCAGTGACTCTCCTGTTTTTTTGATACTGTCGCTCATAATATCAGCAAACGTGGCGATGTTCTCAAGCTCATCTTCGCTGATTTTGCCGGCACTACCGAGCGTGTCCAGTTTTTCGGCCATGCGATTTTCCACTTTCGATATTCCGTTGGAAATCTGACGCATGATAATGTAACCAAACAGGGTGGAGATAAGGAGTCCACCCAGACTGTAAAGCAGTTCATTGGTGCCGAACAGATCCGTTTGCACACTTATGAACAGCAACCCCAGAAGCGGTCCCATAAAAAACAGCCCAAAGGCCATGGTGAGCCGATAGAGCACGCTGTTTGAGTGAAAAGAGAAGAATTTTTTTACTTCTCTGTTATGTGTGAAAGTATCAAGATATTTCATCGTAGATCGTAAAGAAAAAAGCTGCCGGACCGGAACGCGAACCCCCTCGGGATTCTCCCGATTTTCCCTCGGATAGTTACACTAAACGACCAACAAATCGAGACGTAAAGATACCGCGCTTGTTCTGTCTTTTCTGTGATGCTCTATAAAGAGAGCGTCGCGACCTTTTTATATTACTGCAACTTTTTCCTTTTCTCTATATTTTTTCAAGTAATTAGCCGATAAAAATCTACATTACCTCTTTTTTAATCAATTGTGCTATACTGGCAGTGTCGCTTTCGCTTAAGCCAATATCTTTTCCTGTCCTTTTTATCGGAAGAAAACGCAGTGGACATTAAGACTCAAAAAGAAGATATCGCTCTTTATAATCGGCATGACAACCATACCCCTGTTTTTGCAACAAGCATTCTGCAGAAACACCATAATATCGTTGATCTTTTACGGACAGCACCTTCACGACTGCCTTTTTCCGCAAGGGTCCGCAAAATAGGCTTGAGTGAATCTCTTCAAAATAAGATCCTTGTGGCCGACTCCGGTTTTTTTCCTCATCCGTCGGCCTGCAACCGTCTGCTTGAAAGTGACGAGAAGGAACTTGCCGGCGAGATGCTTCTCCGCCGTCACCTCTTTACCCGTTGTGTTTTTGAAAACAATTGCTTCCGTCAGGCGGCTCTCACCATCATTCAAAACATTTACCTTTTCAGACAACGAAGAATCTTTTTCGGAACTGCTGCCGATGACCTTGGTGATCGCGAAAGACAAGAGGCGCTGCTGCTTTTCAGCCAATCTCCGCAAGAGACAACCGTTCCCCTGGCAAAAACGTTCCAGCATCTGATTCTTGGCAGAGTTTGGCATCGCATCATCAGCCAGGCCGGCGATTCGTTTTTAGAAAGCGCGCCATTTAGCGAGCTTCACGAAATTGTGGAACAACTCAACACTTTGCGAAATATTTTTATGCTGCTCTGCCGTGGCATTGTCGGCAAAATGACCTCTAAGATCAGCACCATTTATCAGCAGTCCATAACCCCGGAAGATGCGCGCCAGATCGGCAGCTTCGGAATCGCCCGGGCGGCGTACAGATACCACCCCTCTTCAGGACTCCGCTTTTCCACCTACGCTTCCCGCTGGATTATTAAAGAAATTCAGCGACAAGCTCTGCAGGGTCGTCTCATCCGTATCTCTGCAAACCTGGTGGAAAAGATTTCAAGCGAAGCCCAAAACCGCCCTTCCCCACATAATTTCGCCTTTGAGCAACTCTGCCGATCCACCGCTCAACTTTCTGATTTCCCGGATACACTGCGACAAACGACGTTGTCCGCCTCACTTGATGACCCTGCCGGCCTTTTGGAAAAACGGGAAACACACGCCCTTCTCCTGCATGCTATTACAAGAGTGCTTTCTCCAAAGAGCGGCGATGTAATACTGCGCCGTTATGGCCTGGGAAAGTATACGGGGAATGAACAATCCGTCATTCAAATTGCCGAGCTCTATGGAGTTACACGAAGCAGCATTTATCAGATTGAACAGACCGCATTATCTCGGTTGAAAAAATATCTCCTCCAGTATGCCTCCTCCCTTTCAGCCCCGGAAACCTCTGACCCGGACTTCTCATAAGCTGATCCCGCTTGCGATTTCCATCTGCATTTGCTCTATGACTGCAACCGGGTCAGCTGCCTGAGTGATGGGACGACCGACAACCACATGATCGGCCCCGTCTTCTATGGCCCTCCCCGCAGTAACAATTCGTTTCTGATCGTCGCTACCGTCGGCCACATTTGCCCCGGGCCGGATGCCGGGAGTAACTATCAGAAGTTTATCTCCCAGACCGGCACGCAACCGGCCGGCCTCCAAACCGGAGGAGACAACTCCATCACAGCCAAGCTGCAGCGCTCGTTCGGCACGGTAATAGACCAAATCTTCCACCGACTGGGTCATCCCCATGGCACGTAAATCCTCTTCACCAAAACTGGTGAGGACTGTCACGGCAAGAATCTGCATATCACCTCTGGCCTGAATTGCCGCCCTGATAATGGGATCATTGCCATGAACCGTTGCCAGACTGACTCCCCTGTTGTTAACCTGTTCGACGGCCAACTTGACGGTTTCCGGAATATCAAAAAATTTCAAATCGAGCATCACCTTGTGCCCTCTGTCGAGAATCCAGTCGACAGTTGTAAACCAGTTCGCCATAAACAGCTGCAGCCCCACCTTGAAATAACGCGTATGCGATTCACATTTTTTTACTATCTGTCTGGCTTTTGCGTCGCTATCGACATCAAGGGCCACGATTATCCGTTCTTGCAAGGGTATTGATTTTTTAAGCATGCTCTTCCCTCAGTCTCAGGTAAATTTTTATTGTGCAGGTGAATCTTTCCAGAACCGCGACGGCATCCGGAATAGAGATTTTTTACTTATTTACTTATAATGTTTATAGTAACAGAACTTGATATTACAGGCCATTTCATTCCGCAAAGAGGTAGAATCATGTCCACATATATTATTCACCCAATCGTGCTGGGAACCAAGATTTTCGACAAAGGTATGATGACCTACCAGCATGACTACGGCATTCCGTTCACAATCCCTATCTATAGCTGGTATCTTGAAGGTGGCGATAAAAAAATACTTATCGACACCGGAGAAATGCACCCGGTACAATCCCGGGAACGAGAAAAAGCCATCGGAGGAAAAATTTTTTCATTCGAAGAGGGTCTTGCCCGTCATGGCTTGAGTCCCGCAGATATAGACATAGTCATCCACACTCATCTCCATAACGATCATTGTGAAAATGATTACAAATGCGTCAATGCGCGATTTTACATACATGAAAAAGAGCTGCACACCATCCACAACTACCATCCACTCGATTTTCGATATGTTCCCGATTTTATATATGAAATAGAGGAGAACAATCAGATTGAGGTAGTGCGGCAGGACATGGAAATACTCCCCGGAATAGAGCTGCTGCATACTCCGATTCATACCTCTGGTGGTGTAACGGTTTTTGTGCAGACAGCAAAGGGGAGAGCTGCGATTACCGGTTTTTGCGTCATAAAAGAAAACTTTGACCCTCCTCCTCAAATACGGGCCATGGAAATGGAGGTCATACCTCCGGGAACCCACATCAATACCTACGAGGCCTACGATACAATGGTCAGGGTAAAGCAGATGGCTGATATACTCCTTCCACTTCACGAACCGGAATTCGCCGCAGGCAAAGCCATTGGTTAAACGGCTCTCGTCATATTGCGATGTTCTACAAGAAAAAATCGAGTAACAATACCCCCGCTCAACAACGACTGTTAATTTTTTCTGGAGTCATCGTTAATTATTACTAATAGATCCGTCAGTCGTTAACGATTGACTTGTCGACATTATTTCTATATAGGAAAAGGTATATTTTTCAGACCCGCTCAAACAATATTGCCTATCTGAGCTAATTGCGTCAACCGTAGCAGCCGAAAGGTCAAGCCAACAAGGAGAAAGTCATGTCAGTTAAAATCTTCATCAAAAGGAAAGTATCCGACAAAAATATAATCGAGCTGACCATTTTATTAAAAAAATTACGCAGCATAACGCTGAGTCAGCCGGGATATATTTCCGGTGAAACCTTGAGGCGGGTTGATAAAAAGGGTGAGTGCATGGTGGTCAGTACCTGGCGATCACTCGAGGACTGGGACAGCTGGGTGAACAACAGTGAGCGTATTGCCATTCAGACAGAAATAGATCGCCTCCTCGGGGAACAGACCAAATACGCCGTGTATGAAGAATAGGATGCGTTTGAAGAAAGATCAGATCTTGCCGATTGTAATCTTCTCACCAGGTAAAGTCATACGATACCGGCTCCTTCACTTTTAGCACACAACACAAACCACTTCCATTTGAGGCATGTCAGTATGATTGTTGAAGGTTTTAAATTGATGTTTGTCGGAATGGGGACAGTCCTCCTCTTTCTCTGTTTAATGATTGTCTTGCTCCTTCTTGTCTCCAGACTGACCAGAGAACACACTACTCGGGAATTCGAAGCGATAGAGCTGGAACGGAAACTCCTCGCGGAAGCCGCCAGAGCGAAAAAGAAAAGAGAAATGGAGGCCAAAACATCTCAACGCAGTGCAGACGACGAGGACGACATTGCCGTCATCGCCGCAGCGATAGCAGCCTTCGAAGCAGAGAGATTGCACACCTGTTGAACCGTAGATAAAGTTTTCGATAGAGTCCTATTTCAGATTTCTATCTATTCTAATGATAGAAGTAATTCCTAAAGGAGAAAAACCGTGGGCAAAAAAGTTATTAAATTCATGGACACGTCTTTCAGGGACGGTTTTCAATCTGTATTTGGTGCACGAGTCTTGTCGGATGATTTCATGCCTGCCCTGCAGGCTACCGTCGATGCAGGAATTACCCACCTTGAAGCAGGCGGAGGCGCCCGGTTTCAAAGTTTGTTTTTCTATTGCGGCGAGTCCGCTTTTGACATGATGGACAGGTTTCGTGCCGAAGTCGGCCCGCAATGCGATCTGCAGACCCTGGCACGGGGCATCAATGTGGTGGCGCTCAGCCAATGTCCCCGAGACATCATCGACCTACATGCCAAAATGTTTAAAAAGCATGGCATAACCACCATTCGTAACTTTGACGCCCTCAACGATGTGCGTAACCTGCAATACTCCGGAGAACGCATTCATCACCACGGCCTCAATCATCAGGTCGTGGTTTCCATGATGGAGCTTCCCCCGGGATGTTCCGGCGCCCACGACCCAGACTTTTACATGAACCGGCTCAAGCAGATTCTTGATGCTGAAATTCCCTTTCATTCCATCTGCTTTAAAGATGCTTCCGGAACTTCCAATCCGAGAAAGGTCTATGAAACCTTGAAGCTGGCCCGGAAGATGGTACCGGAAGATACCATTCTCTGGTTCCATACACATGATACCGCTGGTCTTGGTATCTCGCAGAACCTGGCCGCCATCGAAGGCGGCGTGACCGGTATTGATCTTGCCAAAAGTCCGTTAAGCGGAGGCACCTGCCAGCCTGACATGCTTTCAATGATCCATGCGCTCAAAGGTACCGACTACACCCTCGACCTTGACTACGAGAAAGTCCTCGTGGCCTCAGAGGCTTTTGACGCAGCACTGAAGGACTATTTCTTCCCTCCTGAAGCCAAAATGATCTCTCCCACGGTAACGCTCTCGCCCATGCCCGGTGGTGCTCTGACGGCTAATACCATGATGATGAGGGATACAGGGACACTGCATCTCTACGCCGATGTCATCAAGGCGATGTCGGAAGTAGTTGCCCGCGGCGGCTTCGGCGCTTCGGTTACTCCGGTTTCCCAGTTTTATTTTCAACAGGCCTACCTCAATGTTACCCAGGGCAAGTGGAAAAAAATCAATCCCAGCTATGGTAATATGGTGCTAGGTTATTTTGGCCGTACTCCCGTACCACCGGATCCGGAAATTGTTAAAATTGCCTCCGAACAGCTTGGCAAACCGGTCTTCACGGACGATCCCCTTGACATACTCGAGCCGGGCATTCCCAAAGCAACCAAGATTCTTGAAGAAAACAATCTCCCCGTCAATGATGAGAACATTTTCATCATCGCCAGCTGTGAACAGAAGGGTCTCGATTTTCTCCTCGGTAAGGCCATAGTCAACGTCCGAAAAATTACCGACGAGAAACCGGAAGCGAAGAAGAAAAAGGCGGCCCCGACCCCAGCAGCTTCTGCGCCATCGACTGGGCCGCGCAGTTACACCATCACCGTCAATAACAGGCCTTACAATGTTGTTGTGGCAGAGGGTGGCGCCGGTGGCTTCCAGGCTGTGCCCGCAGGTGGAAGTGCTCCGGCTCCGGTCGAAGCCGCCGAGGGTATCGATGTCGAAGCTCCAACACCCGGCAATATCGTCAAGGTCATGGTTGATGTGGGTGATAAAGTGGAAAAAGATGCTCCGCTGGTCATTATGGAAGCCATGAAAATGGAATCTGAAGTTAAGGCTCCCCAGGCCGGCAAAATCGTTGCTGTCCATGTCAGCGCCGGTGAAACCGTTCAGACATCAGAGCCTTTGGTCACAATTGCGTAAATTGCCCAGAGCCTTCGGCGGCAGCCCGGATGCTCTGATTCCTTTCTTCGTTGCTATCGGGAAAGTACTATGAAAATGAGACTGTTCTTACTCACCCTGCTCGGCTTCTGCCTGGCAGCCTGCTCTTCCGCCTGGGCGGAGGAACAGGCTGTTGAGGTTCTCTCTCCAGCCGACGCGAAAATACTGCGTATCGAAGTATCGCCAGGGAGCCTGGTCTACAGCGGGGATAAAATTGCTACCTTGAAAATGGAGAATGGAACCATCATCGTTCTCCATGCCGGAGTAGCTGGAAAAATCCTCAACATAAACTATCAAAGCTATGTAAAAGTGAAGAAAGGCGACGTCATTGGCGTCATCGGTTCGTCGCCTGTCGTCGCCGACATCCCTGTCAGCGGCACCAGCCAGACTCTTCCCGGACTGGGCGAGCTGGCTATGCGATTGTTTAAAACCACCGGAATTGCAGGTATTATCAGCGACCAGATGACGAAGGACTGGACCCTGGGAATCGGCAGAATCTTAATGATTTGTGTCGGCCTCGTCCTGATTTATCTGGGAATATTTAAAAAATTTGAACCGTTATTACTCATCCCCATCGGTTATGGCGCCATTCTTGCCAATATCCCCCTGGCCGGTATCGCCGACCCCGGAGGAATACTGTATTATATCTACGAAGTCGGCATCGTAACCGGCATCTTCCCGCTGCTTATTTTTATGGGGGTCGGCGCCCTGACGGATTTCGGGCCGATGATTGCCAACCCAAAGACCATCCTTCTTGGAGGAGCGGCCCAGTTCGGTATTTTTACCACACTTCTAGGCGCCCTGTTGCTCAGCGACCTTGTGCCGGGAATTGATTTTACCCTGCGGGATGCCGCTTCAATAGGGATTATCGGCGGAGCCGACGGTCCAACAGCAATTTTCCTCTCCAGCCAACTCTCGCCACGACTTCTTGGTTCCATAGCCATTGCAGCATATTCATACATGGCTCTTGTGCCGCTGATTCAACCGCCCATCATGAAATTGCTGACCACCAAAGAGGAGCGGCAAATCAAAATGGTGCAGCTGCGTCACGTATCCAAAATTGAAAAAATACTGCTTCCTCTTCTGGTCCTGGGAATCTGCGCCACTCTCCTGCCGTCGGCTGCCCCTCTGATTGGGATGTTCATGCTCGGCAATCTCGCCAAGGAATGTGGTGTCATCGAAAGACTGTCCGACACCATTAAAAACTCTCTGATGTATACCGTTACCATCTTTCTGGGACTTGGTGTCGGCAGCAAGCTTTCCGCCGACAAGTTCCTTAATCTGGAAACCCTCGGCATACTTGCCCTGGGCATGGTGGCCTTTTGCATCGGTACCGCTGCGGGCGTACTCATTGCCAAACTAATGAATAAAATGTCCAAAACCCCAATCAATCCACTGATTGGGGCCGCTGGTGTCTCTGCTGTGCCGATGGCGGCCAGGGTTGTGAACAAAGTCGGCCTCGAGGCTAATCCACAAAACCATCTGATCATGCATGCCATGGGCGCCAATGTTTCAGGTGTCATTGGCTCGGCCGTTGCCGCCGGCGTACTACTGGCGCTGCTCTAACCCGGTTTTCTCACCAGCCCCGTAATGTCCATAGGAAAGCCGGACCCCAAACCTTCTCTCGCACCAAACAGGCCTGTAACAGACCTGTTTGGTGCTCCGCATGACGTTGCAAAAGCCATCCAGATATCTGCCACTGCCGGTTTCAGGAGCGGCAGCTTTTACCCAACCGCCTTGGTAACAATCTCTTTGTCAAAGTAATTGGTGGCCATGCCTCCATCAACAACCAAGGTCTGTGCCGTGATTCCCGAAGCCCGATCCGACAGGAGAAACACGGCAGCATTGGCCGCCTCCTGCGTAGATATGGCTTTCTTGCGTAATATCGCCTTTTCAGCATAGAGATAGCTATCGATATAGCCTGGAATTCCGGCTGATGCCGATGTTTTTAGAAGACCTGGAGCAACTGCATTAAATCGCACCTGGGAAAAAGAGGAAAAACTTTTGGCAAGGAAACAGAGAGATGAGTCCAGGGCTGCTTTGATGGGCGCCATGTAGCCATAATTTTCCGCCGCCATTCTGGTGGTTGATATGGAAATAGTCACCATGGAGGCATCCGGCGCGAAAAGCTCCTTGAAATGATTGGCAATGCTGATAAATGAAAAGCAGGAGATATTGACGGCCTGGAGAAAGTCTTTTTTTTCCGTCTGATGAAAGGGCTTAAAGCCATCCGAATAGTTGGCGAAGGCAATGGAATGGACGATACCGTGGAGCAATTGCTCGCCATGACGGTGCAGCTCTTCCTGTATCTCGTCCCTGACTCGAATAATATTCTCCTCTTCTTCGACATCACAGAGGAAAACCGGACTGTCCGGAAAGAGCTTTCGAGCGGTTTTTTGACGCTCCGCACTGCGAACGACATGAATGACCCTGGCTCCCGCCGCCACCAGCTCTCGGGCAATATAGCAGGCCAGTGATTTTTTGTTGGCCAGACCGAAGACCACTATCGTTTTATTATTAAACTGAATAAAGTTCATATGTTACACATCCTACAACAGCAGGTTGATTTTTTAAGTTGTCATGCAGTCCGGTAAAACCGAGTAGACCTAAAATCACTATATTGTCAAGCATATTCGGGATAAGGTATTTTCAACCCAGCCGCCATATTCAGCTGAAAATCTCTGGTATGCGATCTCCAAGAATACAATGGAGCAGCAAGAGATACAAGCAAACAATGATTCTCCGCCCAAGCGGCCACTTCTCCGCTAAAGTTGCTGGACAAAATAAATCCATGCTACTATTGTATCAGCTCTTTATACCAATGCCCTTGGTACGAAACGGCAACAACATATTCATTATCATCACAGTTATGAAAAAATATCTGATCGGTATAGACACCGGCGGAACCTTCACCGACGCTGCCCTGGTGGAGAAATCTTCCGGCAAGATTCTCCATATAATCAAGGTCCCGACAAACCATCATAATCTCTCCCGTGGAATTTCTCAGGCACTCAACGAGCTCTGTGGCGCTGCTGATATATCAACTGCAACCGTCGATGGAATAGCAATCTCCTCAACCCTTGCCACCAATGCCGTTGTGGAAAACAAGGGTGCCAGAGTCGCCGTCTTGGTAATCGGCTACGTCAAACATTTCAAGCTGCCGGTTAAGGCGGTTGTTTTTGTAAAAGGAGGTCACACCATCACCGGCGCAGAGGAAGAAGCGCTTGAGCTGGAGTACCTTGCCTCTCTTTTACCCAACCTCAGGGATGAAGTCGATGCCTATGGTGTCTGTGCGGCCATGTCTTTCAAAAATCCCACCCATGAACTGGTGACGGAAAAAGCCATTGCCATGCTCGACCCCAAACCGGTTTTCTGTTCTCACCGACTCAGTACAACTGCGGGTATGGAGCCACGAGCGGCAACCGCCGGCCTGCACGCCAAACTGATGCCGCTCATGGCCGATTTTGTCGCTGGAGTGGAAAGCAGTCTCGAAACAGCACAGATCAAGGCACCTCTTCATATTGTCAGTGGCAACGGCAAACTTCTCGAGGCGCAGCATGCCGTTGAGCACGCCGGCATGACCGTCAGCAGCGGTCCCGCCTGCACCGCGTTGTTTGGGATGAAACACTGTTCCGCTGATGCTGTGGTTATTGATATTGGTGGAACAACAACAGACATCACCATGATAAAAAATGGACAACCTCTCTTTTCCGAGCAAGGCTGCCATGTCGGCAAGTGGCATACTCACGTGGAAGCCATCGACATGCTGACCCGTGGAATCGGCGGGGACAGTCATGTCCACCTTCATGAAAACAACTCTATCGCCATAGGACCGCAAAGGGTAACACCGTTGGCAATGTCACCATGTTCCGCCGAGACTGATCAATGGCTCGGTGCGGGTGGAGCGTCCAAATGTATAGAACTTATCGGCCAAGCGACAGACGATACCAGTTTGGCACGTATTACTGCAGCACTGCAGCAGAAAGGGCCCTGCACCCTGCAGCAGTTGCAAAATGCAACACAGCTCAGCACTGTTCCCCTGCAAAAGCATCTGGAAAGTCTCAGTCGGCGTCGACTCATCCGCGAAACCGGATTTGCGCCGACTGATGCCCTTCATGTTCTGGGTGTTGTCCGCCTCGGCGATTCCAACAAATCCAGAAAAGGTGCGGAAATACTAGGCTCTTATATCAACAAAAATGCGGCAGAATTTGCCACCATGATCCTTGAGAAAACCAGCGAGCAGATTGAAAACGCTTTGCTCGAATATTTAACCTCTCATTTCTGGAAGAACTCTCTTACCCATTTTATCACCAACAGGAGTAACCACCCCGTCCTTGGGATTGATTTTTCCATCAAGGTACCACTGCTTGGAATAGGCGCTGCTGCAAAATACTTTTTGCCGGAAATTGCCAGGCGGCTTAAAACAACGGTATATTTCCCCGAAAATTACGAGGTCGGCAATGCCATAGGGGCCGCCCTTCTCCTCCATGGCAAGGTAAAACAATAACAACCGTTGGTTTTTTCCGCTGATGCGTTACTATAAGGGAATGGAAAAAAAATGCGCATCGTGTGGCGGCACCGGCCAGCTTGGTCACTTTCAGGGCATCAGTAGATTTATTATAACCTGGGAAGAGTGTTCCGATTGTCTCGGCAGTGGAATCGCCGCCGTGACCGAACAGGAAAAAAAGGAAAAAAACGCCACGACAACCGTGCCGCCGCCCAACACAACCGAAAATCAAGAGTAACACCCATATTTGCTGAATGACCGAATCATTATGATACGTACCGCCCCCATGTATACCCCAAGAGAAGAGATGGCCAATAGCATAACCCACGGCTGCGGTGCTCTGCTCTCTCTAGTCGGCCTTATTCTGCTGGTTGTTTACTCATCTCGCAACGGGAACAGCTACCACATCGTCAGTACCTCAATTTTTGGGGCCAGCCTCGTTATGCTCTACACCATGTCCACCTTGTATCACATGGTCACAACCGTCCGCATGAAAAAACTCTTCCGAGCCCTGGACCACTCCTCGATTTTCATTCTCATCGCAGGAACCTATACACCACTTACCCTGGTGAATCTTCAAGGAGGATGGGGCTGGACCCTTTTCGGACTGGTTTGGGGACTCGCCCTGGCCGGAATTATCATGGAAACAGTAACCGGGCAGAGGCTGAAAAAACTCTCTCTGACGCTCTATATTGCCATGGGATGGCTTATTATCATTGCGGCCAAACCTCTTTTGCAGAGTGTTGCTCCAGGCGGTCTGCTCCTTCTTGCCGGCGGTGGTTTCTGCTATACCTTCGGGGTCCTTTTTTATGTCTGGAAATCACTTTTTTTTAACCACGCCATCTGGCATCTCTTTGTTCTGGCAGGTAGCATTCTTCACTTTTTTGCTGTTTTTTTCTATGTTGTTCCTTAAGGGGCCGCCTGGAAACCTTGCCGTCGTATCGCAAATGGCCCGGTGACTCAGCTGTACTGCAAAGGGTTGCATCGAACCGAACCAGCGAAGGAGACGTTTCCAATGGTGTTACATAATACAATTCTGGAGATTATCTATACTCGGTTTTCGAAGTGGTCGACCTCCGGTAATTTCTGCTGTTCGCCGGGCTGTGCTTCATGCTGTACCCGTAATGTTACTATAACTGCTCTGGAAGGACGCAGGATACTCGATTATCTGCAAAGCCGAAAATCCGCGACATGGCTGGCTGACCGGTTCAATACCCTGAACCCTCTGCCCGCTCCGGCGCAGACCACCAACGAGTTCATCGCCGCTCTCCTCAATGATCAGGAAGAAGCATCATCGCAAACGAATTTCCAGGAAAGCTGCCCCTTCCTTGATAAGTATGATAACTGCTCTATCTATCCGGTACGCCCCTTCAGCTGCCGCTGTTTTTTTTCAACCACGCTCTGCTCTTCACAACAACCGGCCACAGTGGATAACTGTCATCTCTATGGTTCCATGGCCATGCTGCAGATCATCGAGCATCTTGGCCAGTTTGACTGGTGGGGAAATATGGTCGAAGTCATCACCGTACTAAGCCTCAATCCCGACTACGACAGTATCTCCGCAAGGTTGGAAGATACAGAACTGTTTCAGCAAGCGCCCGGTATTGTTCGCCGGGCCAGACCTCTTCCTGGATTTATTCTTCCCGAAGAGGGGCGAGAACGAGCAAGTCTCCTGGTCCAGTCTGTTTTAACAGCACGGCTGGCTGATAAAACCGTCGAGCAGATCCTCAACGGTCAATGATCAAGATTTGTATCTTTTTCAGGAAAACCCTATGCCGATGACTCCCAAAAAAAGTTTGTCTGCCTTGTTATCTCTCCCCAATATCGCTCTTTTCCTTGTCATTACATCAACTATACTGCTTCTTTCCCTCTTTATCATTCTTCGTTTCCAGCATGAAAACACCGTGCAGGAGCAGGAACATCTCACCATGGTTCTGCGGGATGATATCAACAGACACCTGGAGATTAATTTCAGCGACACCTGCCGGGCTTTAACCCGTCAGGATGCCATACTCGAACTGATCAGTAAGCCGGATCTTCACGCTACAAAACAGGCAACGGATCTCCTCAACTCAACCAGGGAAATACTCGGAGCGGACCTTATTTATATCATGGATGCAACCGGCAGGGTCAATGCCTCTTCCTTTTCTGAAACCGGGGAAACGCTCTACGGGTTTAACTACCGTTTTCGGCCGTACTTCACCGAGGCCATGCAAGGAAATGACTATATGTATGTCGCCCTTGGAGTAACGACTGGAAAAAGAGGGATATATTTCAGCAGCCCCATCAAAGACGCCGCCGGACAGATCCGGGGTGTCGCCGTGATCAAAAGCGGACTGGAAGAAATCGACAGGATTATCTTGCAAGGGGCCTCCATGGGACCCACGGCAATCATGTCCGCCGACGGCGTTATTTTTGCCGCATCAGAGGATTCATGGCTTTTTCGTACAGCCAAACCCCTGGATCAGGACAGGCGTGCACAGCTTATCGAAACAGGTCAGTTCGCCGATGAAACCCTGCTGCCGCTTTCCATTAACCTGGCAAACAGTACCGTCTCCATAAAAGAGAAAAAATATCTTATCCTTGCACAGGCCATTAACCTGCCCAACTGGTATGTCGTCACGTTGATCCCGCCAAAATCGCCTACCAAAACTATTATACTTGTCTGTCTTGCCTTCACCATCCCCGCCGTTGTATTTTCTCTTAAACTGAAACATTATGCCAATGAAAACAGATTTAAAAACGAGATTAACAAACAGAACCTTCATCTCAAAAATTTGAACAAGGAGATGAAAAAGGAAATTGAGGAACGGAAAGAGACCGAAAGGAAACTGAAAAAAGTAAGCCAGCAGGAGCTGCAATACAGAATGCTTTTTGAGCAGTCCCGCGATGCCATAACAATCGTCTCGGAAAATGGCCGCTTTCTGGAGGCCAATCAGGCCTTTTTAACGTTGATGGAGTGCGGCAAAGAGGATGTCTTAAATATGAGTCCCAAGGATTTCTGGGTTGACCCGGATGAAAGGCGGAACTGGCTCAAGCTCCTCAAAGAACAGCGGTCTGTCAGTGATTATCAGAGTAAACATATCACCAGTTCCGGCAAAGTTCTGGATCTGACCTTGACAACCAACGCCACCACCAACCGGGATGGGACAACCGTTTATCTGACTATTTTACGGGACATCACCGATAAGCTGGCAGACCAGAGAAAACTTATCGCCGCCAAAACCGAAGCCGAACAGGCCAATCTGGCCAAAAGTGTTTTTCTTGCCAATATGAGTCATGAAATACGTACTCCGATGAACGGTATTATCGGCATGACGAATATTGTTCTGGAAAGCTCTCTGGAAAAAGAGCAGCAGAACTATCTCGAGATGGTGCGCTCCTCGGCAGACCGACTTCTTGACATCATTAACAATATTCTTGATTTTTCCAAAATTGAAGCGGGACGGCTCGAACTCGAAAAGATCCAATTCAATGTCAGGGAAAAGCTGGCTGAACTCACTTCCATGATGTCTATTAAGGCGCAACGCAATAATGTCTCCCTGCTCCTGGAAACGGCTGAGAATGTGCCGCAGCAGATCATAGGTGACCCTACTCGACTGATGCAGATTCTGATAAATCTGACCAACAACGCCATCAAGTTCTCCCCCAACGGAGAGGTCACTCTGAAAGTGAAATTGCTTAGAGAGCCTTCCCCCGGCAAGGTAATCCTCTATTTTAGCGTCAAAGACAGCGGCATTGGTATTCCGCCGGAAAAACAGAAAACCATTTTTGAGTCCTTTTCTCAGGCCGATACCTCAACCACCAGGCAATTCGGCGGCACCGGCCTCGGCCTGACGATCTCTTCTCAGCTTTGCCGTCTCATGAACGGGGAAATCGGTTTGAAAAGTGAGGAAAAAAGAGGCGCCCTGTTCTGGTTTACCGCCTCTTTTCTTCTTCCTGAAAAGGCGCGGGAACCGGAAACACAGCAGCACGGGCGCACCATACGCAGCGAACTCACCAGAGAAGAGATTTTCAAGGATATCAGAATATTATTAGCAGAAGACGACTATATCAACACAACTCTCGCTCTGGCGATACTTGAAAAGGCCCGCTTTAAAGTAACTGCGGTGAGCAACGGACATGCAGCGGTAACCGAATCCGCCAGAATGTCCTATGACCTTATCCTTATGGACATCCAAATGCCGGAGATGGATGGCTATGAGGCCACCAGGGCTATACGCCGGCGCGAACAGGAAAATGGTCGACATACTCCCATAATCGCCATGACAGCCCATGCCATCAAAGGCGATCGAGAAAAATGTCTGCGAGCCGGAATGGATGACTATGTGACAAAACCTATTAATACAACAGACCTCTACATGGCAATTGAACGCCACCTCCTCTACCGCGTTCTTGTGGCCGATGAACAACTGTCCAGCCTGGAGCTGGCCGGTCTGATTTTTACCGAAATGGGCTGGCAGGTAACACTCGCTGAAAATATGACACAGTTGTTATGGGAATGCCGAAATTCAGCTTTTGACCTGATTGTGGTCGACGCGAAGATGGCGGGCTTTGAGGACGGCTCAATTGCCGGAATTATTGAAGAAAGCAGGAAAGGTCCCGGCAGATATACATATATAGTAGCAACAACCACTTCGCCTGAAGATGAGGTTAAACAACAATGCGCTGCCGCAGGCATTGACTATATCCTCGAAAAACCGCTGACACAGGAGCATATCACCACCTATATCAACTCTATCAAACTGCGGCTCTGAACAGACGACGATGGCCGGACTTTTCAGTTTCGGCAGCACTGTTGGTTCAAAAAACGGCACCACCGTTTTCCTTCCAGATATTGCGCAAAAACCCTTCCCGACCTGATCCTTTTTTATAAGCAGAATAGTGCTGGATGTTTTTCCGGTAATACTCTTGATGATAGTCTTCGGCCGGATAAAATCTGGTGGCAGGCAATATCCGAGTGACGACGGGTTTTGAAAATATTCCCGCTCTTTCCAGATCCTTTTTCGACTTCAGGGCAACCTCTTGCTGCTCTTCATTGGTGTAAAAAATTGCTGTTCTATAATGATTTCCACGATCAGCAAACTGACCGCCATCGTCTGTCGGATCAATCTGCCGCCAGAACACCTCGATAAGTTCCCGATAACTGATTCCAGCCGGATCATACGTCACCTTTACAGCTTCGTAGTGATCGGTACGACCGCTGGAAACCATTTTGTAATCAGGATCTTCCGTTGTCCCTCCACTATATCCGACAACCACCTCCAGCACCCCGCTGAGCTGCTTAAAAGGCTGTTCCATACACCAGAAACAACCACCGCTGAAAAATGCGACATGTTCCTTCTCTTCCCCGGGCAAAGACGTCATGATCTGCTCCCCTTTATAGAAAATTATTTAAGTCTATATTGTAGGATTCTATTCATTACATCGCGCAGAAACAAGACTCGCTCAATTGTTGCCTGCCATCATCGGATCTATGTTGAAAAGCGTCGGCGATATATCGGGGTTTTTGTTACAGGTCTTCTTTATTAATACTCACCAAATGCCGGCTGGGCTCCCTATACATCCCCCACAAACAGCAATTACAACTAAGAAGACTTTTTTCCTGTATCAACGGACAAGATAATAGGAGATTTTCACCTCATTATGGTCTACACTGGGTTCCTGATTTTCACTTTCAAACGGAATTGGGGATCAGAAAATTCCAAATTTTCTGTTTCAAAATCGCACCTCCATTGCTATAGTGGCCGGCATGAATACACCCAAAAGCACCCAGCGTACCAAATTTGTTTTTATTACCGGAGGAGTACTTTCCTCCCTAGGAAAAGGACTGGCAGCAGCATCCATTGGTGCCCTGCTCGAAAGCCGTGGTCTCACCGTTACCTTTCAGAAACTTGACCCATATATCAACGTGGACCCCGGTACCATGAATCCTTTCCAGCATGGCGAAGTCTTTGTAACCGACGATGGCGCCGAAACAGATCTGGATATGGGCCATTATGAGCGGTATACCAATGCCTTGATGTCTCAGAAAAACAATTACACCACCGGGCGGATTTATTACTCAGTCATAACCAAGGAGCGCCGTGGTGAATATCTTGGTGGGACCGTTCAGGTCATTCCCCACATCACCGACGAAATCAAAGCGGCAGTTCTGCAGCTTGACGGCTCCGCCGATGTTGCCATCATCGAAATCGGCGGCACCGTCGGCGATATCGAAGGCTTACCGTTTATTGAAGCCATTCGCCAGCTGCGCGGTGATCTCGGTCCCGGGTATGCCCTGTATATCCATCTGACTCTGGTACCCTACATCAAGGCTGCCGGAGAGGTCAAAACCAAGCCGACCCAGCACTCAGTGCGCAGACTTCAGGCCGATGGTATCCAGCCGGACATACTGGTCTGCCGCACCGAAGTGCCCATAGAAGACAGCCTCAAGGCCAAAATTGCTCTTTTTTGCAACGTCCCCAAGGATGCCGTTATTACCGCAATCGATGTTGACACCATCTATGAGGTTCCACTCCACCTGCACCAGGAAGGTCTTGACACCAAAATACTGGAACTGCTCAATGTCTGGACGGGTCAGCCGAATATTCGCCCCTGGGTCGATCTGGTCAACACCATCAAAAACCCGAAATACAATGTTACCATCGCCATTACCGGTAAATATATAGAGCTGACCGAATCCTATAAAAGCCTCCATGAAGCGCTGGTCCACGGCGGGATCGCCAACGAAACCAGAGTGAACCTGCGTTATATAAGCGCTGAAGACCTTGAAGAAAACGATGCGGAAGAACTCCTCAAGGGCTGTGATGGGATTCTGGTTCCCGGAGGTTTCGGCAAGAGAGGCGTAGAAGGAAAAATCAAGGCCATTCATTATGCCAGGGTCAATAAGATTCCTTTTTTTGGAATATGTCTCGGCATGCAGTTGGCAGTTGCTGAATATTCCCGTAGTGTGGCCAATCTTCCTCAGGCGCATTCCACCGAATTCGCAGCCGATACCGCAGATCCTGTAATATATCTGATCAAGGAATGGTACGACTACCGCAACGACAAAGTGCAGGTACGCGACGAAAATTCTGATTTTGGCGGAACGCTTCGACTCGGCGCCTACCCCTGTGTCGTAAGCAAAGACAGCCTCGCCGCCGCAGCCTATGGAAAGCCGGAAATCTCCGAGAGACACCGACACCGCTATGAATTCAACAATGACTATCGCGAACACCTGGAAAAGGCCGGCCTGATCGTCTCCGGCACTTCTCCCGACAACCATCTTGTCGAGATAGTTGAACTGGCTGACCATCCATGGTTTCTCGGCTGTCAGTTCCATCCGGAATTCAAATCCAAGCCCATGGCCCCTCATCCTCTTTTCCGTGATTTCATTACCGCCTCCTTGAAAAATAAAAAGAAAGGATAACGGACCGATGCAGCCCACTCCCGTAACCATCAGTACACCGCAAAGAGCCCCTCTGCTGGTTGGTCATGGCCAACCGCTGCTGCTTATCGGGGGGCCTTGTGCGCTGGAATCAGAAGAGCTGGCCCGAAGGATTGTCGGTACCATGCAGGAGATCTGCGCCACACTGAACCTCTCTTACGTCTTCAAGGCTTCTTTTGACAAAGCCAACCGCACTTCTCTGGAAGCATACCGCGGTCCCGGTATGAGCGAGGGTCTCGCCATCCTCAGTCGCATCCGCGAAGAGTTCGGAGTACCGGTCATCTCCGATATCCACGAAGCAAGCCAGGCCAAAGAAGCCGCTCAGGTTCTAGATATTATTCAGATCCCGGCATTTCTCTGTCGACAGACAGATATTCTCAGCAGTGCCTCGGCAACCGGGAAGGTTATCAATTTGAAGAAAGGCCAATTCGTCTCCCCCTGGGACATGGAAAACGCCGTGCGCAAAATACGAGGGAGCGGGACAAGCGAAATCATGCTGGTGGAGAGAGGGACAACTTTCGGCTACAATAATCTGGTCGTAGATATGCGTGGTCTACCGATAATGCGCTCCTTTAACTGTCCCGTCATCTACGATGCAACCCATTCGGTCCAACTCCCCGGAGGAGCCGGTGGATCGTCCGGTGGACAGCGTGAATTTATCGCTCCGCTGACACGTGCCGCCGTCGCGGCCGGAATAGATGGCCTCTTTATGGAAATTCATCCGGAACCCGACAAGGCTCTCTGCGACGGTCCCAACTCCATGCCACTGGATTCCATGAAGGCCTTTCTCCACCGTATAATGCGCATCCGGCAGGCAGTAACCGAGGAAGATTATGGCTAATCACCCCTGTAGCGACTCACTCTCCACAGAATACCCATCCGACTGCCAGGTGACCCAGGGCTTGCGAAACATGGCTCAGGCCAAAACAGGAACAGAACTTGATCCAAGGATCAGCGCTCGAGCCGGGCACATCAAACTGCTTCTGCTTGATGTTGACGGCGTTATGACCAACGGCACCCTTCTTTTCTCACCTGAAGGTGAAGAGAGTAAAGGCTTCAACACCCAGGACGGCTTCGGGATCCGCCTTCTTCAGGAGGCCGGTATCGATGTAGGTGTTATTACCGCACGATCATCAGCAGCCGTTTCAGCTCGTTGCACCAACTTGAAAATGCGATATGTCTATCAGGGCAAGAATAACAAACTCGAAGCCTATAACTCCATTCTCCGGGACAGTGGGCTTAAACCTTTTCAAATCGCTTATATGGGTGATGACTGGCTCGATCTCATTCTCCTTAAAAGAGTTGGTTTTGCCGCAGCTCCAGCCAACGCTGTTGTCGAAGTCCGGCAGGAAGTACACTATACAACCTTACGCCATGGCGGGGATGGTGCGGTACGTGAAGTATGTGATCTGATTCTGCAGGCCAAAGGTGTACATCAACAGCTCCTTCAGACCTATATGAATCGATGATTACCCGCAGAAATGCTCTCTGGCTGATCCCATTACTTTTTATCCTGACATTTCCTCTCTGGAAAATCCCCGTTGCTGCCTTTCTGGCACCACCCATTGACCACGACTCAGCCCCAGCTGCAGAAAACCAGGAGCAGCATAACTTCTCCATGACCAATCTGACCATTCTCCAAAGTGAAGGTTCCAGGGAAACAGCAGTCATCCATGCCGAAAGAGGCCGGACAAGCAGACATCCCGGTGAATATATTTTAGAGGGAATCAATGCCGACATCATCAATGCCCAGGGCAATATCATTAATATTGTCGCAGAGGTTGGTGACTATAATATCAATCGTGAACGGCTCAAACTGATGGAAAACGTGGTCATCACCAATACTGCCGAGAGTTCCACCATGCATACGGATTTACTGTACTATAACGGGATGAAGCGCACGATCTTCTGTCCCGGTCCAACTCTGCTCGAGGGTGACGGTCTTCGCATAGAAGGTTCAAGTTTCAGTCATGATATGCACACCGGAGTATATACCATGGGCGGGAGGGTCTACTGTACCGTGGAAGGTCACGGCGAATCATGATTCATCCAGGTCGACTGTGCTGCACTTCCGACCTGCTCTATTTTTCGGCACTCCACCACAGTAAAGCCATCGGCTCCAACGACCCACCTGATATTGACATCCCATAAGCGAAATCCGAAAGACTTCTTGGTGCGGTGCTGGCTCGCCGGACGCGGGTCCTGAGCAAGAACCTGATCAATCAACCCCAGCAGATCTCTGCCGGTTTCCTGCTGATATCCACGGCAAAATATTGTTGCTTCTTCATTAAAGCCGACATGACATCTCGGCACTGCAGCAGAGCGTGTATAACCGTTTGTCGCTGTAGAAACGATATCACTGTAGGGAATATAGGGTTTCAGATCAAAAACGGGTGATCCATGGAGAAAATCACCACCGCCAACCTCCAGCAAAAGCCGCTGCCCGATCCTCTCTATCCCGATCAGCTTAACTGCGGAGAGACCGAGATGGTTCGGTCTATGCGGACTTCGACTGGCAAAAACCCCAACTCTTTTCTGTCCACCGAGCCCTGGAGGTCTCACCGTAGGTCTCCACCCCTCCTCCAATGCATCGTGAAAAAGGAAGTGTACCCAAATATGGCTGAAGGAGTCCAGCTCCCGGATCATCTCCGCCCTATTATACGGACTGAACAACTCTATGGTGGCCCTGGCCTTGTCCACCAGGCCAGGCTGCCTTGGAGTTCCAAATTTTTCCGTATAACAAGAATGAACCACTCCGATTGGCTTAATCTCCATCGAACCCGGCATGGTCTGCTCAGTTCCCTTCATATCCGTCCTGTTGTGGTGATCCTTTCCATAGTCTCGTTGTCTAACGATTGACGGTCAACACTTGTTGTATACCGCAAATAGGGGTACATTGACACCTTCAATTCGGCTTTTGTGCTCGGATATTGCCGCGCAGGATGAAAGAAAAATTTCTCTTGTTTTTTATGTAGAAAACGGGAATCCCCAAAAACAACCTTACCTAAAAGAGATATGCTCCGCTACGAATCCGGCCTTTCCATCTTTCTTCTCCGCGGCCTGGCCCGTGAAGTTCGCCACTGGGGCTCCTTTTTGGAAACCCTCGGTAAAACACGACAAAATATCGATGTTAGACCCTTGGAAATGCCCGGGGCCGGTACGTTGCGACTCCAAAAATCTCCGCTTCGCACGGAAGAGTATGTCAGCAGCATTCGGCAGCTATATCTTCAACAGGTCAAACCGGGCAAATCCAACATAATTATAGGGCTTTCCTTTGGTGGCATGATTGCGGCACAATGGATTCACACCCACCCGGATGACTTTCAGGCTGCTCTACTCATCAACAGCAGCAGCAGCAATTCTTCTCCCACAAAACGACTCACCCCCAGAGGGGCGCTGGCCTTTTTACGCGCTCTTTTGAGCAGAGACGTTTCCGCGCGGGAAAGAATCCTTGCCGCATTGCTCTGCAATCTCGCTGATATAGAAAAAACCGCATCACTCTGGGCGGCTATTGAAAAAGATGCCCCCATGGCCGCTTCCAACAAAATCCGCCAACTCTATGCGGCAGCCGGTTTTGTTCTGCCTCAACGGCCCACAGTGCCGACTCTTGTTCTCTGCAGCAGATTTGACAACCTTGTCTCCCCTGTGTGCTCACAAGACATTGCCCAGGCCTGGCAAAGTGAAATCCACACCCATCCCTCAGCCGGTCATGACCTCACAACCGACGATGCCGACTGGTGTATCGAATGCATGTTTTCCTGGCTTGACTCTCTGCCATGAAGAAAATCGGCTGCTTTATCTCATCCCACGGTTTTGGCCATGCTACCAGAATCTCAGCGGTTCTGGAGGCTCTTCAAAAGCGTGGCCCGTTGCTGCCATATATCTTCTCCACCACTGGAGAGGAAATTTTTGCCCAAACGCCGCACTGTTTTGACTATCACGAGCAGTTAAACGACATTGGCTTTGTCCAGCATGATGCCTTTCAAATATGAGTATTTTTTTATCTTCGAGGGGCAGGAAAAGGCATGTCGCCCAGCCCCAAACGTGCGGCTTCTCGACCGTTTCAGCACCTATTATTACCCCGATCTCATTAACTGTGTCGATATCGTTGTCTTTAAGAGCGACTAAAGAGATATTTCCGTAATATCACGATCATCCTCCATAACCTCCCATGATTCTTCTACAAAGTCAGCATCGGTAATAGTGTCTATCGCCATTTTCAGATATTTTCCCGTCGCCGTGATTGCAGGCGTGCCGTCAGGCAGAAGAATTTCGCCACTTCCTTCAAAGGTTTTTTTCCTGTCCCTGGTGACCCGTGCCAAAACCCGGATTTCGCCATCAAGGGGGATGGGCCTTTTCAGCCTCATGGAAAAATCGACGGTTACTCCCCAGATGGTGGCTGCATAGGGTATCATTATGGCTCGGCCTATGGTTTCATCAAGTATTGCTGCAGCAATGCCTCCATGCAAGCGGCCGGGATAGCCCTGGTGTTCCGGTGCCGGTGAAAAAAGAGCCAGCAGTTCTCCATTATCGAGTTCATAAAACCTGCTTTGTAAACCAAAACCGTTTTCCTTGCCGCAGACGAAACACATCTTCGAATTCGGTTGCTTTCCTTTTACCGCTATGGACATATCCTCTCCTTTTCTCTGTAAAATAATTCATATTATCGAATCTCTACCCCGTCTCTATAGCACATCAATTACTTACCGTCAGTACTTTCCCGGCCCCTTTTCTCCTGTTCGACCAGGCATCGTTGCTGTTGCAAAAAACAGAGTATCACGTTTATGGTCTTGCTTTTATCCAGTCGGTAGTTCTATATTGTTGAGCATTTCTCAAAGAGGAGCACAACCACACAGGGCTGCTCAGTTTGTATATTATTCAACACATCCGGGAGTGTCTATGCTACGAGATTTGGCGTTGGCGGCCAAAGCCGCCTGCAGTAAAGATGATCAAGAAACTCTGATTCCAATTGTGCAAAAAATAAAAAAAATGGCTGAAATAGCTAGTAAATCCGGCCTGCTGGCTCTGGAAAGCGAACTTGCCAATATATCCGACCCGTTTCTTCATCTTGGAGTTCAACTCATTATTGATAAGGTGGAACCTCAGAACATTACCGACATTCTCGACTCGGATATCTATTATAATGAGTCGAACGGCAGAGAGTTGCTGAATAAAATCATAATTCGAGAGGGAATTTTACGAATACAGGCCGGTGATACTCCAAGAAACGTCCTTATCTGCACCAAAGTATTTCTTGGAAAAATCAACAGGGAGGCATGGAAGGACTATTAACTTCTATCAGATTGAGTGAAGGAGGCCCTTGTACCAGCATTTCGGCAATTGTCAGCTTAACCTTGGGGTATAGATGCCTCTTTCCGCCCAGGTATTCATTTTCAAGACGGGCCAGTGCCGTCAAAAGAGCTGTTCGCTCTACCGCTGTCGGCTCCCTGTTTTCCCGAATCTGTTCCTGATAACGAAAGCATCCGGGAAATCGCATGATCTTGCCATCCGGCCGGGTCAGCGTTGCCGGCACACCATGGGTTCGACATACCATAAGCCGGTGTTTATAAACAATACAGAGACCGTTCTCATTCAAGGGACACATAATCTGGGGCCGTCTGTTGAAGCGCAGCTCTTTTTCCGCCTCAACAACATACCGATGTGCTCTTTCCAACAGGGCCTCACGCCTCTCTTGATCCAGTTCCTCCACACCCAGCCATAAATAACTCCATTCCAGGTAGGTGTAATGCAGGAAATACGAGTCACAGCAGTTATCGGGACACCCCCGGCAACCAAAATCAATTTGCCGGGCCACGTTGTCATAGGCCCGCTGTAATTCCGTATAGATGTCTTCCATTCGCCCGATCATGGCGGCGGACAGTTTCAGCTCCGTCATTCTTTTTCCTCTGTAAAGCTCTGCACCTGATATACTAAAATTTCCGTATCTTTCTTTTCCCAGCAATTTGGCTCCAGACCCGCCTTGACACATAGATTCGACAGAAAATGCCGTGAATCCGGGAGCTGCTCCCAAACCTGGGGCAGGAATGTGGCGGTCTGCCCTTTACAACGTAGAATAACGCCGTCCGTACCGGGATTCAAGGCCTTACTCCGATTCCGGGGGTCAGATTCGAGAAGCGGTTTGGCAGCACCAAGCACGGAGAGAGAAATTTCAACTTCATCAAATTCATGGCGGCGAAGCGGCCCGAAACGATGATCATGAAAGGCGGCACTTAACGCATTGTCAAGAACACTCTGCCGTATCGACTTAATCGGTTCTATGTTGCCGATACATCCTCTCAACTGATTGTTGAGCTTGAGTGTGACGAAGGTTCCACCGGCTTCAGCGAAAGCGCTGTCGTCGGCACTCGGTAAATCAACATCCTGTCCCAGTTCTCTGGCAATGGCGGTACGAACTATCCTGAGCAATACTGCTCCCTGTTCGCGGGTAAGCGGCTTCATTTTTTCTCCTTTGCACCATGGGTCCACTCAACGCCGAGCATAAGACAATTTATGCCGCTGCCGATACCCAAAAGAGCGCCCTTGCAACCAGGGTGAAAAATTTCCTGCTCAATCGCCATCGCCATGGTAATAGGCGCCGAAACTGAACCGACATTTCCCATATTTTGCAAAGTTTCAAAATTTTTGCCGGCCTGGAGACCGAGTTGGTCAAACAGCAACTTGGCGTGAGCGGAACCAACCTGATGGCAGAAAAAGCTGTCGATCTCCTTTCCGGACCATCCCGGATAGGACGAAAAGTCTTTCCAGGTTGCCGCAGCTGTTTCCACCCCTCTGTGAAGCAGTTCTTCCGAGTTGGTTTCCATCAGGGTGGCCTCTGTACTGGATTGTCCCCCGTGGCAGAGATTAGAATATTGGGTATTGGCCCGCCATGTTCCATGAACCAACCGGATCTCCGCCGTTTTACCTTCCGACTCCGTCATATACAACGCCATGGCGCCAGAGCCGATAGTCAGCGAAGCAAAAGCCGGTTTTATGCTTTTCCGGTTTAAGGAAGTATCGGCCAACAGGGCCCGGATGGTGGAGTCAATCAAACCTTCCGCCGTTTCTCCGGAAACAACCAGGCCGTTTTTTACCTGCCCCAGTTCAATCATATTGGCAAGCATAACCATGCCATCAAGAAAACCGAGACAGGCATTGGAAATATCAAAGATCAGGCAATGTGGCGATATACCCAGACTGTCATGGACAAAGGATGCCGTCGCCGGTTCCATCATATCCTTACACACAGAAGTGAAAATAAGGCACTCGATGGTTTCCGGTGAAATTCCACCCTTCCTCAACACCTCCCGGCCTGCACGCGCACCGGCTTCACTTGGTCTGGTACCTTGTTCCCACAATCGTCTCTCCCGAATGCCGCTCATCAACTCCAGCCGTCCCAAAGGAAGCTTAAGTCTTTCGTATACGGGGAAGAGCTGTTTTTCTATTTCAGCAGATGTCAGAACCCGGGGCGGCAAAGCATAGCCAAAGGTGTGGAGCCGAACTTTAGAGTAATGTATCATTAGATAAATATGGTGTACGGGGATTTAAAGAATAAAAAAATACAACTTCGACTGGTGAGGAAATCCGGATTAGATTGCCCCCGGGATGCGTTGAAGCGTCAAATCGGTATCACACCCTGGCTTGAATTTCCTTTTCCATGACACTGCGCGTCAAAAGCGCATCAAAACCAGTGTTATCGTAAGAGCGGCAATGGTCTTCCGTCTCAAAACCAACTCCTAGAAGAGTAGCGCGGTAACCGGAAAACTCTTCCAGTTTCCGAATTGTTTGAACTGTTTCTTTAACATCTTTGCTCGGCAGAGAAGCATCGATAATTATCATATCAAAATGGGCCAGAGACGCCTCATACATGGCAAGCCGGCCGGTCTCGGCTATAATGACGGCCCATCCTCCCTGAACAAGCGGCTGCATTATACCGTGCTGATTGACCGGATCGTTGCCCACCACCAGAGCCTTTTTGGTCAAATACCTGGCCAGCATCTCAACAAGCTGATCTTTCTCCAGAGGTTTGGCCAGATAATCATCCATACCGGCCTGGAGGCAACGTTCCCGGTCACCGTACATGGCATGAGCCGTTAAGGCAATGATGGGAGTGGTTATTCCACCACTCTTTCTCTCTCGCTTACGAATCAGGGTGGTGGCCTCTATGCCGTCCATAACCGGCATCTGGACATCCATCAAGATCACCCCGAAACTATTTGCGGCAGACATTTCCAAAGCCTCGCGACCATTACCTGCCACGGTTACCTGAAGCCCTGCCTGTTCCAGAAAGGTTTTGGTTATGGAAGCGTTGATATATTCATCTTCAGCCAATAAAACCTTGGCACCTCGCAGCACCATGCTTCTATTCCGGACTTGTTCGAACATTTTTGGCGGAAGCTCACCCATATACATTTCCACAGGATTGACGACCGGCCATGTAAACCAGAAAGAAGATCCTTCGCCCTGCTTGCTTTGCACACCTATTTCACCACCGAAAAGCTCGACCAGCCTGGCCGAAACAACCAGACCCAGCCCACCCTCACTGTATTTTTCTTCTGCACCGGTACCATCCGCCGTCGTTGGTGTGACAAAAATGGTTTGCAGCGCTTCCGGCGCAATGCCCTCGCCACTATCTTCGACTATGAATTTAACCAGCAGCCTGCCTTTTTTATCAAAACCACCTTGAGTTACCGTGACCGAGACGTGCCCCTCATTGGTGTATGTAATGGCATTGCTAATAATATTATTCAGAACCTGGCGCAGACGAACCGGATCACTGTTGATATAATTGGGAAGATTGGGAGCAAAGGTGGATGAGAACTGTAAGTCCTTATGTTTACATGACAACTCAGCAACATACAGATCATACTGGAGTTCGTCGAAAAGATCAAAATTCACCACATCACAGCGGAGTTTGCCTTCCAGCAGTTCCGAGTAGTCGATGACATCGCTGATAACGCTGAAAAGACGGTCAGCAGATGCATTTATCATTTCGAGACAGTCGCGCTGTTTCGCCGTTAATTTGGTATCCAGAACCAGTTCAGTTATCCCCAGGATGGCATCCATCGGCGTGAGGATTTCATGGCTGATCCTGGACCAGAGTTTACTTCTGCTGTTGTCGGCAGCACCTGTTTCGTTCTTTACCGGGACAAAGCCCTCTACAGGTTCCGAGCTGCGAAAAGCAAGCATCTTTTCCAGCTGTCGGTTCTGCTGCTGCCGAGCCTGCAGTTCCATCTGCAATCCGGCTACTTCTTTCTCTAATTCGTTTCGTGATTTCATCGTCCCTGTGAGAGTAAATTGTGGTGACGGATTTATTCAGCTAACCATCAATCCTTAAAACGTTCACGGATAGCAAGCCATTCTTCCTCCCGGGCAAGAAAAGAATCCACCATTTTGGGATCAAGATGCTCTCCTTTCTCGGCAACAATAATTTTTTTGGCTGTTTCGTGGCTGAAGGCCTTCTTATAACATCGTTCGCTGGTCATTGCATCATACATATCGGCAAGGGCAACCACACGTGCAACCATGGGTATATTTTCTCCCTTTAACCCGGAAGGATACCCTCCACCGTTATACCTTTCATGGTGATACATGGCTGCCTCGTAGGCAATTTTAAGATATGACGATCCGGTTTTGGTATAAATATCTTTGAGGAGCTGCCCTCCTATCGTCGCATGGTTTTTCATGATCTCGAACTCGTCCATGGTCAGTTTTCCCGGCTTATGAAGAATGGAATCCGGTATGGCAACCTTCCCTATATCGTGAAGTGGGCTGACCCTGGAAAACTCCTCAGCAAGCTGTTTGGTAATCTTCAGCTCGGGATGCTTCTCACTCAGGTCCCGTCCCAGAGTTCTGGTGTAAAACTGAACACGCTCAAGATGGTAGCCGGTTTCATCGCTCCTGTACTCCGCCAGCTTCGCCATGGACAAAATCAGCTCTTCCTGAATTTCAAGACGAAGCAGACGGATACCGCCTTCCACGCGGAGCAGTATCTCGTCCGGTCGTACCGGTTTGGCAATATAGTCGTCAGCGCCCAGAGACAGAGCACGTACCAGTGATCCCTGGTCTTCTGCCGAAGTTAATACAATGATATATCGATAACGAAGATCACTATCCCTCACCTCGTTGATCAAATCGAACCCATTCATGACGGGCATATCCAGGTCGGTAATTACCAGTCGAATATCCGGTTCTTTTTCTAAAATAGTGTATGCCTCGGCTCCGTGAGCAGCTTCCGCGACCGAATAGTGATCTTTTTGCAGACACATTTTCAGCAGCAACCTCTGCGCCGGGTCATCATCCACCACTAAAATTTTCTGATGTGCCACCAAATTTCTCACCTCTATATCCTGGTATCGTTCTGCCGTCAGCTTATAAAACATCCCTGAAGCCGTGTTGAATTTTTGCCACAACATCCCTGAAATTCCGCTGTTTGCCCTGAGCAGCGGATTTTTCCAGCTCCCGGGCCAGTTCGGCCCAGTGCGTTTCCCCTATATTGAGAAGCAGCCCTTTTATACTATGTCCCAATCGTGCGACTTCATCCAGGCCTCTGTTCTCATCCAAGGCCTGATAAAGCGCTGCAAGAGCAGCACTCATTGATTTTGCGGTACTCTCAATCATGACTTCTATCTGATCGTCATCAAGTCTGTATGCTGTTTTAAAATGATGTACCAACCTGTCTTTACTCACCCGAGGCAGGTTCCCCTCATCATTATTCACACCCTTACCCCCCTGATTTCCAGGTGAAATTATGCTCGATAAGTTCAAGTTCGTGAAGATGCTCAATCAGCTCATCCTCTTTGACCGGTTTAGTGAGATACGCCTCACAATGTCCTCCCTCAAAGGCCCGGGTGATATTTTCAAAATCCTCTATTGCTGTTACCATTATCACCTTGAGACAATGAGGCTCCTTTATTCCCAGGCGATCCTCCATTTTTCTGATCTGTAAAAGGGCCTCCTGCCCTCCCAGTACCGGCATAATGATATCAAGGCACATAACATCGTAGGGCTTACCGATGCTGATGGCTTTTTCCACTATAGAAACAGCCTCCTCCCCGTTTTCAACGGTATCACATTCGCCGAATCGGGATAAAATGGAAAGAAGGAGCATCCTCGATAACAGATCATCTTCAACAATCAGGCTTTTCATGCCAAACCCTCAATACTGTTGTTCTCGTATCGCTTTTATTTTATCATATCCATTCCCAAACCACTAACGCTGGAAATATTCAATGTTGAAACAACGTGATATACTAACCAAAAAAAGATGTGCAAATCAACCTTTTCTTCGTATTTGCCAACACCTGTGGATTGATTTATTTCTCTTAAAATCAAAAGGTATGGTTTCACTACTGAGATCGACGACATCCAGCTCCAGAGCCAATTCCTCCTCTAATTTAAAACCCCGATAATTTGTTGAAAAGAGGATAACACCATTGCTGCTGAGCTTCTTTACCGCACGACGAATCAACTCTCCATGGTTTTTCTGAACATCAAAGATAAGATTCTTTTTCTTGGTATTGGCGAATGTGGGAGGATCAACAAAAATGGTGTCAAACTCTCCCTTGTGTTCCTGTAACCAGGAGAGGCAGTCTTGTCTTACGATTTCATGTCTTTGTAAACTGAAACCATTAAGTGCCAGGTTCTTTCTCGCCCACTCCAGATAGGTCTCGGAAAGATCAACGGTTGTTGTGGCCGAGGCCCCTCCCATGGCGGCATGTACCGTTGCCGCTCCTGTATAGCCGAACAGATTAAGAAATCGTCTCCCTTTGGCCAGTTGTGCTATTTTCATGCGCAGGGGGCGATGATCAAGGAACAACCCCGTATCGAGATAGTTGCTGAAGTTGACAAGAAAAAAACAGGCGCCTTCCCGTACCTGATGATAACGTACTTTGACATCCTTGCGCTGGTACTGACTTTTACCCCGCTGTCGTTGCCGCTGTTTTATGTAAACCCTGTCTCTTTTCACCTGAAAGACCTCTCTGACAACAGAGAGAACCGTTGCAAATCGTTTCCCGGCACGTTCGCTGTCCACCGATGCAGGAGGCATATATTCCTGCACCAGAATCCACTTATCATACATGTCGATGGCAACATTATATTCCGGCAAGTCCCTGTCGTAGAGACGAAAACAATCAATATCGTTTTGCCTGGCCCACGCACCTGTTTTTTTATAGTTTTTGAGAAGACGATTCGCGAAATCGGAGCCCTCGCCGTGGCCGGCATCCCTGGAAATTTCCCATGGAAATGACTTTTCCGGGGCGCTCGCCACATCACCAACCACCAGGCGACAGGCTATGGGACCGTTAAACAATTTGTGACTCTTTTCCGTTTTAATGCCGAGTTGATCGACAACATCCGGGTCCGAAAGAAACAGGGCAGCCCTCCAACGACTAAAAGAGCTTTGCAGAGTTCGGCCTACACAGCTATACAAATAACGAACTTCTTCCTTTTCCGACAAGCGTTCCCCGTAGGGCAGGTTGGTAACGAAAAAGCCCGTTTGACTCGGAGGCTGCAGAAACGCAAAATCCATGCATATCACCTCAACCTTCTCATCAAGCCCGGCCTTTTTAATATTTTTCCGCGCAATTGCTACCATTTCCGGATCGCTGTCATACCCGATAATTCGCGGCCATCTTTGCGCCATTTTGCTCTCTTCCTGCGCCATGGCTTCCTCAACCAGATCCACCCACAGGGCAGCGTCGTGACCACGCCACCTGGTGAATCCATAATATTTTCTGGACAACCCCGGCGCTGAGTCGCTCCACAAGAGTGCCGCTTCAATGAGAAGAGTACCGGATCCGCACATGGGATCCATAAAGGTCGTTTTTGCCGTAACTTTGTTGTTCCAGCCGGACAGAGACACTATGGCCGCAGCCAGGGTCTCCTTTAGAGGAGCAATACCTGCTGTTTCCCTGTATCCTCTTCTATGGAGACTCTCGCCACTCAGGTCAATATAGAGAGATGCTTCTTGCTCCTTGATGTGAAGATGGACTTTAACATCAGGTTTTTCTCTGGAGACACTGGGTCTTGCCGCGGTCTTTTCCCGAAAAAAATCAACAATGCCGTCTTTCACCCGTAAGGTGGCAAAGTGGCTGTGTGCTATAACAGGGTTGCTCCCTAAAGTTGCGGAGACGGCAAAGGACATGGAATTGTCAAAATGACTCGACCACTCTATCTGCCGACATACTCCATACAAATCCTCTGCATCTTTGATTGCAAAAGACTGCAGCAGAAGAAGAACCCGAGACCCGTATCTCGACCACAAACAGGCGCGGTAGGCGCTCTCAAGAATCCCCTGCCAGGTAACCACACCTGTCGATTTAGCAATATCCCGGCCGCCAAAAAGGACCACTTCTTCAGTAACCAGGCCTTCCAGCCCTGCTGCACAATTGATGACAAATCGATACATTTGATTTCTTTTCATTGGCCCTTCCTGTATAGTCGGCTGGATATACTTTCGTACCCGGCCCGGGTTGCGATTTTTTCGATAGCGTTTCTTGTCGGGCAGATGGTTCACCCCATCATAACACAGAGGTTTCGGCAAACGAATATATTATGGAAGTACGGTTGGCAAGGAAATTGGCTTGACCTCTGTAATTATATGGATAAAATGTAGATCAATTATCTGGTTGACCCTTTTTTCACCGGAACACTCTGTTTTTTCCACCACCATCACCTTTTGTTGAGGAAATAAGGAGAATCTATGAAGATCAAAACGATAAAGCACCTTTCTCTTGCAATTCTTATAGGCTTTGCCCTTGCTGTGGGAAGTGGTTGCAGCAAGAAGACCGTGGATGCTCCCGGCATGGGCATGGACGGCAGGCCAATCGGTAGTGGCACCGATATTGACTATCCCGCTGCTGATGGTTCCGGATATACCGAATCCGCCCTGAATGCCGAAGGAACCCTCGATGACACCGGCGGCAGCCGAACAGATGGTGGGAGTGGCAGTCTCTCGGTCAATTCCGGCGAGATGGAACAGACGGAAGAGTACAAACGAAAACATGGTCGTTCCTCCACCGGATTACATCCCATCTATTTTGCCTTTGACCAGGCCGGCATTCAACCGGATATGGCCGACAGGATGGCAAATAATGCCCTGTTTCTCAAACAGCTTCCTGGAGCAAGAGTGGTTATTGAGGGGAATTGTGATGAAAGAGGCACCAATGAGTACAATATGGCCCTAGGACAAAGACGCGCCCTGAACGCCAAAGAGTACCTTATAAACCTGGGTGTGGAAGGCAACAGAATACGAACCGTCAGTTACGGAGAGGAACGACCTTTATTTATGGGTGAAGACGAATTTTCGTACGCACAGAACAGGAGAAATGATTTTATCCTGGAATAAGATATACTCACAGAAAGAGGAAAACCTTTCTCTCTTTTATTTATATGGTTTTCCTCTTTACCTTGTTCACTATTTTTTCACAAACCTGTTCAAGGGAAAGTGTGGTCGTGTTAATCAGCTGAGCATCATCCGCTTTTTTTAACGGTGCAATGGCTCTTTGGCTGTCATTTTTATCACGTTGTACGATCATTTGAAGAAGCTGTTTTTCGTCTACTTCTTCCCCTTTTTCTCGCAGTTGCAAGACGCGACGCCGACATCGTTCCTCCGGATCGGCATCGAGAAAAAATTTATGCGCTGCTCCCGGAAAAACAACCGTTCCCATATCTCTGCCTTCGGCAACCACATTTCCCGAAGCTGCCAGTTGACGCTGCATCTCTGTCA
Source organism: uncultured Desulfopila sp. (assembly GCA_964446655.1). GTDB lineage: Bacteria > Desulfobacterota > Desulfobulbia > Desulfobulbales > Desulfocapsaceae > Desulfopila_A. Next base: position 45,080 of record CAYUPL010000017.1, read on the forward strand.
AAAACCCGCGCACAGAAGGGAGGGTGGATATCTTTGAGGCAACCATTGACATTTCCGGTGTCCGCAGCAGGTCGGAAACATCCTCATCATTCAAGACGACCCCGACCTCCTCTTCCACCGACATCGCCGGAAGCAAGACAAGCCGAATATCTGCAAGTCTTGGTGAAATCGACGGTTCATTGTCCACAGCCACGCCCTGGCGATGAAAATACAAACCAACTCCCCTATACATCGCTCCGGTATCAAGGTAGGTATATCCAAGCTCTGCAGCAACTCTCCTGCCGACGGAAGACTTACCGACACCCGAGGGACCGTCTATTGTCACTATCTCCTGATAAAATGCCATATCTGCCTTTTCATGCAAGTTCCAAGCTACTCTCAAAACATGCTCCAGACGAGGAAGGGTCTACTCTGCAGTCACGCTTAAAGATTCGGAAGCCTGTTCCGAAGACCGGTAGCTTTTTCAATATTATAGGCCACCTTGAAAAGAACATCCTCTTTGAAATGGGGGCCCTGCAATTGAACTCCGATAGGTAATCCTTCCGCATTAAAACCTCCCGGAACGGAAATACCGGGTATGCCGGCCAGGTTTGCCGACAATGAGAAAATATCGGAGAGATACATCGCCAGAGGGTCATCCGCCTTTTCATCAATCTTCCAGGCCGGTGTTGGTGTAACGGCAGAGATAATGACATCGCAAAGCTCAAATGCCTTCTTATAATCGTCCAGAATACAGGCACGCACTTGTGACGCCTTTTTGTAATAGGCATCATAATAGCCGGAAGAAAGAGCATAGGTTCCTATGAGGATACGTCGTTTCACTTCCGCCCCGAATCCTTGTGACCGTGTTTCTTTATACATGTCCAGAAGCGTTTCTGCATTCATGTCACGGTACCCATAAACCACCCCATCGTAGCGGGCCAGGTTGGAACTTGCTTCTGCCGGGGCGATGATATAGTAGGTAGCCACACAGTACGGGGTATGCGGCAAGGATATATCAACTCTTTCTGCGCCGTAATCTTCTAGAAGAGCAATGTTTTCCGTGATTGTTTTTTCTACCTCACGGTCCAGTCCCTCACCGAAATATTCTTTTGGAACGCCTATTTTAACCCCCTTCAAACCCTCCTTAAGGTTTTCACAATAGTCTAGCACCGGTCGTTTGACCGAAGTTGAATCTTTGGTGTCATAACCGGCAATGCAGTTCATCATCAGGGCACAATCCCTGACATCCCTGGCTAGAGGGCCCACCTGGTCAAGAGAAGAAGCGAAGGCGACGAGACCATAACGCGACACTCTCCCATAGGTTGGTTTCATACCGACTATGCCACAAAGTGATGCCGGCTGCCTGATGGAACCGCCCGTGTCGGAACCTAGAGAAGCAAGACATTGGCCGGCGGCAACAGCCGTGGCAGAACCTCCGGAAGACCCACCGGCAACATATCCTTTTTTCCAGGGATTTTGCGGGGTACCATAAAAGCAGGTTTCCGAGGTTGATCCCATGGCAAACTCATCCATGGTGGTTTTTCCTATGATGACAGCACCTTCTCTTTGTAGCTTTTCTATAACAGTGGCGTTATAGGGCGGGATAAAACCTTGCAGCATTCGTGAACCACAGGTTGTCACTATGTCTTTTGTGCAAAGCAGATCCTTTAGGGCCACCGGAATTCCACTAAGAGAACCCGACGCCCCCTTTGCTCTCCGGCAATCCTGATCTTCGGCCTGAAGCAGAGCATTTTCTTTATTCAACGTTATAAAAGAATGAATATCACTCTCGGTCTCTTCAATCCTTTGCAGACAACTTTGAACCAGTTCTACCGAGCTGATTTCTTTAGTTGCCAGTTTTTCCAGCGATTCCGATATTGTATATGTAAAAGGTTTCATGTCTACAGGTAGAGTTAGATCGAAAAGACAGTTTGCCGTCCTGTTCTTCTTTTTTATATAATTCGAGGCACTATAAAGGCCTCCTCATTTTTACGAGCACAATTACGCAGAGATTCCCGTGGATCCAGCGAATTCTGCACAACATCTTCACGAAAAGCGTTAGTTATTGAAAAAGAGTGCGTCATGGGTTCGATGCCCTTTGTCTCGAGTTCTTCCAATTGATCGACATAGCTCAAAATGGTATCCAGCTGTGTCGTCATTTTCTCCAGCTCTTCTGCACTCAGATTCAACCTGGCCAAGTGAGCAACGTGCTCCATTTCTGCTGTGGTTATTTTCATTTTTCTTCCTTAAACTAGGTTTTTATTTATCCGGCAAGGAGAAATTCTCCAGATATTCTCTGGCAAAAAGGGTATTTGTTGGATTAAAGGAAACTATCGTTTGGGCAAAAGCATCCACGGTCTCTTTATCAAACTGTGTCCCGGAACATCTTTCAAGCTCGGCAAGAGCCTCTTCCATTTTTAGATTTTTTCTGTAATTTCTCTTTGACGTCATGGCATCATAACTATCAGCCACTATCAATATTTTTGTCAGCTGATCCAGCTGGTCACCACCTATGCCATCCGGATATCCACAGCCGTCCATTCGTTCATGATGGTGACGGATGATAAACTTTTCTCTTTCCATAAACTTCAACGGCTTGACAATATTGGCGCCGACGCTTGGATGTTTGCGTATCAGTTTCCACTCTTCAGCCGTCAACTTACCCGGTTTCTGGATACAGGAAAGATCAATCACTAGTTTACCTATATCATGAAACTGTGCCGCGCGGCGCAGCACCAACTGGTCTTCCTCCGGTATATCCATGGCTTTTCCCAGCAGAACAGCATATTCCGTTACTCGCATGGTGTGGCCTGCCGTATAATAGTCTTTTTCCTCCATGGCATTCTGCAGACTACTCATCATCTGTACGGTTGCTTTTTCCAGGTTTTCACTATATTTGAGAAGAAGCCTGTTCTGCTTTTCGAGCATTTCCGCCTTTTTCTGAACATCATCCTCCAGCGCTTCCCTGTAACGCCTGTCTTTGAGGACATACATTCTTTTCTCTATGGCTCGACGTATCTTGACATTAAATATGTCGAGGTCTTCTATGGGTTTTGTCAAAAAATCATAGGCACCCAGATTTATGGCCTTTACAGCATAATCCATGGAACCGGCCCCGGTTAGAAAAAGAACCGGAATGTCGTATTCTTTTTTGTTCAATTCAGCTATGGTGGCAAACCCATCCATACCCGGCATGTTTATATCAAGAATTATGACATCAAAACTATCATCTAGAATATTGAAAACGACGCTGCCATCAGCTACGGTTTCAACCGAATGTCCAAACATTTCTAATATTTTTGAAACCGTATTACGAACCATGGGATCGTCATCGGCTATCAGGATTTTGGCTTTCTTCTTTAACAAAATTCCCTCTTTATGGACAAAATAGTACCTCTTCGTGAATGGTTGTTTTTGGGGGACGTCGAAGAATAATATTACATTCTACTTTTTCTTTTTTCAATGTCTGCGGCACACACCCATAAGTAACTGCGAGCTTATAATCTCTCAGCCTCTATTATTCTTTGCTCCGTTACAATAAAATCCAAGAGTTCATCGTGTGGTTGAAGGGGAATTTCTTTTGCAACTTGAAGCTCAAAAGCCAGTCCTATGCGGACAGCATAAGGAATCTTTTCGAGAAATCTATCATAAAAACCCCCTCCGTATCCGAATCTCCCTCCTCTTTCATCAAAAACAGAACCGGGTACTAAGACGATATCAATATTTTCCGCTTCAACTTTGTTACGGTGGACAAAATCCTGATGCGGCTCCATGGTACCGTAATTACCTGGTACCAAATCCTTTGATAAATCTTGGATGAAAATAGCTTCCATTCTCTTTTCGGCAGAATACGTGATAGGAACAGAAACTGTTTTTTGTTTTTTCATCAACTCCTCAATCAGCCATTGTGTCATGACTTCACTGCGAAAACTTACATACGAAAAAACATTTTTGGCTTTTTCTGTTTCTTGAAGTGCGAGAATTTTTTTACAGATTATAAAACTTTTTTCAGCAATTTCTTCTTGCGGAAGAGCATTTCGTAAAGAAAGTTTTTCTTTTCTGATAATCTTTCCTTCATTCATTTTTGCCCCTTCTTTTTTCCATTATTTATATATATGTCAAACGCCTATAAAAGAGTTACGGATAAATGTTTCAATACCATCATTCTTGACATGATCATACACTTCAAGTAGCATTTTACATAATACTGCAGTAACGGTACATTTTTTATCTTTTAACAACAATATGAAAGTTCTTTATGTATAAAAACAAACAGCTTGAAAAAGAAGTTTCTCCAGATAAAAAAATTTACGCCATAAACCTGCAAAGCCCCATACCTCTTCTCCGGCTAAAAAAGGAACTTGCAGCAATGAAATCTGGTGAAGTTGTAGAAATAGTCTGCACCGATGCTGGATCAGGTAATGATATTGCCACCTGGTGTTCCAAACAGAACCACAATTTTCTGGGGGAAAGACAAAAAGAGGAAACGTTTTCTTTTTTTGTTGAAAAATAACTACACATTTGAGAAAAATTGCCTTGTCATTTTTTTAAGACTATTTTTTGTTTTTTCCCTGGAGTAAATCTAGCTCCTTGGTAACGGCATCATGCAGAAGAGGTCTCATCTCCTTTATTTTTTGATTGTCTGCCCCATAAATAACTCTGTTTGTCAATAAACCGACAACTCTTCTCTGTTGCATATCTATCCAGAAAGACGTTCCCGTATAGCCCAGATGACCTATCGTTTTAGCGGAAAAACCCTTGCCGCATGATGGTTTTTGACCGGTTGGTATATCAAAACCATAAGGCCATTTTTCTCCATACTTTGCAGTAGAGAAATAGAGGAGGTCTTTTCCGTAGTAGGAAGGATGTTCAGTTAAAGAGAGTACCGATAAAAGAAGATGTTCACACAAATCCATTAGACCTTCAAGGGTTGAAAAAAGGCCGGCATGTCCCTGAATACATCCGGTAGACCTGCAATTATCATCATGAACAATCCCACGAAGAATTTGTCCTGACCATGAACATACCCCTGTTGTCACAAAAGTATTGTTTTCTTTTTTTATTTGCCCTCCATAGGTAAAAAACTTTTCAGATAATCCTAAAGGATCTATTATTTTTTCCTGCCAGTATTTATAAAAAGGCCGCCCACTCTTTATTTCTATTATTTTACCTAGAAGGATATAATCGAGGTCGCTATACACATATTTTTGTCCAGGTTCTGAAAGGAGCTTTTCCTGTAAAATTAAATTTATCAATATATAACCATCATCCTCCTTTGATGTGGCCATAATTTTTTTAAAATACTCTCTGTGAGCAGGAAGGCCGGAGGTGTGGCTCAACAAGTGTTTCAACTGTATTTCTTTTTTATCTTCAGGAACGGATAAAGAAAGGAGGCTGATAAGATTTTCTTCAACAGCAATTTTTTTTTCTTTCAGAAGAGCGAGAATTGCAAGCAGGGTTACCAATGGCTTTGTCAATGATGCCAAATCAAAAAAAGAATATTTATCCACCTTTCTAAAGTGATCTTCTCTGCCGCTATTCCCCTCATACATTTGTGCTCTTTTAAAACCGGTACCATCAAGGAAAGAATAACCAAGGGCACAACCAGAAAAAGTCTTATTATTTAAGTTTGTTACTAAAATATCACGTATTACTTTTCTATGCTTTTCCATCATAAAAAGAGAGAGGGGGTAATATCCATAAATGAGTTGAATTTTTTACCTTTTTCCACTAGATTAGAACCCTGCTGACTGATATTTTATATAGTTGTTATTTTTAATATTTTTTTTCAACATCCGTATACTTATCAACACTCTTTTAAAGCGTTTTGTTTATCTTTTTTTTAACAACAGTGTTTATTGGATGTTCATAAGTCCTTCTTAACAAAAAAGAGAGTTCTACTGACATTTTTATGTTAACAAACTTTACTTTAAATTTAATAAGTTAAAAACATTTTTAACATCTCAACCAGCTTAATAGTAATAATAAAAAACTATATATTAATAAAAAAGAAAAGGACAGCATATGGGCTTGAATTGTACTGTTTCCAAAAATGACCTTCTGGAAGGATTAACCAGTTTACAAAATATAACAAACAAAAAGGGTACGCTTGCTATCCTTGCTAATGTTCTCATAGAATCATCCAATAACGGAATTATCCTTACAGGAACTGATCTGGAAGTAGGCTCTCGTCTTTTTGTTCCTGCCGAAGTACAAGAAAGTGGTACTTTGACACTTCCTTCTAAAAAGGTGTTTGAAATAGTGCGGGAATCGGGATCGACTGAAATTACCATACAGGAGACAGATAATAGTTGGGCTGTTATTAAGGCCGGTCTCAGCACCTATAATCTTGCAGGTATTGCCAGTGACGAATATCCGCAGTTTCCAGATTACGAAGAAGATACCTTTATTTCGTTTCAGTCCCATGTTTTTCTTGATCTGATCGATAAGATTATTTTTTCCATAGCAAGTGAACAGGAAAATATTTACTCACTTACTTCTGTTCTTTTTGAGAAGGAAAAAAGAGAAGATAGGTCCTATCTTCGCATGATATCGTCTGATGGCCATAGATTGTCTATTATTGAAAAAGATGTGGCCACAGACGTGGACTTACTTGAATTAAACGATATTACCCTTATTCCCAAGAAAGGAATCCAGGAGCTGAAAAAGTTTTGTGAAAACAGAGATACCATTGATATCTCTTTTGAAAAGAAGCAGATGGTGGTTCGTGACGGAGAAGCTGTCATGATTATACGTCTGAAACAGGGTGAATTTCCTCAATATAAGGCAATTGTTGATGCGGTACAGTTGGATAATTGTCTAGAAATAAGCAGAATACCCTTTCTTGAATCTTTAAAGAGAATAAATCTTTTTACAGAAGATATCTTTCATACCATTCAGCTTAGAATAGACAATGGTGTCATGATACTTTCCTCACAAAATGCCGATCTGGGGAATGCAAAAGATGAGCAGAATGTTGTCTATAACGGAGACCCTCTTGTACTTGGATTTAACTGCAGATATTTTATAGAAACTCTCCAGGTAATGGAGTGTGACACGGTTAAAGCATACATTAATTCCAATAACAGTCCATGTCTGATGAAATCTGATAAAGATGTAGGTTTTTTAAGTATCATAATGCCCATGCAGATCTAGCCCGAAATTAGGGATAGAAACACAGCAACATTGTTTCTATTAATTTTTTGAGAAGGAAAAAAAGTGACTGAAGATAAATCGAAATATAGTGCGGAAAATATAAAGGTGCTTGATGGTCTTGAAGCTGTTCGTAAAAGGCCTTCCATGTATATAGGCAATACTGCTCAAGAAGGATTACATCATCTCATATGGGAAGTTGTCGACAATAGTATAGATGAAGCCTTGGCTGGATATTGCAAAAGAATACGAGTTACTATTCATGAAGACAATGCTGTTTCAGTGGAAGATGATGGCAGAGGAATACCGGTTGAACCTCATCCGACTGAAAAAATTTCTGCATTAGAGCTTGTTATGACAACGCTCCATGCGGGCGGAAAATTTGATCATTCTACCTATAAGGTTTCCGGGGGTCTACATGGTGTTGGTATTTCGGTTGTTAATGCTTTGTCAATAGAGGCCATCGCTAGAATTCGTCGAAATGGTCATGTTTATTTACAAAAATATGCCTATGGTCAAAAAACCAGTGAAGTTGAAGTTATTGGAAACAGCGAAAAAACCGGTACACTTATTCGGTTTAAAGCAGATCCTGAAATATTTTCGGAAATAACGGCATATGACTATGATCTTGTAAAAAATCGTCTGCGCGAACTGGCTTTTCTGAACAAAAATATACGAATATACCTCAAGGATGAACGAAGCGGTGCTGAAGATAAGTTTCATGCTGAAGGAGGAATTAATTCCTACGTGGAATACCTCAACAGAAAGAGGACACCGCTAATATCTGAGCCTATTTTTATAACAGGGGAAAAAGACGACGTCATTATTGAAATTTCACTGCAATATTTCGACGGGTATTCCGAAAGACTTTTTTCTTTTGTTAATAATATCAATACTAGAGAGGGTGGAAGTCATGTTGCGGGATTCCGCTCAGCGTTGACAAAATGCATTAATAGGTATGCCAGTGATGATATAATTCCGAAAAATTTACGAGAAAAGATGGGTGGTGATGATGTACGCGAAGGACTCACCTGTGTCATTTCCGTTCATGTGCCCAATCCGCAGTTCGAAGGACAGACCAAGACCAAACTCGGCAACTCAGAAGTTAAATGGATAGTTGATTCCATCTGTACGGAAAAACTCACTCTGTTTTTAGAACAGAACCCGCAGGTTGCAAAAAAAATTCTCACCAAAGTTGTTGAAGCGGCACGAGCTAGAGAGGCTGCCAAACGAGCAAGGGACCTGAGTAGGAAGAAAGGTTCCACCAGTCTGCTTATGGCCGGTAAACTGGCCGAGTGTCAGGAAAAAGATCCAGCCAAACGAGAAATATTCATTGTGGAGGGTGATTCAGCCGGCGGTTCAGCAAAACAGGGAAGAGACCGAAAGACGCAGGCAATACTCCCCCTTCGCGGTAAAATAATGAATGTTGAAAAAGCACGTTTCGATAAAATTCTAGGAAGTGAGGAGATAAAACAACTCATTGCCGCGCTGGGTTGCGGTATAGGAAAAGATGAGTTTGATGTTAACAGTCTGCGATATCATAAAATAATTATAATGACTGATGCTGACGTCGATGGTTCTCATATCCGTACATTATTATTAACTTTCTTTTACAGACAGATGCTTCCCATAATCCAACAGGGATTCATTTATATAGGTCAACCTCCCCTCTATCGCCTGGGTCGTGGAAAAAAAGAAAAATATTTTCTCGAGGAGAGCCATCTAAACAGCTATCTTTTTGAAGAGGCCAGTCAACGAATGAGTATAGGCTTTCATGGAAGTGATGTTTTCATTGAGAGCGAAGAAATGGTGGATCTCCTCGAAAAGATTTCCATTTATGAAAAAATAGTAAATTATCTCAGCAGAATGAATATTTGGGAGGAAATGTTATATTTCCTCCTGTCACATAACGTTAAGTCGGCAGATCAATTCAGTGATGAAGGTTTTGTGAAGGGATTGGTCAGTGAACTCGACGCAGAAACTCTCATAATAGGAAATATTCGTTCATGCCGCTGGCGTCCTGACTGTTACGATGTCGACGTGGCCATTCGCGGCAAGGTTCAGGAGATGATGACGCTCGGACCCGAAATTCCACTGATCAAAGAATATAGAACTGCTCTTGATCTGTTTCCTAAAATTAAGGAATATCTCAAATCTTCTTTTATTTTACGATTGTCTCCAAAAGGCGGCCAAGAGAAAGATGTTTCCTGTCATAACTGGAAAAAAATGGTGGAAACAGTCAGGTCGGAGTCTTTTAAAGGAAGCCATTTACAACGATACAAAGGTCTGGGAGAGATGAATCCGGAGCAGTTATGGGAAACCACGATGAATCCGGAAAACAGAGCCCTGGTGCAGGTAAGAATAGAAGATGCTGAAAAAGCAGATGACATCTTTACCACCTTAATGGGAGATAAAGTCGAGCCCCGACGCGAATTTATTCAAAACCATGCATTAGAAGTAACTGATCTCGATATTTAAAAATGCAATGAATATTTCGCGGTAATCTTTCGTGCAGATATTTTTCAAATACAGACTGCTATTTCATCGCAAAAAAGGGAAATGCGGTTTTTATTGGATATAGATTTCTAAAATTCTACATAAGACGTATTCATGACAAATGAAATAGTGCCAAAAACAGACCAACTTCCCGGTATATCAATAGAGCAGGAATTAAAAAAATCGTATATGGAATATGCGATGAGCGTTATTGTCGGGCGTGCTTTACCCGACGTACGTGATGGATTAAAACCTGTTCACAGAAGAGCTCTTTTTGCCATGCGGGAGTTGGGTGTTTTCCATAACAGATCCTATGTAAAATCAGCCAGGATTGTCGGTGACGTCATAGGTAAATACCACCCTCACGGTGATACTGCAGCCTATGACACCATTGTCAGAATGGCTCAGGATTTTTCAATGAGATATCCGCTGGTCGACGGCCAGGGCAACTTTGGTTCCCTTGATGGAGATTCTCCTGCGGCGATGCGATATACCGAAGCGAGAATGACGCGCATTGACAGAGAAATAGTAGATGATCTTGACAAGGAAACCGTAGACTTTGTTCCCAACTATGACAATTCAATAACGGAACCGTCCGTTATGCCGACCAAGATACCTAACCTACTTATTAACGGATCATCCGGTATTGCCGTTGGGATGGCAACCAATATTCCACCTCATAATATTACTGAAGTGATAAATGGTCTGATAGAGATGATAGACGACCCCAATATCACAGTTCATCAGCTTATATCTATAATATCAGGTCCTGATTTTCCCACAGGTGGCATTATATGTGGAAGAGCCGGCATTAGAGAAGCTTATGAAACCGGTCGAGGTATTATAACCATGCGTGCCCGTACGCATATAGAAAAGGCAAAGGACAGCAATAGAGAATCAATTATAATCACAGAAACTCCCTACCAACAAAACAAAGCACTCCTGGTAGAAAAAATTGCTCATCTGGTAAAAGATAAAAAGATCAATTCAATATCGGAAATACGGGACGAATCAGACAGGCATGGAACCAGGGTTGTTCTTGATCTTAAAAGAGATGAAATAGCTGAAGTGGTTATTAATCAACTCTTTAAAATGACCCCGCTACAGAGGTCCTTCGGCATTATTTTTCTTGCGATAGTCAATAATAAACCTGAAATATTGAATATAAAGCAGATACTTGAATATTTTTTACTACATCGTAAAACAGTTGTTTACAGAAGAACAACATATGAATTAAGTAAAGCCGAAGAAAAAGCACACTTACTCGAAGGTCTTAATATCGCCATCAATAATCTCGATGAAGTCGTTGCTCTTATCAAGGCTGCCAAAAACCCTGCCGTTGCTAAGGCAGAGCTTATAACACGTTTTGATTTATCGGAAATTCAAGCACAGAGCATCCTCGATATGAGACTGCAACGGTTAACCGGACTGGAGCGCGATAAAATAGCCACGGATTATAATGAAATCCTTCTTGAAATTGAACGGTTGAAAGACATATTATCCCATGAACATAAGATAATGCAGGTTATCAAAGATGAATTTATCAATATCCGGGATACATACGGTGACGAAAGAAGAACGGAAATCATTGATGCCGTAGACGAAATTTTGCCGGAAGATCTTATAGCTCCTGAAGAGATGGCCGTCACAGTTACTCATACAGGATATATAAAACGCAATCCACTCAGCCTTTACCGATCGCAGCGAAGAGGTGGGAAAGGAATAAAAGGGGTCAACAATATAGAGGAAGATTTCGTCTCAAATATATATGTGGCTTCAACTCTCGATACCTTCCTTTTCTTTACCAATTACGGCAAAGTTTTCTGGCGTAAAGTTTATCAACTACCACAGGCCGGCAGGACAGCCAGAGGAAAAGCTATTGTAAATCTTCTGGAGCTGGCCGAGGGTGAAAAAGTAGCCGCAATCCTTCCTGTGTCCAGCTTTGACGATCATGATGAAAGTAAGGCCATCATGATGGTGACGCGCTACGGACGAGTTAAAAAAACAAGTCTGCAGGAGTTCAGCAGACCGCTGCGCAAAGGAAAACGGGCACTGACGATAAACGAAGGCGATGAAATAATCGGAGCCCATATACTTAATGGCGATGATACTATTTTTCTAATTTCACAACATGGAATGTGTATCCATTTTCATGAGTCGGATATTCGATCAATGGGAAGAATGGCAGCTGGTGTCAGGGGCATACGACTTAAAAAGAATGACATAGTAGTCGGTTCACTTGTGGTGACGACGGATGAGTCTATACTGACGGTTACCGAAAACGGATATGGTAAACGATCTCCAATTCATGAGTACCGAATTCAGAAAAGGGGAGGAAAAGGTGTTTTCGGTATCAAACAGAGTGAAAGAAACGGAAATGTCATTGGTGCCATGCAGGTTTATGATAACGATGAAGTCATTCTCATCGCCGATTCGGGTAAAATGATTCGAATGGATTTAAGCAGTATACGTATCATAGGAAGGACTACTCAGGGCGTAAAACTGATCAATATTGAAGAAAATGAAAAAGTAGTGGCCATGGATACCGTTGCTTTCAGTGAAGAGGATCCAGATATTGATGAAGAATAGTCCCACAGCCGTGATCGGAGCCGGTTCCTGGGGAACAGCGATTGCCGGTCTGCTCAGTATGAAAGGATATCAAACCTATTTATGGGGGCATCGGCAGGAACATATAGATGCCCTCCAAAAAGAGAGACAGAACAGTAGATATCTCCCTGGTTTTCATTTTCTCGATAACCTCTACCCAACAACCAATATCCTGGAAATTCTGCCACGGTGTAAAGTAGTCTGCATGGTTGTTCCCTCGCAGTTCTATCGTGCTGTTTTTCGAGAAATTCTTTCTACTATTTGTGAAAAAACCGTTATCGTTTCCTGCACCAAGGGGATAGAAAACGCAACCCTGGCCTCAATGACCGAGGTAATGCAGCAGGAAATTGAGGGCCATGAACGTGCCGCATCTGCTGCATACCCCTTAGCTGTCCTATCTGGGCCATCTTTTGCCAGAGAGGTAGCAGATGGTCATCCCACCGCGGTGACCATTGGTTGTAGAGATTTAATAATTGCCAAAGAGTTGCAAAGTTTTTTTGGAACAGAGCTTTTTCGTGTCTACGCCAGCGACGATGTTACAGGGTTGGAAATTAGTGGAGCTTTTAAAAATATTATTGCCATAGCAACGGGAATCTGTGATGGGTTAGGGTATGGTATGAATACCAGGGCAGCCTTGATAACAAGAGGCCTGGCGGAAATAGCCAGATATGGTGTGTCCAGAGGAGCAGATCCCGTAACCTTCTCGGGGCTCAGTGGCATGGGGGATCTTATCCTCACAAGTACTGGAGACTTAAGCAGGAATAGAAAAGTCGGTTTGCAGCTTGGGCAGGGGAGAAAACTCACAGAGATCCTCGGTGAGATGAATATGGTAGCCGAAGGGGTAAAAACTACGCTTTCCGGATACAATCTTGCCAAAAGAGATAAGATTGATATGCCCATCCTTGAGCAGATATATAATATTATATACGAAAACAAAGACTGTGGCAGGGCCGTGAAAGATCTCCTCTCACGGCAAATGCGTACCGAATAGGCTACCGACTGGTCCAGTCATTGTCGAGAAACTGATTGTGATCAGGTTTTTCCGGTTTTTCTTCTGCAAGACGTATTGACAACCATTTGATTATTTTATCTTTCTCTTGCCTTACTTCTGCCAGAGCCTTTCCTCTATGGCTGATTCTGTTTTTCTCAGAAGAAGAAAGCTCAGCAAAAGTTTTCTCCATTCCGGCAGGACAAAAGACAGGATCATAACCAAATCCCTCTGCACCACGTTTTTCTTTAATGATATAGCCATCGCATCTGCCTTCATATGTCAAAGCCGGACCTGACGGAACGGAGATAGATAAGACACATTGAAAATATGCACTGCGATCACGAACATCATGTAAAGCATCAAGCAATTTTGCAGTATTGTCGTCATCTGTCGCATCAGGACCGGCATACCGGGCCGAAATAACGCCGGGTGCCCCTCCCAGAGCATTGACGACCAGCCCGGAATCGTCTGCAATGGCAGGAAGCCCTAGCACTTTGGCATAATGCTGTGCTTTTTTATAAGCATTATCATCAAAGGTAGCTCCATCTTCAACAACACCGGGGAGGGGACCAAAATCAGCCAGAGATCGTATTTCTATTTCGAAACCATCGAGAATTTGTTGAAACTCCCTTACCTTATTTTTATTTGTGGTAGCAAGTACAATAATATTTACCATGGAGGCTCTCTCTTACGTTTTTTTGAGTTGTCGTTATAAACGTTTTTTCAACTTGTTGTCATATCTTTCCTGTTCACTGTAAATACAGCCGCAATAAGGTTGTCTATACAGCTCTTTTTCGATGGAAAGGGTTATGCCTTCCTGCCAGCCAGGGCGAAAATCCTCATAGACAAACAGGATATTGTGGAGATTGGCAAGGTAGGTACATTTTTCCTTAATCAAGGTATGGTTTTGAAACTTACTGTACAGAAGAGTAGTGGAAAATGAAGTAAAACCATTTTGTTTGGCGTAAAGAACCGTGGCTTCAAGGCGAATATCATAACAGATAGAACAGCGCTTTCTTTCATTAAAGACAACCCGCCGTATATATTCGTTAAAACCATAATCACCTTGAATGATTAAAGGAATATTGTCGGTCTCGGAAAGTTGGATGAGTGAGTTTAGGCGATTTTTATATTCTTTAAACGGATGAATATTGGGATTATAAAAGAAAGCTGTCACCTCATGTCCTTTGTTCTGCAACATTTCCAGGGGGAAGAGCAGACAAGGGCCACAGCAGGTATGGAGAAGATGTTTCATCTACACTTTATATTTTCGTGGATCAATACTGTATTGATGGATTTTATAGTTGATTATTCGTAAACTGGTATCGAGAAACTTTGCTGTTTTTGTCTGATTACCGTTATTTTTTTTCAGTCCCTCAATTATAAGATCCTTTTCAAATCTTTCTACGGCGGCTGTAAGGGAGAGCGGCTTCTCCGGGGAACTTTCTTCAGCTACCTGCAATGTTGGAGGCAGGTGAATACCTTTAATTGAGTCATCATCACAAATAAGCACAGCCCGTTCTATACAGTTCTGCAGTTCACGAACATTACCCGGCCAGTGGTATTGAATAAGCATATCTATAGCAGATGTCGATATGCGACGAATGGCCTTACCGTTTTCTCTGGTATATTTATCCAGAAAAAACTCGGCCAGAAGGAGAATATCTGTTCTTCTTTCGCGTAACGGCGGCATATACACAGGAAAAACATTCAATCTATAATAAAGGTCTTCTCTGAATTTTTTTTCAATAACTGCGTTTTCAAGATCCCTGTTTGTGGCGGCAACCAGACGGACATCACATTCAATGGACTTAGATGACCCAAGTCGTTGAAAGGATCGCTCCTGCACAACATTGAGAAGTTTTACCTGGACAGAATGACTAATCTCACCAATTTCGTCAAGAAAGAGTGTCCCACCTTCGGCGAGCTCAAATCGTCCAACTTTACGCTCTGTCGCCCCGGTAAAGGCCCCTTTCTCGTGACCGAACAGCTCGCTTTCAAGCAAAGTTTCCGGAAGTGCGGAGCAGTTAACCACCACAAACGGTTTTTCTTTGCGCTTACCGTTATAGTGTAATGCTTTGGCAACAAGAGTTTTTCCGGTGCCGGATTCTCCCCGGAGAAGGACCGTCGCATTTGAATCCACCACTCGATGAACCATCTCATAGACATCTTGCATTCTGCTGGAATTGCCTATGATATCGTTTATCCTATTCTTTTCTGAAAGCTCTCTTTTCAGTTTAAGGTTTTCAATTCGCAGCTTTTCTTTTTCACGATTGACAATTTGAATACGCCGGGTTGTCTGCGCGATAAGTCCGCTGAGAACTGTCAAAAACTGTAGATCTTTATGAGCCTGATCGTTAATACCACTGACATAGACACGATCAACAGAGAGGGCACCAATAACGTGCTTGCCGTCTTTAACAGGAACACAGAGAAAAGACCTGTTCTGGTTGCTGATATCACCCCTTGATCGTGTTCGATTCAAAAACAACGGCTCTTCAGCAATATGCGGTACGATAATGGGTTCTCCTGTAGCAACAACTCTTCCGGTAATTCCTTCGCCGATTTTATATTTCCCTCGTTTTCTCCCTTCGGCGGTAATGCCGTAGGCAACTTCTATTTCAAGTTTACCTGTCACCGGATTTACGATTGAAACCGTTCCGTTTTCCATATCTTTTGAGGATGACAGAATTTCCATCGATTTTTCCAGGCATTCGGAAATGTCTCCAGAAGAAGCCAATTCTCTCGTGATATCATAAAGGCACGTAAGATCCTGCAGTTCGGCTTCTATGTCGGGTTGTCTCTTCATTATGCTCTGTTCCATTACGTCTATGGCTTTAATAAAAGCACATTACTAACATATTTCAAAAAAAATATCACAAGACATCACAAAAACGTATAAGAGGGCGTAAAAAGAGGTAACAATTCTTCGCAATTATTGACAAGACGATCAAGAGGTGTTACAAGAACCTTGTCGTAAGACCGGAGGGATGGCCGAGTGGTTTAAGGCGGCGGTCTTGAAAACCGTTGTACGAAAGTACCGTGGGTTCGAATCCTACTCCCTCCGCCATTCTTAGGAGAGATGACCGAGTTGGCCGATGGTGCTCGCCTGCTAAGCGAGTGTGGGGGTAATACTCCACCGAGGGTTCGAATCCCTCTCTCTCCGCCA
>CAYUPL010000018.1:0-58004 GCA_964446655.1 uncultured Desulfopila sp.
TATATGGCTGTGCTTGATTTCCTGAAAATGCCTCGATCTGAACAAAAATGCCTATACTCCGACAAGCTCCTAGGGACAGTGTGAGACACGTGCGGCATGAGCTGCTCTAAAGTGCTGTTATCCTTTTCCCGCGGCACCCATGGGGGTGAGCTGATAATCCTGGTCAAAGATGATGGCTATCCCGCTGTCTTCCAGACGGATGACGACACCTGTGGCTTTTACCCAGATGTTTTTTCCGGTAAATTTTCTAAGGCTGTCGGCTGAAAGAACAAAACGGAGCTTCCTGAGTTGTTCGAAATCAAGCAGAAATTCGACATAGACCCTGGTGGCCAATGGAATCTTGAAATGGGTGGTGAGAAAGGCGCCACCGGAGCTGATATTGGCAGCAGTGGTTTCATCTTCAACCTTTTCTCCGCTGCTGTCCGCTGCGGTTGTCAGTTTGGCCTGTAAGTCCAGAGAAAATCGTTCCTGTAGTCTGCGGTTCTTTGGTTCCATGATACAAGAGTGGAGAAATGGTGGTAAAAAGTGAAGGCCCCGTAACTCTATGCAGCCGTGTCGGTGTACGGCACAATCCGGTCGGTGCCTTGAAAACAGCTCGTTCCTCTCCTTTTGTACCATTTTTATCGAACATTCAAAAACGTATTTTACCCTATGAGACGCTTTTTTTTTACTACGGAGCAGCGTCACGGTGACATCGTGACCCTGAGTGAGTCTGAATCCCGCCATATCTGCCGAGTTTTACGTCTTGGAGAGGGAGAGGCCGTCGAGCTTGTTGATGGTTCGGGAACAGTTTATTCTGCCGTGATCAGCAAGGCAGCCGAACCTGTTCGTGTAGCAGTCCAGGGGCAAGGATGCAGGGCTGAGACGGTCGGCACTAGATTGCTGGTTGGGGTGGGCGCCATAAAAATAAAAAGGATAGAGCTGCTCCTGCAGAAGTGTACCGAACTAGGTGTTGCCGGATTCTATCCTTTTGTCGGCAGCCGCTCTCAGGGCAACCTGATACGACAGTACGCCGGCAAGGATGAACGCCGGCATCGCATCATCGCCGAGGCATGTAAACAGTCTCTCCGCCCACGTCCCATGGATCTTCACGAGATGGTCTCTTTTGCCGAACTCATTGCTTTACCGGAAGTGCGGAGCAGTGATGCCAAGCTTCTTTTCTGGGAAAAGGAGCAGAACAGCAACCTGGCAGCCTGGCAGGTTGAGCCGATGGCGACCACTACGGTTATGCTGCTCTTTGGGCCGGAGGGCGGTTTCACGGAGCAGGAGGTTGCCGATGCGGTCACCGCAGGCTGGCGGACAATCGGCCTGGGCAAAAGGATACTGCGGGCCGAGACGGCTGTCATTGCCGCTGTCTCTATTGTGCAGCATCATTTTGGGAATATGTGATCGAACTCGTCGGGATAACAGCAAACGACGATGTCGGAATCCAGCCGGATCTGCCCCGCTCATCACGAATATAGTGGAAATCGCCATAATGCTTATCACTGTATACCAGAGATCCTTCCTCGATCAGACCCAGCGAAGATGCGGAGCTGAATGGTGAGAGAAGAAGACGGGTATCGGGTAGTATAACAACTCCACTATCCCAGGAGGTACGCTGCTGCCAGGTGCCGAGAGCGGAGACACAAACCACGGCCGCAAGGACAAGGCAGATTGCAACGGATTTTTTCCCCAGGGAAAAACCAATATGCAGCAGTGTTAGCAAGGTGATGCCGATATATCCTGCCAATGCCGCCAGGGCCCACTGGTTCATATCGAGCAGGGCGAAAAATTTTTCCCTGAAGGTATTTTCCTTTTGAAACAGGCCGGCCTTTTGCCGTATCAGTTCAAGATCAGCCCGAATATCATGGTCTCCCGGGGCTATTCGCAATGCCCGCTGGTATTGCAGGATCGCCAGACCATAGAGGCCGCTGTTGGCATAGCTGTTGCCTAGGTTGTGGAGAAGCGGCGCCGAAAGACCATATTCTCCTATCAGGTCACGATAATGATCTATTGCTTCCCGGTAGTTACCATTGCTATACGCTCTGTTGGCGGTGTCGAATCGCTGCTGCATGGAGTGTTCGGCCGCCTGTAGCGCCGCATCACCGTGGCAGAGCGACAGCAGCATGACAAGAAAAAGAAGACGACAGGCCTGTGTATTCACCGCAACACCTCCAGTTCTTTTTCCAGGATTTCCTGGTATGTTTTGATCTCTTCGCTGGTTGGCGCCGGTCCACCATAGTTGAACTTCTCCGCCGTTGAAAAGATATGGATAAGCGGCGAATCCGGCTCCAGTCTGTGCTGCAGATCGAGCAGCGTGATGGCGGACGCTTCCTTGTGCCACAGAAGCGCCAGGCGCATCTGGATGATGGTGCGACAGCCTCTGAGAAATTCCTCGATGTCACCATTGGTGACGGCCTGCTGCAGAGCATGCTGTTTTTCTGCTATATTCCGGGAAATAGCATGTTGCCGGATTGCCTCACTATGTCTGCTACGATGCCTACGTCGCAGAACAAAAATGAGTGCTCCTGTCAACAGCACACTACAGAATATGACGGTGCCAATGTACCGGTTTTGTAAGAAAACAGGGGAGATGTTGCCGCGGAGTGTGCCCACCTGAAGACGCATATGCAGTGGCAGCAGAGCTTCGCTGTCCTGCGCTGCTGTCTGCTGTTGGTTCCGGACGGTCAGCTGTTGCGGTGTCTGCTGCTGATCATTTTCATTTTCGCTAACCGTCACGGGCAAAGGTTTGGTGGTTCGGGTGATATATTCTTCCCGGTCAGGATCAAAATAGCTGAAGGAGAGGGAAGGAATTTCGGTGGCGTTGCTGCTTTGGGCGACAATAGCCTGTTCGAAGACCTTTTTTCCCTGATGTTCGCCGGGGCCTTCACTAAAGTCGGCCGTCGGCGTATAGGTTTTCCATTGGTGTCCATCTGGAAAGGATGGCGCGGATACTCTGTCGAAGTTTCCTGTTCCCGTGATGGTCATAGTCAAAGTGATGGGGTCGCCGACTTCAATATCTGTCTGGTCGGCTGTCGTAGAGAAATTAAATGATCCTACCGCTCCGCTGAAATGGTCCGGTTTGTTATGAGTCGGCAGAGGCCGCACAACAGAGGAATGCTCCGGACTGAAGAGAGAGACTTCTTGGCGGGTAATGGTATTAAAAAAACCATCAAAGAAGTCATCGTTAAAAAAGTTGTCGCTGAACAGCGGGTGCCTGTTGCCCATTGTTCCGGAGGATCTCTGTGGTATAAGAAGAGTGGCGTCAAGCTGGATACGGAGATCATGCCGGCCATCTTTGACGGCGGCAACGGCGGATTTCCAGGAAATGGTAGAGTATTCTTTTCCTTCATGGGACTCAACCATCTGCTGCGGGGGATCCACCGGGGGAGAGAGCACAAAGGCATCTCCTTTGCTTTCCGGGAGCTTGGGAATCTCGACCCGAATGCCCCGGCGAAAATAGGCTTTGATTTCAATCGGAATAACTTCACCGGTATAGACCTTGTTTTTCAAGCCGGAAACGGTGAGAAAGGCAAGGCCATCGGCTTCATCTTCTTCTGTTTCACCAGTAGCGGCGGAAGAACGGTCTTGCGGCCGACGTGTTGTCGTAACGGTAAAAGAGAGCGGTTCCGTGGTGAGAGTTTCGCTGTCTACCTCTACCGTGCATGGTGGAATGGTATAGGCTCCTTCCTGCTGCGGCTGGAGGATGTAGGTCGAAGTAATGGAGCTGGAGGAAGATCCGTTGATAACACTGGTGCGCACACTTGTGCCGCTCTGCTGAAAGAGCAGATGGTCTACTTCGGGCAGGGTAATCTCGGCTGAACGTGTCCCGCTGACGGTGATGGTCAAAACGGCGGTTTCGTCCAGGGAAAAATTGTCATTACTGAGCGTGGCGCTGATGTTCAGGGAGTTCTTGGCTGTTGCCTGGTTTGGAGCCGTAATGAATGCAAAGGCAAGAAAAAACAGCAGCACCATGTTTATCAGACGCTGTCCTAGTATTTGCATAGCCATCACCAGTCTCTCCCCTGAGTACTTGGCGTCGTGCCCGGTTCTGCCTCGATAAGGCTGAAAACACCCTCCTCGTTTCTCATCGCCTCCAGGAGCTGGTGGGCTTCTTCCCTGCTCATCTTTCCTGCCTCCTGCTGTATGGATTGCTGTGCCATCGTGTCATCATCACCTTCGTCCAGGCTGTCGGGCTGCCGGGGTTGTCCTTCGCCCTGTTGTTGCTGCGGGTCTGCGGCAGAGTCGTTTTCCCCGTGACGTTCTGAGGTATCGCTGTCGTCTTGATGAGATTCCGGACGGTCGTTTTGTTCTGCAGTCGGGTTTCCCTTGCCCTGTTCGTCACCGTTTTCCCGGTTTTCCTCTGCCTCGCCATTGCTGTTCCTGTCCTTGCCGTTGTTGTGCTGTTCCTGTTGCCGTAGCTCATCGAGTTTTTTTTGCACCAGATCAAGGTTGGCACGGGCTTTCATGTTGTCGGGTTGCAACTGCAGAGCACCTTGATACGATTTGACGGCATTTTCCCAGAAAGAGACCGTTCTGCCGGGATCGACCTGCAGGCTTTCTTCACCTTGCTTGAACTGGGCGTTGCCGCGGTTGTAATAGGCCTTTTCCTGCAGGGCCAGATCGCTGCTCTGCAGGGCTTTGTCGAAGGAGGCTATGGCTTGATCATAGAGATTGTTTTTGTAGGCGGCGGTGCCATGATTGTAGTGGAGTACAGGGTTGTCCGGATCGTGCTGCAATCCATTTTCATAGTAGGTCGAAGCGGTAAGAAAGTCGTGTTGCAGATAGGCTTCTTCTCCTGGTGATGCCTGGGAAAAATGGGGTTTTGTCATAATGGTGCTGCAGAGAAAAATAAGCAGCAGCCCGGTTCCGGTAAACCATTTGCTTAACCCTGGTGCGGGGGAGGATGTCGTTTTGCGGTCGCCGAGTAAATATTCAACAAGCAGAAGAACAAGGGCCATGCCGATAAACCAGGGGAAGCGTTCGATCGGCACCTTATGTCTTTTCTCAGCCAGTTCTTCTTTGGGTATCAGACTGAGCTTTTGCCTGTAAATGGTCTGCAAACCCTGAGCGTTGCTGCCAAGAGGTGCATAGAGTCCCCTGGTTGCGGCGGCAATCTCCTCCAGGGTCTGCTCATCCAGCCTGGAGAGAACAAATTTGCCGTTCTTGTCTTTGACAAATCCCTCGCTGCCGTTTTCGCCCAGGGGGATCAGTTCTCCCTGCCTCGTGCCGACACCGATGGTGAAGATGGTCATGTTCCGTGTCGCAGCATATTCGGCCGCTTGTATCGCATCGCCCTGCAGATTTTCACCGTCGGTAATGAGTATCAACAGCTTATGATTGGCGTCATTGCGCAAAACTGTGTCGGCTGTCTGAATAGCGTGAGCCAGGTTGGTGCCTCGGTCCGGAATGACAGAGGTGTCAAGTGTCTGCAGCGATTCTTCAAAGGCGGCATAGTCAAGAGTCAGCGGGCACATCAGAAAGGCCTGTCCGGCAAAAGGCAGCAGACCGACCCGGTCGCCGTCGAGCTGTTTTACAAAATCGAGAATGGCCAATTTGGCACGTTCCAGGCGATTGGGGCGGATGTCTTCGACCAGCATACTGGTGGAAGTGTCAACGGCAAACAGAATATCAATGCCTTTTCGCTTTACATCGATCCAATGGTGACCATATTGGGGACGGGCCAGCGCCAGAAAACAGGCCGAAAAAACACCGAGAAGAAGAATATATTTCAGTTGTCGCTTTGGCGTGGAGACGTTACGGGTCAATCGGCCCAGCAGGGTTTTTGCGGCAAAGTCCTGCAGAGCGGCCTGTCGTCTCTTCTGCAGATGGAGATTGAGAAAATGCAGCGCGAGACAGAAAAACAGTCCGGCGATTATCCAGAGAGGTTCGGCGAATGGCATGGCGCACCTATGGAAGACGACTGCGGTGAATAACAAAGGACATCAGCAAAAGCATGAAGACGCCGACCAGAGAATAGGGAAAAAGTTCCCGGTAATTCTCAAATTTTGTGATGGTACGAGTGGTGGTTTCCATGGCGTTAATTTCCTCATAGATCTGCGCCAGTGAACGGCTGTCGGTGGCACGGAAATAGAGTCCTCCCGTTTTTTCGGCGATTTGACGGAGGGTTTCCTCGTCGATATCCACTTTTGCTCTGACCAGACGCTGCCTGCCATGTTCCATTACCGGGTATGGCGCCAGGCCTCGACTGCCGGCCCCGATGGTATACACTTTTATTTTGAGGATTTCGGCAGCCTCGGCGGCAATCAGCGGTCCCACTCTGCCGCTGTTATTTACGCCGTCGGTCAGCAGGATGATGATCTGCGACTTGGATTGCAGGTCGCGCAACCTGTTCGCTCCGCTGCCGATGGCCGAGCCGATGGCCGTGCCGTCTTCAATCATGCCGATGGAAAGGGATTCCAGTCGTTTATGCAGCCAGTCATGATCGAGGGTCAGCGGACTGACGAGATAGGGTTTGGCGGCAAAGGCTATCAGGCCGATACGATCATTCGGGCGGGCTTCAATGAAGTCCGCCAGAACATTTTTGACGACGTCAAGTCGGTTGACCGATTGTCCTGCAAGAGTAAAATCCATGGCCTTCATGGAACTGGAAATATCAACCGCCAGTAAAATATCGATGCCGCTGGCATTGATCTCCGTAGTGGTGTTGCCCAGCTGGGGGCGTGCCAGGGCAATAATTAACAGTGCCATTGCCCCTAACTTGAGGGCGGCAACAATGTTTCCGGCCCGTATCTTTTTTCCTTCGGCCAGAACACGGACAATGGATGTTGAAGAAAAGAGCAGTGCCGGTGCTGCGCCGCGCTTTCCCTTGAGAAGTATCAGGATCGGCAGCAAAGTGAGAAGCCAGAGAATGTGTGGATAGAGAAAACGCATCAGGCCTCCTCTGCCGTGGTTTTTTCAATAAAGTGGCGCACGCTGATCTCTATTTTTTCCATCTGCTCTATGTTTGCCGGTTTATGAGCATATTTGGCCAGATCGCACTGCTCGAGGCACACTTGCAGTGACTCCGCATGAGGGAGAAGGGCCGGAGTACTCCCCTGTCCTCCGCGGATGGACTGGAGAAACTCGGTGGTAGTCTGTCGGGTTGAATGTATGGCAAAGCGCTGCTCCACATAGCGGCGCAGGATTTCTGAGATCCGTTCGGCATAAAGAAGAGAGTGTTCCGCATCGAGATAGGTACGGGCCGCCCGCAGATCAGCAAGAGCTGTCTGATGGGGGGCAATTCGGGGCGATACCTTTTTCTTTCTGCTTTTCAGGTAGTAGACCAGCAAGGCAAGCAGGATAACTCCACCAAGGACCGCCGCAAGATAAAGAGGCCAGACTGCCGGTTCGGGCAGAGGCAGGGGGCCGTAAATATCGTGGATATCTTCTGCCGGCAAAAAAAGAGTTGTGTTCATAGCCGCATTCTCCTTCTTCTTGCGCCAAAAAAACCTAACAGTTCGGGGAGATAGGGTGTGTTTGTTGCAAGATCAAGCAGATCTAGCCCAGCGGCCCGGATGGTGTGGTGCAGTCGGCGGCGTCGTTCCGCGGCTATCTGACGAAAGCCGCGGCGTATTGCCGGATCTCCGGTATTGAGCTCCACCTGATGCCCGCTTTCGCCGTCTTCAAGGGTTATCCAGCCGACATCGGCAAGTTCCCATTCCCGGGGGTCGGTAATAATCAGGCTGATCAGATCATGATGTTTATTACTGATGCGCAACTTGCGGGAAAGCAGGTCGAGACTGGTGTCGAAATCTTCCTTCAGGCAGAAATCGGAGATCAGGAAGGCGACACATTTTCGTTTAATAACCCGGTTGACAAAATCGAGAGGGACGAGCAGATCGGTTTCCCTGCGTTGCGGTGTGAAAAAGAGGATTTCTCTGACGACCCGGAGAATGTGGGTGCGGCCTTTCTGCGGTGGAATATAGAGTTCGATAAAGTCGGAGAACAACACCAGGCCGACCTTGTCATTATTATGCACGGCGGAAAAGGCCAGCACGGCGCCCAGTTCCGCCATCATCTCTCTTTTGGACATCTCTGCTGAGCCGAATT
Organism: uncultured Desulfopila sp.; assembly: GCA_964446655.1. GTDB lineage: Bacteria > Desulfobacterota > Desulfobulbia > Desulfobulbales > Desulfocapsaceae > Desulfopila_A. The sequence continues at coordinate 8,035 of CAYUPL010000018.1, forward strand.
CGCCGGAGCCGCTGATATCAATCATCAGCATTATGGTGAGTTCACGCTCTTCGACGAATTTCTTGATATGGGGAATACCGGTTCTGGCCGTGACATTCCAGTCGATGGTGCGGATATCATCACCGGGAACATATTCCCTGACTTCATCGAAATTCATCCCCCTGCCCTTGAAGACGGAATGGTAGCTTCCCGCCAGGCTATCGTTGACAAGACGCTTGGATCGAACCTCTATCTGCCTGACCTTTTTGAGTATTTCTTTGCTGAGACCGTTTTCCATGGGATCAGGGTACCGGAACGGAATCGAGTATTTTGCGAATAAGGTCTTCGCTGCTGATATCCTCGGCTTCAGCTTCATAGCTGATCCGAATACGGTGCCGCATTACATCTAGAGCGGCCGCTTTGACATCGTCAGGGGTAACAAAACCGCGTCCGGCCAGATAGGCGAATGCTTTTGCTACTGCCTTGAGATTCAGGGTGGCTCTGGGACTTGCACCGGTTTCGATATATTCATGAATGTCGAGCCCGAAGGAGCGCGGGTCTCTGCCTGCGCAGACCAGTGAGACGATATAATCCTTTATCTTGTCATCCATATAAATACTTTTAACCACATCGCGAGCTGCAAGAAGGGCCTCCGGGGAGATAACCGCTTCGACTGGGACACTGCTGTCCGCCTGATCGATTTCGTCAAGAATTTTCCTCTCTTCAGCCATGGACGGATAGGTTACAATGGTTTTCAGCATGAAACGATCCATCTGGGCTTCAGGTAAAGGATAGGTGCCTTCCTGTTCAATGGGATTCTGGGTGGCGAGTACCAGAAAAAGATCCGGCAGCTTAAAGGTCTGATCGCCTATGGTAACCTGTTTTTCCTGCATTGCTTCCAGAAGGGCGGACTGGACCTTGGCCGGGGCCCGGTTGATTTCATCAGCCAGGATTATGGAGGCGAAGATGGGCCCTTTTTTCACCTCAAAAGAGGTGTTTCTGGGATTGTATATTTCGGTGCCGATAATGTCGGCGGGCAGCATATCCGGCGTAAACTGGATCCGCCTGAAATCAGAACGGATGGTCATGGCCAGTGTTTTTACCGCCAGAGTCTTGGCCAGTCCGGGAAGTCCTTCAATGAGAACATGGCCGCCGGTCAGCAGGCTGACCAGCAGACTCTCGACGAGATGGTCCTGTCCGATAACCGCTTTAGCCATCTGTTGTCGAAAAGGTGTCACCCATATGGAACTTTTAGCCACGGCCCCGCTGATTTCCTCAATGGAACCGTAAATATCTTTTCGCCCTGACGGCACGGCATCTGTCGGGTCGGTCTGCCGTGGATAGACGGCCACGCCTGCTTCCTTGCTATTGGTCAACATAACTTCTCCTTGAAACAGAAAGAGTATTTTGTTTTCGCATCATAAACATCTACAGATACTCTATAACAGACCAACATTACCGGAACCTTTCCTGAGCATTACAAGCTTGTAATATATGAATGAAAATGAGGTGGTACCCATTGTGCCGCAGGATGAAGAGAGAAGCGCCTCCCGTTAAATTCCATTGGTCAGGCCTTTTTTGTTATGGTAGGATAGCAGATAAAATAGGGGTGAATCTGTTGAACTTTTTTAATTCATTATGAGGTTTCAAATATGAAAAAGTGGAAATGTACCATTTGTGACTACATCCATGAGGGAGAGGAGCCGCCTGATATCTGTCCGGTATGTGGTGCGGACAAAAGTTTTTTTGTTGAGGTGGGCGCTGAAGAGACAGGAGAAACACCTCAGGCCGCAGCCGGCGAGGACGAGGTCAAGGAAACTGCAACCAAACCAGCCGCCGCCGCACCTTCGGAAGAAGAGAGGCAACAACGTTTTGGCATTATCGGCAGACTTATCATGCGATTTAATCTGCACCCCATCAGTGTACACACGCCCAATGGTGTCATTCCTGTTGCCGTGGTTTTTCTTGTTCTTGGTCTGCTGCTGCAATATGTTCCACTGGAAATGGCCTCTTTTTTCAATTTCATCTTTGTTCTCCTGAGCATGCCTGTTGTCATTTTCACAGGATTTGTTGCCTGGCAGAAGAAATACCGTGGCGCTAAAACAGCCCTTTTCAAAACCAAACTGACCTGCAGTGCTGCTGTCATGGTCCTTCTGAGTTTGATGGTCTTATGGCGGTTTATTGATCCTCAGATAGGTCTTTCCGGTGGCACCGGAAGCTGGATTTATCTTGGCATGGGCGGTGTTGTTCTGGCGGCCGTTGGAATTGCCGGTCACCTTGGCGGCAAACTGGTCTTTGGAAAATAAAAATGATATATCATAATTCCCCAAAGGCGCATCTCAATCAAAACCTTGGTGGTTTTTCCATTTCGGCCACCATCGCCATTCAGCAGTTATGCAGAGAGCTGCAGAAAGAAGGCAGGAAAATCTACAGGCTTGGCCTGGGCCAGTCACCCTTTCCGGTACCGGAACAGGTCGTCAAGGCCCTGCGGGACAACGCGCATCAGAAGGACTATCTCGCCGTTAAAGGTCTGCAGGAACTGCGTCAAACCCTGGTTGAACATCATCGCCTTAACTTCGGGATAGAATGCGGTATTGAAGATATTATCGTCGGTCCCGGATCGAAGGAACTGATGTTTATTCTTCAGCTTGTCTATGATGGTGAGATCCTGATACCGATACCGGCCTGGGTCTCCTACATTCCCCAGGCAAAAATAATAGGCCGTTATGTAAATGTTATCCTGACAGATAAAAAGAACAGCTGGAAGATTAGCGCAGCCCAGCTCGACGGCATCTGCCGTCTGGACCCGACCCGGTCGCGCTTGTTGATACTCAATTATCCATCGAATCCCACAGGGCAGACCTATGATGCCATGGAATTGGAAGCACTTGCCGAGGTGGCCTCGAAATATCAGGTCCTGGTGCTCTCCGACGAGATCTATGCCAGAACAACCTTTTTCAAAGAACACACCTCGATTGTCAACTATTATCCGGAAGGAACCATATTCAGCGGCGGTTTAAGCAAATGGTGCGGTGCGGGAGGATGGCGCCTCGGCCTGTTTGTCGTACCCGAGGCAATGCGCTGGATTACCAACGCCATGGCGACGGTGGCCAGTGAGACGTTCACCTCGACCAGTGCGCCGATCCAGTATGCGGCAATCGCCGCCTTTCGTGAGGATACGAACATTGACATCTATGTTGAGAAATGTCGCAACGTTCTGGGAGCTTTATCCGTGGAAATTATGCAGAAGCTGGCATCGACTGATATTGATGTGCTGCCGGCTGAGGGTGGGTTCTACATCTTCCCCGACTTCGGCAACTATCGCAGCAGAATGCAGCGCAAAAACATCTTCACCAGTCGTGAGCTTTGTGCCGATCTTTTGCAGCAGACCGGCGTTGCCGTTTTACCGGGTTCGGATTTCGGTCGGCCCGCCGAGGAACTCACGGCGAGACTGGCTTTTGTCGATTTCGACGGGGAAAAGGCCTTGCGTAACTATCCGGCCAACCATCAGTTGGACAGTGCCTATCTGGCAAGCTACTGTACCAACACCCTTGAAGCGGTTGACCGTATAGTCGAGTGGCTGGAGGCCATGGAAAAGTAAGCCTCCAACCGTATTCCAATAGAAGAAGCGCCGGGTTTACTTTTGGCGGAGTACTTCAAGACTTACGAAGATCTCGACATCCTTGCCGACAACACCGTATTCATAAAATTTGCCGCTGCCGACTCCGTAGACGAGCCGATCAATGGTGAGTGTGCCGTTAAAGCCGGCCACTTCCGTTCCCTTCACGGTTGGGTGGTCTTTTACTCCTGCCAGGGTAAGCGGCAGGGTGAGATCATACTCTTTGCCTTTGACCGTGAAGGTTCCGGCAATAGCATACGAGCCATTACCTGCCTCGCTGATTGAGGTGCTTTGAAAACGCATCAGGGGAAAATCGGCCGCACTGAAAAAGTCATCGGAGAGCAGGTGCTTGTCTCGTTTACTGATGTGGGTGTTAATGCTGTTTACCTCGATTTCAAAGAGAAAAGAGCTTTCCGCCAGGTTGGCCGGGTCGAACTTGATGGTACCGGAATACTCCCCGAAGTGACCGCGAATTTTCGAGAAAATATGATCAACGCTGAAATAGAAGTTGGAATGGTCCTTGTCGAATTCCCAGGTGGGAACCTTGGCAAAGCCGCTCTGTACACCAAAAAACAGAGTCAATACAAGAGTGAGCAAAAGTGACCGTTTCATGTAAACCTCCTGTTGTGTATGCCTTTGAGAAATCTTTTCTTGTCAGGTGGTGCTGAACTTTCAGGAGAAACAGTATGTCGCTTCCCATAAAAAGCAAGAGTGGCGCCTGAGGCTGCAGGGTCGACTCCTTTAAAGGGCAAACTTTTCCTGGAAGATATATTTTTTCGGAACACCGAGTTCTATAAGGTTTTTGCGGGTTGCCGACATCATTTTTGGAGGTCCGCAGATGTAATAATGACCTGATGTCGTCATGGTGCCGAAAAGCTGCCGTAAAAGTTGCCGGTCAATTCTGCCGCCGCCGTTTTGCCGGGTATAGAGGATATGAAGACGAAAGGAAGAAATCTCTTCCGCCAGCCTGTCGAATTCCTGTTGTAAGAACATTTCCTCTGCCGTTCTGAGGCTCCAGAGAAGAGTGGTACGTGGCTGATGGGTTTCCATGGCGATTTGGCGCAGCATACTCAGCATGGGTGTGATACCGATACCTGCCGCGATTAAATTGATGGTGTCCGTTGCCTCATTGGCTTTGTAGCTGAACAGGCCGTAGGGGCCCTCTATGGAGACGTGATCGGGATCGGCGTCGGCTACCCTGGCGGTCCAGTCGCCGCATTTCTTGATCATGAAGTGGAGCGAGTCCTGCCGTGCAGGCGCTGAGGCAATGGTGAATGGATGGGGTTCGGCCCGGTCATTGCGAGACCGTAACGTCACCAAGGCGAATTGACCCGGCGCATAGGTAAAGCTGGGCGGCATCGCCACTTGAAGCAAATGAATATCATCGTGCAGCGGAGATGTGTTTTGAAGTTGCAGTCTCCGTGATGATTGCCGCAAGGTGCGGTACTTATTGCCGGCCACGATAAAAAGTGTTGTGCCGGCAAACAGGAAAAAGGAATATTTCGGCACGTTCATGCTGAAAGAATCACTGACATTTAGGATGTGGATGGAGAGTAGTACCGGGAACAGGTATCCCATGAAACGGTGTACTTCTCTCCAGAGGTGATACGGCAGGATCTTTTTTTGCAATGAGGCCAGCAGAACAAAAGGGATGAGAGTAAACAAAATCGCTGCGCCAAGCATTTCCGGCCAGAATTTCCAGCCTATGGGAAGATTTTGTATTCCTTCGGGAATGATGACCAGAGAAACATGGAGAAGGGCTGCCGTAATGATCACAAAACCATTGATCTGGTGGTACAAATAGACTTTGTCCAGGCCGAATATTTTGTCAAACAGCAATGTTCGCGAAGCGAGCAGGGTCTGTATAAAAAGGAGAATCGCCGCGCACAGGCCGGCAATTTTTCCAGTCTGCAGCAAAACCCTGTCAGTACCGAATTTATACCATAATGTTGTCGATTCCCACAGAAAAGGTATCGTAGCCGCTGCTCCTAAAAGGAGAAGGAGAAAGAGGAGCAGCAGCAGCTTTAATCCTGCTCGTTGACGGGGAGTGTAGAACGGTACTGTTTGCATGACAAAATGCTCCTTTTAGGTCTGTGTCGCCGGGCAGACGGGGCAATGCTGATATTCTTGAAAAAGGATGAAAATTTCCTTCGATCATTGCATTCGCCGGTTCCGTTCCTATCATTTAGCAATAGGGAGAACCCTGCAAGCAGCGTCGCATTGTTGCAGATTGTATCTGTCATCTCTCAGGATCTTTCCAGGGAAAGGCCGAAATCAACATCGTCTGGGACCATTTCAGGTTCTCAGGTTTTCAGAGTACAATGTTTGAGCACCATTTGTCCAACAGGTATGGAAAACGTTAATTCGCTACTTAATAATGGAGGTGCGCGATGAGAAAAATATTTGTATTGCTGGTACTTTTTTTCTGGGCTGGGACGGCGGTCGCAGCGGGTGGTTTTGTGAAATATAAAGTGGGTAATGAAGCCTTCGAAGGCTATTATACATCACCTGCTGATAATGCGCCCCTGGTCATACTGGTGCATGACTGGGATGGTCTCACCGACTATGAGGTGAAACGGGCCGAAATGCTTGCTGAGTTGGGGTTCGCCGTTTTCGCGGTCGATCTTTTCGGCGAGGGGGTCCGTCCCGCTGAAGTTGAGGAAAGGCGAAAATTGACCGGTATGCTCTACAACGATCGGGAGAGAATGCGCGCCTTATTGAAAGGTGGACTTGAACAGGCTGCCGCCCAGGGAGGCAATACGGATAACGCAGTGGCCATGGGCTATTGTTTCGGTGGGGCTGTTGTCCTGGAACTGGCTCGATCAGGTGCGGATCTGCAAGGATTCGTCAGTTTTCATGGAGGTCTTGAAACCCCGGCAGGACAGGATTATTCGGCAACAAAAGGTAAAATTCTGATTCTGCACGGCAGCGCCGATACCTCAGTGACACTCGATCATTTTGCTACTCTGGCCAAGGACCTGGAGGAGCAGAACAGAGAGCATGAAATGATAACCTACAGTGGTGCGCCGCACGCTTTCACCGTTTTTGATACACCTCGGTACCGTGAAGACGCCGATCGCAAATCATGGCAGCGTTTTGTCGGTTTTCTCGGTGAGACACTGTAAAAAACTCCGCTTGGCTTCGGTTGCTCCACTCAGGGCAAGAGCTTTATCCAGGAGGTGCTGAAAAATCAAATATCGCCGGGGTGGTGGGGAAGTTCAATGAGGAAGCATACGCCACTCCGGCCGTCCTCCAGGTTTGTCGCTCTGATTGAGCCGTTATGATATCTGGCGATTGTCCGGGCAATAAAGAGACCAAGCCCTAAATGCGGCCGGATGTCGTTTGAGGTTCTGATGGAGACCATGGAATTAAATATTTCTTCCAGCATGTTTGACGGGATTGTCGGACCTTGATTGATAATCCTGAGGAGGTGGGTGTTTTTACCGGGCTGGAGATGCAATTCAACGGCGGTACCCTTTTGATGAAAAGCGACCGCGTTTTCGATCAGTTTATCCAGCATTTGACGAATACGATCCGGGTCACCCTGAATGAAGACTTCCCGGTCTGGTTTGTCATAGAAAAAATCGACCTCGGCAAAAACACTATGCCAACCGTGGTCGAGCCACAGGGCAAGGGCTTCAGAGAGGTTGAAATGCTCCATGAATCCCTGGGCCAGGGCGTCTTCAAGATTTGTGGCGTCGCGGATACTACTGAGTAAATCTTCCATTCGCCTGATATCATCCAGAGCCCAGTCGACGTAATCCAGGACATATCGGGGCTGGCCCGTCAGCTCCTGAGCAAGGTTTTTCAGCGAGGCTGAAGCACCGGACAGGGGGGTTCGCATTTCATGTTCCAGATTATCCGCCATTTTTTCGCGATGGTGGCTTTGCGCCTTAAGACGGCTAAGAACGGAATGGAGGGTCCGGGAGAGATCACCAATTTCATCTCGTGATCTGACTGGCGGCGCGATGGCGTGTATCTGTCCATTTTTATCAATGGCCGCGGCAGCCTGATCACGCAGTCGGCGAATTCGGGAGGAGATGCGATAGGCAAAAAAGAACAGCAGCGAGCCGCCAAAGACCAGAACGAACAAGGTCAGACTCAAGGACTCTTCAATAACCCTGTTCTGCAGAGCAAGGATAGAGTTTGTGGTCTGTTCGACAACCACGGCACCGATAATGGTATCGCCTTCATAAAGTGGAGCAACGGCTGCCATCACCTCTACTTTTCCATCGGCGATGCGGTAGCTTGCCAGTGAACTTTCTCCGAGAAGGGCCTGCGTTACCCCTGTAAGGTCGCGTGCGGAGGGTTGTGGTTGCGGATCGGCAAAATCATCGGCCAGGGGTTCTGTGAAAAGTCGGTAAAGAGGTGTGAGAATCCGGTTGAGATATGCTGAAAAGGACAGCGGAGAGATCTGTTCCGCAGCAGAATTTTCCAAAACCTTCAAGGAACCGTAACTTGCCCTGATATGCTTATTCGAATCAATGATCTGTATTTTAGCCTCGGGCCTCTGGAAAACCTGCAGAATCTTTTCAATGGAAGTGGATGGCGCTAACAGCCAGCCGATTTTTTCCGGATTATCTATGTTTGCTGTGCCGATGAGGGTTTTTGTTTCACGCGAGGTGGGATTGTCCACATCGGCAATTGCGAAAGCAAGCCTGTTTCCTACCATATGTAAGGGCAGTCGTATCTCCAGGTTATACCCTGTAGACGTCTCCAGCCATACACCTTGGATGCGAGGTTCTTTTTTGGCGGGCAGGATGCTGTCGAAGTCTCGTGATATCAGATAACCGTTGACCCAGCCGGGCTCGGTTGCTGGGATGATATATCTGTCGAGGTTGCCCTGCCGGTCTTCTACGGCGACCTGAAGGTGGTCGGATCTGTCAAGAGCCAGCGAGTTTTTCTCCCTGTAGACCAGATGGTCATCATCCACCAGGAAAATGGCGTAGAGATAATCGTCCCGTTTGCCGATGAGATGTCTGAATCCTGAGCCGCCATCTTTAAAGTTTTGAGGTGATTGCAGAATATTGGCTCTGCCGAAATATTTGGCATCTTCCAGGTGGGGCTGCCAGTCATCCGGTTTACCGTTGAGGCGCATTGGACCGGTAAGCTGAAAGAGATAGAGATCACGACGCTGGTCCAGAGAATGAAAGAGTTCCCGGTCGAAAAGTCCTTCTCTGCCGCTCAGGGCCGAGGCTACTGCCCTGGCGGAGAACATCAGTGCCTCCTTTTTGCTCTCCAGCAGATTGGTTTTGACGATGGCCGCAAGTTGTATGCCGCTATAGGGAATTGCCGGCAGCAGCAGAGCGATAAGGGCCAGTTTCAGTCTGAGTGAGATACGCATTGCCCGTTAATCCACCCAGCGGTATCCCATGCCGTATTCGGCCCGAATTGAATCGAATTCGGGGTCTATTTCGCTGAACTTTTCTCTGATCCTTCTGATATGCGCCGCAATGGCATTATTGGTGACCACCACGTTGGCAGCCGCCATCAGCTGCGAATGTGACTTAACATGACCGGGGTGCTGCACCAGGCAGACCAGCAGCCAGAATTCCGTCAAGGTGAGACTCAGTTGAATATCGTTCCAGAACGCCTGTTTGCGATCTTCGTGGATGCGGAGGTTGCCCGTGGAGATGGTTTTTTCGGTTTGGCCGCTGTTGCCCTTCAGGACCTCCAGCATTTTGAAAAGGGCCCGTATTCTGACGGGAAGAAAGTCGAGGGTCGTTGTGTTTTTGGTGAGATAATCCCAGGCGCCCAGACGCAGGCCGGAAACCTTGTCCAGGTCGGAATCACGGGCCGTTAAAAAAATAATGGGAATGGTGGGCGAGATGCGGCGTAATTCACGACAGAGTTCAAAGCCGCCTTCCATTTCTTCCTGGAGCATAACGTCAAGAATAGCCAGGTCGGGCAGCTGTCTGGCAAAGGCTGCCTGGGCTGCGGCACGGCCTGCATAGCTGTCGACCAGGTATCCATCTCTTTTCAGGGCCTGACTGTAGTTAGCTCTGAGCCGTTCGTCGTCTTCAACTAGTGCAATGGTGTATGTCATGGTTGGCCACCGGGGGAATTGAGTCTTGATGTCAGTGTGGAACAGTAATCTGTTCTCTGCTCCGGTTGCAACAAGAAACGCATGAGGTGCCGTCCTTGTCATTTTTCGTCATAATTGCCGGCAACAATATCATTTTTCCTTCAGCGCTCCGTCACACTGAAAGAGTTATCTCTTATGAAAACATAATCCCAATTTTTTGGGTCGGGAAACTTTTTTCAAAGAGAGGCGAGATTTTTCAATCCATCAGAAAAAACGAGGCGGAGCATGAAAACCATTACTGGAACAGCACAACGAAGCAGCACTGTAAAAAGAACGGGTGATCCGGGGAGTATCCTTCTTATTGTCTATATTGGGGCTATTCTTTTCTTTCTCCTCCTTGGTGGTTTCAGCCGGGCAGAAGCAAAGGATAACTCTTTTGATCTTCAAAAGATGAACCTTGATGAAGTACAACAGGGTGAACTGTTGTTGGCCCAGGACCAGGCCACCACCTATTTGAGGGCATCGCTTCTTTCACAACAGGTGGATATCTCCATCAGCGGCATGGTGGCTGATGTTTCTTTGACGCAGCGCTTCCAAAACGATACGGATCAATGGCTTGAGGCTGTCTATGTCTTCCCGCTGCCGGAGGAGAGTGCTGTGACCGGCATGCGCATGGTTATAGGAGAGCGCGTTGTTGTCGGTCGCATAGAGGAAAAGGAGCAGGCTCTGCGGACCTATGATAAGGCCAAGCAGGAGGGCAAGAAGACCTCTCTGCTGGTCCGGCAAAGGCCGAATATCTTCACCATGGCCGTGGCCAATATACCCCCGGGAAGCACCATCGAGGTGTCCATGGAATATGTTGATGAACTGCATTTCGAAGATGATGTGTTTACCTATAGATTCCCAATGGTTGTGGGGCCGCGATATATTCCCGGCACCCCTGTTTTTTCCAGAGAAGAGCGGATCGGTTTCGATGGTGGCGGCTGGGCTGTTGATACTGATCAGGTAAAAGATGGATCCCGGATAACTCCTCCGGTCGTACCGCCACATGAGCCTGCCCGCAATCCCGTGGAGCTTTCTCTCTCTTTGGCTCCCGGTTTTGCGGTGCAGGACCTGAGCAGTCTTTATCACGGTGTTACTATAACAAAGAGACAAGAGGACACCTATCACCTTGCTTTTGACGGCAGAGTTTATGCCGATCGTGACTTTGTGGTGCAGTACCGTGCCGCCGACAGCAAAGAGATCGGTGCGGCACTCTTTACCGAGACTGCCGCTGGAGATCATTTTGCCTATCTGATGTTCATGCCGCCTTCGGTGAAGATGGTCCAGGAGACCAGCGCGGCGCCGCGCGAAATACTCTTTGTTCTTGATATTTCAGGGTCCATGGCGGGGAGCTCCCTGCGCCAGGCCCAAAATGCCTTGCAATATGCCATCTCACGTCTGGGGGAAAAGGACAGATTTAATATTATTGTGTTTAACAATACCGCCTGGAAATTGTATCCGGAGACGCTCGAGGCAACACCGCAAAATCGTACGGAGGCCCTGCGCCGGATTGCAGCGCTGCAGGCATCCGGAGGTACGGAGATGGCATCGGCCCTCAAACTGGCTCTGGACGGTCGGAAGGACAGGAGCAGGATTCGTCAGCTTGTTTTCTTAACAGACGGTGCCGTCGGTAATGAAGCGGCGCTGCTCCAGCTTATTACAGATGGTCTGGGCGACTCCGTACTCTTCACCGTCGGCATCGGTTCTGCACCGAACTCCTACTTTATGCGTCAGGCCGCTCGAATGGGGCGCGGCGATTTTTCCTTCATTGGTGGAGTTGACGAGGTTGGTGAAAAAGTGACCTCTCTTCTGCAGAAGCTGGAAAATCCGGTGATCAGCGATTTGAAAATTACAGCAGTGCATGGCGGAGAAATTGAGCTCTATCCCGATCCTTTACCGGATCTCTATGCCGGACAGCCGGTGGTTGCCCTGCTCCGCTCGGCCGAACCTTTTGATACCGTTCGGGTGAGCGGATCCAGTCTGAACAACCACTGGAGCGTTGAAATGAATGGGCAGAGCGGCCCGGCACGGCCCGGTATCGCCTCTCTTTGGGCAAGAAAGAAAATTTCATCAGTAATGGCAGGTCTTTACCTTGGTGTGCCGGAACATGAAGTGCGCAGTCAGGTAGTGCAGACGGCCCTGCAGCATCAACTGGTGAGCCGCTACACCAGCCTGGTGGCTGTGGAGGAGGTGGTTTCCCGTCCTGCTGCGGAAACGTTGCAGCATAAACAGGTGGAAACCAACCTGCCTCATGGCTGGAAGCATAACAGTGTCTTTGCGGCGACGGCACAAACGGCCACGCGTGCCGGTATGTCCATGGCTTTTGGAATAACGGCATTGCTTCTGGGGATCATACTGCTACTTGGCAAGAGGAGAGGAATATGAGATCGCGACGAGCTAACAGATACTTTTTCTATATGCTTTTGCTGGGTGCTGTCCTGGGAATAACTGATGGTCTGTATATCAAAATGAAAGCTGTGGCGGCACAGTATCTGCTTAAACAGGCATGGCAGGAGACGGTAGTCCGGCAAGAACCTGTCAAGCCGTGGCCATGGGCCGATACCTGGCCGGTTGCCAGACTGCGACTTGAGCGCCTCGGTGTCGACTGTATCGTTCTGGCGGGCGATAACGGAGAGGTGCTGGCCTTTGGGCCCGGGCATCTCTCCCAGAGTGCCGTTCCAGCAACCGAGGGGAACTGTGTTCTGGTGGGTCACAGGGATACGTCCTTCAATTTTTTGAAAGATGTCGAAACAGGAGATGTCCTCTCTCTGCAGAACGCCGACGATAAAGAGCGGACATATCAGATCGTCTCCACGACCGTTAAAAAGAGCCGTGAACTCTTTGTGGAAGAGACGGTAACGCCGTGGTTGACCCTTGTTACCTGCTATCCTTTTGATACATTAGGGGTGGACAAGGATCTGCGTTTTGTTGTCTTTGCCCGGGAAATACCACTGGAAGGAGAGGACCTCGCCGCACACCTTTCCCTGGCCCGGCAACACTATTGATGTACTTTTCCCGTACCTCCTCTCTCTGGTATATCCGTGATGTATCATGCCGTCGTCGCGCGGGTTAATCCAATCCTAACGGTAAATTAATAAAATATTAGGCGTGCGTCTTCTATTGTTGGTGCTGGAGTGAAATACAATTGTTTTCCGGACAATTCTGCAGTCCTCGGCGGAGGCCGTCACAACATGAAGAAGATGAAGAAAACCAAAATTATTGCAACACTTGGTCCGAGTTCAAGTACACCGGCAAAAATCTCCGCTCTGATCAAGGCGGGAATGGATATTGCCCGTATCAATCTTTCCCATGGAGACAGGAGAAGTCATACCGATCTCATCAAAAATATCAAAAACGTTCGCCAAAAACTGGGCAGCCATACGGCTATCTTGCTTGACACTCGGGGACCGGAGATCCGGACACGAGAGATGCGCGGCGCACTGATGCTGATTGAGGGACGCCCGATTGAGATCAGTGGCAAGGCCCTGACCTGCACGGTGGACTGCCTGGGGGTCAACCATGGTGGTTTTGCAGGCGATGTCGGGCCAGGAGACAGAATCCTTCTGGATGACGGCAAAATGGTGCTTGAAGTCGAGGCAATAAAGGGCGATGTAGTGCAGGCGCGGATCATAGTCGGCGGCTTGTTGACCAGCAGAAAAAGGGTCTCACTGCCGGGTGTGGATGTCGGCTTACCCTCGGTCTCCGTTGAGGACAGGATGGATATTGTCTTTGGAATTGAACAGGAAGTGGATTTTATCGCCGCCTCTTTCATCCGGAAGGCAGAAGATGTTTTGACGGTCAGAGAGATTGTGGCAGGCCATGGCGGCCATCAGGATATTATTGCCAAAATTGAAAACAGGCAGGGTGTTGACAATATAGAAGAAATATTAGATGTTTGTGATGGGCTCATGGTTGCCAGGGGCGATCTTGGTGTTGAGGTCGCTGCCGAGAAGGTACCTGTTATCCAGAAGCAGTTAATCTGTGCCGCCAACGCCGTCGGCAAGCCGGTAATAACTGCTACTCAGATGTTGGAGTCGATGATATCGAGTCCTTCGCCCACCAGAGCCGAGGCATCTGATGTGACAAACGCGGTGATGGACGGTACCGACGCGGTGATGCTGTCGGGTGAGACCGCCATGGGGAAATATCCTGTGGAAGCTGTTCGGTTTCTGGCTCGCTGTACCGAAATCGCCGAGGCGGCAATTGATTACATCTCTCTTCTCAGTACCGGCTTGCGCCGTAATAGACAGATAACGGCAGATGCCATTGCCTATGCCTCCTGTGCCATTGCGGCGGATTTAAAGGCTGCCGCGATTCTAACGGTGACCTCGTCCGGTTCGACGGCGCGAAAAGTGGCCATGTATCGTCCGGCATCTCCTATAATTGCCATCAGTCCGGTTGAGCGGAGTATCCGCCGGTTGCAGATGATACGAGGAGTGGTCCCCCTGCTCTGTGATGGCGGTTCCACCATGGACCAGCAGATAGAAAACGGTATCAGGGCATCTCTTGCGGCGGGCCTTGTGGCGATAGACGACATCATTGCCATTACCGCCGGGCTACCGCTTCATACCGCGGGTACTACGAATTTATTACGGGTTCATATCGTTGATCAGCAGGATCATGCTGTTTCATCATGGCGTCGGACCGGTTCATGATGAAAAATTGTGCCGGCTGGTGTATATCAAACTGTGAAACCTCATCCACTTTTTTCAACTTTTTATCGTCTGGGAGCAGTATGGTTCTGAAACGTAAAATTTTCATCCTTGATACCAATGTCATCCTCCATGATAGTTCCTGCATCAACCATTTTGAAGAACACGATATTATCATACCCATAACAGTTCTTGAAGAACTGGACGGTTTTAAGAAGGGCAGCGGCACAATAAACTATCATGCCAGAGAGTTTGTTCGTTCTCTCGATGGTCTCTGCTCCGAAAAAATGCTCAACGGCGGCATGAAACTGGGAGAAGGCAAAGGCCGGCTGTCTATCCGGCTGGAAAGGGATATGCATAAGGATCTGGCTACGGTTTTTCTGGATTTCAGCAAAAAGGACCATCAGATACTCAATATCGGCTATTTCGTTTCCCGTGAGCATATCGATACTCAGGTCATACTGGTCAGCAAGGACGTCAATCTGCGCATGAAAGCACGTTCCGTAGGCCTTCTGGCAGAAGACTACACCACCGATAATATCGGTGATCCCAGCAGGCTTTATACCGGTTGCCGTTATCAGGAAGATGTTTCCAGCGAACTGATGTCCGAGCTGTTTGGTGGAACCGCATCCTTTGCCGTAGAAACACTGCAGTGCACCCCAATACCGCATCCTAATGAGTTCATGATACTGCGCAATGGTAAAAATTCCGCCCTGGCTGTGCTGGACAGTGAAGGCAGGCGAGTGCGTCGGATTGAGAAAAAAATCGTCTATGGAGTGATCCCGCGTAATGCCGAACAGACGTTTGCCACCCATGCTCTGCTTGACCCGGACCTGCCGTTGGTGACCATCTCGGGCAAAGCCGGTACCGGAAAAACGCTGCTTGCTCTGGCAGCGGCGCTGGAAGTGAGGAAAGATTACCGCCAGATAATGCTTACCCGTCCGGTGATCCCGCTTTCCAATAAGGATATCGGCTATCTGCCGGGTGATATCCAGTCAAAGCTGAGCCCATATATGCAGCCGCTATACGATAACCTCGGGGTTATCCGCGGACAGTTTCCGGAAAAAAGCGAAATGCACCAGAGACTTCATAAAATGATGGATGACGGCAAACTCTGTATTGAGCCGCTGGCCTACATACGGGGGCGCAGTCTGGTCCGGATTTATATGATCGTCGATGAGGCCCAGAATCTTACACCCCATGAAGTTAAAACCATCATTACCCGGGCGGGCGAGGGTACAAAAATTGTTTTTACCGGCGATATTCATCAGATAGACCATCCTTACCTCAATAGCAGGTCCAACGGTCTGAGTTATCTGATAGACAGAATGCAGGGGCAGTCCATCTATGCTCATATAGACCTGCAGAAAGGTGAGCGTTCAGCGCTGGCCGAACTGGCCAGCAACCTGTTGTAGTCTCTTTTTCACATTGAGTAATTATTTGAATTTAATGATACAATTGGAAGCAAAAACACTGGCGCAGGAGCTTGACCTGGCGGAAGGTAAGGTCAAAAATACCGTGGCGCTGCTGGAAGAAGGGGGCACGGTCCCTTTCATTGCCAGGTATCGTAAGGAGATGACAGGCTCCCTTGATGAAGTGCAGATCCTTGCCATCCGCGACGGTCTGGCCCGTTTGCGGGAACTGGAAAAACGGAAAAGCGCTATTCTGACATCGCTGACGGAACGGCAGATAGTTGATGCCGATCTGCACCAAAAGATTGCAGCTGCCGATAACCTGACCCTTCTTGAAGATATCTACCTCCCCTATAGGCCCAAAAGAAGGACCAGGGCCATGGAGGCACGCGAAAAAGGACTTGAGCCACTGGCACAATTGATTCTCGGCGGAGGACCCTGGCGGCAGCAGGCCGCAAAGTTCATCTCTGAGGCCCTTGGTGTGGGCACCATTGAGGAAGCGCTGGCTGGAGCCGGGGATATTGTTGCTGAAATCATCAGCGAGAATATCGAGGTGCGTAAATGTTTACGCAAACTTTTTGGTGATGAAGCCGTGGTTTCTTCGCAGGTCGTGGAGAAGAACCGCGCCGGGGGAGAAAAATTCAGCGACTATTTTGATCGTCGGGAGCCTGTCAAGGCAATCGCCGGACACAGAGTTCTGGCCCTTTTTCGTGGCGAGAAATTAAAAATTTTAAAGCTTTGCATGCGCCCGGACCCTGAACGGGCGCTGGCCGTTTTCAGTCGGCTCTATCTGGGGCAGCGTCAGGAAAACAGTCAACTGCTCCTGGCATTGCAGGACAGCTATGCCAGGCTGCTGGCCCCATCGCTGGAGAATGAACTGCGCCAGGAATTGAAAAAACAGGCCGATGCCGAAGCTATTAGGGTTTTTTCCAGAAACCTGGAGGCCCTGCTGCTGGCCCCGCCCTTGGGGCAGAAAAGGGTTATGGCGCTGGATCCCGGTTTCAGAACGGGTGCCAAGCTGGTCTGTCTCGACGCCCAGGGTAAACTGGTGCATGCTGAAACCATCTATCCCACCCATGGTGGGAAAAGTGCGGAACAGGCCGGCAAAGCCATCGAACAGCTGGTGAAAACCTTTGCTGTTGAAGCCATTGCAATAGGCAACGGTACGGCGGGACGGGAGACGCTCCAATTTGTCCGATCCCTTGGCCTGGGACAGAGCATATGTGTTACCCTGGTCAACGAAGATGGCGCTTCAATCTATTCGGCGTCAGAGGCGGCCCGTCGGGAGTTTCCCCATGAAGATATAACGGTACGGGGTGCGGTTTCTATTGGACGAAGGCTGCAGGATCCTCTGGCGGAACTTGTCAAGATTGATCCAAAGGCAATCGGAGTCGGCCAGTACCAGCATGATGTCAATCAGGCGGAATTGAGAAAAAGCCTCGAAGATGTCGTCATGCGCTGTGTCCATGCCGTAGGTGTTGAAGTCAACAGCGCCAGTGTTGAACTGCTTGGCTATGTCGCGGGGCTGGGCAGTACCCTGGCTGCCAATATTGTGATGTACCGCCAGGAAAAAGGCCCGTTTCGTAAGAGATCGGAATTGCTTAAGGTTAAACGACTTGGTGCCGGCGCATTTGAGCAGTGTGCCGGATTTCTCCGCATCCGTCATTCAGAAAATCCGCTGGACAACAGCGGCGTTCATCCGGAAAGATATGGTCTTGTCCAGACCATGGCGGCGGACCTCGGGGTGGCAACGGCGGATTTGCTGCGCTCGGAAACCTTGCGCAACCGCATTGATCTGCCACACTATATCGGTGAGGGTGTCGGTATGGAAACCTTGACGGATATTCTTGCCGAACTGGCCGCACCGGGTCGCGATCCCAGGGAGAAATTTTCCCAATTCCAGTTTGATGATACTGTGCACAGGGTGGAGGATCTGCGGGTCGGCATGGTGCTTCCCGCCATCATAACCAACGTGACACGGTTCGGCGCCTTTGCCGATCTTGGCATAAAACAGGACGGTCTCATTCATATCAGTCAGATGGCTGACAGATATGTCAAGGATCCGGCGGAAGTGGTGCAAGTCAGGCAGCAGGTCAAGGTCAAGGTGCTGGAGATTGACATGAGCAGAGGCCGCATCGGACTTTCTTTGTTAATCCAGTAGACGCAATTCTTCCTTCCTGCCTCTGAACGCCACGACCCGCTGGAGAAGCTGTGTCGTTCTCCGTATCATCTTTTTGCGGGCGAAACAGGGAAAATATCTGGTCAGAGGGATAGGGGAGTGACTGACGTACCTTCCTTTCAGGTCAATGACATAGGGCTGGAAAGTGGTCTGGGATACTTTCTGCCGTACAATGTTTTTCAGATTTAAATCAAAAAGCCAGATGTGATTTGCAATAAGGAAGGTGCAGAACGTCTCCAGGACGGCGAGCAGTTCTTCCATGTCGCAATCGTCTTGAAAAACCACCATATCCCAAACGGTTTTCGATATGGCGCCATCGAAGTCGCGGATACAGTCGCAAACCAGACCGGTGCCCCGGTCGGTGGTAATAAAACCATGGCAGTGGCTGATGCAGGAGAGGTCTTTTGCTTCCTTGAGCAGCAATTGATAGCCGCGCCACTCGTCTCGATTTGCCGGATTGGTGCCGTCATTGCGGCGTGGCACTTTGATGACATATTCCGGCCGGCGTGGATGAACGAAGCAGATTCGCTCTCTGCCCTTGTTAATAATAAGGGTATCGGGGAGAGAGACGACTTCGTTGTTTCCGGCAATAGGTGTGTCGGCAATGTTGTTTTCAGTTTCCGGTGACGGCATAGCGTTGAATCCGGCGGGTTGGCAGATCTTTGGAATCAGACCAGGCGGAGAGGCCCAAAAAGTGGATGCAGTGCTGCAAAAGGCAGTGTCGCGAAAACAGCAAGAACCGGGTGACCACTAGGAAGAAATCTCTTTGGCATACTTTTCCGCGAGCTGTTCCTCCATTTTTTTCTTCATCCACTCTTCCTGCAGTTCATAGTCGCAGAAGGTACAGGCGTAGACCATCTTTTCACAGGAAAGAGTGCGATCGCGGTATTGCACGGTAATAGTACTGCTCTTCAGTTTCATGGGACCATGGGCATAGTTGTGACGGCATTCTCGCACAGTGTTCTTCTCCCGAAAAGGATTGGTTGGAAAAATATGTTGAAGATGTAATATACTATAGTTTTGACCATCTGCCATCTCTAACCCGGATTTCTTCCATGAACATTGTGCCAATTGCCAACAACTGGATTATTTTTTCAACGATTTCAAGATTTTTTCCCATTACAGCAGGTAGAGGTGTTTGGCCTCGGCGGGACTGAGGTGTGGGAATGGTGCTGATCAGTTTCGCCGTTATGATCTTTCTGGCTACCGCTCTGGCGGCCTGTGATCTGGTTTATGGCGTGCGTCGTATGAAGAAATTGTCCAGTGTGGCGCCAGCGACTGGGAGATATGGTCCTCTTGTTTCCGTTATCGTGCCGGCCTGCAACGAGCAGGAGCATATTGGCCGGACCATTGCAGCGCTTTTGCAGCAGAGCTATCACAATCTGGAGATCCTGGCGGTAAATGACCGATCGACGGATAAAACGGGTGCTCTTCTCGAAGAGTTGCAGAAAAGAGATGCCCGGCTGACGGTCCTGCACATAAATGACTTGCCTACAGGCTGGATGGGCAAGGCCCACGCTCTGCAGACCGCCGCTTCCAGGGCTGCAGGCGACTATCTCCTCTTTACCGATGGTGATGTGGTGCTGGATTCCTCCACCATTGCGCGGGCCGTGTCTCATATGTCGGAGCAGAATCGTGATCATATCACACTTCTATTTCAAAACAGCACAACCGGTTGGTTGCTCAACAGCTATATTCTAGAGGCCGGTTCAGGATTATTGCAGCTTTTCCGTCCGTGGAGGGCCGTTGATAAAACATCTCTGAGCTTTATTGGCGTCGGCGCCTTTAATCTTGTCAAAAGAACAACCTATCTTGCCGTCGGCGGCCATATGTCCATCAGGATGCATCCGGTCGACGATATCATGCTTGGCAAAATTATCAAAAGGCACGGTTATGCTCAGGAATGTCTTCTCGGAACCGATCTGGTCACGGTACCCTGGTATGCAGGTATCGCCGATATGGTGAATGGCCTTATGAAGAATGCCATGGCCGTCATCAACTACCGTTTCGCCCTGTTGATTCCACTTCTTGCCGTGATGGTGCTTTTTACTATCATACCCTTTTGGGCAATGATTTTCAGTGACGGGGTTGCCCGTTATTGTTTCGGTGGAGCTGTAATAATACGAATCCTGCTTTTCTTTTTCGGCGCCGGATTGATCAATATTTCAGCATGGTGCGCCCCTGTTGCTCTTATAACGCCCTATATTACATGCTACATAATGGTTCGGGCGGCCTGGCTGAATTTTCGTGAGCGTGGTATTTACTGGCGGGGAACCCATTACTCCCTGACGGAATTGCGCCGGAATGAACCGCTTCTTCCCTGGCTTTGAAGAGGAGTTGTTTGCTGAGACAGCTGCTGTCATTTGCTTTGACAGTACAGCGATTATATTGGTAGTTTAAATAAAACAGATGTGGCCGCGGCAAGGATATGACAAGTCTATCGGGCCACAGTTCAGATTCATTTAGAAAAGATAGAGGATATCATGCCCGATACCGGGATTACCAAAGTTCTCATCAGAGAAGAGGAAATTATAGAGATCGTCGCTGAACTCGGTCGTGAAATCACCCAGCATTATCGAGAGACCGGTGGGGATCTCATCGTTGTTGGTCTTTTGCGCGGCTCATTTGTGTTTATGGCCGACCTGGTTCGTAAAATTCACTATCCGCTGATGTTGGATTTTATGGCTGTTTCAAGTTATGGCGACGGAACAGTCAGCAGTGGTGATGTTAAAATCGTCATGGACCTCGATGAATCCGTCGAAGGTAAGCATGTTCTGCTGGTGGAGGATATTATTGATACCGGCAGTACCTTTGCCAAGGTCATCCGCATGATGCAAAACAGAAGGCCGCTGTCTTTGAAGGTCTGTACCTTTCTCAATAAGCCCTCGAGAAGACGGTTTGATATTCAGATCGACTTTTGCGGTAAGGATATTCCGGATGAGTTTGTCTGCGGTTATGGTCTGGATCATGGTCAGAAATATAGAAATCTTCCCTATGTCGGGGTTCTGGGCGAGTAAGAAAGAAGATCAGCAAGCGCTCTTTTTCTGCACCATGCCGACCACCGTTGGACGGTGACAAGAGAGCAGGCCGTCTCGCGTGCGGTAAGTTTCTCAGGCAGATGATGTGCCACGGGAGAACCGATAGAGCGGGGCAAAATGCGGACATAAGGATGTGCGGAGCTGCAAGTGTCCGGCTGTGTTATTTGGAAACTATGAAAATCAGCATTTCCCACCAGATAATTGCGGCTACTTTTTTTAAGCTGCTGCTCAATATCGGAAGGCGCTTTGTCTATCCATTTGCTCCTGCCTTAAGCAGGGGGCTTGATGTCCCCCTGACAGCCATTACTACCATTATCGCCACAAGTCAGATATCGTCGCTGGCTGGTTTGTTCAGCGGTCCCCTGGCGGATCGTTTCGGGTACAGGACCATGATGCAGGCGGGCTTGGCCATGCTTGCCGTGGGGATGCTGATTTGCGGGCTGGCGCCCCTGTACTGGTTCGTCTTTTTTGGTTTACTGCTGGCCAGTTTCGGCAAAATTCTCTTTGATCCAGCCATACAGGCGTTCATCGGTAAAAACGTGCCCTATGGCAAACGTGCCCGAGCCATAGGAGTTGTCGAGGTTTCCTGGGCCGGTTCAACTCTGCTTGGTATCCCCCTTCTCGGCATGGTTATAGAATATGCCGGTTTGAGCAGCAGTTTTTATGTCCTTGCCTTCTTCGGGTTGCTTTCTTTTTTCCTGGTAGGCAAAGTATTTGCGCCCGATAAGCCGGAGAACGGTACTGCAATGAGCGCGAGGCGGCTTTTTACCAGTCTGGCACAGCTTATCAGTGTGCGCCCGGCGGCCGGGATGCTTGCCTTTGGCTTCTGGATCAGTCTGGCAAACGACAATCTTTTTGTTGTCTATGGCGCCTGGTTTGAGCATGATTTCAATGTCAGCCTGGTTTCGCTTGGTTTCAGCACTATTGCCATCGGGTTGGCGGAATTGCTGGGCGAGTTTATGACGGCAACCGTTTCCGACCGGCTTGGCCTGAAAAAAGCCATTATCATCGGCCTCGGACTGGCAATCGGTGCTTATCTGCTTCTTCCGTTGGTGGGGACAACCCTGCCGCTGGCCATGGTGTCGATATTCTTTGTTTTTTGCGCCTTTGAATTTACCATGGTGACCAGCTTTTCCTTGAGCACCGAACTTATGCCGGAGGCGCGCGCAACCATGATGGCCGGATTCTATGCCGCTGCCGGATTGGGCAGAATGCTCGGCGTTCTTCTTGGTGGTATTCTCTGGAGAGCTGCCGGCATTGAAGGAGTTGCCTGGGTTTCAGCCGCCCTGACCGTGATGGGACTGCTTTTTCTTCTCTGGGGATTGAAGGGGTGGAAACCCAATGACGCGGCAATCGGCAGGTGAGAAATCCGGGTTAGGCCTGAGCGAGAGTATCTTGCGGTGATGGCTGATCTGTTTTACCTCTGTATACATAACGTAATCTGATTACGTACGAGACTCAGCCAAATCGCATGGGTTGCTAGTGACTCGGCAGCTAGGGGACTGATTTTATTTTTCTTCTTCGAATACGGGAGACAGATTTATTTTCACAAAACAACGTGAAAAAAAATCAGTCCCCTCAGTCTTTTCTAGAAAAATTAAATCTGTCTCCCGGACAAAAAGATCATAGCTGAGGATTATACGTAATCAGATAACAATATGCGTGAAAGTTGGTCTGTTTTGCAGTGTTGAATCATTTTATATAACCGTCCAGTCTGGAGTGTCCGGCGGTAAAAACAAGGGAGAACAATGCAGATATTTGATAATGAAACCGTTGTGAAATACCTGGAATGGTCTGATCTTATTGCTGCTCTGCGGCAGATGTTTGCTGCAGGGTGCGTAGCACCTGAGCGCCACCATCATAGTATGGAAATTCCCGGTCGGCAGCAGGCCACAATGCTGCTTATGCCGGCATGGCTACCGGGAAAGTATATCGGTCTCAAGCTGGCCAATGTTTATCCGGATAATGGTGAACGAGGTCTGCCGACTATCAACGGGAGCTATCTTCTGAGTGATGGCGGTAGTGGTGTTCCTCTTGCTTCCATGGATGGCGGAGAGCTGACCGCCAGACGTACGGTTGCCGCTTCGGCCCTGGCGGCGGACTATTTGAGCAGGAAAGAGGCAAACAAACTTTTGATTGTGGGCAGTGGCCGTCTTGCTGCCTATCTGGGGTTTGCTTATGGAGCCGTACGGCCTCTTGAAGAGATACGCGTCTGGGCGCGAAATCCGGCCAAGGCACACATGATCGTAGAGCAATACGCAGCAGCGGGCCTGCGGTGTTTTCTCTCCGATAATCTTGAAGAAGCGGTCTCCTGGGCAGATATCGTCAGTTGTGTGACGTTGTCGTCCGTACCACTTGTGCTGGGGGAATGGCTCCGTCCCGGTGTCCATCTTGACCTGATCGGTTCTTTCAAGCCGACCATGCGGGAGACCGATGACGAGGCAGTTGTGCGGTCCAGGGTCTTTGTTGATACCCGTGAAGGAGCATTGGCTGAGGCCGGAGATCTTCTGCAGCCCATGGACAACAAGAAGTTCAGTCCGGCAGATATTGTTGCTGAATTGAGTGAACTTGCTTCCGGCGCTCACCCCGGAAGAATTGCCGCGGATGAAATTACCCTTTTCAAATCCGTTGGAGCGTCTCTCGAAGATCTGGCGGCAGCTATCTGCTGTTTTGAAAAGAGCAGGCAGCAGTAAACTGTGCCCTGCTGCGACAAAACACTATTTAACTTAAAAAGGGTACCAAATTATCATGTTTACCATTGCAGATATTCGTCATATTGCCATTCAGATAGAGAAAAATGGCGAAGAAACCTACCGCAAGGCAGCCGCGGAAGCATCAGATCCTGAAATACGTCGGATACTCGGCCAAATGGCTGATGATGAGAAAAAACACCGCCAATGGCTTGAAAAGCTCAGAGAAAACAGAAAACTAACCGAAGAGCAGCGAGAAATGGAAGCGGTTGGTAAAACCATTCTTCAGGAAATGGTAAAAGATAAGACCTTTTCCCTTGAGCAGAGTACGCTGAATCAAGTTGATGGTTTTGCCGAACTTCTTCTGACGTCGCAGGCGTTCGAAAAAGATACGATACTGTTTTATGAAATGCTGTGTGGTTTTGTTGAGGAAGATGAAACGCGGCAACAGCTCGATACAATTATTGCGGAAGAAAAAAGACATGTGGATGAAATTCACCGGTTGTTGAAAAAATACACGGCCCGGGCCTGAGACGGGAATTGTTGGGCCTGGCCCTGGACAGAGGAAAAGAGGAAATCTTCATGGCTATAGAGCAAGAAAAACCTATAATGCTCTTGCCGCTCAAGGAAAGGCTGTGGGAGGACTCTTTCACACTACCTGCTGATGATCCTGTCCCTCTTGCACTCTATAGTGCAGTAACACATAGTTCTGTTCCAGAATTTCCGTGGAGACCAGCTGCAGCTTGAGATCAAGAGGCAGGTTAAAGAGACTCAGGCCTTGGCCGAATATCAGTGGAGCGATGGTGATATAAATATCGTTGATCAGATTATTGCGGGCAAAAAGGCTGTTTATCTGTGTTCCACCGATAATTGCCGCCTGGCTGTATCCTTCTCTTTGCAGCTCATGCAGTAAAAGCTCCGGCTCTTGTGAGGTAAAGACAAGGTCCGGACTGGAGCTGAGGCGAGAGCTGTTTTTGGTCAAAACTATATTTTTTCGGCCCGGCAGCGGCCTGGCGATGGTGTCAAAAGTTCGGGAGCCCATGATGACCACGCCGGCTTCCTTGGTGAGTCGCATGAACATTTTTTTGTCGGCGCTGCCGGTCCAGTCAACAAATTCCGTGGAACTTCTGCTGATAATGCCGTCCATGGTTTGTGCCATGATCAGAAACACTTTCATGATTCCCTCTTTCTCCGGGGGTTGGGCTGTTGCAACTCAGTCGTTGCGAGGCCAGGGAACATCTTTTTCTTCTTCAACCAGATAGCAGAAGGCGTTCCACTCGAATTCCTTATGGGAAACAGGGCAGCGTAACGTAATGGTGTTTTTGCCGATTGCGGCAATCTCCCAGTCTCCTGCCCGTCTGCTCTGCTCTATGCGGATTTTCTGGCCGACGGTGAATGGATAAGGCCTGAAGACGGCTACGTCATATCCCATGATCTTCTCCTTAAGATGGTCTGGTTGTGCTGTACGGATTTGCCCGAGCGTTTTGTCGTGATTCTCATGATATAATACCGATACTTTTCAGTCCAGCAAAAAGCGAAGCAAACGATTTCACAACGAGATGGACTTCATGGTGGAAAATGGCTGAGCCGGTCAGAAGAAAGGCAGGTATGGGGCCTGCGTAAAATGCGGAAAGGTGTTGATGTTGTGGGGGACAAAGGGAAGGTATTTGTTGACGACGAAGCCTACTGATAAAGAAGATCCTTTATCTCTTCGGGTGTGAGAAGCGGTTGAAGATTCGGTCGCCTTCGGTCGATATGGTTTCTTCTCTCTTCTTTACGTCGGTCAACACCCAGACGGACTTTGGTAAGTGAACGCAGCCAGGTTTTGATGGTCTTTTGGGGAGCGTTTGAGCCATCCCTGAAATCATGGCGCCGCTCTTCGCTTGAGCGCCTTTCCTTGTTCTCCCGCCGGTCCCGCTTTTTACGCCGTTCTGCAGAGACAGTATTGCCGGAAGAATCAATCAGAGGAGTAATTGTCCGCATACTATGTTTTTTTCAAAGGTTGTTACTGATATATAAAGTCAACAGGATATCCTTGTGAGATAATAATCATTTTCTTGTGCATTTGCAATGCTGCCTGGAAGATACCATTGTTGCGGATGCGAGGGTGATTTGGGGAGAATGGTGTAGACGTAATTTTGGGAGGACCAGGCGACTGGGAGGAATTGATTATTTGAGAAAGTCGACGAGGATAAGGGTCAAGGCCGGATAATAGGTTATAATCAGCAGAGTAAGGAGGAGCAGGCCGAGGAAGGGCAGGCATGCCCGGTAAATATCAATAATAGGAGTGTTAAAACGGTAGGAAGCCAGGAAGAGATTGAGCCCGACCGGTGGAGTGCAATAGCCGATTTGCAAATTGGTGAGGAAAATAATGCCCAGATGAATGGGATCGATATCATACCCAATGGCGATGGGCAGTATCAGCGGTACGATAAGCACGATGGCGGAAAAAATATCAAGCATGGCTCCGGCAATTAATAAAAAGATGTTGAGGAGCAGAAGAAAGGTATATTTGCTGCTGATGTAGTGTTGCAGGAACTCGAAGAGTCGTTGCGGTACATCTTGGTCGATGAGAAAGCTGGTCGATGCCATGGAGGCAGCAAGAATGACGATAATTCCTCCAAAAAGTACCATGGATCCGGCCATGATTTTCGGTAATTGACTCAGGGAAATATCTTTGAGAATAAGGACTTCGACAATCAATACATAGATCGCGGCGATTGCCGCTGCTTCACTTGCAACCAGGTAGCCGCCGTAGATGCCGCCCAGAATGATACAAGGCAGAGGCATTTCCCACATACAACTGCGCAAAGCAGTCAGTGCCTCCTGCCGTGTGACTCTTTCTCTTCTGGGGGGGCTTTTATACATAGTGTAGGTGCTGAGAATGAGCATCATGAAGATACCCGGTAGAAGGCCCGCCAGAAAAAGATGATCAATGCGACTGCCGGAGATAACGCCATAAAGAATAAGGGGCAGGCTGGGAGGAAAAAGCAGGCCGAGACTGCCGGATGAAGTAACAAGACCCATGGAGAAGTTTTTGCCGTAGCCATCATTTTGCAGGGCCGGCAGGAGTAGCCCTCCGAGGGCAAAAATAGTTACTCCTGAAGCGCCGGTGAAGGCGGTGAAAACAGCACAGACTATCAGGCAGATAACACCGAGGCCGCCCGGCAGCCAGCCGAAAAAGACACGGGATACCGAAAGAATGCGTTGTGGCGCATTGCTTTCGGAAAGCAGCATTCCTGTGAAAATAAAAAGAGGAAGGGAAAGGAGCAGCGGGGTTTCAGTAAGCCGCGCCATTTCTATTATGACCACCGAAATCTCTGTTCCCGTGGAAGCAAAAGACAGCAGAGCAATGGCTGCAATAACGATGAAAAGTGGGGCCCCTGCCAGGGCAAGAGTGATAAAGACAAGATGAAGGCTGCTCATGGAGAGATATCCTTTGTAGGCCATGGTCGTAGCCTTATTCCTTCTGCAACGGCGGCAAAGAGAAAGCGGCAGGCCATAACGGCAAAGGCAAAGGGAAAGATCAGGTTCCATATCCAGGAAGGCAGCTGAAAAAGAAAGGTTCCCCCAAATTCCATTTCACTGCGGAGAAAAAGCCAGGAGGCGTATGTCAGAAACGCGCAGACACAAAAGGAGAACAGCTGAATAAGCAGCCTGAGAGGCGCCAGAATCTTCGCAGGCAGAAGATATTCGGATAGATCCATGGAGATATGTTTGCCCCTCGAAACAGCAAGCATCGCTCCGAGGAGTCCTCCCCAGACCACCAGGTAGCGCAAAAGAGGGTCGGCCCAGATCAGGCCGCTGTCAAAGAAAAGGCGAAGAAATATCTGGATAAAGGAGATTCCCGCCATGGCAGTGAGCAAAAGAGCAAGAAGGAGCTCCTCGCCTCTATGCACTGCTTTTCTGATGGTACGCAGATTCATGTAAGCCGGCTGTTATTCAGTTATTGTTTGTTCGAAGGTCTTCCACGACTTCGGCAACCTGAGTAAAGGCTTCTTTGGAAAAGGCTTCACCCATCAGGGTCTTGACGGTCGCTTCACTGTTGCGGCGGAGCTCCGTTTTCGTGTCGGGAGAAGCTGCAACAAAGGTGACACCGTGCCCTTCGAGGACCTTTTTGGATTCCATGTTGGTCTGGCGGGTTTGTTTGTTCAGGGCGCTGAAATGGGTCTGTGCCGCTTCGTGGACAATTGTTCTATACTCCTGGGGCAACCGGGAAAATGCCTTTTTGCTCAAAGCTACCGCTCCATACGCATAACCGTAGGGGACGTCGGTGACGTAGACGGCTTTAGTAAACCATTGCATGACTATAGCCCCGTAAAAAGAGGTGTATACCGTGTCAATCAGGCCGGTCTGCAGGGAGGAGAGAACGTCCGGTATTGTCAGTGGTATCGGCGTGATGCCAAGATGTTGTAAATAGGTTGTCGTCAGCGGATCTCCTGCCGGCACCCAGGATTTTCGTTTTTGCAGGTCGGTCAGAGTGGTCATGGGAGAGGTAGACATTGCATAGATGAAGCCAACCTCGGTTATGGCAAGGAGTTCAAGATCGTTGTCGTTGAAGTGCTTTTTGAGATAGGGTAGTATCGTGGTGGTGGCAGCATCAATTTCCTGATAATTATCAAAATAAAAGGGGATGGCCATGACCCTGAAATCAGGAACAACGCTGGAGATACCCGTCATGGTGAAGCCACCGCCATGGAGCTGGCCTATTCTGATTTTCCGGTACATGGCAAGATCATCTCCCATGACTCCACCCGGGTAGATCTTGATATGTATGGCACCACCGCTTTTTTCTTCCACTTCTGCCGCAAAGCGACGAAAATGATTGGTCCAGATGGAACCATCGGGGGCGAGGCTGGCAATTTTAAACGAATACTCCGGCGAAGCATGCACAGGAGAAAAAAACAACAACAGTATGGTCAGTGCAGCAAGGATACTTTTTGCCATGATATTCTCCTGTGGCGATAGTGGAATTATTCTTCAAAGAACTGCTCTTGAAGAAGTCGTGCGGCTCTGCGTTTTGCAATCTGATTGGCCAGCATATTGCCGGGTTGTGATTCAAGCGGAAAATCTATAACTTCTCGAAGAAGCGCGTTGTGCAGTTCTTTGTTCATGGTTGTTCTGCCGTAGGTTTCGGCATAGGTTGTCTGCATGATGAGCAGAGTGCGTCTGGAAATCTGCAGAGCACGTTCGAAATGATAGCGGCTCTGCGCCGGATCACCACCGAACATCTCGGGTCGAGAGCCGTAGTATCCTCCTAGAAGCAAATGGGCTGTGCCGGACTGCACGGTTTCGTCAAGTTCGACTATTGTGTGAAGCAGCTTTTCAATTTTAGCCAGATCCGCCATCGCGGCGGGTGCTCCTTCCTGTTGCTGGACCCAGACGACCCAGGCGAAGGCGGCCCAGAATAATTCTTTGACCTGGGCTTTTGAGGCGCCATTCAGCTTCGAGTTGAAAAGCTGATAGTCGTCATCAGGGGAGATATGCAGAAGCTCTTTAAGAAGTCGTGTTCTGTAGGTATTGGCCTTGTCGGCCATTGTTGTAATCCTGTTCCGGGGTGAACCACATTCAAGCATGGCACCGATATATCCGCTGTATGCCTTGCTACCCAGAGTGAGGAGGCCGGCATCTTCCGGTTCCGCGGCTATGAGAGAATCGAGCATCAGGAGATAGGAGGGGGTCCCTTCGCAGACCAGTTGCAGATCGGACTGTTCCTGCATGTTGTCAAGCGCCGGTCCGATTAATGCGGATGTCAGCATGCCGGTGCAGGATGACAAAAGGAGACAGAACAGAACAAGAATGAAGTGAGTGCCGCTTTTACCTGCTGGAAGCATGAGAATTCTCCGAAATGACGGATCTGAAAGGCCTGTTGCCCGGCTATTATAGTAAGTGTGACTCAACAAAGTCAAGCAACTGTTTTGCTATGTCTTTTTCTGTTTTTTTCAAAGAGCGTGCTGCTCGGTTTCAGCGGAGGAGAGGGAGGAGTAAGTCTTGGGAGCTGGGACGGAGGTGTGCTGTCCGATGGTCCTGTGGAACAGCAGGATGCAATGCCGGTTTTGATTATGAAGCTGATATTTATGTCACAGGATACAGTTCCACCTACATGGCGTGTGCCTGAACAGGGGGAAAGTCATCCTTTTGCAGAAGCATTTCCTTACGTGCTTGAAATTCGTCAACATAGCGGCGCAAGATAGCTCTGTCTTCACCGTTTACCTTGTTGAATTCAATACCAGATACGAATCTATTATCGCTTTTGGCCGTATGTATCGGTTTCCCGACGACATCGATGAGATTTTCCTCTATTCCCAACGTGATTATGAGCTGCATATCAAGGGAAATCTGCAGAATGGTTTCCATTTTAATGCCGTTAATGCTGACATCGAGGGTCCGTCCCATGGAGTAACCACATTCATTCCCGGATGAATCGACAATAATATAGTCAAGGAGGTGAAGTGAATCGAGACGGATAAATTTTCGTTTTTCGGCTGGGGTCATATTGTCTTGCTCCAAAAATTTCTCAGAAAGTATGACAAAATGTCTGTCTATTTGTATCATAGCACCATTTTTGATTCGATTTGTAGGAAAAAATGGAGAGTTTGGTAAATTTGTTCAGGATGGAAAATCAACTTTATATTTTTGTTTTGCCTGTATCGCTGTACAGCGGCGGTTTTTTTGGTTATTGAATAAGACAAGTTGTGTTGTGTCATTGTTCCCCGTTATAATTTTTTGTGAGAGTTTCATGTATTCTGCCGCGACAATTTTTCGTACCTGTTTTCTTCTTGTCTGTCTCAGTTTTCCCGCAACGATCCAGGCTCAAAACAAGACTCTGGCAGAAGCCATGGTTGAGCATCTCTCCTGTTATCCTCTCGAACTGGTCACGCTGCGTAATCGAAAGCCGACAATTATTGAAAAAGATCTCTGCCTTGCGGCAATTTATCATGAGACAGGTGTGCGGCCACTCTGGGTGACGGAAGAAGGTCCCGGAGCTCGGGCGGAAACGGCATTCAGCTATTTAAAGAATGCGTCGGCAGAGGGACTCGAGCCGGCCGATTATCAAGTTGATGCGCTGCAGGAACTGTGGCAAAGCACCTCGGTTGCTGCTTTGGTCCGACTGGATGCACTTCTTACTTACAATGTGGTCAAGTATGTCCATGATGTCAGCTACGGCAGGCTACAGCCCTATATGGAGAACCCCGCACTTTTTGCCGAGGCCGGCGAAAAGCTGTTTGATCCGGTGGCGATAATCAAAGAGATACAGGCTTCCTCCGATATTGACCTCTATTTCCGTACCCTTCCCCCCGATAACGGCCATTATGAGGGCTTAAGAACCGGACTGGCCTGGTACCGGTTTCTGCAGCAGGCTTCGCAGTGGCCGACCATCGCCGACGGCAAGAGTATTTATCAGGCAGACAGAGATCCGAGGATACCGCAAATCCGGCAACGACTTGCCCTGTTAACAGGCAAAACAGCGAGTTTTGAAGCCGCTGATATCTATGATCTGGCCCTGGAAAAAGATGTTCGCTTATTTCAGGAGTTGCATGGTTTGAAGATCGACGGTGTCATCGGCAATAAGACCTTGGGGGAGCTCAATGTCAGCCCTGCCGATCGCGTCGATCAGATTATTATAAATATGGCGCGCTGGCGCTGGCAGAATCGTAATCCCGGTAAAGAATATGTTCTTGTCAACATAGCGAATTTTCAGCTTTATGGATACAGGGAAGGACAGCTGCAGCTCTCGCTCCCCGTGATAGTGGGACAGCTGCAACACCAGACACCGGTGTTCAGCGATCACATCAGTTATGTTGAATTTCATCCTTTCTGGAATGTGCCGCCGTCCATTGCCATGAATGAAGAATTACCACGTCTTCGAAAAAATCCGTTTGCTCTTGTTGAGAAAAATATTCGTCTTTTCTCAAGCTGGCAGGCCGATGCTGTTGAGCTGGATTCCACCAACATTGACTGGAGTATCGTGACCAGATCGCAGATGGCGCGCTACAAATTGCGCCAGGATCCGGGACCCGATAATGCTCTTGGCCGGGTGAAGTTTGTTTTTCCGAATCAGTATTCTGTCTATATACATGATACACCGACAAAAGATTTGTTTAAAGAGCGGCACAGGTTTTTCAGTCATGGCTGTATCCGTGTGTCTGATCCCGCGAAATTTGCCGCATTTGTTCTGCAGAGCAGTATACCTGGAGCAACCGAGAAAGATATGGCAGAACTCATGAGGGCACAGGCGAGAAAAGTGATCGGAGTGACGCCCCCCCTTGCCATCCATATCACTTATCAGACAGCTTGGCTTGACAAAGAGGGCAGAATTCATTTTAATAGGGACATTTATGGCAGGGACAAACAGCTGCGTCAAGCACTTCTGTCACAATAAGCACAGCAAGGATGGGCGAGAAAATTACTGATATTACAGAAAAAAAATACGAGCTAAGCAGGCGCGCTTTCCTGCTTAGCTCTGTCTGTACCGCTGCGGGACTCCTGTTGCCTCGGGTTGTTTTCGGTGCGAAAATGACGAAGATGCCGCTGAGTTTTTATCATACGCATACCGGTGAGAAGATGATTGTGCATTACCAACCCGGTCTTTATACCGGCTCAGTCCGTCGGGCACTGGAATATTTTCTCCGAGATTTTCGTACAGGCGAAAAACATCCTCTTGATCCGCAGCTGTTCGATAGTCTTCATGCCATCCAAAAGTGCTGCGGCAAGCCGACACCTTTTGAAGTTATATCAGGTTACAGGTCTCCTAAAACGAATGATTTTCTTCGCCGGAAAAGTTCAGGTGTTGCCCGGAAGAGCTGGCATATGCAAGGTCGCGCAGTGGATATCCGCGTTACCGGCTTACCTACCACGACATTGCGTGATTTAGCCCTGGAGCAGCATAAGGGTGGGGTCGGCTTCTACGCCAAATCGGATTTCATTCATCTCGACACCGGTCGTCAAAGGAACTGGTAGCAGAAGGTTTCAGTTGCACCCTCAGCGAGCGCTGGGAAGACCGTGGTGTGGATGCATTATATGCCTTTATACAGCTGCACCAGGGCGTCCGCTTCCTGCCGGACACGCTGCACCAGGGTATCGGGGCTGACAACGCGTGCCATGGCGCCGTATTGCAAAACCTTCATAATGATTTCCCGATCGTCGTTCACGGGAAGATGCAGCAGAATCCCCTCCTCCGTTTCTTCAACAACTTGATCCCTGTGCCAGCGCTGATGGCGCACCAGTTCCGCCGCCGTCGAGGTGAAAAGAATAACCGCATTAAAGACCGCCCGGCCTTTGAAAATACCGAAGGCGGAGCTCAAAAAGGTGTTGAAATTATCGTCACTGCAGCGCTTAAAGGTCTCTTCTAAAACCGTGGCGCCGGTAATGCGGGCGATATGGAACAGCCTGATATCTTGTCGCAATTTGCAGAAAGCGAGAAGATACCACCGCCCCTGGTAATTTATCAGACGCAGCGGCTCCAGATCCCGCCCGCTTTCCTTGGCCTGGGGACTTCGATAACTGATGTGTAACCGCTGTTGCTTGACGGTAGCCTCTATGATTTTTTCAAAAATCAGCGGCTCAATGTTTTCCACTTCCACCCATTCACAGTAGATGGCCTCCACCAGTCTGCCATATTCGGGAAAGACAAGCTGGGCAAGGCGCTGCTCCAGCGCGCGCACTTCCGGCAAAGACCCCAGACCGGCCTCTTCGGCGATTTTGCCAAGCATTCCCAGGAGGAAAACGATCTTGGGACTTTTTTCAAAGGGAAGCCCGAAGCCTTCTTCGGTGTAATAAAAGCCGTTTTTGCGGGAATCAAAGGCCAGGGGAGCCAGTAAACGATCACGAAGGTAGGCGATGTCCCGCCGGGCCGTTGCCGGAGAAATCTCGAACTGCTCAATCAGAGTGGTGGCGTTGGGAAAACGGTTATTGTTCAGTTCTTCGTGAAAATGGTAGATGCGTTCTAGAAGCCCCATTTGGAGTAGTTGACAGGATCAGGATTGGCGGCGATGTTTGACGGGAAGTATTTTAAGCTGCTCCCGGTATTTGGCCACAGTTCGGCGCGCAATCTGCATCTCGAATTCGGCCGCGAGCTTCTGTGAAATCGCGTTGTCGCTCAGGGGTTTGTGTTTATCCTCTTCCTGGATCATCTTCTTGATCCGGGTGCGGATGGATTCCGCGGCAAAGGCATCACCGCCTTCACGGGGGATAGCGGTCGAGAAGAAGTACTTCAGCTCAAAAAGGCCCTGTGGAGTATGGACATATTTGTTGGACGTAACCCGGCTTATGGTGGATTCATGCATGTCAATATCTTCAGCGACATCACGCAAAATCAATGGTTTAAGACGACTGGGGCCGTACTCAAAAAAATCATACTGGAAGCGAAGCAGGCTCTCCATGACCTTGAAAATAGTTTTCTGACGCTGATGGATGGATTTGATGAACCATTCGGCACTTTTCAGTTTTTCAGCGATGTAGCTTTTTGACTCTTTCTGCAAGGCTTCATTTGAGCTGAGAAGTTCCTGATAGTATGATGACAGTTTCAACCTCGGCATGTCGTCATCATTAAGTCGTATGACGTATTCCCCATCGATCTTGCGCACGTAGACATCGGGCACAATATAGTTGGTAGTGTCGTTGGAATAGGGCAATCCCGGGAAGGGAGTCAGCTCACTGGTGATATAGTCGATGGCCCGCAGTATTTCGCTGCGTTTGCGCCCGGTTTCCCTGACCAGGGCCTTATAATTTTTGGTCTGCAGCAAAGGCAGGTGCGTCCGCACAATCATTGCGGCCAGACTGTCTCCCATCCCTTTTCTGACGAGCTGCAGGTACAGCGATTCGCCGACATCGCGTGCGCCGACACCTGGAGGGTCGAGATCCTGAATGACCTCGAGAACATATTCAACCTCATCGTTGTCTGAACCGGTTTGCGCTATGATTGTTTCTATGTCGGTTTCGAGAAAACCGTACCGATTGAGGTTGCCGACGATAAAACGGGCGACATCCCACTCGTTTGGCTCCAGATCGCAGTGAGCCAGCTGCCAGTAAAGGTAAGAGGATAAGCCTGGTTTTTCCGAAATGAAATCGAATTGAGAAGGGGCGTCGGCCGGAGGGGTTTCCCTGGCAAAAGAAAAGTTGCTGTCGAAAGTGTTGGCATAGTCCGACCAGTTTGTTTCCGCCAGTGTGTCACTTACGGAAACACGTTCGGTGTAGTCGCCTTCTCTGTCCGGCTCAGTCGGTTCCAGCGTGGAAGAGAGGCCCCGGGCCAGTTCCCCAGCATCATAGGTGCCCAGTTCTTCCTCGAGCGCCGGATTTTGTTCTATCTCGGCACGAAGGGCGTCTGTTAATTCGAGCCGGTTCAATTGGAGCAGCTTGATTGCCTGACGCAACTGTGGTGTCATTACCAGTTTCTGAACGAGCTTGAGTTGTTGTCTGAGTTCCAGGGCCATAATTACAGATTACATGCGAAAATTTTCACCAAGATAGATCTTGCGAGCGACTTCACTTTCAATAATATCATCGGCCACGCCGCTTGTTAAGATACGGCCGGAGTTCATGATATAGGCAAAATCACACACCTGCAGTGTTTCCCGGACATTATGGTCCGAGATGAGCACACCAAGCCCTCTTTCCTTCAGTTCGCGGATGATTTTTTGCAGATCCGTGACGGCAAGCGGGTCGATTCCTGCGAAAGGTTCATCGAGCAGGATAAACCTGGGCCTGGTGGCCAGGGCCCGCATTATCTCCACTCGCCTCCGTTCGCCGCCGGAAAGAGCATGACCTTTGTTGTCACGCAGATATTCAATACCGAGATCATGCATCAGTTCGTCGATTCTGTTGTTAATCTCGTTTTTGGTAAGCTTGAGCGGTTCCAGGATGATGCGGACATTTTCTTCAACCGTCAATTTTTTAAAGACCGACGGCTCCTGAGCCAGGTAAGAAATACCTTTACGAGCCCTTTTGTGAATCGGCAGATTGGTTATCACCTCCCCATCCAGCAGGACATTGCCTTCATTGGGACGAATAAAACCTGCTATGGTGTAGAACGAAGTCGTTTTCCCGGCACCGTTGGGACCGAGCAGACCGACGATTACGCCGGTGTTGACCTCCAGGCTGACACCGTCGACGACTGTTCTGCTGCCGTACTTCTTCTTTATTTTTCTGGTTTCCAAAAGGGACAAGATACGTTTCTCCTCAGGTCGCTACCTGATTATTCTTCCAGTATGGTCATGTTGACCCTGCCTGTTTTTTCGCTGCTCGCCTTGCCGTCTTCCGTCTGGACGTTGGCGCCGAACACCTCTGACCGGCCCGTATCCAGATGATAATCAATTCTTTCGCCCTGCACCATGTTCTGTCCTTTGTAAGCCTTGGCATTGCCGAGCAGCCGGACCAGGTTTTTCTTGGAAAAATAGTGCATGGTATTCGAGGTGCCAAGCCATTCCAGGCTGGTAACTTCGACGTTGCCTTTACAGATGATCTCTTTTACCTGCTGGGCATTTTTGGTGGTGTTGCTGCCACTGTTATCATCCTCGAGATAATAAATGGTCATTTCATCGGAGCGAATGCGCACATCCCCCTGGCGGGCGTCAACGTTCCCCGTAAAAACGACGGTCTGGGATTTATCGACAGCCGTCATCTTGTCGGCAGCTATCTGAATGGGGTTTTCCTGTGCCACGCCGATGCTACCGGGCAGCAGTACACAACAGAACAACAAAGCAGCCAGGATAAGAGGCGAAGTAAGTAGTTGATATGTCCGCATAAAGGTTCTCCGACAAAAAAAGCGGTTGGTAGTGCAATTTCCGAGCCTGTTATACATTAACCTGTTTCACTTGTAAAGGAAAGGGGTGTTTCAGAGCATGGAAGAAGTACTTTACTAATATACTGTGAATAAGTAGAATGTGATCAGTGAGACCAGGGGAAAATGGTATCTAAGATTTTGTATTTTTTGAAAGAGTTTGTTTTCTTAAAAATCATGAAGTACGCGTAGTGATGTGCTGTTAAGATTATCATGCATGACAGGTTCAATACCAGAGGAGCGCGATGCAGGCAAGTATAGAGCGGGCTAAGGTTCTTATCGAATCTCTTCCCTATATGCAGGAGTTCAGGCATAAAACCGTGGTGATAAAATATGGTGGACACGCCATGGTGGACGAACACCTCAAAAAACAGTTTGCCCTTGATGTTATCCTGATGAAGCACATCGGTATCAATCCGGTAATTGTGCATGGCGGAGGGCCTCAGATCAACAGGTTTCTCGAGCGTCTCGATATTAAAGCCAATTATGTGCAGGGCATGCGGGTGACCGACGGCGAGACCATGGACATCGTTGAGATGGTTCTGGTGGGGAAAGTAAACAAGGAGATAGTCGGCCTGATCAATCATTGCGGCGGGAAGGCGGTGGGGCTTTCCGGTAGAGATGGTGATCTGGTCTGTGCCCGTAAACTGCAGGTGAGCAAGGCTGTAGCAGACAACGCGCCGCCGGAATTAATCGATTTGGGCCGGGTGGGCCAGGTGACCAGCATAAATCCCAGTGTGCTGCAAAGTCTGGAACGGGAAGAATTCATTCCGGTGATCGCTCCTGTCGGAGTCGGTGAGGACGGGCAGGCCTATAATATCAATGCGGATCTGGTTGCCGGCGCCATCGCTGGAGAGCTGAAGGCGGCCAAGCTGATCCTGTTGACGGATGTCGCAGGAGTCAAAGACAAAAATGATACCCTGTTGACCACCATCCGGCAGAGCGATCTGGAAACCTTAATTGAAGACGGCACGGTGGCCGGCGGCATGATTCCGAAGGTGCGCTGTTGCGCCGAGGCGCTCGTCAAAGGCGTGGTCAAGACACATATAATCGATGGCCGCGTTGAACATGCAATTTTACTGGAGATGTTCACCCGCGAAGGAGTGGGAACACAGATAATAGAATGAGTACGAAAAACACCAGCAAAGATGATATACAAAGCAGGAACGAGACGGTTTTCGTCAACAATTATATCCGTTATCCCGCAGTCATGGTCAAAGGTGAGGGATGTGTCCTGTATAGTGATGACGGTAAAAGCTATCTTGATTTCCTTGCCGGTATCGCGGTCTGCTCCCTCGGCCACTGCCACCCCAGGGTAACCGAGGCTGTCTGCCGGCAGGTTGGGGAGCTAGTCCATGTCTCCAATCTTTATTACACCAGACCACAGACCGAACTTGCCGAGCAATTGGTCGCCAACTCCTTTGCCGACAAGGTCTTTATGTGCAACAGTGGGGCGGAGGCCAATGAGGCGGCCATCAAGCTGGCCCGCATTTCTTCAGGCGAGGGACGTTATCAGATTCTCAGTCTGGAGGGCTCCTTTCACGGCCGGACCCTCGCCACAGTGGCGGCCACCGGTCAGCCGAAATTTCACAAGGGGTTTGAGCCGCTGCCCGACGGTTTTGTTCATGTGCCCTTTGGTGATATCGATATGCTTAAACGTCATATCAACGCCAAGACATGTGCCGTGTTATGCGAACCGATACAGGGAGAAAGCGGCGTCCGGCCGCTGAGCAGGGAATATCTGGCGGCCATAAGAAAACTGTGCGACGAAAACGACCTTCTTCTTATCTTTGACGAGGTGCAGACCGGCCTGGGACGCTGTGGAACCCTGTTTGCCTACGAACAATGCAGCGTTGTTCCTGATATCATGACACTGGCCAAGGCCCTTGGCAATGGTCTGCCCATAGGGGCCATGCTGACCAGGGAAGCTGTTGCGGCCGCCATGGTGCCGGGCACACATGCTTCCACTTTCGGCGGTAATCCGGTTGCCGCTGCTGCCGGGCTTGCCGTGCTCAATATCCTGCTGGAGGATGGCTTTCTCCAGGGAGTTCGGCAGCGGGGCGACTATCTGCATGGCCGACTGATTGAGCTTGTGCCCCGGTTCAATGCCTTGTTGAGCGGCAGTCGAGGTGCGGGAATGCTGCAGGCTCTGGTGCTGACCGAGGCGGGAATTGCCAAGGGCGTCGATATTGTCAATGGTATGTTTGATCGAGGTTTTTTGATCAACTTTGCCGGTAATGCCGCCCTTCGATTCGCCCCGCCTCTGATTGTTACCGAGGAAGAAATTGACCGGATGGTTACAACCCTTGCCGAGGTGCTGGAGGAGATATCAGTCTAAGGGTGTTAAAAAACTGATCCGCAAGAAAACCTGAATTTCTTTGCAAAACAGCGTTTTTTTTTGTAGTTATAAAGGTTTTCTCCTGGGAAAGTGAGTGCAGCAACCAGAGAGAACTGGATTTCTGCGGAAGACTGCCTTTCCGATGCCGATGAAGAGTGAACGATATGCCAACACATATGCAGTCATTAGAAGATTTTACCAGGGAGGAATTGCAGACATTCCTTGGGCGAGCCGCCCAGTTGAAGGACGAACAGAAAAAAGGAATCATGCACCGCCAGCTCCAGGGGAAAACCATAGGGCTTGTCTTTGAAAAACCATCCACCAGGACCCGGGTATCCTTCGAGGCGGCCATGTATGGTCTCGGTGGCCAGGTCATTTTCCTCTCCGCCCGAGATACCCAGCTGGCCAGGTCGGAGCCGCTCAAGGATATGGCCCGGGTCATGGCCCGATATGTCGACGGCATGGTAGTCCGAACCTTCGGCCAGGAAGTGGTCACCGAATTGGCCCGTTACTCCACCGTGCCCGTCATCAACGCCTTGACCGATCTGCATCATCCCTGCCAGGTGTTAAGCGATATCATGACGGTCATCGAACGGAAAAAGGTGTTGCAGGAGAGTAAAATCGTCTGGATCGGTGATGGGAACAATATGGCAAACTCCTGGATTCAGGCGGCCTCCATCCTGGGCTTCGAACTCTTTCTGGCCTGTCCCAAGGGATATGAGCCCGATTCGCAGATTCTGCAGCGAGCCATGGCTGCTGCCGTCAAACCGATAACATTGTTGCACGATCCGGAAGAAGCCGTTGTGGGCGCGGATGTGATCAACACCGATGTCTGGGCTTCCATGGGACAGGAAAATGAACAGGAGGAGAGACTTGCCATCTTCGGCTCCTATCAGGTTAATCGCGGACTTCTGCAGAAGGCGCCTGCCGATGCCATTGTTCTCCATTGCCTGCCGGCGCACCGGGGGGAAGAAATAAGTGAAGAAGTGCTCGAGTCGAAGCAGTGTGTTGCTTTTGATCAGGCGGAAAATAAAATGCACATGCACAAGGCAATCCTTGAGCTTCTTCTGGGGGGAAGCCTTGCCGGCCTGCAGCAATAATTTTTTCATGGGATTACCCATCATCATATTCAGAGGGAAGCTATGAATGTAGAGAAAATCGTACTGGCCTATTCCGGCGGCCTGGATACTTCTGTTATACTGAAGTGGCTGGAAGAGGAATATCAGTGTCCCGTCATTGCCTACTCGGCCGATATCGGTCAGCAGGAGGACTGGGACGCCGTG
The DNA here is from genome assembly GCA_964446655.1 of uncultured Desulfopila sp. Classification (GTDB taxonomy): domain Bacteria; phylum Desulfobacterota; class Desulfobulbia; order Desulfobulbales; family Desulfocapsaceae; genus Desulfopila_A. The sequence continues at coordinate 48,070 of CAYUPL010000018.1, forward strand.
CGCGCTAAAGGACTGGCGACAGGGGCGGAAAAGGTGATTATTTCCGATTTGAAAAAAGAATTCGTGGAAGACTATATCTTTCCAGCCTTCCGCGCCAATGCCATCTACGAGGAATCGTATCTGCTCGGCACGTCTATTGCCAGGCCGCTGATCAGCAAGGAACAGGTGCGCATCGCCCATATGGAAGGTGCCGATGCGGTAAGCCATGGCGCCACAGGCAAAGGCAATGACCAGGTTCGCTTTGAGCTTGCCTATATCGGTCTTGATCCAAGTTTGAAAATCATCGCGCCCTGGCGGACCTGGGACCTGACGTCGCGCCGCAAACTGGTGGAATTCGCCAAGGACCGCAACATTCCGGTGCCGGTTACCAAGGAAAAACCGTACAGCTGCGACGAAAACCTGCTCCATATCAGCTATGAAGGCGGCATTCTGGAAGATCCCTGGAATGGACCGGATGAAGCAATGTTCCAGATGACGGTCTCGCCGGAGAAGGCGCCCGATACACCGACCTACCTGGAAATCGATTTTGCAAAAGGTGATCCCGTAGCCCTGGACGGGGTACAAATGGAGCCGCTGGCCCTTTTTACCCGATTGAACAAGCTGGGCGGCGAGAACGGTATCGGTCGTCTCGATATGGTGGAGAATCGATTTGTCGGCATGAAATCCCGTGGCGTCTATGAAACACCAGGCGGTACCATTCTGAGAAAGGCCCACCGTGATCTGGAAACCATCACCCTGGATCGGGAGGTCATGAAGATACGCGATTCGCTGATCCCGCGCTATTCAGCTCTTATTTACAATGGTTTCTGGTTCTCTCCGGAAAGAGAGTTGCTGCAGAAAACCATGGACGAGACCCAGAAGAGCGTCAACGGTACGGTACGACTCAAGCTGTATAAAGGCAACTGCACCCCCGTGGGGAGAAAGTCGGACCAGTCGCTCTATCAGGAGAGCTTTGCCACCTTCGAAGAGGACAATGTCTACGATCAGGGCGATGCCACCGGATTCATCAGACTACACGGCCTGCGTTTACGCATTCAGGCTTTGCAGAAAAAGTAAGGCAAATGTCATGAGCAAAGAAAAGACAGGTGGATTGCAAAAACTATGGGGTGGTCGTTTCAGTGGGACGACAGCGACGTCCGTTGAGGACTTCACCGCCTCAATTCACTATGATGTGCGGCTCTATAAATATGATATTGTCGGCAGCAAGGCCCATGCCGCCATGCTCAAAGACCAGGGCGTGCTGGACCAGGACGAGCTTGATGCCATCGTTGATGGTCTGAGTACCATCGAGAGAGAAATCGAGCGGGGTGAGTTTCAGTTTCGGCGTGAGCTGGAAGATGTCCATATGAACATCGAAAAGGCTCTGGTGGAAAAGATCGGTCCGGCCGGTGCCAAGCTGCACAGTGCCAGGAGCAGAAATGATCAGATAGCTCTTGATCTGAAAATGTACCTGCGTGATCAGTGCGACCGTTTTGCCTTACTCCTCACCGATGTGCAGAAGGCGTGCGTCGTGCTGGCACGGCAGTATCTCGGCCATATTATGCCTGGCTATACGCATATGCAGCGTGCCCAGCCTGTGCTTGTTTCCCATCACATGCTGGCCTATTACGAGATGTTCGGCCGGGATCGGGAACGTATTCTGGACTGCCGCAAACGTATCAACCTCTCTCCTTTGGGTTGTGCCGCTCTGGCCGGATCCGGGTTGCCCATCAAGAGAGAAACCGTTGCCGAAGCGCTTCATTTCGAAGGTGTCACCGCCAACTCCATGGACAGCGCCGGAGACCGCGATTTTGCCGTTGAGTTTGTCAGCTGCTGCGCTTTAATGCAGATGCATCTCTCCCGTATTTCCGAAGAGCTGGTGCTCTGGTCCAGCCAGGAATTTTCTTTTGTCGCCATTGACGATGCCTTCTGCACCGGATCATCAATCATGCCGCAGAAGAAAAATCCCGACATTCCTGAATTGATTCGCGGCAAGAGCGGTAGAGTGATCGGCAGTCTGATGTCGCTGCTGACCCTGATGAAAGGTTTGCCGCTCACCTACAATCGTGACTTACAGGAAGATAAGGAGCCGGTTTTTGATGCGGTGGATACGGTTTCGGCCTCTCTTGGCATCATGGCGGAGTTACTGTCGAACCTCAAGTTTAACACCGAGCGGATGTATCAGGCAACGCGGACCGGTTTTATGACGGCAACCGATCTTGCCGATTATCTTGTTATGAAAAATGTGCCCTTTCGCGAGGCGCATGCCATTGTGGGAAAGACCGTTGCGTTCTGTATCGGAAAAGGCTGCGAGCTGGAAGATCTTTCCCTCGAAGAGCTGCAGAAGTTTTCCCCGGTGATTGCAGATGATGTCTATGCACTTCTCTCCGTTGAAGGATCAGTGAACAGCAGGGTTTCCAGTGGTGGAACAGCACAGATACGGGTGGAGGAGGCTTTAGAAAAAGCGGAAAAACAATTGGGACTGATCTCATGAAATTGACGAAAAGTGTATGGTTTGCCGGTACAATCCTGTTGGCTGGAACCCTTTTAAGCGGTGGTTGCGGCTATAAAACCGATCCTGTACCGCCGCAGACCGTGGTGCCAAAAGCGATTGAGGATTTGCGCTATACCCTTGATGAGGAAGGGGCTCGATTGACCTGGTCCTATCCCGTGGAAACGGTGAGCGGAAAAAACATCGATCAGATCCTTTCTTTTGAGCTCTACCGGGCGGAAATGCCGCTGGCGGATTTTTGCGGCGGCTGCCCCATTCCATTTGGTGAACCTCTCGAACTGCCGGGCGGCGCCAGCGGTGTCGAGGAAAGAAATACCATGGAATATCTGAGCGGCATGCTGCGCTCCGGCAACAAGTATTTCTTCAAGGTCAGATCGAGAACCAGCTGGTGGGCCGCCGGGGCTGATTCCAATATCGTCTCTTTTGTTTTTCATACTCCAGCCGGTGCTCCCGCCAATCTCAAGGCGGTTCCGGCGCAAAGCAGTGTGCGGCTGAGCTGGTCACCGGTGACAACGCTGGTCGACGGCAGCCCGGCTGATCTGCCTCTGAGTTATCAGGTGATGAAGAGCAGAGACGGCAGACAATATGTCGAGACGGGGGAAGCGCTGCAGGGAAAAACCGTTTATGTCGACCAGGACGTGCAAAGTGGTGCCGTGTATCACTATATGGTCAGGAGCAATATGCTGTATGAAAATGACCTGATTGACGGATCTGTCAGTGAATCCGTCAGTGTGAGGGTCAAGGATATCGTTCCCCCTCCAGCCGTTACCGGCGTGAGGGTGGTCGCTTCCGCCACCGATCTCAGAATATTCTGGGACCGCGTTGATGTGGATGATCTTGCCGGATATATGGTATACAGACGGCTCGAGGGTCAAAGCCGCGGTGTTAAGATCGGTGAGGTGGGTGCCACGCAGACCATTTTTGTTGACAGTAAAGCACCACAAGATGCCAGGGTGTATTATGCTGTAACCGCCTTTGACAAGGAAGGAAACGAGAGTACAAAATCAGACGAAGTCACTACACGACACTGATCCGGGTTAACGTAGTTCTGCCCGGAGATTAGACGTAACCAGAGCCGGAAGGAGGTTGTTTGTTGGAAAAAATTTTCCCACTTGCCTTCACTAAAATGAATGGTACAGGCAATGATTTTGTGGTGATCGATCACCGTCGGAAGATCATTCCTGCTGCAGAGCAGCAAAACTTCAGCCGCAGGGTCTGTCGGAGAATGTTCTCCGTTGGCGCTGACGGTGTCATTCTGCTTGAAGACTCGTCCAGGGCCGATTTCAGTTGGCAGTTCTACAATGCCGACGGCTCTGTTGCGGAAATGTGCGGCAACGGTGCCAGGTGTGCTGCCCGTTTTGCTTACCTGGCGGGCATTGCCGGCAGAACGATGCGGTTCGAGACCCTGGCCGGAATCATCGAAGCGGAGATCTGCGGCGAGGAGAGTGTCCGGCTGCGCATGACGGACCCTGTTGGGTATAGAGAATATTCGGCAATCAGGATCGGTGGGGAAGAGCGTCAGGTGTTCTTCATCAATACCGGGGTGCCGCATGCCGTAATTTTTGTGGAAGACCGGCAGGTTCCGGTAAAGGAATGGGGACCTGAGATCCGTTTCCATCCCATGTTTCAGCCGGAGGGAACTAATGCCGATTTTGTTACCATCCTCGGTCCGGACGAAATCCTGGCACGAACATATGAAAGAGGAGTCGAAGATGAAACCAGAGCATGCGGCACAGGGGCCGTTGCTTCTGCAATCATCGCCTCCATCAAGAGAAATTCAGTCTCTCCGGTGCAGGTTGTCACCTCGGGCGGAGATCGGCTGACCATCGATTTTGACGTGCGGCAAGACGGCAGTGTCCACAATGTCTCTCTGACAGGACCGGCCCGGATTGTTTACCATGGAGAATTGACTGCTGAGTCGCTGTTGTGAATGAGGCAAAGAGGCGGATCAAAATAGAGAGGAGCGAGAGGAGTTATGAAAAACTATAGAGGCGCATTTACGGCAATAGTCACCCCCTTCAGAGACGGGAAGGTGGACGAGCAGGGTTTTGTCGATCTGATCGAGTACCAGATCGGGGCAGGAATTAACGGCCTGGTTCCCTGTGGAACCACCGGAGAGTCGGCCACCCTTGGGTTTGATGAGCATAAAAGAGTGGTTCAGCTTACTGTCGATACCGTGGCGGGCCGGGTCCCTGTTATTGCCGGCACCGGTGCCAATAATACCCTTGAGGCCATCGAGTTCACTGAAAGTGCAAAGCAGTCGGGGGCCGATGCGGTGCTCTCCGTGGCGCCATATTACAATAAGCCGAATCAGCAGGGAATCTACGCGCATTTCAAGGCAATTGCCGAAGCGGTCGATATTCCAATTTTCCTCTATAATGTTCCCGGCCGGACGGTGGTCAATATTTTACCTGAAACCGTGGCCAGGCTGGCCGAAATAGACAATATCATAGGGATTAAGGAAGCCTGCGGCAGCCTCGAACAGATCAGTGATGTTATTCGCTTCTGCCCGGACGATTTCATTATTCTTTCAGGAGATGATTTTACCGCTATGCCCACTGTTTTCATTGGAGGGCATGGGGTTATATCGGTTGTTTCAAATCTCGACCCGAAAGGCATGGTGGAGTTGATTGAGGCCGCTCTGGGAGGAAACATCGCCACCGCATGTATGCAGCATTACCGTCTTTTCCCGTTGATGAAACTGATGTTTAAAAATCCCAGTCCGGCTCCGGCCAAGAAAGGATTGGAACTGATGCAAAAAATCAAGGACGGTTCACCGCGCCTGCCCATTACCCCGGCAGACGAAGAAACAACGGCAATGCTGCGCCGGACCCTGGGCGATCTCGGCATGATGTAAAACCAGGGCAAAGGCGTGCGGACTGCTTCCGTTGGGTGGCGGGTTGCGCACGGCAACAGGACACCGTATTGTGAGCGGAAAGGAAAAATATGACGAAAATAAAAGTTATAATAGCTGGTGCTACCGGTAGAATGGGGCGAAAGATCGGTGCCATGGTTGCGGCGCATCCAGAGCTTGTCTACTCTGCCGCCTTTGAAGCGACCGGCAGCCCGGATATCGGCAAGGATGCCGGCGAAATCGCCGGGCTTGGGCGCAACGGTGTGATCATCGCGGAAAATCTGGAGGCGGTTATCGAGCAGGGCGATGTCATTATCGATTTCACCTTTCATAAGGCCACCATGAAATTTGCCCGTCTGGCCTCGAAATACGGCAAGGCCATGGTCATCGGTACCACGGGACTGCAACAGGATGAACTGGAGGAACTGGGCAGGCTTAGCGCCGCTTTTCCCTGTGTTCAGGCGCCTAATATGTCTATTTGTGTCAATGTCTTGTTCAAGCTGGTCAAAAAAACAGCGGCATTATTGGGCGATGACTACGATATAGAGATACTGGAGGCGCATCACAACAGGAAAAAGGATGCACCGAGCGGAACCGCCATAAAGCTTGGTGAAATGGCAGCCGAAGGTGTTAACCGTAATCTCACTGAAGTAGGTGTGTTTACCAGAAATGGCATCATCGGCGAACGCATGGCGAAGGAAATAGGAATACAGAGCATCCGGGCGGCGGATATAGTCGGTGAACATACCGTCTACTTCGCCGGTTCGGGAGAGCGTCTCGAACTTGTGCACCGGGCGCATAGCCGTGATCATTTTGCCAGAGGCGCAATAAAGGCCGCTGCCTGGATAGTGGGCAGAAAACCCGGCATCTATTCGATGTTTGATGTTCTCGGGCTGCAGGATCTTTAGAAAATGTTTTGGGAATAATCGCCTACATAGGACTCGGTTCCAACCTCGGTGATGGGTTGCAGACCCTGCAGCGAGCCTGGGAGGAAATCGATGCGGCGCCCGGTATCGCGACCATGGCGATGTCGGCGCCCTTTCTCTCCTCTCCTGTGGGAATGGCAAGCAGCAACTGGTTTACCAACAGTGTCGGCAGGCTTGAGACCACTTTGTCGCCTCTGGATTTTCTTGATCTTCTCATGAAAGTGGAATGGTCTTTCGGCAGGAGGAGAGAGGGCCTGGAGGAAGGATATCAGGACCGGACTCTGGACCTTGATATGCTCTATTTTGGCAGGATGGTGGTAAAGAGCAGCAGGTTGATTCTTCCTCACCCCAGCCTGGCAGAGAGACTTTTTGTGCTTGAGCCGCTGGCTCAGCTGGCGCCTGACTTCAGGGACCCCGTCGATGGCCTCACGGCGAAGGAGAAGCTGGAGGACCTGTATCGGCAGATGCGCCTTGGCTGTATTGAGACTCAGGCAATCAGCAGAGTAGAGTGGCCACCGCTGCTGCACCATCATGAATGAGGAGTAACCAGGAAGAGCGATGAGCCCCATAAGGATAGTTATCATTGGTATCCTCCTGTATATCGGCTATCTTCTAGTTAGAGGAAGCGGCGGGAAAAAAAAGAAAAAGAAAGACAGTTCCACTATAAATGGTCCTGCCGGTGTCTCGGACGTGCTGGTTGAAGACCCTGTATGTAAAAAACTTGTCCCGAAACAGCAGGCTATAACGACTCAGTATCAGGGCAAGACCATATATTTCTGCAGTGAAGAATGCCGCAACACATTTGTTTCAGAAAAAGGAGAGCAACAATGAAATTTTTTATAGATACCGCCAATATTGAAGAGATCAAAAAAGGTGTGGAGATGGGCATGGTGGATGGTGTGACCACCAATCCTTCGCTTGTCGCCAAAGAAGACAAATCCTTTGAAGAGATTTTGCAGGAAATCTGCCGGATAGTAGACGGTCCGGTCTCTGCCGAGGTGGTCAGCCTCGAAGCCGATGGTATGGTGGCGGAAGCTAAAGAACTGGTCAAAATCGACGATAAGATCGTTATCAAAGTGCCGATGATCATCGAGGGGCTCAAAGCTGTAAAACGATTGACCGCCGAGGGTATAAAAACAAACGTCACCCTGGTTTTTTCCACCTCTCAGGCTCTGCTTGCCGCCAAAGCAGGGGCAAGTTTCGTTTCTCCCTTTGTCGGCAGGCTCGATGATATCAGTCACCAGGGCATGGATCTTGTGGCCGATATCATGACGGTTTACCAGAACTATGGCTATGAGAGTGAAGTCATTGTGGCCAGCGTGCGCAATCCGCTCCATGTCATTGATGCCGCCATGGTGGGTGCCGACATAGCCACAATCCCACTGAAGGTTATCGAGCAACTCGCCAAGCATCCCTTGACCGACAGGGGTATGGAGCAGTTTCTGGCAGATTGGGAAAAACGGAAGAAATAGTCTCGTCTATCGAGAGTGAAGAACGTAAAATAATCACTTTAGGAAGCTGAATGGGTTTTGCTCGGTTAATCCTGTTTTCCGCATTGCTCTTTGTCACAGGCCCTGTAAATGGTATGGCCGCGATGTACCAATGTGTCCAAGCCAACGGCAAAGTCAAGTTTACAGATACGCTGGAGTCGGAGGCGTGCCGTCCTGTGGTGTTCCGGGAGAGAGACACCACTTTTCTGGGACAGGGATCTTTCTCGGGAAGAGACCTGATGGCGCAGCGTTCTGCGCAATATGACAGGATCATAAGGTATTATGGAGTCCGCTACGATATAGATCCACACCTTATCCGGGCAGTTATACGGACGGAATCGGCTTTTAATGCCAGGGCTGTATCGGAAAAAGGAGCGCAGGGGCTGATGCAGTTGATGCCCGGAACCGCCAGAGAACTCAAGGTTGGGAATCCTTTTGATCCCGATGCCAATATCAATGGCGGCACCCGCTATCTCCGCTATCTTCTCAACACCTTCCAGCAGGATCTCAGACTGGCCCTGGCCGCCTATAATGCCGGACCAACGTTGGTAAAAAAGACCCAGGGTATTCCGCAGATACCGGAGACGGTGCAGTATGTCGATCGTGTTTTGAAATATTATCGGGAGTATAAGAACGGCAGGGTATAGATCCGGCAACTTCCGGCGAGGTAATGCCTGGTTGTTTGCAGCCCGGCAGAGCCATTGCGGGGATGAAAAATTCCAACACCTCTGTGCGGGAGAGACGGATCAATTTTCCCTTTCTATTGCAAGAGATCTCTCTTGACTGAAGAGCACCATCTATTGTATAAGCACCTCTATGCCGGAGTGGTGAAACTGGTAGACGCACTGGACTCAAAATCCAGCGGGGTTCGCCCCGTGTCGGTTCGATTCCGACCTCCGGCACCAGAATGCCAAAGGGCAACTCCAACAACTGGAGTTGCCCTTTTCTTGTTTTATTGATGAGTTCCTGTTCTGTGTAGAGTACACCTCTCTGATATTATGCTGATGTGTGAGGTTCTCCTTTGTCCTCAATATCAACTGGAACCCAGCCTATAGTCTGTTGCACAGCCTTTGCTGTCGGGCAGTCTCTGTAACATTATTATTGCACAGTAACATCGCCAGTGTTATCGTGCAGGAATAATGTTACGGAGATAGAAAACTATGCTTATCGAATGTCTTGTCGGATACTTACGCGACACCCTGAATATCAGTATATCCACACAGAAGTGGGAGCACTTTACGTCATTGCCTTACTTTCTGCAGGATACCTATGTTTTCTACCTTGCTCGAATTTATGGGCTGAAACTGCTGTTTATGGTTGAAGCGGGCGATGAAGATTATTCTCCGGCCGCAATCCATAAACATATAATGCAGGTCAAAGACAGCTGGCATGGAGAAGTCGTCTATGTCCGAGAACAAGTGAGTTCTTTTGAGCGAAAGCGGCTGATTGAGGCTGGGATACCTTTCATCGTGCCGGGGAACCAGCTGTATTTGCCAATGCTTGCGCTTGATCTGCGGGAATATTTCCGTCGGCCAAAGCAAAAAAACATTCACCTGTTTAGCCCTGCCACCCAGATTCTGGTGCTCTATTGGATATACAACTCCCCTGGCAGTGTGCTGGCTGATAGAAGGACACCAACAGAAATGGCCAAAATTCTTGGTTATTCCAAGATGACAATGTCCCGGGGGTTCAAAGAGATAGAGACTGCACTTGATGAGGCTCATCCTGATGAAAAATATGGTGCTGTACGAAAAGACGACCTGTCCAAACATGAGTTCTGGCAGCAGTTACAACCATACTGGCGTAACCCGATTAAGCGGCGGAACTATCTCTTCAAGCATAATCGCGCTGTTAAGGTAGGGTTGAAAGCCGGATTAACAGCTTTGGCAACCTACTCTATGCTGGCCGAGCCAAGGCGGGAAGCTTATGCTGTCGGCCAAAACGAGTGGAATGTTCTGCAGCAAAATCGAGATGTCGTGCTCCTGGACCGTCCAGCCCCCGATGCTGTTGAAATGGAAATCTGGGCATATCAGCCTCAACTTTTAACGAGTTATGGCAGGAAGGGGACAGTTGATCCCCTTTCACTCTATCTTAGTATGAAAGAGAACAGTGAAGAACGGGTCGAGATGGCTCTTGAGGAACTGCTTGGAGCTATTCAATGGTAAGGGGGCTAG